>VXNL01000051.1 GCA_009840635.1 Acidobacteriota bacterium | reverse complement strand
TCCGACCCCGACATCGTCTACATCGGCATGGGAGAGGTCCAGTTGCGCGCCAACGTCCTCCAGGGGGACGGTGTCTATCGCTCGGACGATGGCGGGACGAGCTGGCGCCACCTCGGCCTCGCCGAAACCCACGCCATCGGACGCATCCGCATCCATCCCACCGACCCCGATCGCTTGTACGTCGCGGCGCTCGGGCATCCCTTCGGGCCCAATCCCGAGCGCGGGGTCTACCGCACCAGCGACGGGGGCCGGACCTGGGAGAAGGTGCTCTTCCGCGACGAACGCACGGGGGCGGTCGACCTGGCCATGGATCCGACCGATCCGAACGTGCTGTACGCGACCCTGTGGCAGGTGGTTCGCAGGCCCTGGCACCTCTGGAGTGGCGGCCCCGGGTCGGGGATCTTCAAGTCCACCGACGGGGGCGACACGTGGAGCGAGGTCACGCGCCATCCGGGCCTCCCGGAGGGGGTGCTCGGCAAGATCACGGTCACCGTCTCCGGCGCGGATCCGAACCGGGTGTGGGCAAACCTCGAAGCCGAGCGGGGCGGGCTCTACCGGTCCGACGACGGAGGCCGTTCGTGGGAGTTCATCAACGGCCACCGCGACATCTGGCAGCGCGCCTTCTACTTTCAACGCCTGGAGGCCGACCCGGTCGACCGCGACACGCTCTACATCCTCAACTTCCGGCTCATGCGGTCGACCGATGGCGGAAAGACGCTCGAGAGCGTGCCCGAGACCCACGCCGACCACCACGACCTGTGGATCGACCCCACGAACCCCCTGCGCATGATCAACGGGAACGACGGGGGCGGGGTGGTGACGGTGAACGGGGGGCGGACGTGGACCTCGATGCGATACCCGACGGCCCAGATCTATCGCCTGACGACCACTTCGGACTTCCCCTATCACGTCTGCGGCGCGCAGCAGGACAACTCGACGGCGTGCGTGGCGTCCGAGCCGACGCACCTGCGCAACCCGCGCAGCTCGAGCGCGGAATGGATGTACGCGGTGGGCGGAGGTGAAATGGGCTACATCGCGCAACACCCGGCCGATCCCGACATCTTCTACGCGGGAGCGACCAACACCCTCACCCGCTATGACCGGGGGACCGGCCTGGTCACCGATGTCCAGCCCTGGCCGCGCATCGTCATGGGCGAACCCGCCCGCGACATGCCCGAGCGATGGAACTGGACCTATCCCATCGCCGTGGCGCCCCAGCCGCCGCACGCGCTGTACGCCGGATCGCAGCACCTGTGGAGGTCGCTGGACGAGGGCAGGTCCTGGGAGAGGGTGAGCCCCGATCTCACGCGTGCCGAGCCGGAGACGCTCGACGACTCCGGCGGCCCCATCGTCCTGGACCAGGACGGCCCGGAGATCTACGGCACGCTGTACGCGATCACGCCGTCGCCGCATGACCCGAACACGATCTGGACCGGGTCGGACGATGGCCTCGTGCACCTGTCGCGCGACGGCGGCGCCACTTGGCGCAACGTGACGCCCCCCGACATGCCCCCGCACACGCGCGTCATGACCGTCGAGGTGTCGCCGCACCACGCGGCGGGCGCGCTCGTGGCCGGCATCCGGTACGAGATGGACGACCGTGCGCCGTACGCCTGGAGAACCGACGATTACGGCGCGACCTGGACCCGGATCAGCGACGGCATCCCCGCTGGCTCCTTCGTGCGCGTGGTCCGGGAAGATCCGGAGCGGGCGGGACTCCTCTACGCGGGTACCGAGCACGGCGTGTTCGTGTCCTTCGATGGCGGCGCGCACTGGAGCGACCTGTCCTTCGGGCTTCCCGACACGCCGGTCACGGGGCTTGCGGTCGAGGAGCGCGACCTCGTGATCAGCACGCACGGGCGTTCCTTCTGGGTGCTCGACGACATCGCGACGCTCCGGCAGGTGGAGGCGGAGCTCGCCGACGCCGACGCCCATCTCTTCCAGCCGGCCGACGCGATCCGCCGATCAGTCCCCGCAGTCATCGACTTCCGGCTGAACCGGGCCGGGAACGCGAGACTCGAGATCCTCGCGGACGACGGCGGGCACGTGCGAACCCTCATCGACGATACCGTGGCCGCGGGCGCCCACCGGACCCGGTGGAACCTCCGCTATCCCGGCGCGACGACCTTCGAGGGCATCGTCCTGGAGGGCGGCAACCCGGCGGTGGGACCGTGGGCGCCGCCAGGCCGCTACCGGGCGCGGCTCACCACCGGCGGCAGGACGCGGGAGGCGGCCTTCGACGTGCTCCCGGATCCGAGGCTCGGCGACATCCCCGCCACCGCGTTCACCGATCAGTTCCGCCTCGCCATGGCGATCCGCGAGGCGGAGAGCCGGGCGAACGAGGGCGTGCTGCTGGCGCGCGACCTCCGCTCCCAGGCCGACGCCATCCTCGCGGAGGCCGATGACGCCGACCTCAGGGACCTCGTGTCCCGCTTCGCGGCCGGGATCGAGGCGGTCGCGGGAGAGCTCTACCAGTTACAGAACCAGAGCCCGAAGGACAAGATCGCCTTCCCCATCAAGCTGAACGATCGCCTGACCGGCCTGCGCAGCCACCTGGAGCGGGGTGACGGCACGCCCATCACCGCCTACCAGGCGGTGTTCGACGAGCTGTCGGCGGAGCTGGAGGGGCGCCTGGATGTCCTCGAGCGGATGCTCGGCGACCGTCTGCCCCGCCTGAACCGGCGGCTGGAGGAAACGGGACTCCCGAAGATCGTCGTCAACGGAGTGCGGAGATCGCGGGCGGTGGAGGGCGCGGACGACGCTCCGTGAGAGCCGAATCACTCACGGTCGCTGTCATCGTCTAGAGAAAACCCAGTTTCAGCTTGGCGGCTTCGGACATCCGGTCCGGGTTCCACGGGGGATCCCAGACCAGGTCCACGCGCACGTTCGAGACGCCTTCGAGGCGGCTGATCTTCGCCTCCACCTCGGGAGGCAGGGTGCCCGCGACCGGACAGGCGGGCGAGGTGAGCGTCATGTCCACCGCCACCTTGCCCCCGTCGTCCACGTCGATCTTGTAGATGAGGCCGAGTTCGTAGATGTCCACCGGGATCTCGGGGTCGTAGCAGGTCTTCAGGACGTCCACGACCTGGTCGCGGAGCCCGTTCCCGTTTGCGGCTTCTTGGGTCATGTCATTACTCCGTCTTTACGGTTTCCCCGGACTGCTCGATGGCCGCCCGCAGGGTGTGCCAGGCGAGCGTCGCGCACTTCACGCGCGTCGGGTAGTCGCGCACGCCGGCGAACACGGTCAGCTTGCCGAGGGACGCCCCGTCGGGCTCGCCCTCCCCGGAGACCATGCCCCGGAAGTTCTCGACGAGCTGGAGCGCCTCCTCCTCCGGAAGTCCGCGCGCGGCTTCGGTCAGCAGCGACGCCGACGCCGTGGAGATCGCGCAGCCGTCGCCCACGAAGGACGCCTGCCGGACGGCGCCGTCCTCCACCAGCAGGAACAGCCGCAGCCGGTCGCCGCAGAGCGGGTTGAAGCCGTCGGACTGCCGGTTCGCTGCGTCCATCGCGCCGTAGTTCCGGGGCCGCCGGCTGTGGTCGAGGATCACCTCCCGGTAGAGATCGCGGAGCGCGTCGTTCACGGGCGGAAGAGCTCGAGCGCGGTGCGGAGCCCGGCCGCGAGGCGGTCCACCTCGGCCTCGGTGTTGTAGAGGCCGAAGGAAGCGCGCGCCGTCGCCGGCACCCCGAAGCGCTCCATGAGCGGCTGGGTGCAGTGGTGGCCGGTGCGCACCGCGACGCCTTCCTGGTCGAGCACGGTGCCGAGGTCGTGCGGATGGACGCCGTCCACCACGAAGGAGACCACCGCGGCTTTCTCCCGCGCCGTTCCCACCACCCGGAGGCCCGGGACTTCGGCGAGCCGCGACTCCGCGTACTCGCGGACCCGCGCCTCGTGTTCCGCGACCTCCGGGATCCCGAGACCGTCGAGGTAGTCGGCGGCCGCCGCGAGCCCCACCGGGCCGGCGATGTTGGGCGTCCCCGCCTCGAACTTCGCCGGCGGCTCGGCGTAGGTGGTGCCCTCGAAACTGACCGTCCGGATCATCTCGCCGCCGCCCTGGTAGGGAGGGATCGCCTCGAGCAGGCGCTTTTTCCCCCAGAGGACCCCGATGCCCGAGGGCCCGTACATCTTGTGGCCGGAGAGGCAGTAGAAGTCGCACCCGAGCGCCTGCACGTCGAGCTTGAGATGAGGAGCGGCCTGGGCGCCGTCGAGCACCAGGTACGCCCCGCGTTCCTTCGCCAGCCGGGCGATCTCGTCCACCGGGTTCACGGTGCCGAGGGCGTTCGAGACGTGGACCACCGAGACGATGCGGGTCCGGTCGCTCAGCAGCGCGGCGAAACCGTCCATGTCGAGCTCGCCCCGGTCGGTGACCGGCGCCGCCAGCACCTTCGCGCCGGTCAGGTCGGCGACCATCTGCCAGGGCACGATGTTGGAGTGATGCTCCATCCCGGTGAGGAGCACCTCGTCTCCCTCGTGGAGGGCGTAACGGCCGAGCGAGGAGGCCACGAGGTTCAGGCCCTCGGTGGTGCCGCGGACGAAGATCACCTCGTCGGCCGACTGCGCGCCGATGAACTTCGCCATCCGCCGCCGCGAGCGCTCGTAGTGCTCGGTGGCCCGTTCCGAGAGGACGTGGACGCCGCGGTGGATGTTGGCGTAGCCGGTCTCGTAGACGTGGTCCACGGCGTCGAGCACCGCGCGCGGCTTCTGGGAACTCGCGGCGTTGTCGAGGTAGGCGATCCGCTGGCCGCGGACCTCCTCGGACAGGATGGGGAAGTCGGCGCGGACCTTCTCGAGGTCGTAGGCGGGCGCAGAGATCATGCGGCGAAACTCCGGCTCTCCCGGACGCGGGTCAGGCCTTCTTTCGCGAGGCCGCGAACCGCCGCCACCGGCACCTTCTCGACCACCTCGCCGGCGAAACCCCGGACCAGGATCTCGTGGGAGTCCATCCTCCCGAGCCCGCGGGAGCGCAGGTAGAAGAGCGCGTCCTCGTCCAGCCGGCCGATGGCGGCGCCGTGGGCGCACTTCACGTCGTCCGCGTTGATCTCCAGGCGGGGCCGGGTGTGCACCGCCGCCTTCTGCGAGAGGAGGAGATTGCGGTTCGCCTGGCTCGCATCGGTGCCGATCGCGCCGGGGGCCACCACCACCTTGCCGTCGAACACGGCAACCGCCTCGTCGGAGAGCACGTTCTTGAAGAGCTGGCGGCTCGTGGTGTGCCGGGCGGCGTGGATGGCGAGCGTGTGCTGGTCGGCCTTTGCGGCACCCACCCCGAGGAAGAGACCCTCGAGGTCCACTTCGGCGCCCTCCTCGGTGAGGATCGCCGCCGTGTCCGTACGGGACTTCCCCCCGGTGAGCGACAGGACCGTCGAATGGACCCGCGCGTTCCGGGCGAGCTGGAAGGTGACCCGGCCGGTGTGCGCGATGTTCCCGCTCTCGAGTTCGACGCGGACGTAGAACAGTTCGGCGTTCTCGCCCAGGCGGCAGAGGGTGCTCGGGTTGGTCCAGCCGGCGGTCTCCGACACGCCGTCGTGGGCCTCCACCACGGTCAGCCGGCTGCCGGGGGCGAGCTCGATGACCGAGCGGGGGTGGAGCATGGCCGGGTGGCCGACGTCGTGCCGGAGCGAATAGAGGAGGATCGGCCCGGCGTCCTGGCTCCGCCCGACGCGGACCCGGAACCCGCACTCGAAGAGCCCCGCGTTCAGGATCTCGAGGGGGTGGCGAAGCGGAGCGTCCAGGTCCGCCTCGGTGCCGCCGGGCTCCTCCCCCGGAGCCACGAAACCCCAGTCGTGCCGCTCGTCCGCCGCCGGGACCGACGGCAGGTTCCCGACCTCAAGCCCGTCCCGGTTCTGGAACTCGTCGGCGTTCAGCGGATGCCCTTCCGACAGCAGGACCCGGCAACCGAAGTCGCCGACCCACTCCGGCAGTTCGTCGGTCTTGGGGGGCACCAGCGTGGGAACGTCGGAGTACCGGCGGTAGGCGGTCCGCCCGAGCCCGTCCAGGTCCGAGAACCGCCAGTCCTCGCGCGTCGCGGTCGGAAATCCCCCGGCCCGGAAGAACTCCCGGACCGCCTCGGTCCGGCGGACGGCGAACGGGTCGCCCTGGCGGACGGGGATCTCGTCGCGGTAGTGCGCCTCGACCGCGGCCGTCTCCCTCATCGCTTCAAGCCGTGACGGCCGCCGCCTTGCCGTAGCCCTCCGCCTCGAGCCGGAGCGCGAGATCGCTGCCGCCCGACTCCACGATCCGGCCCTCCTGGAGGACGTGCACCCGGTCGGGAACGATGTGGTTCAGGAGGCGCTGGTAGTGCGTGATCACCAGGAAGGACCGCTCGGGCGAGCGCATCCGGTTCACGCCCTCGGCGACGATCCGGAGGGCGTCGATGTCGAGCCCGGAATCGGTCTCGTCGAGCACCGCGAGGGTGGGCTCGAGGACGGTCATCTGGAGGATCTCGTTCCGCTTCTTCTCCCCGCCTGAAAAGCCCTCGTTCACCGGCCGCTTGATGAGGTCCTCGTCGAAGTCGAGCAGTTTCACCCGGTCGCGCATCAGGCCCAGGAAGTCCACCGCGTCGAGTTCGGGCTGGCCGCGGTGCTTCCGGATCTCGTTGACCGCCGCCTTCAGGAAGTAGGTGTTGTTCACCCCGGGGATCTCGACCGGGTACTGGAAGGCGAGGAAGACGCCCTTGCGGGCGCGTTCCTCGGGCTCCAGCTCCAAGACGTCCTCGCCCCCGTAACGGATGATGCCCTTCGTGATCTCGTAGCCCTCGCGGCCCGCGATCACGTGCGCCAGGGTGCTCTTCCCCGAGCCGTTCGGCCCCATCACCGCGTGGGTCTCGCCCAGCGGGATCTCGAGATCGAGGCCGCGCAGGATCTCGCGGCCCTCGACCTCGACGTGCAGGCCGCAGATTTCGAGGAGGGGCGTCATCCCACGGCTCCTTCGAGGCTCACGCCGAGCAGTTTCTGGGCCTCCACCGCGAACTCCATCGGGAGTTCCGAGAGCACGTCGCGGGCGAACCCGTTCACGATCAGCGACACGGCTTCCTCCGGGTCGATGCCGCGCTGGCGGCAGTAGAAGAGCTGGTCCTCTCCGATGCGGGAGGTGGACGCCTCGTGTTCGAGCTGGGCCTCGGGGTTCGCCACGTCGATGTAGGGAACCGTGTGCGCTCCCGAATCGGGCCCGATGAGCAGCGAGTCGCACTGCGAGAAGTTGCGGGCGTTCGAGGCGCCCGGGAGCACCTTCACCTGGCCCCGGTAGGTGTTCTGGCCGTGGCCCGCCGAAATGCCCTTCGAGATGATCGTGCTCTTCGTGTTCCGGCCGATGTGGATCATCTTGGTCCCGGTGTCGGCCTGCTGGCGGTTCGCGGTGAGCGCCACCGAGTAGAACTCGCCGATCGAGTCGTCGCCGAGCAGGATGCAGCTCGGGTACTTCCAGGTGATGGCGGAGCCGGTCTCGACCTGGGTCCAGGAGATGTGCGAGCGGGCGCCGGCGCACTTCCCGCGCTTCGTCACGAAGTTGTAGATGCCGCCCACCCCGTTCTTGTCGCCGGGGTACCAGTTCTGGACCGTCGAGTACTTGATGCGGGCGTCCTCGAGGGCGACGAGTTCCACGACCGCGGCGTGGAGCTGGTTCTCGTCGCGCATGGGCGCGGTGCATCCCTCGAGATAGCTGACGTAGCTGCCCTCGTCGGCGATGATCAGGGTCCGTTCGAACTGCCCGGTCTCCGAGGCGTTGATCCGGAAGTAGGTGGACAGTTCCATCGGGCAGCGGACGCCCTTCGGGACGTAGACGAACGAGCCGTCCGAAAAGACCGCCGAGTTGAGGCTCGCGAAGAAGTTGTCGGTGAGGGGAACCACCGTGCCCAGGTACTTCCTGACGAGCTCGGGGTGCTCCTTCACGGCCTCCGAGAAGCTGCAGAAGATGACGCCGAGTTCGGCGAGCTTCTCCTTGAAGGTGGTGGCGACCGAGACGCTGTCGAAGACCGCGTCCACCGCGACGCCGGCGAGCCGCTGCTGCTCGACGAGCGGAATGCCGAGCTTCTCGTAAGTGCGGCGGAGCTCCGGGTCGATGTCGTCGAGGCTTTTCGGGCCGTCCTCGACGGCACTCTTCGGCGCGGCGTAGTAGCTGATCGCGTCGTAGTCGATCTTCGGGTAGGAGACCTTCGCCCAGTTCGGCTCGGTCATCCTCTGCCACCTTTCGTAGGCCTTCAGCCGCCAGTCGAGGAGCCACTGCGGCTCTTCCTTCTTCTCCGAGATCAGCCGGATCACGTCCTCCGAAAGCCCCGGAGGGACAACCTCGGTTTCGATGTCGGTGACGAAGCCGTAGGCGTACTCGCGCTCGACGAGCTGTTCGACCTCGGCGGCGCCGAGCGTTCGTTGCGGTTCAGGCATGGGACTACTGGAGGACGGGAAGTTGGGGTCCGCTGGCGCGCGCGACGGGAAGATCGGCGTCCGCGACGATCTGCGCCAGGGTCAGGTCGGCAAGCGTGGCGAGGACCCGCTCGTGGACCCGGGTCAGCGGGGTGCGCACGCAGCAGGTGGAGGTGAGGCTGCAGGCGGCGTCGTCGAGCATGCACTCGACGAGCGCGAGCGGCCCCTCCACCGACTCGATCACGTCGGTGATCGGGATCTCGTCGGGCGGACGGGCGAGGCGGTAGCCGCCGTGGATGCCCTGCCGGGTCTCCACGATCCCGCTCTTCTTGAGCCCCTGGAGCACCTTGGCGGCGAGCTCGGGAGGCAGGTTGTGGCTTTCGGCGACCCGCCGGGCGCTCACGGTTCGGCCTTCCGGAAGTAGGGCAAGATCGGCCAGCGCCATGAGGGCGTAGTCGGTGCTCTTGGAGAGTCGGATCATGGTGAGGGTTCGTCGGACCGGCTCCGGGGAGTTCGCTCCGCTCGGCGCGCAGCGATGAACAGGACCATGCGGTCCGTCAGGCAACCTAAATCCGACTAATTGGGTCGCATATTTTAGCACGGCACCGCCGATCCGAGAAGGGGTGAAATGCGGGGAGACCGATGCCCAACTAGCGCGTTCGGCAGCGGCCGCGGTCGTCGCAGCGCAGCGTGACCGGGGTGCAGCCGGGGACGGCGGCGCGGAGCGTCAGTTCGTCGAACCAGGCGAGCGAGAGGGTCTGCTCGATTCCGCCGTCCGTCTCCTCCAGATCGAGACCGTGCGCGAACGTCACCGGGACGATGTTGTAGGCGTCGCCGAGGGCTCCGTAGGGCAGCTGCTGATAGGCATCCACCAGGCGGAGTTCCGCCTCCGTCCCCGGAGCCCGGAGCACGAGGTCCGCGGACCGGAAGTCTCTGCCGAGGTCGCCGAACCAGTTCTGACCCAGCGCGCCCCCAT
This sequence comes from Acidobacteriota bacterium, assembly GCA_009840635.1. Taxonomy (GTDB): domain Bacteria; phylum Acidobacteriota; class Vicinamibacteria; order Marinacidobacterales; family Marinacidobacteraceae; genus Marinacidobacterium; species Marinacidobacterium portitor. The sequence goes on along the minus strand of VXNL01000051.1, from coordinate 48,004 downwards.
CGCCGCGGCGGACCCCTCCCCTCGGCTCCAGCGCGAGGCGGCTGCAGTCCGCCGGTTCTGCGGGACCGGGATCCACCAGCCGGAGGCGGACGGGCTCCGACTCCAGCCGGAACGACAGTCCGAGGAGTTCCGGCAGGCCCTCCGGAGGCGCTTCGAGGTGGACGGTGTAGACCTCCGGCGCTACCTCCGCCGATTCGAGCGCGCGGATTCTGAGCAGATCGGGTTCCCGCCGGGCTGCCACCGTCAACCCGGCCGGGACCGACAGCACCGCGGCCGGGGCGTCGGTCGCGACCCGGACCGGGATGCCGGTCCAGGCGGGGTTGTCGACCGCCTCGCCGAGGTCTCCGTCCACCATCACCGGAACCACGAACTCCGTTCCCGGGTGGAGGGTCAGGGCCCCTCCCGGTGCGGGCAGAACACCCCCGAAACCCACCGGAATCGCGTCCGGAGCCGGTGACGGTGGGGGAGGTTCGGGCGGTGGCCCGAGCGGCGGCGGGAGTGGAGCGGGCGTGATCGGCGCATCCTCCCCGCACCCGGCGAAGGCGACAAGGGCCAGGAGCAGCCCAGCCCGGAGCCGCTTCACGAACCCGCCTCCCGCCGCCGGTCGCGGGCCGGATGGACCGTGATGTCCGGGGTCCGGGTGATTTCGCCGCGCCGGATCTCGAACCAACGCTGCTCGTGCTGGAGTTCCAGCGAGCCGGCGGCCGCCGCGTCGGCGATGAACGAGTGGGCGAGGACCTGGTGCAGCGGGCGGATCCAGAAGTGGCGGAAACCGGGTTCGAGACCCTCCAGGAGGAACTGGCCCCACGAGTCGGTGAACGCCCCCGCTCCGAAGACCGCCCCGTCCGCCGCGTAGGTGACGCTCTGGACGTAGACGAAGGGCGCCGGCTCACCGTTCGCCAGCAAGACCCGGCCGGTGAGTGCACCGCGGGACTCGACGAATCCCGGCGCCGGGTAGAGCAGCGACGCCCCCACGGCGTCATCCGGCTCCAGAACGACGGTCCGGATGGTCCCGTAGGACATCCGGGGGTGGGGCTGGAGGCTGGTGACGCCGTCCGGGAAGTGCCCCGGCGGCCGTTCCACCGCGCCGGGCCGGGCGAGCCACGTGGGATTCATGGCGCTGTGGGCGAGACCGAGGCAGTGCCCGACCTCGTGCATCACCGTCCGCGCGAGGTAGTCCAGGAGCTCTTCGAACGCGGTCGGAGCGTCGAGCGACCGGCCCTCGAGGTAGTCCGGGCTGAAGTGGATGTCACAGCCGGTCACCCGGCCGCGGGTGTACTGCACGTCCGCCGTGGCAAACGGCCCGCCGGCGACGATTTCGAGCGAGGAGAAACCGATCGTGTTGATCCCGTCGTTCATCCGGCCCTGCTCGGCCGCGACCGTCTCCTCCTCCAGCACGATGTCGAGATCGGCGGTGTCGATCTCGGTCCAGGCGCGGATTCCGCGTTCCGCACTCTCACGCCAGAGCGCGGCGTCGAATCCCGGAATGTCGGGAAGGTTCCCGTTCTCGAGGAGCCGGAAGCGCAGCGGAAACGCCGAGGCGTCCCAGCGGATCGCCCCCGCCACGGAAGCGATCCGATACAAGCCGCCGTGGCGCGCGAAGAACCGGTACCCGTTCGCCGGGGTGGCTGTCCAGAGAGCAGCGAACAGGATCAGGATGGCTGTCCCGCGGCGGCACATGTTTCCGCAGTATGGCACCGCCCGGCGCTTAGACTCCGCCGCCGATGACCACCGAGGAGGGGCCGTGGGCCTCCGGCAATGAAGGGAAACCCGACTGGTCCGCGGCGACCCGCCACCTGTCCGATCGTGACCCGGTCCTCCGCGCCCTGATCCGGCGAATCGGCCCCTGCACCCTCGTCCCCCGCCCCAACGTGTTCGGGACGCTGGTGGGGGCGATCGTGGCCCAGCAGATCTCGGCGGCGGCGGCCCGCTCGATCCACAAGCGTCTCTGGGCGCTGACCCGGGGAGCGCCCCCGGGGCCGCGGGACATCCTGAAGCGGCGGGAGACGACTCTCCGGCGGGTCGGGCTTTCGCGGCAGAAGATTGCCTATCTGCGCGACCTCGCCTCGCGCATCGACAGCGGGGAGCTGGATCTCCGGACACTCGAAACGATGGAAGACGACGCGGTGCGCGCCGCGCTGACGGCGGTCAAGGGCATCGGCGACTGGACCGCCGACATGCACCTCATCTTCACGCAGAACCGGCCGGACGTCTTCGCGCCGGGGGATGCCGCGGTGCTGTTCGCGATGCGGGATCTCTACGGGCTGCCGGCGGATGCGCCCCGCGCGGAATACGCGCGGGTCAGCGACGGCTGGCGGCCGTTCCGGAGCATCGGCGTCTGGTACATGTACGAGCACATCCACGCGCTGCGGGAGGCGCGGCGGGCGGACTAGAGTTCGGGAAATGAAGAGTCAGGTGCGCCACTACCGGGGCAATCAGGCTTCGGTGACATTCGATACCCACCGCTGCATCCATTCCGAGGTCTGTGTGCGCGGGCTGCCTCAGGTGTTCGACGTCTCGCGCCGTCCTTGGATCCTCCCGGACGAGGCCGATCCGAAACGCCTCGAGCGAGTCGTGCTGGGCTGTCCCACCGGGGCGCTGCGCATGGCGCCGCCCAGCGAACAGAAGGTCGAGAAGGGCGCCGCCGCGGCCGCGACCGTCCTGCCCGAGGAACCGCGGAAGAAGAACTCCGCCTCCATCACCCCGGATGGGCCGTACTACGTCCGCGGCAACCTCGAGATCGAGGAGACGCCGGGCGCGGAGGTCTTGGAGGACACGCGGGTCGCGTTCTGCCGGTGCGGACACTCGGAGAACAAGCCCCTCTGCGACCAGTCGCACGAACGCGTCGGATTCCGCTGCGAGGCCGCGGTCACCCCGGGCTCCGAGCCGGCGCCGGTCGCCGACGAGGCGGCTGCGGTGCGTTTCACGCCCTTTCCGAACGGCGCGCTGGCCTTCCGCGGTCCCCTCACCATCTCGGGCCGCGGGGGAGCGCGGGTCACCCTCGACCAGGGGAAGCTCTGCCGGTGCGGGCATTCGAAGAACCGGCCGCTGTGCGACGGGTCGCACCGGGAGGCGGGGTTCAGGGCGCCGTAGGGGACTGCGGTTTCGAGGCCCTCCCGGGCCGCGATGCCGGCTGGAAGCCGGCGCTCCGAGCGCTCCTACTGTTCGGGGGTCAGGGCGCGGGCGTCGAAGAGGCGGTAGGCGCGTTCCACCGCGATCAACGGCGCTCCCGGTCCGGTGACGGACGGGAAGTGCTCCGCGTGGGCGCTGAGATCGATGCTCTCGGCCGCCTCCTCCGCGGAGACGCCCTCGCCGTGGGCCGCCTCGGCCTGGGCCCAGAAGTCGTCGAGGTAGGCGGCGAGGTACTCGAGCTTCGCCTTGTCCTCGAAGGGCGGGCCGTGGCCCGGCAGCACCAGGTCGAAGTCCAGCTCGGCGAAGCCGCGGACCGTCTCGCCCCACTCGGGGTATCCGTCCCCCATGAAGGGCAGGCCGAAGGTGACCAGGTCGCCGGTGATGAGCACCTTCTGCTCGGGGAGGAACGTCACCACGTCCCCGGCGGTGTGCCCGCGCCCCAGGAACAGCAACTGGATCTCGTGCCCGCCGCGATGCAGGGTCATCCGGCGCTCCAGGGTGATGGTCGGCGGCACCGGGGTGATGCTCGCGGTCGCTTCCTGGTACGCCTGGGTCCTCGCCAGCGCGTCCGCGATCTCGGCGCGGTCGGCCTCCGCGGCGGCCTCCAGCCGGCTCTCGAGCGTCGCAATCTGTTCCGGGAGCGTCCCCACGAACGCGTCCCAGGCGGTCCCGGAGTTCGAGCCACCGGCGGCGACCACGTCGTAGGTGGCCTCGTGGCCGAGGATCTCCACGTCGTCGCCGAAGACCTGGTTCCCGTGGATGTGGTCGAAGTGGAAGTGCGTGTTCACCACGTAGCGGACCGGCTTGGGTGTCAACGGGGAAAGCTCCTGAACAAGCACCCACGCCGCCGCCGGGGTGATGTGGGAGTCCACGAGCAGCAGCGACTCGCCGAGGTCCACGATCGCCGCGTTCGCGCCGACGTTCATGGCGCCCGTGCCGACCGCGTGCCAGATGCCGGGACGCACCTCGGTGATCTCGAACGCCGCCCCCTGGTGGGCGGTGGCGCCCGGAGGCGGCGGGTCTTCCGCGGGCGGAGGGGTTCCACAGGCGGCGAACGCGAAAAGGGCCGCCGCAGCGACCCAGAAAGGAACGGCGTGCTTCATGACTCAGGTCCTCCCGCGCCGAAACGGCAGAAAGTGAAGGCTACCGAACCCACGGCACCGACGGTTTCCCGGCTCCGCACGGGTTGGCACGGTCGTTGCGAAAACCGGAGCAACAGCGCCCTGGCGGGCCAAAGGAGCAACACGATGAGAAACGACCAGACTGCCGCCCCGGCGCGGTTCGGCCTCAACCGGACGCCGTTCGCCGCCCCTCCGTGCGCGATCCTCGTCGTCCTGCTTTCCGTGGGCCTCATGGCCTGCGGCGAGAGCCCCACAGTGCCCGAGGCGCACGGTCCGGAGTCCGGGAATGAATCCGGAAGCGAGGGCAGCTCGGGGTCCGGCGAGCCGGGTGAGTCCGGGACGCAGTACGGGCTCGCCGACACCGCGCGCGAAACCCGGAGCGGGGTCGATCTGGTCATGCAGTACGACGCCGCGGCCCAGGCCTTCGCCGGCACCGTGACGAACACGACGGCGGTGGCCATCGCGAACGTCCGGGTCGAGATCCACCTGTCGAATGGGGTCGAACTCGGTCCGACCGCGCGGGTCACCTTGAACGCCGGCCAGACGAACCCGGTTCAACTCGCCGCCGCCGGGCAGAGTTTCACCCGCTGGAGCGTGCACGTCGAACTCGGTTCGGGATCGAACTGACCCGCCGGGTCCCTCGGAAGGGGGCGCCGGACCCGATCCGGCGCCCGGCCGGCGGTGGCCGCGATTGCCGGCCCCCGTCGCGAAACCGCATGGCGCGCCAGGTTTGGCGCGCCATCGTCATTTCCGGAGCCCTGCGGAGCCTGGCGACGGCGCGGACGGGCGACGCTCCAGCGCGTGCGCGAGCTGGAGCGCCCCGAAATCGTCCCGTGGACGGCCGACGATCTGGAGGCCCACGGGCAACCCTTCGGGAGTCTCGCCGGCGGGGACGGACACCGCCGGACAGCCGAGCAACGACACCCACGCACAGGACGCCATCCAGTCCGTGTACGTGCGCATCGGGACCCCGGCGATCTCCGTCGGGAACTCGACGCCGATGTCGAAGGGCGGCACCTGGGATACCGGCAGCGCCAGGAACTCGTAGCGCTCGAAGAACGTCCGCGCCCGGCGGAGCAGCGCCGTCCACCGGCGGGAAGCCTCGGCGAGGTCCGGCGCGCCGAGCACCCTGCCCTGCTCGATGTTCCAGATGACCGTGTCCTTCATGGATTCCCGGTGGCGGTCGAGCAGCGGCCCCCAATTGAGCTCGAAGTACCACGCCCGCCAGCGGTCGAAGGCCTCGGCTGCGCCGTCCATGTCCGGCGACGCGTCGTCGACCGCGCAACCGATGGCCTCGAGCCGGTCCCGAGCCGGGGCGAGCGCCGCCGTCACCCGCGGATCGAACGGGACGCCGCCGAAGTCGGTGCTCCAGGCAACCCGGACGCCCCCGAAGTCCCGGTCGAGCGGCCTCCGGAAAGCGTCGCCCGGTTCGGGAAGCGAGAGCGGCGCCCGGGGGTCCGGCCCAGCAATCGCACTCAGCATGAGGGCGGCGTCGGCGGCGCTCCGCGCCATCGGTCCCTGGACCGGGACCGGAAACCAGGGGGTCTCGTCCGGCCAGACCGGCACCCGTCCGGGCGAGGGCCGGAACCCGACCACCCCGCAGAAACTGGCCGGGTTGCGCAGCGAGCCGCCGTAGTCGCTGCCGTCCGCGATGGGAACCATCCCCGATGCCAGCGCCACGGCGGCGCCCCCGCTGCTGCCGCCGCAGGTCTTCGTCTCGTCCCACGGGTTCCGGGTGGGCCCGAAGACCGCGTTGAACGTCTGGGAACCGGCGCCGAACTCGGGCGTGTTCGTCTTGCCGATGGTGATGGCCCCCGCCGCCCGCAGCCGTTCGACGATCAGCGCGTCCTCCTCGGGAACGAAGTCGGCGAAGATCGGCGACCCGAAGGTCGTGCGGATGCCCCGCGTCAGGGTCAGGTCCTTGTGGGCAACCGGCAACCCATGGAGCGGCCCGAGCGGGTCGCCCGCGGCCACCGCCGCGTCGGCCTTCTCCGCCTCGCCGAGCAGGGTCTCTTCCGGCAGCAGGGTGACGATCGCGTTCAGGCGCGGGTTCGCGTCCGCGATCCGGGCGAGGTGGGCCCGCATGACCTCCACCGCGGACGCCTCGCGGCTGGCGATGAGCCGGATCAGCTCACCGGCGGCGGCGGAACACAGATCGGACATCAGGCCGACAGCGCGATCAGCCGCGTCGTGAGTTCCGCGAGGCCGCCCAGGCCCGGCAGGGCGGCGTCGAGCCAGAGAACGCGGCGCCCGCGCCGCTTCAGTTCCTCGTAGTCGGCGGCGGCCTGCAGGCGGGCAAGGGCGCCGGTGCCGAGCCCGCCGAGCGCGGCCGGCAACTCGGGGCTCGGCGGAATCAGGATGTCCGGTCCCGGATCCCAGGTGAGTATGAGGACCGCCAGGTCCGGGGGTCCGCCCTTTTCGATCTGGCCGAGCGAGTGCAGGAGTCCCGACCCGAAACCGATCGCGGGGGTCACCCGGAACCGCGCCGCGAGCTGCCGCTGGAGCGCGTGGACCAGTCCTTCGGACATACGGCTCCGGTGGCCGAAGGCGTTCACCGCAAGCCCCCCTGCCGCCGCCTCGGCGAGGAAATCCCGGATCTTCGAGTCGGAGACTTCCGGCGGCCGCGGAGCCGACTCCGGACTTGCCGACAGGCGGCGGGTGGCCGCCTTCGTGTCCTCGACGTCCGGTTGGTCGTAGGGGTCCATCCCCATCCGGAAGGCGGCGACCGCGACCGCGATCTGCCAGCGGAAAAGGAAGGCCAGTCGCCCGGATGGGTCCGGCGGGCACAGGATCGCCGGGACTCCGGCGGCGGCGCCCGCCTCGAGCCGCTCCCGGTCCCCGGTTTCCGCCGGACCCACGTGGATCACCAGCGTCGTGTCCGCCAGGCGCTCGGGGTGCGGCCACTCGCAGATCACGGGCAGGATCCCCGTTCCCTCCTTCCCGGTACTCTCGGCGAAGAGCTGCTCCAGCCAGGGGAGCACGCCTTCCCATCCCGGCGCCGCGGTGAGGTGCGCCTGCCAGCGGCCTTCCGCCCGCAGCCGGGCGAGCACCGCGCCCAGCCGAAAGGCCGGCTCCGCCGCCGCGCGGCCCGCGTCGAGCGCCTCGCGGACCCGCCGGACGCCCGCCAGTTCCTCCTCCAACCCGCACCCGGCGAGGACCGCCGGCAGCAGCCCGAACGCGCTGAGGGCCGAGAAGCGGCCGCCCACGTCCGGCTTCCCGGCGAACCGCGCCCGGTACCCGGCCCGGTCGGCCCACCGGTGGAGCGGCGTGCCGGGATCGGTGATGGCGAGGAATTGCCTTCCGGGAACCGCGCCGGCACCCTGGAGCGTGCCATAGATCACGGCCTCGAGGGCGCGCGTCTCCACGGTGGTGCCCGATTTCGACGCCACCAGGAAGACGGTCCTGGGCTGGCGGTCCGGCCGCAGCGACTCGAGCACCGCTTCCGGCGCGAGGCTGTCGAGGAAATCCACCACGAGGCCGCGTCCCCGGGGAAGTCCCGAGACGAGTGCCCGGGGCGCGAGCGCGGAGCCGCCCATCGCCACCACCACGAGGCGCTCGAAGCCCTCGGCGAGCAGTTCGTCGCGGAGCCGGACGTACTCGGGCAGTTCCCGGCTGGCGGTGAGCGGCAGGTCCACCCAGCCCAGCCGGTCCTCTCCGCCCAGCGAGCCCGTGACGCCAAGCCCGCCCGGCGGCGAGCGATCCGTCCAGGGGCCCGCCTCGCGGTCCGTCAGGTCCTCGAGCGGACGGACCGACGGCTTTCCCGCGGCAGCAGTCCAGAAACTCCAGGTCATCGTGTCTCTTCGGGGGGTAGCGCACACCCAAGCGAGCCCGGGGCTCCGGCGGCAGACACCGGCGCCCGGTGGCGGGCTACCATTGGGGAACCGGCTCCCGCACGTCGGCCGGGAGCCCGCGGAGCGTACCAATGAGCCATCTCGTCAAGACCTCGAAACGGATTCGATACGAAAGGAGCCCCGTCGGGGGTTCCGTTACCGACCCCAAGGTCTTCTTCAACCGCCGGGCCCTCGTGAAGGCGCTCGGAAGCGCCGCGCTGGTCGGGCCCTACACCCTCGCCTGCGGTACGAACGCCGAGGGCGCTGAGATGCTGGAGATCCCGTATTCCCGGCCCGACGTGTTTCCCGCGAAGAAGAACGAGGCCTACCAGATCCCCGAGATGATCGAGCGGAAGGAGCTGACGGCGCGCGAGGTCGCGGGTTCGCACAACAACTTCTACGAGTTCCTGGCCGGCCGCGGCGGCGCGGTCTGGAAGCTCGCCGGCGACTACAAGCCCGTTCCCTGGGCCGTCGAGGTAACCGGCGAGTGCAACAAGCCGCGTACCTTCGATCTCGACGATCTCCTCAAGTTCGAGCACGAGGAGCGCATCTACCACTTCCGCTGCGTGGAGCGTTGGGCGATGAACGTGCCGTGGACCGGCTTTCCGCTGTCGGCGCTGCTGGACGCGGTGGAGCCAAACAGCAATGCCCGGTTCGTGGCATTCACCTCCCTGAACCGGCCGGAGGAGATGCCGGGCCTGGCGTCCAGCAACTGGTACCCGTGGCCGTACCACGAGGCGCTCCGGATGGACGAGGCCATGAACCCGCTGGCGCTCGTGGTCACCGGGATCTACGGCGATCCGCTGGTCCGCCAGCACGGTGCGCCGATCCGGCTGGCGATCCCCTGGAAGTACGGCTACAAGGGCCCCAAGGCGGTGGTGAAGATGGAGCTGACCCGAAGGCAGCCGCCGTTCTTCTGGGAGATGCAGCAGCACGAGTACGGGTTCCTGTCCAACATCAACCCGAACATCCCGCATCCGCGCTGGAGCCAGGCGGAGTCCTACTGGCTGGACAACCGCGCCAACTTCCCGACCCCGCTCTTCAACGGCTACGCGGATCAGGTCGCGTCGCTCTACCCGGACGAGCCGATGACCCCGCAGCGGCCGCTCCGGATGGGGCAGACCGCGCGCTGACCGCAGTCCGGGATGTCCTGGGTTGCGGTGGGCGCCGCCGCCCTGATGGTTGGCGTCGTCGCCGGCGCCTTCGGCGCGCATGGTTTGGCGCCCCGGCTTGACGCCCGGTCGCTCCAGACCTTCGAGACCGCGGTCCGCTACCACCTGATCCACGGGCTGGGCCTGCTGGCGGTCGGGACGCTGGTGGCCCGGGACCTGGGCTCGCCCGCGTCGCTGGCCGGAGCGCTGATGACCGCCGGGATCGTCCTGTTTTCCGGGAGCCTCTACTGGCTGGCGCTCGGCGGGCCGTCGTGGCTCGGTCCGGTGACCCCGCTCGGAGGACTCTGCCTCATCGCCGCGTGGGGCTGTCTCCTGGTCGCCGTGCTCCGCCAGACATGAGCGCGAGCGGCGAACGGAAGGCGTTTCAGGACTACTACCCGGACACGACGAAGCACTGCTACGGGTGCGGATCCCGCAACCCGGACGGCTACCGGATCCGGAGCTTCGCCGAAGGGGACGAAGCGGTCTGCCGCTTCACGCCGGAGCCCTTCCACACCGCGGTTCCGGGGGCGGTGTACGGGGGTCTGATCGCGTCGCTCATCGACTGCCACGGCACCGGAACGGCCGCGTGGGAGGCGTATCGGGCCGCGGGCCGGCCGATGGACAGCGATCCGCCGCTCCGCTTCGTGACCGGCTCGCTGAAGGTGAGCTATCGCAAGCCCACTCCGCTCGGGGTAGAACTCGTCCTGCGAGCGCGGGCGACCGAGGTCACCGACCGCAAGGTGCGCGTCGCGGTCCGGATGGAGGCCGGCGGCGTGGTCACCGCCGAGGGAGAGGTGGTCGCCGTGCGGATCCCGGAGGCGTGGCTCGAGAGCCTGGCATCGGGCGCGAACGCCTGAGGCAGGCCCCGTCCGCCTGCTCTCGGCCCGCGGAGCCGCGATCATGTTAGACTAGTCTGACTAGTCCAATCTTGACCATGAACTTGACCCTTTCCACCTACGAGGCGAAAGCCCGCTTTTCCGAAGTCATCCGACTGGTCCGCGAGGGACGCACCGTGCGCATCTCCTACCACGGCAAGCCGGTGGCCGAGATCCGGCCGCTTCAGGAGGAAAGGAAAAAGACGCTGGAAGAGCACCTCGACGATCTGGAACGCCGGGGCATCGTTTCGCCGGCCAAGGATCCCAACGCTCCCCTCGAACCGATCGCTCACCGGCCGGGGGCTCTACAGCGTTTCCTGGACGAACGGGACTGATCGGTGAGCGCCGCCTACGTGGATTCTTCGGTCCTCGTGGCGATCGCGTTCAGGGAAGAAGGGAGCGGAGCGCTTCGGGATCGGTTGTTGCAATACGGCCGCCTGTACTCGTCGAACCTGCTGGAGGCCGAAGTTCGGTCAGCGCTCGCGCGCGAGGGTGTCGGCTTCGCGCAGCGGTACCTGGCCAGGATTCGCTGGGTCTACCCCTCTCGTCCGCTCGCGGAAGAGATCGAGACCGTACTGGAGGCCGGCTATCTCCGCGGCGCCGATCTGTGGCACGTTGCCAATGCGCTGTACGCGTTCCCACGGGCGGCCGAGGTCGGGTTCTTCACGCTGGACGAGCGGCAGCGGGCCGTCGCGGCCGAACTCGGCTTCCAGGTCTGAGGGCGCCCAGCCCTATCTCGGCGCGCCGTTTACGAACAGCATCTGGTCCCGGGTGCCGTTCGGGAAGATCACCGTCCACAACCCGTGCTGCCGGCCGTCCACGTAGGGGCCGTGGAAAAGAACTCCCCGTGGGGAGGTCAGGGTCCATTCGCCGTACCGCTGCCCCGCCACGAAAGGACCTTCCTGAACTCTCCCGTCCCGGTACTTGAGGAACCAACGGCCGTGCCGCCGGTCCTGGACGTACGGACCTTCCTGCAGGCTTCCGTCCGCGAACCTCTCGGTCCAGTAGCCGTGGCGCTTCCCGTCCACAACCGGACCTCTTGCGACGCCACCGTCCGGGAACCGGACGGTGGCGTAGCCGCCGGCCTCGCCGGACGTGCTCCGCGGGTGGGAAGCGATCGGGGTGTCCTCCCCGGGCAACGAGGCGCACCCCGCCAGCAACACCGCTAGAACAAGAGAGAGCGCTGTCCCGAACGCTCGCCGGAACCGGTCTTCCGCTCTCTTGGGGGTCATCGAAACGTACACCGGTCCCGACGCAAGGGCCGGACCAGCCACCGCCCCCTGGGCTACGCCGATTCGTCCGTGTAGAACGCGGTTACGCGCTTCGCCGCCATCCGCGCGGCGCCGGGATCGGCGCCGGCGGCGACCGCCGCGCGTTCCCATCCCCGGCTGCTCCCGGCGCCGAACGCCCGGCCGTCCGCCGACGCGGCGAACGCGGCCTCGTCCGGTTTCGGCGCCGCAGGGTCGGCGAGGTAAAGCGCCAATCCCAGCAGACCGAACTCCCACCCCACGCCGGTCGCCCCGGGCCCGTACGTGTCCCAGTGGTCGGACGGCCGCATGGTGTGGGTGAGCGTCAGCCGCGCGCGGCCCGCCCCCTCGTCCGAGACCGAGACCTCGACCCAACTGACGTCCTCGCCGAACTCCCAGGTCAGGGTGAAGCGCGACGGCCGTTCGCACTCGGTGATGACGCCGCCGGCGTTGCCCTCGATCTGGTAGCGGCCGCCGGCTTCGAGGTCGCCGCTCACCGGCGCAAACCAGCGCGGCAGCCGCTCGGGGTTCGTCGCCGCGTCCCAGAGGTCCGCGACCGTCGTGCGGAAGGAGCGGGACAGCGTGACCGCGCGGGCGGGCTTCCCCTCGCGTTCGCCGGAGGAGACGGCGCGTTCGACGGCGGAGAGATGGGTAGAAGCGTCGAAGTTCATGCTTTCTCGTTACCGGCGCTCCTAGTCGGCGAGCACGCCGAGCGGTTTGCGCCGGAGGATGTCCACGGCCGCGAGAGCCCCCACGCCGGCGGCGCCCAGCGCGGGGAGCGCGATTGCCAACAGGATGAGCGAGGGGTCGGCCTCGAAGGGGAGCTGCATGATCTCCCGCACCACGAAGAACGCGGTGGCCGAGGCCCCGACCGCCGCGGCGGCGCCGGCCACCGCGCCGATGACGCTGTGCTCGAGCAGGGTGATCGCCACCACCCGGTTGCGTCCCGCCCCGAACACGCGGAGCACCGCGGTCTCGCGGCGGCGGGCCCCGATGTGGACCGCGACGGTGCCGATCAGGATCAGCAGGCCGCCGACCAGCGCGATCAGCCCCACGATGCGGATCGCGAGCGCGACGCTGTCCGCCACCTGCTGCATGGTGTCCAGCACGTCGCGGAGGTCCACCACCGAGACGTTCGGGAACTCGCCCACCACCGCTCCCTGGAATCGGGCCCGCTCCACGATGTCGTCCGGCCCCCGGACGAAACCCGCGTAGGACATGGGGAAGTGCGCCACGCTGTCCGGATGGAACAGGAAGGTGAACCCGCCGTTCCGGGCGTTCCGCCACTCCACGTCGCGGATCGAGGTGACCCGCGCGTCGAGCGTCTCGCCCATGATCTCGAAGCGCATCGTGTCCCCGAGCTGGACGCCGCGGTCCTCCTGCACCCAGTTCTCGATGGACACCTCGGCGCCCTCGGCGGAGCGCTCGCCCCAGAACTCGCCCTCGGTGACGACCTCGTTGTCTTCGAGCCAGTCGCGCGAGCTGACGGTGTATTCCCGGGACAGTCCCCCGGCGCGCCGCACCGCGGCCCGGTCCTCGAGGTGGACGTCCCGGCCGAAGATGCCGTGGATCCGGGTCTGGAGCACCGGAATCAGGTTGATGTCCGGGAACCCCCGGGCCGCAGCGTTCGCGCGGACCCCGTCCACCTGGTCCGCCTGGATGTCCAGGAAGAAGAGGTCGGGATCGTCGCTGCTCTCCTGGAAGGTGAACTCGCGCTGGACGTTCCGCTCGATGCCCACCGTGGCGAGCACCAGGAACACCCCGACCCCGAGCGCGACCAGCACCACCCGGATCTGGCGCGCCCCCCGGAGCACGGTGCGCACCGCGTGGCGCACCGCGAAGGTGCGGGCGGTGGCGAGGGGCGTCAGGCCGCGGAGGATCAGGCCGCCCAGGATCCAGAGCAGCACCGCCACCAGCACGAACCCGCCGGTGACCGCGAGCGTGATCCGGAGCGATCCCGACTGCCAGCCCGCGAACCCGAAGAACACGAGCACCGCCCCGGCCGCCACCGCGCCCTCGAGCCGCCGGGCGGCCGGGGATCCCCGCTCGTCCAGCATGTCTCCGCTCCGCAGCAGCCCGAGGGGGCGGACCCGGCGAAGCGGCAGCAGCGGGAAGACCGCGGAGAGCAACGAGACGAGGCCGCCGGTGAGCGCGCCCTGGAGCGCGGCCGCGGGGGTGAGCCGCGCGGCGACCTGCAGGCCCCCCACCTCCACCTCGGGGATGAACAACTGGAGCGCCACCGCTCCGGCGGCGATGCCGAAGGCGCTCGCGAGCCCGGCGAGCACGGCCATCTGAAGGAGCGCGATCACCAGGATGGTGCGCGAGGGCACCCCGAGACAGCGCTCGATGGCCGCGGAAGGCAGGCTCTGGCGGGTGAAGGCCCGTGCCACGCTAAAGACCCCGATGCCGCCGAGCAGCAGGATCACGAAGCCTGCGAGGCTCAGATAGTCCTCGCCGCGCCGGATGCGCCGGGCGAGGCGGTCTCCCGTCTGCCGGAAGGTGCGCACCCGGACGGGCTCATCCTCGAGCGCCGCCCGGAGGCCGGCCGCGAGTCCGCCGACCGCCTCCTCGTTCGCCACCGCGAACAGGACCTCCCAGCGGGCGCGCTCCGGGACGTCGAGCAGCCCGGTCGCCTCCAGGTCGGAGAGCGCCACCAGCACCCGCGGTCCACGCCGGAAGAAGTCGATCCCCGCCCCCGGCTCCGCGAGCAGATCGCCACGCACCTCGAAGGGTTCGCCGCCGAGGATGATCGGGTCCCCGACCTCGAGGCCCAGCCTGACCCGGACTTCGGGCCGGACCAGCGCCCCCCGCCCGCCGAGCAGTTCCGGGCCGAAGAGCGCTCCGGCCACTTCGAGGTCGCCGTAGAGCGGGAAGGCGCCGTCCACCCCCTTCAGTTCGACCATCGCGCCCCGCAGCGGATCGTCCGCCGAGCGCGCGAGCGTCGCGATCTGCACCGAACGCGACACCCCGGTGAGCGGGTGTCCGGACGCGACGTCGTCGAAGATGACCTCGGTCTCGTCGGTGAAGCCCTCCCCGGTGGAAACCGTCACGTCGGCGGCCATCAGGAAACGCGACTCGCTGGTCAGCGCCGACTGCAGGCTGTCCGCCGCCGAACGCAGCACCACGATCGCCGCCACGCCGATGCCGACCGCGACGAAGAAGAGCGCCAGCCGGCGGGCGGAGGACCGGAGTTCCCGGAAGGCCATCCGGACCGCGAACCGCATTCGGCGTTCCTAGGAGCCTCTCCCGGTGGTGTCGTGAGCACCGAGACGGTTGAGGCGCCCGGCTGACAAGGCGCGCGAAGGAGGAATAGCAGCGCTCTTTCGACTGAAGCGCAACGCAGAGCGAAGCGGTTCAGCCGGGATGCATCGGCCGTCGAATGCCACGAGACTACCGGGAGAGGCTCCTAGACGGCCGTCAAGGCCGGTTCGGGGGCGAGTTCCACGGTGGGCGTGTCGTCGTGGAGCCGTCCGCCCCGCAGCAGCAGCCGGCGGTCGGCGCGCTCCGCGAGTTCCGTGTCATGGGTCGCGACCAGCACGGTGGCCCCGGTGCGGCCGCGAATCCCGACCAGCAACTCCGCGATCCGCACACCCGTGTCCTCGTCGAGGTTGCCGGTGGGCTCGTCGGCGAACACCACCCGCGGCTCGTTCGAGACCGCCCGGGCGATGGCCACCCGCTGCTGCTCGCCGCCGGACATCTGGGACGGCAGGTGGTGGGCGCGTTCGCCGATGCCGAAGGAATCGAGCAGCTCGCGCGCCCGCTCCACGGCATCGCCGGCCCCCGCGATCTCGAGCGGCACCGCCACGTTCTCGAGCGCCGTCAGGTTGGGCAGCAGGTGGAAGGACTGGAAGACGAAGCCGATGTTCTTCGACCGGAACTGCGCGAGGCTCTCCTCGTCGAGGCCGGTGAGGTCGGTGCCGGCCACCTCCACGGTGCCCGCGGTCGGGTGGTCGAGTCCGGCGAGCAGTCCGAGCAGAGTGGACTTTCCGCACCCGGAGGGTCCCCGGACGCAGACGATCTCGCCCGCGGGAACCGACAGGTCGAGTCCGCTGAGGATGGTGAGGTCGCGGTCGCCGCTCCTGACCGTCTTCTCGAGGCCGGTCGCCTGGATCATCGCTTCCCTCAGGGAACGGCGGCGGCCGCCGGAGGTTCCCCGAGCAGGGGCTTCAGGGCGGCGAAGGCGTTGTCGGCCAGCCGGAGCGCCCCCTCGGCGGTGGGGTGGATCCCGTCGCGCTGGTTCAGCTCGGCGACGCCGGCCACCCCTTCGAGCAGGCTCGGCAGCAGGGGCACACCGGTGGCTCCGGCCACCTCCCGGAACGTATCGGCGAAACCATCTTCGTAGTCGCGGCCGAGTTCGGGGGGCGCGGGGACCCCGGCGAGCAGCACTCTGAGGCCACGTCCTTCCGCCTCCCGGATCATGGCCTCGAGGTTGTCCATCATCACGTCCACGGGAACGCCGCGCAGCCCGTCGTTCCCGCCGAGCGCGATGACCACGAGTTCGGCGTTCGGGTTCCGGTCGAGCACGAAGGGGAGGCGCCGCAGCCCGCCCGAGGTCGTCTCTCCCGACACCCCGGCGTTCACGACGCGGTACCAGAACCCCTCGGCGTCGAGGCGTTCCTGCAGGCGCGCCGGCCAAGCCTCGTCGAGGTCGATGCCGTAGCCGGCGGTCAGGCTGTCCCCGAAGGCGACCAGCGTGGGACGGGGGTCGTCTTCCACGCGAGCGGCGGCCGGCGGCGGGGCCGTCTCCGGCGCGCGAACGAGCTGCTCCCGGACGTCGGGTTCGCCGCAGCCGGCGAGACCGAGCACCAGTCCGGCGGCCAGGACGGCAGGAGAGAGCGCTCGTCGGAACATCGGGGAAGGGGCGGCGCGGGGCGTTTCCGCTGCCGGAATCACCGGTCGAATGGAGATGCCGGCAGGGCCGTGGAAAGACCCCGCAAAGGCGCGAAGGATAGCCCTTGACGGCCCCCTCCCGGGGCGTCGAGTCCCGCCGGTTCCCGGGCGGTTCCGGCGAGGTCCGTAGAATCCGCGCCGACCGTGGCCAACCGCGACCCGAGCGTCCCCCGGACCGTCGTGTTCCTCTGCGTCGCCAACTCGGCCCGCAGTCAGCTCGCCGAGGCGGTCGCCCGCCGGATCGCGCCGCCGGGCACGATGGTGCTGAGCGCCGGATCGAGCCCCTGGCGGGTCCACCCGATGGCGATCCGGGTACTGGACGAAATCGGCATCGACATCAGCCGGGCCCGCTCGAAGGGGATCGACGAGATCCATATCGAGCGCGCCGACCTGGTGGTCACCCTCTGCGCCGAGGAGGTCTGCCCGGTGGTGCCCGGCAGCGTCCGGCGCCTCCACTGGCCGCTCCCGGACCCGGCGGAAGCCTGGGGCGAGGAGGAAATGCTCAAGCGCTTCCGGGAGACCCGCGACTTGCTTACGGAAAAACTCGGAGAGCTGTTCGGGGTCTCGCCCGCGCTCGGCCCGGCGCAGAACGTCTGAGGGTCAGTCGCATAGGCGTGAAAATTGGACATGACGCGTCCAATTTTCAATGCTATGATGTGTGCTTGTGATCCCCCGCAAGACGCATGGCAGGGCCGTGGCCCGTCTCCTCCGCGAGAGCCCGGCGGTGCTTCTGCTCGGCGCCCGGCAGGTCGGAAAGACGACGCTCGCTAAGGAGATCGCCAAATCGTGGTCCCGCGGAGCACATCGCTTCGATCTTGAGGACGACCGCGATCTGGCGAGACTCGCTGACCCATTCCTGGCGCTCGAACCGCTCAGGGGGCTCGTTGTCCTGGACGAAGTCCAAAGACGCCCGAATCTCTTCCCCGCGCTGCGGGTGCTCGCCGACCGGCCGCGAACTCCCGCCCGATTCCTGCTGCTCGGAAGCGCCTCCCCCGCCCTGCTCCAGCAGAGTTCCGAGACCCTGGCGGGCCGCGTGGCGCACCACGAGCTCTCCGGCTTCGACCTGTCCGAAGTCGGACCGGCGGACGCCGACCGCCTGTGGGTCCGCGGCGGGTTTCCCCGGTCGTTCGCGGCGCGCAGCGGGACCTCCAGCTTCCGCTGGCGTGACGACTTCGTCCATACCTTTCTCGCGCGGGACCTTGCGGCGCTCGGCATTTCCATCCCGGGGGCCACGATGGAGCGGTTCTGGACGATGCTGGCGCACTACCACGGCCAGGTCTGGAACGGCTCGGAGCTGGCCCGGGCGTTCGGTGTCTCCCACCACGTGGTCCGGCGCTATCTGGAAGCGCTCGAATCCGTCTTCATGGTTCGCAGCCTGAAACCGTGGAGCGCCAACCTGAAGAAACGCCAGGTCAGGACGCCCAAGGTCTACGTGCGCGATTCCGGCCTTCTCCACCGCCTGCTCGACATCCGGACAACCCGCGAACTGGAGCGCCATCCCAAGGTCGGCGCGTCGTGGGAGGGCTTCGTCATCGAGTGCGTACTCCGGGCGCTCAACGCCGCGCCTGGTTCCAGCTACTTCTGGCGGACGCACACGGGCGCCGAGCTGGACCTGCTGGTTCAGCAGGGCGGGCGGCTGCGCGGCTTCGAGATCAAGCGCACGACCGCGCCCCGGCTCACGCGCTCGATGCGCTCGGCCATGAGCGACCTGGACCTGTCACGCCTGGACGTGATCCACGCCGGCTCCGAGACGTTCCCGCTCGCGGCCGGGGTCCGGGCCGTATCCCTCGGGCGGCTGCTGGACGACCTCTGAGCGAACGAGGCGGTCTCAGACCCGGCGCCGCGCCAGGTCGGCGAGCGTGATCTCCCGCGCCTCCTCCAGCGGCACGACGTCGAGGCCCACCTCGGCGCCCGGGAGCGCCTGGGCGAGGCGGGCGAGGTCCGGGGCCACCACGGTACCGATCTTGGGATAGCCACCCGTGATCCCCTGGTCGGCGCCCATGACGATTGGGTGGCCGCCGGGCGGTACCTGGATCGTGCCGTGCGGGTTCGCGTCCGAGACGATCTCCTTCATCCCCTCGCGGTGTTCGAGGATGGGGCCGTCGAGCCGGACGCCCATCCGGTTCGAGTCGTTCGAGACCGTGAAGCGCAGATCCGGGAGGCGCTCCACGCACTCCTCGGTGAAGGCGAACTCTTGCGGGCCGAGGCTGATCCTCAGGCGCAGCGGCCCGGCGGTGGAGCAACGGCGGGCGTCCGGCTCAAACTGGTTTTCACGGGCTCCCTCAGGCGTGGCGCCGACGTGGAGGCGGTCGCCCGAACGGAGCGCGCGGCCCTCGAAACCCCCGAGTTCCGCGGTCAGATAGGTCGCCCGCGAACCGAGCACCTCCGGGACGTCGATTCCGCCGGCAAGGGCGATGTAGGTCCGCATCCCGTCCGGCGGCCCGGCGAACCGGAGGACGCTCCCCGCCGGCGCGAGGAAGGAGGTCCCCACCGGGACCGGCCAGCGGCCGGCGCCCGGGAGGTGCAGGACCGCCCGGTGGTCGGCGCCCCCGAGAGCGGTCAGCACCGGACGGCGGAACCGGAGCACCGGGCCCATCAGGGTGCATTCGAGCCCCGCGGCGCCGTCCGGGTTCCCGACCGCCCGGTTGGCGAAGAGGAGCGACGCCGGGTCGGCGGCCCCCGACCAGGGGACTCCGTAGCGCTGGTAGCCGGGACGCCCGAGGTCCTGGACGGTCGTGAGGAGTCCGCCGCGCTCGACCTCGATGACGGGCGGTCCCTCGGGCGGCGACGGGGCGGCGGTTTCCCCGGCGGGGGGCTCGGGAAGCTCTGCCACCGGCAGGAACCGCACCTGGTCGCCCGGCAGGCAGCCGCTCGGCGGGCTCTTGCCGGGGTCGAAGAGGAGCGCCGGATCCATGCGCCCCAGGAGATGCCAGCCGCCCGGCGTGACCCAGGGGTAGATGCCGGTCTGGGCGCGCGCCATCGAAACCGAACCGGCGGGGACCCGCACCCGGGGCACCGAGCGCCGGGGGATGTCGAGGCGGGGATCGGCCATCCCCAGATAGGGAAAGCCGGGCGTGAAGCCGATGATGAAGACCCGATAGTCGCGCTCGGAGTGGATCCGGATCAGCTCTTCCACGGACACGCCGATCTGGGCAGCCACGTCGGGAAGATCCTCCCCGTCGTAGACACAGGGGAACTCGATGCGGCGCGGTGGCCGGGCGGGCTCCCGGCCGGCCCGGCGGGCAAGGTCGAGGGCGTCGGCCCGGATCGCTTCCGGATCGGCTTCCGGGTCGTGGAAGACCAGTACCGAGCGGAAGGTGGGAATCGATTCCCGGTAGCCGTCGAAGGGCTCGCGCTCGAGGAGCGCGGCGAGGGCGGTGGCCCGTTCGTTCAGCTCGATGGAGATCTCGTTGCCGAACTCGACGGAGAAGGCGGCTTCGCCGGCGTTGCGGATGACGGGCTCCCCGCTGCCGGGCACGGGGGCGATTCCGGGAAGCCCCGCTACCCGAGCGCGCGGACCGCGACCCCGGCCGCTTCGAGCCGGCGCCGGACGGTGCGGGCGTTGTCGAGCGCCGCCGGATTGTCGCCGTGGAGACAGAGGGTCTCGGCGGCAACCGGCACCTCGGTGCCGTCATGCGCGATCACCGTTCCCTGAGCGATCGCCACCGCCTGCGCCGCGGCCTTTTCGGGATCGTGGATGACCGAACCCGGGATCCGCCGTGACTGGAGCGTGCCGTCCGGGTTGTAGACCCGGTCCGCGAACGCCTCGCCGGCGAAGCGAAGCCCCTCGGCCTCGGCCGCCGCGCGCATCGTGGTGGCGGTGGCGAGCCCCACGAAGACGAGGCCCTTGTCCGCCCGGGCCACCGCGCGGGCGAGCGCCGCGGAGAGCTTCGGATCGCCGACCGCCTGGTTGTAGAGCGCGCCGTGCGGCTTCACGTGCACCATCCGGCCGTTCCGGGAGCGGACGAAGGCGGCGAGCGCCCCCACCTGGTACAGGACGTCGGCCTCGACCTCGTCCGGCGGCGCCTGGATCGGCCGGCGGCCGAAGCCCCGGAGGTCGTGGTGGCCGGGATGCGCCCCGACCGCGACCCCCTTCTCCATCGCCATCCCCACGGTGCGGTCCATGATCACCGGATCGCCGGCGTGGAAACCGCACGCCACGTTCGCCGAGGTGACGATCTCGAGGATCTCCTCGTCGCACCCGAGGTCGTAGTTGCCGAAGCTTTCGCCCATGTCACAGTTGAGGTCGATGCGCATGGGCCGATTCTACGGAAAGGGGCTCGTCCGCGCCGCCGCGGCGTACAGCCCCGTTACAATCCCGCGCCATGGGCAAAGGTGATCGGCGAACCAAGCGAGGCAAGATCTTCCAGGGCACGACCGGGAAGCGTCGGCCGAAGCGGCGCAAGAAGTAGTTGGCGTGCCCGCCTCGGGCGGCATCCTCCGCTATCTGCGGGCCAAGGGCTCGGTGGATGCGCGCTCGGTGAACGTGCAGGTCCGGGAGGCGTGCGTACGCGCGCTCGCGGAGTTCCCGGCGGACCGCCCGCTGCGGGTGCTCGAACTCGGCGGGGGCGCCGGGGGCGCGTTCCGCTACTGGATGTCGCTCCTGCTCCCGTTCCGGCGGGTGGAGTTCACCGCGACCGACCGGGACGGCGGGCTGCTCGAGGCCTACCGGGAGGCGGTCGCCTCGCTGGCCGGCGAGCTGGGATTCCCGGTGGCCGGCGACCAGCCGGACCGCCTCCGCATCCAAGACGGCGAGCGGGTGATCGATCTTCGCCTCCGCAGAGTCGTGGCGCCGGAAGGATTCCCGAGGGAGGACGAGGGGTCGTTCGACCTCATGGTCGCCCAGTCCTTCTGGGATCTCGTGCCGCCGGGGACGGCGCCCGCCCTCGGGAGGTACCTGCTCGCTCCGCGCGGTCTCTTCTACGCCACGCTCACGTTCAGCGGCGGGACGCGATTCGCACCGCCGCACGAGCTGGACCGGCAGCTCCTGCACTGCTATCACGCGACCATGGCGGGCGAACGCGGCGGAGACCCCTATGCCGGGGAACGCCTCCTCGGCCACGTCCGCATGCCCGGGTCGGGGTTCTCGGAACTCGCCACCGGACGCTCCGACTGGAGGGTGAACCCGACGGACGAGGGCTACGTAGCCGACGAGAAGTTCTTCCTGCTGACCGTGCTCGGGTTCATCGAGAAGGAACTCCTGACCTCGACGGAAGTCCGGGACGACCAACTGGACTGGTGGATGGGGATCCGGCGCCGGCAACTCGCGGACGGCCAGCTCTCCTACGCCGCCCGGCAGCAGGACCTGGTCGCCCGCCGCGACGCCTAGTTCGCGCGGTCCGCGATCAGCCGGTCCACCTCGACCTTGAGCCGGTCGAGGATCCGGTCGTAGGGGTAGGCGCCGAGCGACTCCGGACCCTTCTTGAGGTTCACGAACGCCGGGCCGCACCAGAGCCCGAGGTCGGCGTCGTCGGTCTCGCCGGGGCCGTTCACCCGGCAGCCCATGACCGCGATGGTGATCGCGTGGCGCTCGGCGTAGCGGGTCATCTCCCGGACATCCTCGGCGAGCTCGATGAACTTCTCGTTCTCGACCCGCGAGCAGGAGGGGCAGGAGATGATGTTCAGCTTGTCCTTCGGGAACTCGGGGACCGAGCGGAACCGGCCGTTCGCGATGTCGGTGAGGATCTGGTGGCCCGCCGTCACCTCTTCGGGCTTCCGGGGGTTCGGGAGGGTGAGCGAGACCCGGACGGTGTCGCCGATGCCCCGGCTGACGAGCTGCTCGAAGGCGATCCGGGTCTTGATGACCCCCTCGGGGGGCATCCCCGCCTCGGTGACCCCGAGGTGGAGCGGCACGTCGGGCCGCTCGCCGGCGAAGCGGCGGTTCCCCTCGATCACGTTCGCGGGGTCCGAGTCCTTGAGGGACACCACGTAGCGGGTGAACCCCAGCCTGTCGAGCATCTCGCAGTGCTCGGCGGCGGACTGCACCATCGCCCCGACCGGGTCGTCGTGGAAGCGGTCCTGGTGCGCGGGGTCCATCGAGCCGCAGTTCACCCCGATGCGGATGGCGCAGTCGTGCTCCCCGGCGACCCCGGCGAGGTACTTCACCTTGTCGGCGACCGGCCGCGAGGTCTCGTGGTGCCAGAGGTGGCCCGGGTTGTAGCGGATCTTGTCCACGTGCGGGGCGACGGTCTCGGCGAGCCGATAGCTCTCCTGGAGGTCCACGGCGAGGTTGGCGGCGGTGCGCTGCCGGATTTCCCCGAGCGCCTGGACGTCCTTCCTGCTGTCTACCGCGATGCGGACGATCCCCGCCCCGGCCTCGCGGAGCGCCTCGGCCTGGGCGGAGGTCGCCTCCACGTCCTGGGTGTGCGTGGCGCACATGCTCTGCACCACGATCGGGTGGTGGTCGCCGACCGTGACGTCCCCGACCCGGACCCGGCGGGTGGGATTCCGCTCCGTCATGGGTGGAATGTTAGGCGGATACACGTAGGATTTCCGGTTCGAGGAGCCCGACGCCCATGAAGTTCGAACCGTTCGTGATGGAACGCTGCCTCTGCCGGTGGGAGAACACCGTCCGGCTGAACATCTCGGAGAGCGGGGTCCACCCCCTGACGTTCGCCGAGCTGACGGACGGCGCGGATCTCGGAGACACCCTGCTCGGCTACACCCAGAGCAACGGCACGATCCCGCTGCGCGAGCGGATCGCGGCGCTCTACCCGGGATCGAACGTGGATCAGATCCTCGTGACCACCGGCACCGCCGAGGCCAACTTCCTCTCCGCCCTGACCACCCTGTCGCCCGGCGACGAGGTGGTCGCGATGATCCCGAACTACATGCAGATCATCGGGGCCTGCCGCTCGCTCGGCGCCCGGGTCATCCCGTTCCATCTGGTCGAGGAAAACGGCTGGCGGCCCGATCTGGACGCGCTGGACGCCGCGGTCAGCGACCGGACGAAGATGATCCTCGTCTGCAATCCGAACAACCCGAGCGGCGCGGTGCTGACCGAGCCCGAGATGGACCGGATCGTGGCGGCCGCCGAGCGGTCGGGCGCCTGGCTGCTCGCCGACGAGGTCTATCGCGGGGCCGAACTGAGCGGCGAGGAGTGCCCGACCTTCTGGGGCCGGACGGACCGGATCCTCCTGAACGCCGGTCTGTCGAAGGCGTTCGGGCTGCCGGGCCTGCGGGTCGGCTGGACCGTGACCACCGAGGAGAAGGCGACCGAACTGTGGAGCCACCGCGACTACAGCAGCCTGGCGCTGAGCGCGATGTCCGACCGGCTGGCCCAGATCGCCCTCGACAAGCGTCCGGCGATCCTGGAGCGCACGCGGAGCATCATCCGCCGCCAGCTCCCAATGGTGTCCGACTGGGTGGCGTCCCATGAGGACCACCCGGTACGCCTGAGCTGCACGCCCCCGGTCGCGGGCGCGATCGCGGCGGTCCGCTACCACCACCCCATCCGCTCCGAGGACCTCATCGAGCGCCTGCGGATCGAGCGCAGCCTCCTGGTGGTGCCGGCCCAACACTTCGAACTCGACGGCTTCCTCCGCATCGGCTTCGGCGCCGAACCCGAGGTGGTCACGGAAAGCCTCGCCATCATCAGCGACATGCTGGCCACGGTGGCCGCGGAGACGGCGGTCGCGGCGTAGCTCGGAGCGCCGGCCTCCGGCCGGCATCGCTGCGCGAGAGCGCAGCGAAACCGCGAACCCTCTACCCAGCCGGACTACGGAACGGCTTGGAACGCCGGCTTCAGCCGGAACGCGGCCCGTAGGGCCGCAGCCACGCCCCCTCCACCCAGCCAGACCACGGAGACGGCTTGGAACGCCGGTCTCCAGACCGGCACAGCCCGCCGCAGGCGGGCGGAGCGCGCAACTCGATTGAGCCACGGCGGTCACTTGACCCTCCTCTTGATGAACCGATCCAGCATCATCAATCCAACCCCGCTACCGACGACGGCCGCCGCAGTACGGGCCCCGTAGTGGGCCAACAGAACCGCCGCCACGAGCAGGGCGAACCAAACCAGCAAGCCGCCGATGAGCCCGACTTTCTCCAGAAAATGACGGTTCTGATGCTCGGCTTCGGCCATCGAGACGATTCTCTCGGCCGCGCCCGGTAGGACCGTTTCGTATTTTTCCAGTTGCCCGGCGGTGGGCAACGGTCCTTCGTACCGGGCGACGACTGTCGTCCGGTTCTGTGGCCTATTGGGGGTTCCGGACGACGCGCCCCTTGGCCTGCCTGCTCTCTTCATGCCCCAGCACTACCCAAAAATCGCGACCGAGCCTCTCCAGGTCCTTTCGGAAGGCGTCTCGATCGGATCTCCTGATCTCATCCGCAAAGATCGTTGGACACAGGTGTATCCGGGACATTCCACTGAGAATGACCGCTAGCTTTTCTTTCATTTCATCCAGACGGTTGGTCTCTGGATTCTAGCCTCACCGGGGTACCAGTCAGGGCTGCAACACCGGACCGGAACTCCCCTAGCCAGCCGGGACCGGCCGCTCGTCGTAACCCAGATACAACTGCTTCGGCCGTGCGATCTTCTGCTCCGGATCCTCTAGCATCTCCTGCCACTGGGCGAGCCAGCCGGACATCCGCGGCACCGCGAAGAGCACCGGGAAGAGGCCGACCGGGAAGCCCAGCGCCTCATAGATGATCCCCGAGTAGAAGTCCACGTTCGGGTAGAGCCGCCGCCGGATGAAGTAGTCCTCCTGCAGCGCGATCCGCTCCAGTTCGAGCGCGATGTCGATCTTGGGGTTCCGCCCGGTGACCTCGAAGACCTCGTAGGCGGTCCGCTTGATGATCTTGGCGCGCGGGTCGTAGCTCTTGTAGACGCGGTGGCCGAAGCCCATGAGCCGGCGGGACCCGCTCTTGACCTCCTTCAGGAAGTCGTTCACGCGGTCCTTGCTCCCGATCTCGGTGAGCATCTTCAGCACGGCCTCGTTGGCGCCGCCGTGGAGCGGGCCGTAGAGCGCCGCGGAGGCGGCAGCGGCCGAGGAGTAGGGGTCGGCGTGGGAACTACCCACCCCGCGCATCGCTGAGGTGGAGCAGTTCTGCTCATGGTCGGCGTGCAGGATGAAGAGCACGTCCATCGCCCGCTCGAGCGTCGGGTCGATGTGAGCGTCCTCCCCGAACACCATCCGCAGGAAGTTCGCGGGGAAGCTCAGGTCCTCGTCCGGCGCGACGGGGGCGAGGCCCTTCCCGCGCCGGTAGGTCATCGCGGCGAGGGTGGGCGCGGCGCCGATGAGCCGCTTGATGTGGAACGCCCGGCACCCAGCGTCGGTCACGTTCTTCGAGTCGGGGTGCTGGGCGCCGAGCCCGGACAGCAGCGCGATGAACATCGCCATCGGGTGGCCGTCCTCGTTGAACCCGTCGAGCATCCGGGGCAGCGGGTCGGGGACGGCCTGGAGGCCGGTGATCTCGGCCCGCCAGCTCGCGCTCTCGGCGGGCGTCGGCAGTTCGCCGTTCAGGATCAGCCAGGCGATGTCGAGGTAGCTCGCGCCCTCAGCGAGCTGCTCGATGGGGTAGCCGCGGTAGCGCAGGATGCCCTTGTCGCCGTCGATGTAGGTGATCCGGCTGATGCAGGCGGCGGTGTTCTTGAACGCCGGATCGTAGGCGGCGAGGCCCGGGTCCTCGGAGTTCGCGCGGACCTGGCCGAGCCCGGCGGCCCGGACGGCGCCGTGTTCGATGTCGAGGCGGTAGTCGGCCCCAGTGCGGCTGTCGGTGAGGGTCAGCGCCCCCTCCTCAAGAGGGCCGTCGGCGTCCGATCCGTTGTTCTCGATCAAGGGGGCGTAATTTTATGCGGAGGACGCGCCGAAACCGATGCCAGAAAACCGGCCCCGAGCGGGATTCCGATGAGGGGAACGTGATGGGGAAGGAGCGGTTCACCGAGGTCGCGATCGTCGGCGGCGGGGTGATCGGCGCGTCGATCGCGGCGCACCTCGCGGAGCGGAAGGTCGGCCGGGTGGTGGTCTTCGAGCGGGAGGATGCGCTGGGGACCGGGTCCACCGCGAAGGCCGCCGGTGGGGTGCGTCTGCAGTTCACCACGGCCGCGAACGTGGCGCTCTCCCGGTATTCGATGGAGGAGATCCGGAACTTCAAGGAGCGGACGGGGGTGGACGCGGACTTCGTCCAGGACGGGTACCTGTTCCTGTTGGATTCGGAGGAGGATCTGGCGCGCTTCTCGGAGACGGCGGTCGTGCAGCGGGAATTGGGCGCGCCGGTGGAGGTGATCACCCCGGAAGAGGCGCGGCGGATCCTGCCAGGGATCGAGATCGGCGATCTGATGGGGGCGACGTTCTGTGCGGAGGACGGGGTTGCGACCCCGGCTGCCTTGGTGGCGGGGTACGCGGCTCTGGCGCGCCGGGAGGGCGTGGAGTTGCGGCGGGGCTGCGAGGTGACGGCGGCGGCAGTTGCTGACGGCGGCGGCTTTTCGTTCGTGGCCAGCGGGGAGCGGTGGGAGTGCGACTGGCTCGTGAACGCCGCAGGCCCGTGGGCCGGTCAGGTGGGCGCGTTGCTGGGGGTGGACGTGCCCGTGTCGCCTGTGCGGCGTCAGTTCTTCACGACGGAGCCGCTGCCATGGGTGCCGAAGAAGATGCCGCTGACCATCGACTGGGGGACCGGCGTCTACATGCACCTGCACAGCGGCGGGATGCTGATCGGGAACTCGGACCCCGACGAGCCGCCCGGGTTCTCGCAGACCCCGGATCTGGACTACCTCGCGGGAGTGTGGGAGGACGCGACCCGGCGGCTGCCACGTGTCGAGAACGCGGTGATGAAGACGCTGAACGCCGGCCTCTATGAGGTCTCCCCCGACCACAACGCGATCTTGGGCCCCGTGCCGGGCCTGCCGCGATTCGTGCTGGCGAACGGATTCTCGGGCCACGGGATGCAGCACGCCCCGGCGGTCGGGCGGGCGATCTCGGAGGTGATTGCGGATGGGGAGTCCCGGACGCTGGACATCGGCGGCTATTCATTGGCGCGGTTTGCCCGGGGCACCCCAGCCTCCGAACACAACGTGATCTAGAGGCGCACGAGCACGCCTTTCTTGACCGGTGAACCCATGTGGCGCCTCATGAGGTTGCGGGCTTCGACGTGCAGAATCAGCGCGAGATCAGCGGGCGCAAGCTCCCCCCATTCGCGAAGCCGGTGAGCGGCGACTCCCCGCATTCGCGAAGCCGGTGGACGGGAACTCCCCACCATCGCGAAGCCGGCGGGCAAGCTATCCGCATTGGCGGAGCCGGTGGACGTCAGCTACCCGCGTTCGGGGAGTCGGCGCGGGCAAGACTATCCGCATTGGCGGGGTCGGGAGGCGTCAGCTACCCGCATTCAGGAAGCCGGCGGGGGCAAGCTATCCGCATTGGCGGGGCCGGTAGTCGTCAGCTATCCGCATTCAGGGAACCGGCGGGCCCAATCTCCCCGCATTCGCGGAGCCCGTGAGCGGCGTTCCACGCGGCGTGAGCCGCGAGGCTGGGTGGCGTCACGACGTGCGCGGCGCGCCAGTTCTCCCGGTGGGGCGCGCCGCGCGTGCCGGCTGAAGCCGGCGTTCCGAGCCGGGGGCACCATACGGGAACGGGGGGATCCGCGGTTTCGCCCGCTGCGCGGGCGATGCCGGCCGGAGGCCGGCGCTCCGAGGCGCGCCCGAGCGACGAGGCGGAGCGGGGTTACGACGTGCGCTGGGCTCTGCCCAGCGCGGTGCAGGCTGAAGCCGGCGTTCCAAGCCGGCGCGCCGCGCTACGCCCAGGCTCCCGTCACATCCAGGAGCGCGTCGATCTCGGCGGCGTTGTTGAAGAGCGCCGGCGACGCGCGGAGCTGCGTATCGCCTACCCGGAAGCTCAGCTTGATCCGCGCCGCCTCGAGGGCGCGCCGCACCATCTCCGCGTCCCGGCCATGCTCGAACGCGACGATGGACGAGCGGTTGCCGGGCGGGGTCAGGACCGCCTGCCCCTGGACGGTGAGCCCTTCGTGGAGGCGGTGGGCCAGTCCCACCGTATGCCGCTCGATGTTCTTCACGCCGATGCGGAGCAGGTAGTCGAGCGCCGCGCTCAACATGTAGACCGCCTCGAAGGCCAGGGTCGCGTATTCGTACTTCCGCGCGTCGTCGTAGAGCCGGTACTGGTACTCGCCGAGGTCCTCGGCCACATGGAGATGGCCGTAGCGGTCCGGCGCCACCAGATCCAGGAGTTCCTCCCGGACATAGAACGGGGCCACGCCGTGTCCGGCCAGCAGCCACTTGTAGGTCCCGGTGGTGAAAAAGTCGATGCCGGTCTCCTTCACGTCCAGGTCGAGCATGCCGATCCCCTGGACCGCGTCGGCGTAGACGTAAGTGCCCCGGTCGTGAGCCAGTTCGGCGAGGCCCGCGAGGTCCTGCTGGTAGCCGTTCTGGTTGGACACCCACGCGACCGACACGAGCCGGGTGCGATCGTCGATGAACTCGGCGAACGCGTCGACCGGCGCGGCGCCGTCGCTCGACGGCACGACGCGGACCTCGATCCCGCTGGTTTCGGCGAGGTGCTGGTAGAGGACGTAGGTGGTCTGGAAGTGAAGATCGTCGATCACGACGTTGTCGCCGGGACCGAGGTCGAGCGACCGGGCCAGGATGTTCTCCCCCTCGCTCGTGGAGTAGAGCAACGCGACCTCGTGCTCACCGGCGCCGATGAGCCGGGCGAACTTCCGCCTCGCGGCGTGGGACTCGTCCACCATCGCTCCCAGGCTCAGGGGACTGCGGATCTTCGCGTCGAGGAAGCCCCGGACGGCTTCGACCACCGGGGTCGGCGACGGCGCGATGTAGGCGCAGTTCAGATAGACGCCCTCCTCGACCACCGGGAAGTCGCCGCGGACGCCGAGCGGATCGTCATCGGTCGCGGCCGGGCTCGCCGGTCGGGGCGGGGTCAGGACGGCGGCAGCGGAAACGCTGCCGATGAACTCGCGGCGGGTGGCCTTCATGACGACCTCCAGGTGGTGAGTGGGCGCCCGCGATCATAGGGGAGGGGCGTTGAGCCGCCTGCGGCCCGCGGTGCCGGCTGAAGCCGGCGTTCCAAGCCGTTCCGCGATCGGGCTCGCTCGGCGGTGCTGCCCCTGCCGGTGGTAGGATTGCCCCGTTATGGCGGTGCGCAAGGCCAAGTTCTTCGTGGGTGGCGGGCTGTTCCTGGCCGCGCTGACCGCGCTCCTGATCACCGGCGTCGAGGAGGGCAAGGCCTACTACCAGACGGTCGGCGAACTGCGGGCGATGGGGCCGCGCGCCGAGGGGCGGCGGGTCCGGGTCGCCGGGGACGTGGTTCCCGGGACGATCGCCTCCGAGGGCGAGGGCAAGGTCCGGTTCGAGATCGAGCACGAGGGTTCGCGCCTCGCGGTGCTCTACACCGGCCGGGAGCCGCTTCCGGACACGCTCGTGGACCGGGCGCAGGCCGTCGCCGAGGGACACCTCCTGCAGGACGGTTCCTTCGAAGCGAACCACGTGCAGGCGAAGTGCGCCTCCAAGTACGACGCCGCCTACGAAGAGACAAAGACCGCTCCCGCCGCGCAAACACCCGCGGGACGGCAGGCAACGGACGACTAGAGCCCGTCCGGTGAGCCGCTGACCGCGGAACCGGAGTCGAGGACCGACAGTGCACCACCTCGGCAACTTCTCGCTGATGGCCGTGGTGGTCCTGTGCGCCTACGCCGTTGCCGCCTCGCTCCTCGGGGTCAATAAACAGTCCTCGCAACTGGTCAACAGCGCCCGCCGGGCCCTGATCGCCGCGGCGGGCTTCTCGGCGCTCTCGGTGGCGGCGCTCCTCGCTCTCTTCCTCGCCGACGACTTCCGCTTCGAGTACGTCGCGAGCTACTCGGCGGCCGCCCTGCCCTGGTACTACAAGGTCTCGGCGCTCTGGGCCGGGAACGACGGATCGCTCCTCTTCTGGACGTTCCTGATGCTCGTCTTCGCGGCGGCCTGCGCGATCAGCCGCCGGCGCGACGAGCTCATGCCCCACGTGGTCGCCACCCTCGGCGGCGTGATCCTGTTCTTCGCCTACATGAACTATTGGGTGTGCAACCCGTTCGGGCAGCTCGCCGAGATCACCGCCGCCGGGCCCATCCCCTTCACTCCCCGCGACGGGAACGGGCTGAACCCGCTGCTCCAGCACCCGATCATGGCGATCCACCCGCCGATCCTCTACACCGGCTACGTGGGGTTCGTGATCCCGTTCGCGTTCTGCGTGGCGGCGCTGTGGACCCGGCGGCTCGACGCCGCCTGGATCCAGAACACCCGCCGGTGGACGCTCATCGCCTGGTTCTTCCTCGGCAGCGGCATCCTCCTCGGCGGCCGCTGGGCTTACGTCGAGCTCGGCTGGGGCGGCTACTGGGGCTGGGACCCGGTCGAGAACGCCGCGCTCATGCCCTGGCTCACCGGCACCGCCTTCCTGCACTCGGTGATGATCCAGGAACGGAAGGGGATGCTGAAGATCTGGAACGCGGGTCTGGTGATCGTGACCTACCTGCTCTGCGTCTTCGGCACCTTCCTGACCCGGAGCGGGATCGTCTCCTCGGTGCACGCCTTCGCGTCCTCCGAGTTCGCCTGGCGCTTCCTGGTGTTCATCATCTTTGCCGCCATCCTCTCGGCGGCGCTCCTGATCACCCGGATCAAGGACCTCCGCACCGAGAACGAACTGGAAGCGGTCGTCTCGCGCGAGTCGGGCTTCCTCTTCAACAACCTGCTGCTGCTCGCCGCGTGTTTCGCGGTGCTCTGGGGAACGCTCTTCCCGGTTCTCTCCGAAGCGGTGCAGGGCGAGCAGATCAGCGTGGGGGCGCCCTTCTTCAACCGGGTGAACGTCCCGCTGGGACTCGCGCTCCTGCTGATGACCGGGGTGGGGCCGCTCCTCGCCTGGCGGCGCTCGTCGGTCGACAGCCTGAAGCGCAACTTCACGGTCCCGCTGCTCTCCGGGCTCGCCGCCGGCGTGCTCCTCGTCGCCTTCGGGATGCGGCACCCCTACGCGATCCTCTGCTTCGCGATGAGCGCCTTCGTGGTGGTGACCATCGGCTCCGAGTTCCACCGGGGCGTGCGCGCCCGCCGCGCCCACCGGGGCGGGAGCTACGGGACGGCGCTCGTGGACCTCGTGCAGCGGAACACCCGCCGCTACGGCGGCTACATCGTCCACTTCGGGATCGTGCTGCTCTTCATCGGGTTCGCCGGGAACGCCTTCAACAAGGACGTGATCGCCGACCTGAACCGCGGCGAGAGCACCGCCATCGGACCCTGGAAGGTCACCCTCCAGGACCTCCCGAGCGGTGAGACGCCGGTCTACGACTGGCTCGGCGCGCAGGTCCTGCTCTCGAAGAACGACGAGCCCGTCGGCATCTTCCAGCCCCGGCGCCAGCTCGACAAGGCCACCGGCCAGGCGACCTCCGAGGTCCGGCGGCACGCCACCTTCCAGGAAGACATCTACCTCGTCTTCTCGGGCGTGACCGAGGACGGGCGGGCCACCGTCCACGTCTACCGCAACCCGCTGGTCCGCTGGGTCTGGCTCGGGGCGTTCGTCATGTTCCTCGGCACCGTGCTCACGCTGCTCCCGAACCGGTCGCCGGTGCGGCGGGCGGAAACGGCCCCACGCGGGGCCGCCCTGGAGGCCGTCTGATGCGTTTCCGATCGCTGCTGGCCATTGCGGCTTGCGCACTCCTCACCGGACCCGCGGTATCGCAGGACCGCTACAACTCGGCCGACTACCAGCGGGTGACCCATGCCCTCACCTGCCAGTGCGGCGGGTGCAACGCGATCGTCGGCGAGTGCGCGATGGACCGGTGCCCCTCGTCGGAGCCCATCCGGGAGGAGGTCGCCGAGCGGCTCCAGGCCGGGGAGGCCCCCGAGGACATCATCTCCATGTTCGCGGAGCGCTACGGCCTGGTGATCCTCTCGGCGCCGCCGACCAGCGGCTTCCACCTCTCGGCGTGGGTCCTTCCGGGGGTGTTCCTGCTGGGCGGGGCCGCGGTCGTCTTCACCGTGCTGCGCCGCCGGCGGATCGCGGTGGCCGCCGCCCCCGCCTCCGGGGATGCGGCCGTGCCTGCCGTGGACGCCTCGCCCGAGGTGCTCGCCCGCATCGAACGCGACGTCGAACAGATTCGCTGACACCGGCCGTCCACCGCGTGACTCTCTTCCTGCTCGCGGTGCTGGCCGCCGCCGCCACCGCCTTCGTGCTCCAGCCGGTGTTCTCGGGACCGGAGACCGTGCCCCGCCGCGAGACCGACCGCAACGTGCTGCGCCTCCAGGAGAAGCGGGACCAGCTCCTCCTCACCCTCGCGGAGCTGGACTTCGAGAAGGACGCCGGGAAGATCGCCCC
Organism: Acidobacteriota bacterium; assembly: GCA_009840635.1. Taxonomy (GTDB): domain Bacteria; phylum Acidobacteriota; class Vicinamibacteria; order Marinacidobacterales; family Marinacidobacteraceae; genus Marinacidobacterium; species Marinacidobacterium portitor. The sequence continues at coordinate 15,454 of VXNL01000051.1, read as the reverse complement.
CGAGGAGCACGCCGCCAGCCGGGCGGCGGTACTCGCCGACACCGCCGCCATGGTGGCCCGGCTCGATGAGCTGACCGCCGCCCAGAAGACGCCCAGGGGCAAAGGCCGGAAGAAGTGAGACTCCCCCTCGCCGCGGCCCTGCTCACCATTCCCCTGGCCGCCGCCGCCCAGCCCGTCCGCGTCACCATCGTGAACGGGACCACCCAGGGCCCGGCGTCCGCGGACCTCGTCACCCTCTACCGCCTCGGCCAGGGCATGGAGCCGGTGGACCAGGTCGACAACCCCGAGGCCCAGGTGACCCTCGAGGCCCCGGACGAGGGGCCGGCCGCGGGCGGCATCCGCCCCTTCCTGCTCCAGGCCACCTACCGCGGCGTCAACTACAACGCTCCGGTCCGCCTCACCCCGGGCGAGACGACCGAAGCCGCCATCGTCGTCTACGACCCCTTCGACGAGTGGAACGAGGCGGAGATCGGCCTCTCGACCTGGCGGGCGCTCTACCGGCGGATGCCCGGCGAGCGGGACGCGCTCCGGGTGGACCACATCTTCGTGGTGCAAAACCGCACCGAGCCGCCCCGCACCTTCATCCACGACGACGAGACCCTGCGCTTCCGGCTGCCTCCGGAGGACCTGCTGCTCGAACTCCCCACCGTCAGCTCCACCGGCGAGACCGGGATGCCGGTGCCGCAGAGCAGCTTCGCGGTCGGCGATGAAGGCGACTACGCCATCCGCACAGCCTTCAAGCCCGGCGAGACCGAGATCGTCCTCTCCTACGCGGTCGCCTACGAGGGCGAACGCTACGAAGCCCGGCTCGTCGCGCCCCGGGCGAGCCCCGAGGTGCTGCTCCTCGCCTCCCCGCTCGACATCGACCTCGAACTCCCGTCCGGCGCCCTCCCGGGCTGGGAGGTCCTGGGCCCCGACCAGGAGGCCCGGCTCACCGCGGCCCGGAAGTTCGACATTGCCGCCGGGGAGGCGGTGGGAATGATCTTCAGCGGCGGCACGCCGCCCCCGGCCGCGACGACCCCGGGAGGCCGCCAGCTCCCCGGTCTCGTGGCCCAATCGGAGGAAGAAAGGTCCGCCGTCGGCACCATCGGACGGCTCCCGGACCCGACGATCGCCTCCAAGTGGGCGCTGGCGCTGCTGATGGCCGCGGCGCTGGGGTTCGGGCTGCTCCACCGCGCCTTCGGCGGCGGCGGTTCGTAGTCCGTGCCCACCCCCCTCTTCGAGGCCGACCGCGTCACCCGCCGCTACCGGGAGGTTCCGGTGGTGGACGAGGTGAGCCTCACCGTGGCCGCCGGCGAGATCGTCGGCCTGCTCGGCCCAAACGGCGCGGGGAAGACCACCCTCATCCGGATGGCCGCCACCCTGGCCCGGCCGTCCGCGGGCGCCCTCCGCTACCGGGGGGTGGAACTGAAGCACGCCACTCCGGCGGCGCGCGGCTGGATCGGCTTCGCCTCCCACCAGTCGCTCCTCTACCCGGAGCTCACCGTAGCCGAGAACCTGCGCTTCCATCGGCGCCTCCACGGCGCCCGCACCGACATCGCCGAGTTGCTCGAGCGGCACGGCCTCACCGGCGTCGCCGGCGTTCCGGCGCGGCACCTCTCGCGGGGAACGGCGCAACGGGCGACGCTCGCCCGGGCGCTGCTGCATCAGCCGGACCTGCTGCTCCTCGACGAGCCCTTCGCCGGACTCGACGGCGCGGCACGCGAGCGGCTCGCCGGGATGGTGCGGGCGGCGCGCGGGCGCGGCGCGGCGGTGCTCTTCGCCAGCCACGACGTGGACCGGGCGGTCGGACTCGCCGACCGGGCGCTCGTCCTCCAGCGGGGCCGGGTGGTCCTCGACGACCCCGATGCGGACCCCGAGACCGTCCGCCGCACCTACGACACCGCTGCCGCCGGCTATCCCGCGGGAGGGGCGGCGTGACCACCTTCTCGGCGGCGGCGGCCATCGCCGGGAAGGACCTGCTGAGCGAGGCCCGCTCCCGGGAACGGCTCCCGGCGATGCTCCTCTTCGCGGCGCTGGTGCTGCTGGTCATGCACTTCGCCATCGGGCTCGACTCGGCGGACCGGCGGGACCTCGCCCCCGGGGTCCTCCAGACGGCCTTCCTCTTCGCCGGGACCCTGGGGCTCTACCGGAGCTTCGCCCCCGAGACCGAGGCGATGGCGATCCACGGACTCATGCTCGGGCCGGTGGACCGGTCGGCGATCTACTTCGGGAAGCTGGCATCGGGGACGCTCCTGCTGCTCGCCGTCCAGATTCCGGTGGTCCTGCTCTACGAACTCTTCTTCCGGGCGAACCTTCTGGGTGGCCAATCCGTAAGTGGTCTGCTGGTCTTCGGCGCGATCCTGCTTTGCTTCTCCCTCGGTTTCATGGCCCTCGGCACCACGGTGGCGGCGATCTGCGCCGCGACCCCGGTGCGCGAAGTGCTGCTCCCGCTGCTGCTGTTCCCGCTCTCCGCGCCGCTGCTGATCGCCGGGGTGTCCGGGGTGCGGGCCGCGATGGCGGGCGAACCGGTCTGGGAGGCCGCGCGTTTCCTGGTACTGGCCGCGGTGGCCTTCGTATCGGTCTCATGGATGTGCTTCGAGTTCGCGCTCGAGGAGTAGCCCTTCCCGCACTCCTGCTCGGCCTCGCCGCCGCCGGCCCCGCCTCCGCCCAGGAGGAGCACGAGCACGACCAGGAGCTCCAGGTGCCGCTCGTGGAGGAGCTCCCGGTGGCCGACGGCCGGCTCGACGAGGAGGTCTGGGCGCTCGCCGCGGTCGCCGACGGCTTCATCCAGACCGAGCCGGTGGACGGCGCCGAGCCGACCTACGCCACCGAGGTGTACGTGGCCTACACCCGGGACGCGCTGTTGATCGGCGCCCGGATGGAGGACGACGACCCGGCGGCGATCGTCGCCCGCGAGTACCGGCGCGACGCCAACCTCGAGAGCGACGACAACTTCTTCATCGTGCTCGACACTTACCACGACCACCGGAGCGCGGTCTTCTTCAGCACGAACCCGGTGGGGACGCGCCAGGACGGCCTCGTCCAGAACGAGGGCGCCGCGATCAACAACGAGTGGGACGGCGTCTGGCGGGTGGGGTCGCGGCGGACCGAGGACGGCTGGGTCACCGAGATGGTGATCCCCTTCGAGACGCTCCGCTTCCCGCGCGGAACCCGCGATTTCGGGGTCAACTTCGGCCGCCAGGTGGCGCGCACCCGCGAGATCAGCTTCTGGGCCCCGATCTCCGTGGACTGGGGCTTCAACGCGATGTGGCGGATCTCCGCCTACGGGGTGATGCACGGGATGGAGCACGCGAACCCCGGCGGGCGCATCAAGCTGAAGCCCTTCGGGGTCGCCGGGATCACGGGCGAGGGCGAGGAACGGGTCGGGACAACCGACCTCGGGCTCGACGCGAAGGTGTCGCTCGGATCGAACCTGAACCTCGACGTGACCCTGAACACCGACTTCGCGCAGGTGGAGGCCGACGAGCAGCAGGTCAACCTGACCCGATTCGAACTCTTCTTCCCCGAGCAGCGCGAGTTCTTCCTGGAAAACGCCGGCCTCTTCCAGGTCGGCGAGACGACCCGGCCCTTCGAGCCGCCGGAGATGTTCCTGTTCTTCAGCCGCCGGATCGGGCTCTCGGACGACGGGGAGATCATCCCCATCGTCGGCGGGGCGCGCGTCACGGGAAAGCTGGGCGCCACCGACGTGGGCGCCTTCCACATCCGCCAGCAGGAGTTCGAGGGGGTGTCGCCGGCCACCGGCTTCACTGCGCTGCGGCTGCGGCGGGACGTGCTCGAGCGGAGTTCCGTCGGGGTGATGGCGCTCGACCGGACGGAGATCGGGGGCGACTCGCACCGGGTCGGCGCGGCCGACTTCTCCTGGGCGCCGAACGAGTCGGCCACCGTCACCGGGTTCGCCGCGCGCAGCGCGACGCCGGGCGTCGAGGGACGGGAGAGCGCCTTCGGGGTGACCGGACAGGTGGGCGACGACCGCTGGAACCTGTTCACGACCTACAACGACATCGGGGAGGGCTTCCGGTCGGAGCTGGGCTTCGTACCCCGCACCGGGATCCGGAAGGTCCGGGTGGAGGGACTCTGGAGCCCGCGCATCGGCCGCTACGGGATCCGGCAGATCTTCGTGGGGCCGGGCCTCATCCGCATCACCGAGCCCGACGGGTCCATCCAGACCCAGAACGTCGGCTTCGGGCCCTTCTTCCTCTTCGACGACGGCAGCCAGTTCTTTGTCCAGTTCTCCCGCAACACCGAGGGCCTCAGCGAATCGTTCGAGCTGCGCGACGGCGTGGAGATCGAGGAGGGGCAGTACACGACCTCCGACCTCATGACGATGCTCAATACCTCGGAAAGCCGGCGCATCTCGTTCAACCTCTTCGCGATGAACAACGGGTTCTTCGACGGCCGGCTCCGGGTGTACTCGCCGGGCGTCGCCGTCCGCCCGCATCCCCGGGTGCGCCTACAGGTGAACTACTCGCGGAGCGAGGTCCGGCTGCCGCAGGAGAACGGCCACTTCAACACGAACCTGGTGGTGCTGCGCGGGTTGCTGGCGCTGTCGCCGGACGCCTTCATCCGGGGTCTGCTGCAGTGGAACGACGACGACGGCAATTTCTCGGGCAACGTCCAGCTCCGCTGGAACTACCGGCCCGGCAGCGACATCTACGTCGTCTACAACGAGCGCCAGCCCTTCGGGATGGACAGCGACGAGCCGTCCTACCGCGAACTGCTCGCGAAGCTCACTTGGTACTGGGTCCCGGGCTAGGTCCGCAGAACACGCCGATACTTCGCGCTCTGTCATGCGTGGTCCTGGTGTGCGCGCCGGAGGAACGGCAACCCTCGGACTGATCCTGGTCCTGGCCGGCCACGCCTCCGCCCAGGGGGATCACGACCAGGTGCTCGAGGTGCCGCTCGTGGAGGAGATCCCGGTGGCCGACGGGCGGCTCGACGAGGAGGTCTGGGCGCTCGCGGCCGTGGCCGACGGATTCATCCAGACCGAGCCGGTGGAAGGGGCCGAGCCAACCTTCGCCACCGAGGTGCTCGTCGCGTACACCCCGGATGCGCTGCTGGTCGCCGCCCGGCTCGAGGACGACGACCCGGACGCGGTCGTCGCGCGCCAGTACCGCCGGGACGCCGACCTGGAGAGCGACGACAACTTCCTCCTCTTCCTCGACACCTACCACGACCACCGGAGCGCCTTCTACTTCATTACCAACGCCGTGGGGACCCGGCAGGACGGGCTCGTCCAGAACGAGGGCGCGGTGCTCAACAACGAGTGGGACGGCGTCTGGAGGGTGGGGTCCCGCCTTACCCGCGACGGGTGGGTCACCGAAATGGTGATCCCCTTCGAGACGCTCCGGTTTCCGAGCGGGACGTCCGAGTTCGGTGTCAACTTCGGCCGTCAGGTGGCGCGCACGCGGGAGCTCAGCTTCTGGGCCCCCATCGATAACGACTGGGGCTTCAACGCCATGTGGCGGGTCTCGGCCTACGGGGTCATGCATGGCTTGGAGAACGCGAATCCCGGCGGGCGCATCAAGCTGAAGCCCTTCGGGGTGGCCGGGGTCACCGGCGAGGGCGAGGAACGCGCGGGAACGGCCGATCTCGGGCTCGACGCCAAGGTGTCGCTCGGGTCGAACCTGAATCTCGACGTCACCGTGAACACGGACTTCGCCCAAGTGGAGGCGGACGAGCAGCAGGTGAACCTGACCCGCTTCGAGCTGTTCTTTCCCGAGCAGCGTGAGTTCTTCCTGGAAAACGCCGGAGTCTTCCAGGTGGGGGAACGGACCCGGTCGTTCGAGCCGCCCGAGACGCTCCTCTTCTTCAGCCGCCGGATCGGGCTCTCCGAGGACGGCGAGATCCTTCCCATCCTGGGCGGCGCGCGCGTCACCGGCAAGCTGGGGGCCACCGATGTGGGCGCCTTCCATATCCGCCAGCAGGAGTTCGAGGGAGTGTCTCCCGCCACCGGATTCACCGCCCTGCGGCTGCGGCGGGACGTGCTGGAGCGCAGTTCCATCGGGGTGATGGCGCTCGACCGTTCCGAGGCCGGCGGTGAAGCGCATCGGGTGGGGGCCGCCGACTTCTCCTGGGCGCCGACGGAGGCCACCTCGTTCGGCGGGTTCGCCGCGGCGAGTTCGACGCCCGGCGTCGAGGGGCGGCAGTCCGCATTCGGCCTGAACGGCCAGGCAGGAAACGACCGCTGGAACCTGTTCGGGAACTACGCCGACATCGGGGAGGGGTTCCGCTCGGAGTTGGGGTTCGTGCCGCGCACCGGCGTCCGGAAGATTCGCGTGGAAGGGACGTGGAGCCCGCGGATCGGCCGTTTCGGAATCCGGCAGATCTTCGTGGGCCCCAACGTCATCCGCATTACCGAGCCCGACGGTTCGATACAGACGGAGAACCTGCAATTCGGTCCTTTCGTCCTGTTCAACGACGGCAGCAACCTCTTCTTCGCGTTCTCCCGCAACACCGAAGGGCTCAGCGAGTCGTTCGAACTGCGCGACGGAGTGGAGATCGCGGAGGGGCAGTACGTGACGAAGGACTTCATGACGATGGCCAGCACGTCGGAGAGCCACCGCATCTCGTTCAACCTGTTCGCGATGAACAACGGGTTCTTCGACGGCCGGCTCCGGGTGTACTCGCCGGGCGTCGCGGTCAAGCCCCATCCCCGGGTGCGGCTCCAGGTGAACTACTCGCGGAGCGAGGTCCGGTTGCCGCAGGAGAACGGCGACTTCAACACCAACCTGGTGGTGCTGCGCGGACTGGTGGCGCTGTCGCCGGACGCCTTCATCCGGGGCCTCCTGCAGTGGAACGACGACGACGGCAACTTCTCCGGCAACGTCCAGCTCCGCTGGAACTACCGGCCCGGCAGCGACATTTACGTGGTCTACAACGAGCGCCAGCACTTCGGGACGGACAGCATGGAACCGTCCTACCGCGAACTGCTCGCCAAGCTCACCTGGTACTGGGTCCCGGGCTAGCAGAAACGGCTTGGAACGCCGGCTTCAGCCGGCATCGCTGCGCGGAGCGCAGCGAAACCGCGGGGCACCCTTCCAGTATCGGAAATCCTTACTTCATAAGTCATAATATCCGGTATGTACTACCCACGACACTGCGCCGAGCGGCTGAGCCACCTCGCCCGCCACTTCCCGGCAGTCGTCGTGACCGGAGCGCGGCAGGCGGGAAAAACGACGCTCCTGCGCGCCGCCTTTCCCGACCACCACTACGTGTCGCTCGACCTGCCTACCATCGCGGAGCAGGCCGAACGCAATCCCGATCTGTTCCTCCGACAGCACCCGCCGCCGGTGCTGGTGGACGAGGTGCAGTACGCGCCCGGCCTGTTCCGCCACCTGAAGGCGGCCATCGATGCGGACCGCCACGAAATGGGTCGCTTCATCCTCACCGGCAGCCAGCACTTCACCCTGATGAAGGGGGTTTCCGACAGCCTCGCGGGCCGCTCGGGGCTCCTCGAGCTCGAAAACCTCGCCCTCGACGAGATCCGGGCGGTCACCGAGATTCCACTCGACGCACGCGGCCTTGCCGGCCTGATGGCGCGGGGCCAGTTCCCCGAACTCTGGCGGGTCCCCGAACTGCCGGCGCGGGACTTCTTCGCGGGCTACCTGGCGACCTACCTCGAACGCGACGTGCGCCAGATCCTCCGGGTGGGCAGCCTGCGCGACTTCGAGCGGTTCATTCGCATCCTGGCGGCGCGCCCGGCGGCGATGCTCAACCGGAGCGATGTCGCGCGGGACGTCGGAGTCGCCGTCAAGACCATCGGGGAATGGGTAAGCGTTCTCGAGACCTCGGGGCAGATCACGCTTCTCGAACCGTGGTACGCCAACTTCGGAAAGCGCCTGGTCAAGACGCCGAAGGTCTATTTCCGCGACACCGGCCTGCTCTGCTTCCTGCTCAACCTCGACGAGACCACGCTCCTTGCCTCCCCCATGCTCGGGGCAGTCTGGGAAACCTTCGTCTTCGCCGAGATGCGCAAGCTCAACGAGATCGGCGGCCGACCGGTCGGGCTCTGGTACTACCGGGACCTCCCGGGCCGCGAGGTGGACTTCGTCCTGGAGTCCGGCGGCAAGCTGTGTTTCGCGGAGTGCAAGTGGGAAGAGCATCCTGGCTCGCGGGAGGCGCGGAACCTCGTGCGGGTGAACGCCGAACTGGAAGCCGCCGAGGGTCCCTGGAAGCCCGGCGAGCACTACTTGCTGGGCCGTCCGGGGGCCGCTTCGGCGCTGGCGCCGGGAATCGCCGTCGCCGGCGTGACCCACCTGCCGGCCATCCTCGCTGGAGGTTCACCGCTCGAGGCGTGACGGGGGGCTGCGGCCCGCGCGGGTGGCGCGCCGGATCACTGCTCGCCCGACAGCTCCGCCTCCAAATCATCCAGCGACACCGGCCCGCGCGGATGGCGCGCCGGCTGGGAACGCCGGTCTCCAGACCTGCACGAGCGGCGCTCCGCGCCGCATACGTCGCCCGGACTGGTCCTGCGCACGGCCGCGCCCGCCCGCAAAGGCCTCCGGACACTACGGTGGGCAAACGGCCCCGTAGGCCCACCTCGAATCGGCAACCCGTGCGTCTCCAAAGCGACTTCAGGGAGCGCAGTGTCCTAAGCGATCTACCAAGGACACAAGCAACTGGCGCGACGGTGACGCTACTGCCTTGCTCTGCCTGAAGACGTTCTCATTGAAGTCCCGCACAATGTGTTCGTCATTCAGCGGCCTTACCTGGAAGCTGTACGGTGATCCGCCGCTAAGGACTAGCGCGGTATCGGGGGCGATAGGGAGAATGACCTCCACATCCAAGTCGTCTAGGCTTGTCGTGTCGTTGTGCCTCCCTCTGACTATCGGGTTACTTCCAATTGCGAGCGATAATTGCTTCTCACCAATGTGGAAGATCTTGAGTCCACGCTTCTGCAGAAAGGGCATCACCTTGCTACTCGAACTCGCGATTGCAGCGACCTTTGCATTGTGAATCAGTCTATCCCTCTCTCTGTAGAGACGTTCCTCCTCCTCCAATGGCACGGTTCCGCCCTGCGCCTCAATCTCGCGCTTTCCATCACGAACAATCCGTTCGAACGGTAGGCCCGACGCAACAGAGTTGACTACGTCCGAAACTCGTTTCCACTGATAGTAGACGAAGTTATTCAATACAATGCGATCTCCCCTAGATAGCTTCGGAAGCTCATTCACACGAACCGCCAACAGTATCTTGGCTACAATTTGAGATGCAACATGTTCCAACCGTGAGAACTGGTGTTCTAGGGACACGTCGATGTTGTTGTTGTCCCCCTTGATGGAATATAGATCCTTTTCTACGAAGACATTCGTCGGAGTAGTCCTAACTACCGCGCTGTGACTCTCTGATCTGCGGCAGTAGTAGATGTGTCCCGTATCGTCTGTGAAGTTATTGAGCACAAACCGAGGAATGAAGTGTTGACGCCTGGCTTTGCTCATTCTCTGGGTCTTCGACTACGGAAAGGGACGAGGGACTGGGCACCGCGGTTCAAGACTCCGTTTCACCATTGGTCGCACTAGTGGAATTGCCGCTAGCCACGCTATGGACCCGGCAGGCAGCCTAGTGCGTTCCGCGGCCTTACGCTCCGAGATTCTAGTCCGAAGGCTAGACCGTCCCTCAAGGGTCAAAGGAGTCCTGCCGCATTGGCGATCCGGGATTGCACGCTTCCCGCCAGCTGGGTTCCGGTAGTCCTGTGTGATCCGCTTGACACAACCGGCCATCACGGACCGGACATTTCCCGGCCAGTCCGACGGTCAGTACTTCCGGTGTGCATGTGGTCCACGGCAAGGTCTGGCTTGCTTGCCGCCGCAGACCAACACGCTTCCGCGTTACACCAGGCGCACGAAGGATGCTAGATCTTGGTCTTCGAAGAAGTAGCTGAAGCCCTGCCAACCCGCCCGTTGCGCTGTCGGCGACAATGGCTCCCGAGGGCTAAAGATCTCAAGGCGCTGCAAGTCGGCAGAGAGATAGTAGATGGCGTACCGACGAGGGTCACCTGAAGTCAGAACCAAGAACAACGGAAAGAAGATTCCCGCCTTCATTCGTTCCTGCTGAGGCCCCCAAGCGGCACCCGTCACTCGCCGGGGAATGGCCGAAATATCGTTCTTCTTGGTCGTCTTCACTTGGGCAAGATATCCGCAGAAGTCACAGATCACGTCAGCGCACTTGAAGTTGTCGCGCAATCCGACGAGTGTCCTACTGCGCTTGCAACGAGGGCACGCGCAGTGGCGAACCACCTTTTCCTCGCCATATTGCCCTAGTGCTTGTTTCGCCGTAGTCATGATCGATCACTGATTCCCTTCGTTCATTTCGGAGCGAGTAGTCGCGTCCCGTAGGTCAATGTTTCACTCGTTCGGCGCACCGCAACGGTTGCTGTCCTACGGGTAGCGGTGCCGAGGAGCAAGGATCACTTCCGGCGCAACAGCTCCGCCTCCAGGTCGTCCAGCGCCACCGGCCAGCGCGGATGGCGCGCGGCCCGGACCTCCGCGAGCGGTCCCACCACCACGGTCGTGAATCCGGCCGGGTTCAGGTACTCCTGCGCGACGCGCTTGACGTCCACGGCGGTCACCGCCCGGACGGCCTCGGGCCAGTCCATCAGCCGGCCGGCGCTGCCGTGGCGCACCGCTTCGACGGCAAAGGTCCGGCTCGCATCGGTGGCGAGCTCGAGCGACCGCTGCCACACGGCCCCGATCAGCCAGCCCCGGGCACGGGTGACCTCGGCATCGGTGACCGGCGCGTCCGGATCATGCATCCGGGCGATCTCGTCGAGGCTGTAGCGGACGAGGGGACCCACCGCCTCCGGACGCCCGCCCGTCCGCACGAGGAGCAGGCCCGTTCCGGATGCCGTCTCCGGGATCTCGAAGTCGTCCCGGTTGGCGAGGCCGCGCTTTTCGCGCGCGGCGATGTTGAGACGCTCGGCGAGGATGAACCTGAGGACGGCCAGCGGGGCCCGGTCCGTTTCCGGAACGGCGCCGACCACGCGGCCGATAGCGATCCAGCCCTCCAGGCTCGGGACGTCCACCGCGTGGAAGCGGCTCGATGGCTCGCCGGGTTCGATCACGCCGGGCTCCGGCGCGGGCTCGCCGCTCGCGGCCCATCCATCCGTCGCCGATTCCAGCGCCCCTTCCGCCTCGGCGCGGATGACCGCACCCCCGATCCCGAACACCACGCGGTCGGCGGCCAGGCTCCGGGCCGCCAGCGCGCGCACTGCGGCCAGCGGGACGCTCATCCCGGGCTCCGGCGGCGCCAGCGGATACCCGAGAACGAACCGCTCCAATTCGACCTTGGGGCGGTAGCCGGCGCCGACGATCCCGGCCATCGGCATGGCGTAGCCGGCGCCTGCCCGGGAAGCGCGGATGGTTCGGGCGTCGAGGTCCGGACCCCGGAGTAGGCCAACAAGCAGTTCCAGCCCCGCTCGCCAGTCCTCCGGCAGCACGTTCAGCGAGAGGTAGGTCGCATCCAGGGTCTCGACGGCACTCAGTGACGTCCCCAGTTCGGCGAGCCGGAGCGAAAGCGGGTCCCCCGCGCCCGCAGCGCCGCGCGTCGTCAGGAGGTGGGTCAACAGCGCTGAAGCTCCGGCCTCCCCTTCTCTCTCGTGGAGCCGGCCGAGCGGCAGCGCCACCGTGATCCGCACCAGCGGGTCCGTTGCCGCGGGCACGATGTACGCCCGGACCCCGCTCGACGCCTCGAAGAGGGCCTCTCCCGGATCCGGTGGGATGAACGCAGAAGGCCCGCCGAGAACCTCTCCCGGGTCCGGCCAGTCGTGCTCGAAGATGGGTCGGGAGCGGCCGGGGAGGGTGTTGTCGGTGTCGCAGGCGGTGAGGGTGAGGGCGGCGGTGGTCAGGACCGTGAGCGCAATCCGGCTTCGGAGCGCGGCCCTCCGGTCCGCGCTCTATAGGTTCTATGGCGTTCTGACGGGTTCTTTCGTAGGCACTCTTGATTACGGTATATCAACGACTTATTCGTGCTACAATGTTCCATCGGGGAGCAGACGCACCCGTCTGTTCTCGCCGATTTTCTGATATCCACTTGGTATCTCCAAGAATCAGAAAACCCCCTCAGGAACGAAAAGCACACGATGGAACGCCCCTACCGCCTCTCCGCCCGCTTCGTCGCCACCATCGAGCAACCCGGACGCTACGGCGACGGGCGCGGCTCCGGTGGCCTCTCACTCCTCGTCAAGCATACGGCCCGCGGCCACCTCGCCAAGTCCTGGACGCAGCGCATCAACCTCGACGGGCGCCAGCGCAATCTCGGGCTCGGGTCATGGCCCCACGTCAGCCTGGCCGAGGCCCGTGAGAAGTGCGCCCTGAACCTCGCGGCGCGGCGGCGCGGGGAACTGGTGACCGGCCGCAAGCGGACCGTCCCCACCTTCGAGGAGGCCGTCGAGAAGGTGATCGCGGTGCACCGGGCCGGCTGGAAGGGCGGCAGCCGGTCCGAGGCGGACTGGCGCGGGACCCTTCGGGACTACGCGATGCCGAAGCTCGGCGGGAGGCCGGTGGACCGGATCACCACGGCGGACGTGATGGGGATCCTGCTGCCGATCTGGAATGAGAAGCGGGTGACCGCGCGTCGGGTTCGGCACCGGATCTCGGCGGCGATGCGCTGGGCGGTGGCGCAGGGCTACCGGGAGGACAACCCCGCGGGGGAGGCCATCGGCGCGGCGCTGCCGAGGAACGGGGTCCAGGTGCACCATCTCCCCGCGCTCCCGTATGCGGAGGTAGCCGGAGCCATCGAGAAGGTGCGTGGGTCGGGCGCGTATCCGGGGACGGTGCTGGCGTTCGAGTTTCTGGTGTTGACGGCGTGCCGGAGCGGCGAGGTGCGCGGCGCGGTGTGGAAGGAGATGGACCTCGAGACGCGGGAGTGGCGCATTCCGGCGGAGAGGATGAAGACGAACCGGGAGCACCGGGTTCCGCTGTCCAGCGCGGCGCTGGCGGTGCTTCACGAGGCGCGGGAGCTTTCGGACGGTTCGGGGCCGGTGTTCCCGTCCGTGCGGGGCGGGCCGCTCTCCAAGCTGGCGGTCGCGAAGCTGGTCCGAGATCTGAGGATTCGAGCAGTGCCGCACGGGTTCCGGTCGAGCTTCCGGGACTGGGCGGCGGAGTGCACGGACGCGCCTCGAGAGGTCTGCGAGTTGGCGCTGGCGCACGTGAACACCAACAGCATCGAGGCGGCCTACCGGCGCACCGACCTGTTCGAGCGGCGGCGGGCGCTCATGGAGCAGTGGGCTGGGTTCTTGGCCCAAGAAGAGGACGAGGCAGCGCGGTACTAGGGCTAGCCAGCACCACAGCACGCCGAGCGGAGGCAACTAGGAACCGGCCACTTACTCCCTGCCGCAGCAGGCCCCAAGCGATCTAGCTGTTCTCCCCCATCCGTTCGAGCGCTTGCTGAGCGCGGCAGGTTTTCCCGCCTTGCCGGTGACCCTGCTAAGGGCCTCTGGAAGGACCGGAGCCTCGCCCGTGGTGGTGTACAGGGGGACCGGTCGGACCGTTGGCGAGCGCGCCGCCCACACGCGGTAGGCTGCCGGCCAAGACCAGCAGGCGCGAACGTGAGCACGACGAGGGAAACTGCCGTGTTCGGTTCGTCCTGGCGGTTGCATCCCGAGGCGCACGCGTTGACCGTGGGCACGTTTCTCGACGCGATGATGGACCTTGGCTCTGCCGCCGAACGCTTGCGAGACAAGGAATCGCTGTTTGACCCGGCTGGGGGCGGGCGCGCGCTCCGGGCCGTCGTCCGACAGATGTCAGTTCCCTTGCGGAAGCTCTGCCTAGACGGGGATGGAGTCCTACTCAGAAAGACGATCGGCAGCCTAGCCTTTCATCCTCTGGGCGGTCCCAAGAGCCAGTATCGCCGCGTAGCGATGTCGTGGCGTTCAAGACGCCAAGAATGGGTCCTAGGGTTTGCAGACGGCGGGAAGAGGACGGTCGTCGTCCCTGAAACGGAGCACGAGATTGAGATCGGAAGACTCTACGGCGTGGACTTCGTTGAAAACGGTTGGTGCAGCATTCACACCCCTTTCGATCTGACAGCCCACCCCGTTCCGATGGAAGAATGGCTGGAGACCAAGGTGCTGCAGGTCAACTCTGTCAGTTACACCATCAGGGAAGCGCTCCGACTCGTAGCCGATTACGAGGGAGCCCATGCCAGTGAGTTGCCGGCTTGGAACGCAGTCGGCGTGAATCCCGAGGCCATGGACAGAGGCAGGAAGATGAAGTACCGATTGGCCAATTCGGTGTACTTTGGATGCCTGTCGTACGTGCAGCTGGTCACCCTTTACACGGCGTTGTATCTGGTGGGCAAGATACAGCAACTGCTCGCCAACTCTGCCAATACGCTCGCAGGCGTGGATGCCGCTCCTGTGGAGCGCTCGATCCGACACCTCCCCACGAATCTCGTCTTGCGCGCACAAATCATCAACGGGACGCAAGAAATGATTGTTGTAGGAAAGTCGGATGTCCCAGGGAACCGACGCCGACACCCCGTCTACCGCCTGTGGTCCGGTTCGCCCGAGTGGGACGCCCCTCCTCCCACCCCGCCGTAATCCGATCAGCAGGCACGTCGCCTAGCACGATGACACCGCACCAGGACGCTCAGCGACGGGTCGCCCGCTCTCGCATTCATCATTCCCGACGCCGATCCGCGAACTCGGGATCGGGAGATGCCGCACGGGTTCCGTGCGAGTTTTTCCGGGCAGCGCGGCGGAGTGTGGCGACGCGCTCCGCGAGGTGCACGGGTCGGCGCCGGCCTATGTGAACACGAGCAGGATCGAGGCTCCCTACCGGCGCACAGACCCGTTCGAGTGGCGACGGGCGCTCATGGAGTGGTGGGCGGTGTTCCTGGCCCGACCCGTCGCTATGTAACCTCCCGCGGCGCGCCGGGATCACAGGTGAACTGCGCGTGGCATGCCGCATACGATCCAACCGCGATGGTGAAGGCGGACCTCGTCAAGCAGGCGACGGAGGCGGGGAATCTGGAAGGTTCGGTTTCGCGCAGGGCCGTGGAGGCCCTGTTCGAAAGCCTCGGTGCTGCCCTTGAGCGCGGCGACCGGGTGGTGCTCCGGCGGTTCGGGGCCTTCCACACCGCCCCCCGGAAGACGGGAGTGGCGCGGAACGTGCGCACCGTCGAGCTGGTGGGCATCCCCCGGGGACGGGTGGTGCGTTTCCGTCCTGCGCCGGGTATCCAGAGCTTCCAGGCCGGCAGTTGACGGAGCGCGGATCTCGCGTCCGGCGGGCGGCCGGAAAGCAAATGGCAAATGGCGCGCCAGGAGCGCACCGTCCATTTGAAGCCTATCCCTCGATAGGCGTCTAACGCTCGCCGCCGTATTCGCGTCACCGTTCGGGATCTCTGCTGAGGACCCCGAAATGACCACCACAACGCCAGAGCCAGCTGGCCACTTGCTGCTAGGCCAGCATACACAGTGTTAAACACTGTGCTCTGGCGAGGGGGTGCTGCGCCC
>VXNL01000028.1 GCA_009840635.1 Acidobacteriota bacterium | reverse complement strand
GGGGTTCGGGGGCAGGAGCCCCCGACCGCTCGATGCTCCGGCAGCGGCGCGGGAGACCGGGGGTTCAGAAGGGGGGCGGCGCCACCCTCGCCAGACTCCAGTGTCTACACACTGGGTAGGCTGGCTTAGCATCAAGTGGCCTCCCGGATCGGCCGCTCTCTCCGCCCGTAGTGGCCCTGGTGACAGCGTCAGCAGGGCACACGGAGGCGCGGCTGTGGTCATGCCGGGAGTCCCGCCGCCGCGCCCTCGGGTCCGGCCAGGAATGCCGCCCACTGCTCCATGAGCGCCCGCCGCCGCTCGAACAGGTCGGTGCGCCGGTAGGCGGCCTCGATGGCGTTCGTGTTCACGTGCGCCAGCGCCAGTTCGCACACCTCACGGGGGGCGTCGGTGCGCTCCGCCGCCCAGTCCCGGAAGCTCGAACGGAACCCGTGGGGCACCGCTCCGATCCCGAGATCCCGCACCAGCTTCGCGATCGCCTCGCCGCTGAGTGGCCCGCCACGAGCCGAGGGGAACACCATCCCGGAGCCGTCCGCGAGCGCCTGGGCCTCCTCCAGGACCGCCAGCGCCCTGCCGGACAGCGGGACCCGGTGCTCCCGTCCCGTCTTCATCCGCTCGCCGGGAACGCGCCATTCCCGTCCCGCAAGGTCCACCTCATTCCACAGCGCGCCGCGCACCTCCCCGCTGCGGCACGCCGTCAGGACCAGGAACTCGAACGCCAGCGCGGGCGCGGGAGAGGCTCCCGACGTCCGGACCGTACGGATCGCCGCGGCGACCTCGGCATACGGCAGCGCCGGGTGATGCCGGCGCCGGACGCCGTTGTGGGGCAGCGCCGCGCCGATGGCGTCGCCGGCCGGGTTGTCCTCCCGGTAGCCCTGGGCCACCGCCCAGCGCATTACCGCCGAGATCCGGGTCCGCACCCGCTTCGCCGTCTCACGCTTCTCGTTCCAGATCGGGAGCAGGACCGCCATCACGTCCGAGGTGCAGATCCGGTCCACCGGACGCCTGCCGAGCCGTGGGATCGCGTAGTCCCGGAGGCTCGAGCGCCACAGCTTCTCGGACCGGCCGCCGTCCTTCCAAGCGGCGGAATGGACCGCAATGACCTTCTCCACGGCTTCGGCGAAGCTGGGGACCGTCCGCCTCTTGCCGGTGACCAGCTCGCCGCGCTGTCGCGCCAGGAGGTTGAGGGCGCACTTCTGGCGCGCCTCGGCGAGGGTGACGTGGGGCCAGGTTCCGAGTCCGAGGTTGCGGGGCCGTCCGTCGATGCTGATCCGCTGTCCCCACGACTTGGCGAGGTGTCCGCGCCTGGTGAGCTTCACCCGGAGGGACAATCCACCGGAGCCGCGGCCGTCGCCGTACCATCCGGGTTCCCGGATGGTCTCGACGAATCTCACCGAGAGGCGGTAGGGTCGTTCGGTCATGGCAGTGGGCGTTTGGAGCGGCGTCTGGGCGGCACAAATCGCTCGGGAATGGGCGAGTTTGCGCCGTTCTGCGGGGGAACAGTATAGCACTGTAAACCGTTGAAGAATGGACCAGTTAGGGGAACGACGAGGCACTCGATGGAACCCCTTGGAACCGGTAAAGCGCGGTGCTCCGCGCCGCGCACGGCGCATCGCCAACCCGCGCGCAGCGCCAGCGCGGCGGTAGATTCCCGGCCCGATGGCGCAGGACTTCACCGAAATCCCGGTCCCGCCCGCGCTCGGCCCGGACCCCATCCGGATCCACCATCCGGAGGGCGCCTTCGTTCCGACGCCCGCCAGCCGGATCGCCTTGGAGGCGATCGCCGAGCACGCGGGCCGCTTTCGGGGACGCGGCCTCGACTGGGGGAGCGGTTCCGGACTGCTCGCCATTGCCGCCGCCCGGATCACCGGGGTGGAGGAGGTGCTCGGGCTGGAACTCGACCCGCGCGGGGTAGCGGCGGCGCGGGAGAACGCGCGCCGGAACGGAGCGGCGGACAACGTCCGGTTCGTGGAATCGGACTCCTACGATCCGGTCTCGGAGGAAGGCCGCCGGGCGCTCGCCGGGTTCGAAGGCTCGACCGACTTCATGATCGCGAACCCGCCGTCATCAAGCCCGGTCGGGGACGGATTCGAGATGCGGCGGGTGGTGGTCCGGGGCGCGATCCGCTATCTGCGGCCGGGCGGTTTCGTCCTGCTGAGCGTGTCTTCGCAGTACGGCGAGGGTCGGGTGACAGGGCTCCTCCGCCAAGCCCCAGGGTTCCGGCACGACGGAGTGGGAGCCTCCACGGACCTGGTTCCCTTCGACATGGGTCGGGCGGACCTCAAACGTGACGTCGAGACCTACGCCCGCGAAGAAGAGCGGGGGGGCCTCACCTACGCGTTCCGGAATCCCCGAAATCCGGAAGCTCCGATTACCGCGATCGAGGCGTGGAACCACTTCCACGCAACGGGAGAGAGCCCGCTATCCCGCTGGCAGAGCCACCTACTGGTGTGGGGAGGCTGAGGCCGCCAGGTCGGGCGGGCGGACACCGCCGGGCGCGACCGGCCGTGGCGCACGCAGTGGCGCGGGACTGCATCATCCACGCGGGTTTCGCGCTCCCGCGCGATGCCGGCCGGAGGCCGGCGCTCCGAGCCGCTGCCGTTAACTGCCGACGACGGAGCGGGCGGCGGCGCAGACCGCGTCTTCCGTGAGGCCGAGCCGCGCCGCGACCTCGGCGCCGGGGGCCGAGGCGCCGAAGCGGTCCACGCCGACCACCGGGCCGTTGCCCACGTAGCGCTCCCAACCGAGCGTGGCTCCGGCTTCCACCGCGACTCGCGGGATCCCCGCAGGCAGCACGCTCGCCCGGTACGCCGCACTCTGCGCCTCGAAGAGCTCCCAGCACGGCAGGGAAACCACCCGGATCCCCACGCCCTCGGAATCGAGCCGTTCCGCGGCGGCGACCGCGAGCGACACCTCGGAACCGGTGGCGATCACCACCGCCCGGAGCGCCGACTCCGGGTTCCGGAGCACGTAGCCGCCGCAGTGCAGGCCGGCGGCCCGTTCCGGGGTGGTCAGGGTCGGCACCTTCTGCCGGGTCAGGACCAGCGCGGTCGGCCCCTCGGTGCGGCCGAGCGCGTGACGCCACGCCTCCACCGTCTCGTTCGCGTCGGCGGGACGCACCACGTGGAGGTTCGGCATGGCGCGGAGCGACATGAGGTGCTCGACGGGCTGGTGCGTCGGGCCGTCCTCGCCCACGCCTACCGAATCGTGCGTCCAGACGTAGACCACCGGCAGACCCGAGAGCGCCGCCAGCCGCACCGAAGGCCGCATGTAGTCGGCGAAACAGAAGAACGTGGAGGCGAAGGTGCGGAAGCCGCCGTGGTAGGCGATTCCGTTCGCCGCCGCGCCCATCGCGTGCTCACGGACGCCGTAGTGGAGGTTGCGGCCGTTCGCCTCGGACGCGGACTGGGAGCCGAGACCGTTCAGCGCCGTCTTGGTGGAACAGGAGAGGTCCGCGTCGCCGCCGAAGAACTCCGGGACCCGCGCCGCCAGGGCGTTCATGGTCTTGCCGGACGCGTCCCGGGTGGCGAGCCGGTCCTCGGGGCCGAAAGCGGGAAGCCCTTCATCCCAGCCGTCCGGCAGCCCGTTGCCGAGGCGACGCTCGAACTCGGCGGCCCGTTCCGGCGCCTCGGCTCGCGCCTGGCCCAGCCTGGCGTACCAGGCGTTCCGCGCGGCCTTCCCCTGCCCGGCCCGGTCGGCGCACCGCTCGCGAACCGTCTCCGGAACGGCGAAGGCCGCCCCCGGATCGAGCCCGAGCGCCGCCTTGGCGGCCGCCGCTTCGTCCGCGCCCAGCGGAGCCCCGTGGGCGGCCGAGGTCCCCGCCTTGTTCGGCGCGCCGTACCCGATCGTCGTGTTCACCACGATGAGCGAAGGCCGCGCCGTCTCGGCCACCGCGGCCGCGATCGCCGCGTCGATCCTGTCCAGGTCGCGGTTCCCGTCGGCGACCGTCTGAACGTGCCAGCCGAGCGCGCGGTGGCGGGCGGCCACGTCCTCCACCGAGAAGGAGAGCGACGCCGGTCCGTCAAGGGTCACGTCGTTCTGGTCGTAGAGCCACACGAGGCGCCCGAGTCCGAGCTGTCCGGCGAGCGAAGCCGCTTCACACGCCACGCCCTCCATGAGGTCGCCGTCGGAAACCAGCGCGAACACCCGGTGGTCCACGAGCCCCGGGAACTGCGCCCGGAGCGCCCGTTCGGCGATCGCCATGCCCACCGAGTTCCCGGCCCCCTGCCCCAGCGGTCCGGTGGTCGCTTCCACGCCCGGGGTCGCGAAGGTCTCCGGATGCCCCGGGGTGCGGCTCTCCCACTGCCGGAAGTCCCGGATGTCGTCGATGCTCACCGGATAGCCCGCGAGATGCAGCAGGGCGTAGAGGAGCATCGAGCCGTGGCCTGCCGAGAGCACGAAGCGGTCCCGGTCCGGCCAACCCGGATCGCCGGGACAGGTGTTGAGGTGCCGGCTCCACAGCACCCAGGCCATGGGGGCCGCTCCCATGGGCAGGCCCGGATGCCCGGAATTCGCCTTCTCGACCGCATCGATGCCGAGTCCCCGGATGGCGGCGATCGCCTGCGCATCGACCTCGTCGAACGGGCGGCGGAAAGCGGTGGAGTCGTTCAACGAGCGGCGGACGGTAGCACGTTCACGGCGGGTTCTGAGCCCACAAACGCGGTCCCGGCAAGCCCACGCGCCACCTCCCCGAGGGGAGGACTCCATACAAGCCGGCGGTTCTAGGCGGGAACGGCGCTCAAGACCTCGGCGAAGGCGCCGAGCGCCTCCTCGACGTCCTCGTCGGAGATCCCCAGGTGCGGGATGACGCGCATCGCGTCCGGCGAGGCCGGCAGCACCGCCACGCCGCGGTCGAGCAACCCTTCCGCGAGCCGGAAGGCGTTCATTCCCGGAGTTCGGAAACGGACGATGTTCGTCTCCACGCCTTCGAGGTCCACCGTGATTCCGGGCAGTTCGTGCAGGCCTCCGGCCAGCCGGCGCGCCCGGCGGTGGTCCTCGGGGAGCCGCTCCCGGTGGTGTTCGAGGGCGTGAAGAGCGCCGGCCGCGACGATCCCGGCCTGGCGGAAGCCGCCGCCGAAGAGCTGGCGGAAACGGCGCGCCCGCCGGATCAGCGGCGCGGGACCCGCGAGGCAGGAACCCATCGGGGCGCCCAGCCCTTTGGAGAAACAGACGCTCACCGTGTCGAACCCCTCGGCATAGCGGCTCTCGGGGATCCCGGTGGCTGCGGTGGCGTGCCAGAGGCGGGCGCCGTCGAGATGGGTCCCCAGTCCGAGCCCGCGCGCAGTGTCCGCGACGTCCTGCAGGACATCGAGCGGCCATACCGCGCCGCCCGCACCGTTGTGGGTGTTCTCGGCGGCGAGCAGCCGGGCCACCGGATAGCAGGCGTCCGGAACCATGGGGTGCGGCGTCCGCACCGCGGCCCGGACCTGCTCGGCCGAGAAGACCCCGCGGTCGCTCTCGAGTCCCACGACGGTCGCCCCGGAGAGCGCGGCGGGACCGCCGCTCTCCACCAGGTAGGCGTGGGCCCGGCGTTCGGTGAGGACCAGGTCCCCCGGCTCGGTCTGGCAGCGGATGGCGATCTGGTTGCTCATCGTGCCCGTGGGCGTGAAGACCGCGGCGTCCTTGCCCAGGACCTCGGCGGTGCGCTCCTCGAGACGGCGGACCGAGGGGTCGTCGCCGTACACGTCGTCACCGACCTCGGCGCCGGCCATCGCCGCCCGCATCTCCCGGGTCGGGAGCGAGACGGTGTCGCTGCGAAGGTCGATCCGGACCGGGCGTCCGGCGGCGGTCTGGGCCATATGGCGGTTTCCCCCTTTAGCGGGTGATGCGGCGGAGGGGAGCGAGACGGCGCCGCACGGCGTCGCCGAGGTCCCGGGACTCCACCAGTTCCCAGAGGCGGTCCACGAACTCGCCATCCGCGAACCCGGCGGGGGAGCCGCCGCTCTCCGGGGTCGAGAGCCCGAACGCCTCCCGGCAGGCGTCCACCGCGCCGGCAAGATCCGCGTCGAAGATCCGGAGGCCGGGGTCTCCAAGGTCCCCGTCGTTCCCGACCAGGTTGGTATCCGCCGCGCAGCCGCCCTCCGAGATCAGGACCCGAAGCTGCACGACGTCGCTGCCGGCGAACATGGTGAGCGTCCGGTAGCCGAGCTTCTGACTCACCGCGTCGTGGATGCGCCGGAGTTCGGCGACCGGCGTCTCGTGCTCGCAGACGTTGATGTGCGTGGAGATTCCGTCGTCACGCCGCGATCCGCCCTCGCGTGGGTCCGCCACCAGGACGCCCGCCGACTGGCGCCGTCCGCGGCGGGCGTCGCCACCCGCCGCCTGACCGGCCTCGAGGGCGGAGACCAGGCGGTCCGCGAGCGAGAGCCCGCTTCCGCGCGTACCCTCGAAGTCCTCGGCCACCGCGTCCACCACCTCGGGCCCGACGAGCAGGTTCCCCTGCGCCGCGTAGTCTGGCCCGGACCGGTGTCCCGCCCAGTAGCGCGCCTCGGAGCCGGTGTGCTGGGCCACTCCGCCGGTCAGGCCGACCACGCCGACCTGGCGATAGGGAGCGCCTTCGTCCTCCGCGAGGCGTTCCGTGAGAGCTTCCTCCGCCGACATGCCGGCGGCCAGCCGGCTGAGCAGTTCCTCGCCGTACTGGGTGCGGGTGCGCGCCTGGGTGGCGACGGCGCCCACGCCGACCCGGACCCAGGGGACCCCGTTCGCGACGCACGGGTTCCGGGTGGTCACCGCGACGCCGGACTCACCGGTCTCGGGGTCGACGGCCGCGATCGAGAACGTGTGGAAGACGGTTTCTTCGGGGGGGAGTTCTTGCTGGGCGGCAGCCGGGAGAACCGCCACCGACAGGAGAGGCAGAAGCGTCAAGAGCAGGTTGCGGAGCACGGAGCAATCGTACTCATGGGAGTGAAGCAGGCGGGCGGCGCCATCGGGGACGAGTAGCCCTGCGCCGCCTGCGGGCCTGCGGCCCGCGTGCCGGCTGAAGCCGGCGTTCCAAGCCCTGGGTGTCACCTCTGCTCTTGAGCCTTACGCCGAGATGGGAGCCATTTTTCCCGGGTAGGGTTGCGACGTGGGGGGGGGGGGGGGCCCCCGCGCGCGCGGGGGGCGCGCGGCGGGGACGCGCGGGGGGGCGGCGGGGCGGCGCGCGCCCGCGGGCGGGGCCCCGCG
>VXNL01000058.1 GCA_009840635.1 Acidobacteriota bacterium | reverse complement strand
TTCTCATTCACTGCCGGACGGTGGACGACATCCTGCGGGCCCACGCCGAGGGCCGGATCGCCTGGGTGGCGGCCATCGAGGGCGCCGCACCCATCGAGAACGAACTCGACCGGGTGGAGGTCCTGCACGGGTTCGGCGTCCGTGAGATGGGGATCACCTACAGCGAATCGAACGCGCTCGGGAGCGGGCTGAAGGAAGCGAACGACGGAGGGCTGACCGCGTTCGGTCATCAGGTCGTCGAGCGCATGAACAAGGTCGGGATGCTGATCGACACCGCTCACTGCGGCGACCAGACGACCCTCGACGTCATCGCGGCGAGCGAGAAGCCGGTCTCGATCACCCACATCGGCGCCCGCTCGCTCTGGAACACCCGGCGGATGGCCCCGGACGACGTGCTGCAGGCCTGTGCCGACAAGGGCGGCATCATCGGGATCGAGGCCGCCCCGCACACGACGCTCACGAAGAACCATCCCCGGCACAACCTCGAGTCCTTCATGGAGCACTTCGAGTACGTGAAGGACCTCGTGGGCGTGGACTACGTCGGTTTCGGACCGGACACGGTGTTCGGCGACCACGTCGGGCTCCACGGGGTGTACTCCGCGGCGCTTTCCATCAAGAAGGCGA
Organism: Acidobacteriota bacterium; assembly: GCA_009840635.1. Taxonomy (GTDB): domain Bacteria; phylum Acidobacteriota; class Vicinamibacteria; order Marinacidobacterales; family Marinacidobacteraceae; genus Marinacidobacterium; species Marinacidobacterium portitor. The sequence goes on along the minus strand of VXNL01000058.1, from coordinate 60,203 downwards.
GCGCGGGAAGCGGGGCGCCCGCCTTCGACCGGGTCCCCTATGTCGCGGGGATCGAGAACCCGGTGGAGGGCTCGAAGAACATCCTCCGTTGGCTGGTGAAGCACGGCTACTCCGACGAGGACATCGGCAAGGTGATGGGCGGGAACGCGCTCCGGGTGCTGAGGGACGTCTGGGCCTAGCAGCCTGTGGCAAAACCCGACGCGGCGTTCGACGGGCGATCCATCCCGTCTGAACCGCGCCTCTGCGAGGCGCTCTGCGTTGCGTTTCGGTCGAAATACGCTCGGTATTCCTCCCTCACGCGCCTTGTCAGCCGGGCGCCTCACCCGTCTCGGCGCTCACGTGGGTTTCACCACAGGCTGCTAAATCAAGTGCGCCCGGCTCTCCGCTGTCTGGGGCTGGTCCTTTCCCTTCCGGCGGGCGCCGCCGCAGCTCAACCGGCGGCGGTGGAGATGACGGTGGTCTTCGAGGGTCCCGCCCAGGCAGCGGTCCGCACGCAGATCCCGCCGGACCATCCGTTCGCCGGTTCCGAGGCGTTTCATGTCCTCGCGCCGTCCCCGGAGACGGACTGGCGGCGGGCGCCGGTGCGTTTCGCACGGGACCCCGCCGGTGCGCTCCTGTTCCGGGCGAGCGCGCGGGCTGACGCAGCCGGCTGGGTCCACGTCCCGGTCCCGCTCCCCGACGAGGCCCCCGAACCAGGGGCCGAGCCGGCGTTTGCGGCACGCATCACCCCGCCTCCCGGCTACCGGATCGCGGACGCGTTCCCGGCGCTCACGGCGGACGGCGAGGGCGTGACTCTCGAGGCGCACCTTCCGGCGCCGCCTTCGCTCCTCAGGTTCCGGCTCGTGCCCGAGGAGGGGTTCGCGATCGGCCTGGCCACCTTCGTGGACGGGGCGCTGGCACTCCTCTTGATCGGACTCGGCGTCTTCGGGGCGCGCCGGCTTCTCGCGCCGTCACCTCCCGCCGGGACGAGCCCGCCATGAGCCGCTTCTCCTTCTGGGGGCTGTTTGCGGTCTTCGGCGCCATTCTGCTCGCGTACTGGTTCTGGATGCGGCGGCTCGAACCCCCACCGGGAGAACTGGGCCGGGAATCCCGCGACCACCCCGAGGACGGCCCGCCATGACCGCGATCGTCTTCGGCGCCTATCTCGCGGCGATCTTCGCCATCGGGGCGGTGGCGCTCAGGCGGACCCGCACCGAGGGCGACTATTGGATCGCCGGGGGCAAGCTCGGCTGGCTGCTCGGTGGCGCCACGCTCGCCGCCACCCACGCGAGCGCCGGCACCTACATCGGCACCGTGGGGGTGATTCACACGGTGGGCTGGGAGTTCACCTGGCTCGTGCTATTCATCCCGTTGAGCTACTGGTTCATGGCCGGAGTCCTGGGCCCGCGCTTCGCCCGCACCCGGGAGCTGACCCTGCCGGCGTTCATCGAGCGGCGCTACTACAGCCGGCGGGCCCGGGCGCTCGCGGCGGTGGTGATCCTGATCGCGGCCACCGTGTACGTGCAGGCGCAGGTCATCGCAGGCGGGTTGATCGCCGAGACCGTGTTCGGGATCCCCGCGGTCTGGGGAATGGTGTTCTTCACCGTCATCCTGCTCGCCTACACCGCGATCGGCGGCATGGTGGCGGTCGTCTACACCGACCTCGTGCAGTTGGTCGTCATGGTGATCGGCGCCCTGGTGGCCGTCCCGATGGTCTTCCGTCTGCTCGGCGGGCCCGGCGCGCTGTTCGTGGCCGTCGAGACTCTTCGGCCCGAGGCCTTCGAATTCGGCGCCCTCCCCGGCGTACTGCTCTTCACGATGGGGATTTCCTTCCTTCTCGGGGGGATCGCCACCCCCGAAAAACTGGTGCGTCTCTACGCCATGCGCGGCCAGCGGGAGATCCGACGGGGTCTGTTTCTCGCCATGATCGTGGCCACCGGGGTGAACCTGCTGGTCTTCCTGATCGCGCTCGGGGCCATGGGGCTGTTCCCGATCCTCCCGAGCGGCGACCTGGCCATGCCGCTGATCGCATCCTACGCGCTGCCGCCCATCCTGGGGACCGTACTGCTGGCCGCCGTGGTTTCGGCGATCATGTCCACCGTGGACTCGCTGCTGCTGGTGGCCGGATCGGCGCTTTCCCACGATCTCCTGGGCGTCTTCAGGCCGAGGGCCAGCCCGCGGGCGAGGATGCTGGCGGCGCGCCTCGGGATCCTGATCGTCGGCATCGCGCCGCTGGTGCTGATCCTGAGCGGCGTCGGCGAGGGAGAACTGGTCCAGTTCATCGTGCTCCTCTTCACCGCGATCATGGCGAGTGCGTTCTTCGTGCCGGTCGTCCTCGGCGTCCTCTGGCGCGGCCTCACCCGCGAGGGCGCCCTGGCCGCCATGGTGGGGGGCGTCGCGGGGGTTTTCATCTGGCAGAGCGGCGCGCTGCCCTGGCCGGGATGGGGGCCGGAACTGGTCCACCCCGCGGCGCCCGGGGTGCTGGTTTCCCTCGTACTGGGGGTGGCGGTGAGCCGTTTCACGGCCGCACCCCCGGAGTCGGCGCTCGCGCCGTACTTTGCCCGTCCGGCGGGTGACTCGCGGTGAAGCTGGAAGGCCGCCGCGTGCTGGTCACGGGTGGAGCGCAGGGCATGGGGCTGCTGATCGCTCAGGGAGCCGCGGCCCGGGGCGCCCACGTCGCCATCTGGGACGTGAACTCGAGGGCGCTGCCCGACGCGGCCGCGCGGATTGCCGCCGCCCGTCCCCGCGGGAATCAGCTTGTCGTTTCGGAAGCGGTGGATGTCGGGAATCCGGACGCGGTCGCGAGGGCGGCGGAACGTCTCGCGGCCTCGTTCGGCAACGTGGAAGTCCTGGTCAACAACGCCGGGGTGGTTTCCGGGAAACCCCTGATGGAGCTATCGCCGGAAGAGGTGCAGCGCACCCTGCGGATCAACACCGCCGCGCTCTTCTGGACGACGCAGGCGGTACTGCCGGCCATGATCGAAGCCGGGGCGGGGCACGTGGTCACGATGGCGTCGGCGGGCGGCCTGATCGGAGCTTCCCGCCTTTCCGACTACTGCGCTTCCAAGTTCGGTGCGGTCGGCTTCCATGAATCGCTGCGGGCGGAGTTGCGCCGGACGGCGCCCGGTGTCGGAACCAGCCTGATCTGCCCGTTCTTCGTGGCCACCGGCATGTTCGCCGGCGTTCGCACCCGCTTCCCTTTCCTGTTACCGATCCTGGAACCGGCGACGGTCGCCTCCGCCGTCATCCGCGCGGTGGAGAGGAATCGCGCCGTGGTTGTCCTTCCCTGGTTCGTCCACTCCCTGAAGCTCCTGCGCCTGCTCCCCGTCCGCTGGCTCGATCCGATTGCGTCGTTCTTCGGCATCCACGTCGCCATGGATACCTTCTCCGGCCGTCCGAAGGCGCCCTGACCGAATGCTCGTCCGGCCGCGTTGGCCGCTAGGATGACCGGTGCCGTCGTGGAGGAGCGAACCCGAGTGACCCAGCGGATCAAGATCGATCAGGGTGGACTGGGCTTCGGCCTCTGGATGGTCGGGTGGCTGTTCACCATCGGTTTCCTGGACCTGGGCTTCTGGCGCGGCTTCCTGGGCCTCTTCGTGTGGCCCGTCTTTCTCGGGACCCGGATCGCGGAACTGATCGGTTCCTGAATCTCCGGTATCCCGAGTTCTCGGGTCCGATGCCCGCCCGTCGCGTTTCGCTCAGTGAACGTGCACGCCGCCCGTGCAGTGGTCGAGGGTCATCTCCATGATGGCCGGGTCCACCGCCACCTCCATCGTGGCGCCCTCGAATCGCACCGCCAGGCTGCCGCCGGCGAGCAGGAAGTCCACGAACCACTCCTCCGGCTCGAACTGGAAGATCCCGGGAAAGGGCCGGTCCTCCGCCTTCTCGATGCTCCGGGTGTCCCCACCGTCGATCTGCACGTAGAGCGTCCGGTTCTGCCGCCCGGACGGAGCGCTGTCTTCATGCGGAACGTGGACCGTCATGAGAATCTGCTCCTGCTCCTCATTGCACTGGACCATGATCCCGGTGTGGGCGCCGACGACGAACTCGGCCCCGTGCACTCCCATGTACTCGAAGGTCTTCCACTCCACGGCGCTCGGCAGCGCGAGAAGCATCGCTAGCAGGCTGGTCATCGGATCTCCTTCCGTCGGGCTGTTCGGCGGATCGGCGTCCCGGAAGATTCGGAACGGCCGATCGGGGAAACAACCCCACCACCCGAAGGGGTCCGCCAGCCGACGTCCGTGAAGAGGAGGATAGCGGGACCGAACGTCGGTCGCGACCGGGAGGTGCTTAGAATCGGGGGTCCGTCATGACCAACGCCATCGACACCTCCCGGATGTCGGCCGGCAAGCGTGCCGCGTTCGAACTCACCGAGGCGGCGCGGGAGGCGGGATGGCGGTATCCAACCTTTGCCGGGGGCTTGTTCCTGGGCCGATTCTCCCCGGGGATCGTTCGCCCCTACCCCGACAGCGGGGTTGAGCCGGAGGGTGAAGCCTTCCTCGAGCGGCTCGAGTCGTACCTCCTTGAGGAGGTGGACGCCGACGAGATCGACCGCACCGGCGAGATTCCCGATCAGGTGTTCCGCGATCTCGCGGCCATGGGCGCCTTCGGGATCAAGATCCCCAAGCGCTACGGAGGGCTCGGGCTGTCCCAGCGGACCTACACCCGGTCCGCCATTCTGCTCGGCAGCCACTGCGGGAGCCTGGCTTCCCTCATCTCCGCCCACCAGTCGATCGGGATCGCCCAGCCCATCCTGCTGTTCGGCACCGAGGAACAAAAGGCGGAGTTCCTGCCCCAGGTGGCGGCGGGTGACATTTCCGCGTTCGCGCTCACCGAAACCACCGTTGGGTCGGATGCCGCTCGCATGCAGGCGCATGCCGAGCCGACTCCAGACGGCCGGTTCTTTGTCCTGAACGGCGAAAAGCTCTGGTGCACGAACGGCACCAGGGCGCGCTGGCTGGTGGTCATGGCGCGCACCCCCGCGGAGTCGCCGGGAGGGCGGGCCGGCATCACCACGTTCATCGTGGATACGCGCTGGCCGGGGGTCGAAGTCGTGCGCCGCTGCCATTTCATGGGGCTGAAGGCGCTCTACAACGGAGTGATGCGCTTCACCGGCGTTCGGATCCCCCGCGAGAACGTCCTGGGTCCGGTGGGAAAGGGGCTGCGGGTCGCCCTGACGACGCTGAACACGGGCCGGCTCACTCTCCCCGGGATCTGCATCGGGACGGCCAAGCGCTCGCTGTACATCTCCAGGACCTGGGCCCGGGAGCGGGTGCAGTGGGGAGCGCCCGTTGGCGAGCACGCGGCGATCGCCGACAAGATCGGACGGATGGCCTCGACGACGTTTGCGATGGACGCGATGTCCGACCTCACTTCCATGCTCGTGGACATCGGCGGCGCGGACATCCGCATCGAGGCCGCCATCTCCAAGATGTACGCGAGCGAGGCGGCGTGGCGGATCGCCGACGAGACCGTCCAGGTCCTGGGCGGACGGGGCTACGAGACCGCGGCCTCGCTCGCCGCACGCGGGGAACGGCCCTTCCCGGCCGAAAGAACCTTGCGCGACAACCGGATCAACACCATCTTCGAGGGTTCGAGCGAAATCCTGCGCCTCTTCATCGCCCGCGAGGTGATGGACCCTCACCTGAGCCGCGCGGGCGCGGTGATGAATCCCTCGCTGCCGCTCTCGAAGCGGCTCGCGACCGCCATCCGCGCCGGGTTCTTCTACGTGCCCTGGTACCTGCGCCAGTGGCTGCCGGCCGGCGCACCCTCCGGCGGCGAGCCCTGGGCGCGGCGCCATCTCCGCTTCGTGGCCCGCAGTAGCCGCCGGCTGGCGCGCAGCCTCTTTCACGCGATGCTCCGGTACGGCCCCGGGCTCGAGAAGCGGCAGATGCTTCTCTGGCGCTTCGTGGATTTCGGCGCGGAGCTCTACGCGCAGGTCGCAACGGTCGTTCGTGCCGAAGCGCTGATCGCCCGCGGCGAGAGAAGGGAGGACGTGCTCCCGCTGGTCGAGGACTTCTGCGCGGGCTCCCGGATCCGCATCGAGGCGTTGCGGCGGGGCCTCCGGCGGAACGAGGACGCGCAGACCTATGCGCTTGCCCAGGGTTTCCTGAAGGGCGACTTCCCCACTCTTCTCGCTGGCCGGGTGCCGAATTCGTACGACCCGCCGACAGAGGTCGAAGTTCCGGCGGAAGAACGCCCCACCGGGACGCCCGTCGGGGTTTGAGCACCGCGCGCGGTTCGCTGGCGGCGGCCGCGCTGCTGGCCGGCGCCTGCGCCGGAGCCGCCGATCCGCCGCCGGCGCCCCCCCGCGCCGTCTGGCTCGACGTGGACCCCGCGGTCATGCCCGGGGGTCACGAGCCGGACGACGGCGTCGCGATGGTGCAGGCGTTCCATTCGCCGGAGCTGCGGGTCGCCGGGGTCAGCGTGGTGTTCGGGAACGCCCCGGTGGACCGCGGCTACGCCATCGCCCGGGAGATCGTGGCTCGCTTCGCTCCGGCGGATGTCGGGGTCCATAGGGGGAGCGCCGTAGCTTCTCCGGACCCGACCCCGGCGTCCCGGGCCCTCATCGCGGCGCTGGAAGAAGAACCGCTGACCGTGCTGGCGCTCGGACCGGCGACCAACGTGGCCGCCGCGCTCCGCGAGCGGCCCGACCTGGCGGATCGCGTCGAGACGGTGATCCTGGTGATCGGCCGGCGCGCCGGGGAGGCGCTGACCTTCCCGGGAGGCGGGCCGAATCTGCTCGATTTCAATTTCGAACTCGATCCGGAGGCCGCGGAGGTCGTCGTGGGAAGCGGGGCTCCGGTGGTCCTGGCGCCGTTCGAACTCGCCGCGAAACTGCCGATCGACGCCGAGGAATGGGTTTCGGTGTGGGACACCCCGTTCGGGGAGTTCTTCCGCCGTCCGATCGAGGACTATCTCGACTGGTTCGGCGACAGCTATGGACGCCGGGCGACCTACCCGTTCGATTCCTTCGCCGTGTCCTTTCTGGTGGCCCCGGAACTCCTCCACTGCGACGAAACCTCGGTCGTCATCCGGGAGGGTCCTGCCGACGGGTACTCGGACACTGAAGGCACCAAACCGTGGCTCGTCCGGACCGATGCGCCGGAGGGATGGCCCGTGACCTGGTGCCACACCCCCGATCCCGGACTGAAGGAGGAACTCCTGCGACGGCTGGCCGGAAGGCGGCCATAGAGGGAACCTCCGCCTACGGTAACCTTCCGCGTTTCGCTGGGAGCGCCTGTAGCTCAGTGGATTAGAGCGCTTGCCTCCGGAGCAAGAAGTCAGAGGTTCGAATCCTCTCAGGCGTACCAGCGCGGTCGCATCGGGTTGGGCCGTTAGCTCAATCAGGCAGAGCAACTGACTCTTAATCAGTAGGTTGAAGGTTCGATTCCTTCACGGCTCACCACCCGATGCGGGATCGATCCGCCCCGGGCCGTTCACCCTATCCGTTGCGGGGTCGGCGTACCATCGCGGTCGGGAGGGAGACCCCCACCCCGTCCCCGTCGTGCAGGAAAGTCTTCCCAACTCGTCAGATGCCGCGGGGCGGCATCCCGGAATCGCCGTGAGTCCGGCGCCGGATTCCCCGCGGCGGATCCTCATCAGATCGCCCGAGATCCGTATCAAGGGCAGAAACCGGCCCTCCTTCCGCGAAGCGCTGAAGCGCAATCTGGGACAGCGGCTTCGCGGCATCGGGCTGCGCTGGCGGACGAGTTCGGCCGGCGACCGGGTGTGGATCGAGGTTCCGCCGGGGGAGACCGCGGCGCTCGACCGGGCCCTCACGGCGATCGCGACCGTTTTCGGCGTCGAGCTTGCGCTTCCGTGCTTCGTGATTCCTCGTCCGCGCGGTGAAACCCTCTCGCCCGAGCGGTTGCTGGACGACACGACCACCCTCGCCTGCGGATTGGCAGCCGATGCGCGGCCGGAGCCGGAGACGGGCTTCGCCCTGCGGGTGCGGCGCCGGGACCGGAACTTCCCCGTCCGCTCGCAGGCCATCGCCGAGTCGGTGGGGCGCGCCATTCTGGAGCGCACGGAGTGGGACCGCGTGGACCTCTCGAACCCGGCGCTCACGGTCTTCATCGAACCTCATGAAGAAGCCATCTACCTCTGGACGCGCCGGGTGAAAGGGCCCGGCGGGCTTCCGGTCGGGGTCGCGGGCCGGCTGGTGGGGATGCTCTCCGGCGGGTTCGACTCGCCGGTGGCGGCCTGGATGATGGCGGGAAGGGGAGCCTCGCTCGACTTCGTCCATCTCACGCCCTCCCGTCCGGATTCGGATTCGCCCGCCGCCCGCAAGGCGGCGGACCTCGTCCGCATCCTTTCGCGCTACACGGGCCGATCGCGGCTGGTGCTCGTTCCTTACACCTACTTCGACCTGCGGCTCACCGGGAGCAGAACCGGCCACGAGGCCCTGCTGTTCCGGCGGTTCGCCTTCCGTTGCGGCGAGGTCGTGGCCCGGAAGTTCGGAGCAGCGGCGCTGACGACCGGCGACAGCCTTTCCCAGGTCGCGTCCCAGACGCTCGAAAACCTCATCAGCGTAGACGCCGCGCTCTCGCTACCCGTCCTGCGGCCGCTGGTCGGGCTCGACAAGGTAGCCATCATGGACCGGGCCCAGAAGATCGGCACTTGGGAAACCTCCGCCGTGCCGGCGAAAGACTGCTGCGCTCTGATCGCCGGATCCCCCCGTACCCGGTCGGAGCCCGAGCGGATCGCGGAACTCGAGGAGCGGTTGTTCCCGGACCCCGGCGAAGTCGTAAGGCTGTCGCTCCGGGAAGCGGTGATCGGCGCCTTCCAGGGGGGCGAGGAAATCGAGCCATTCGCCGCGGCAGGCGATCGGTTCGTCCCTGACTCCGCGGACAGCTGAGGCTCGCCTTTGCGCTTGCCGCGGGGGCACTCGTAGCATGGAGTTTGCTTGCCCAAGGCTCTTGCGAGGAGCGCGATATGCGGAACTCTTCTTACCGTCGGGGCTTGGATTTCGCGGTGACCGTGGCTGTCCTGGTTCCGGCAGTTGCGGTGCCGCGCCCCGACGGCTCGCTGGAATCTTCGGAGCCGTACGCCGTCTTCGTGTCGCGGGCGGGTGAAGTGGACGCCGATCTGGATGTCCGGCTGACCAACGCAGTGATTGCTCTCACGGACGAGCTGGTGGATCTGCCCGAGCGGTTCCGGGTGGTGGAGTCGGCCGACGCAGCCGACGTTCGGATCATGATCTTCGGTGCGCAGGCCGTCTCGAGCGAGTTGAGGCATGTGGGCGGCCCCGCCGGTTTCACCCCGAACCGCGTCTTCGAATCACGCGGGCGCGACTTCTTCTCCTTCGATGCGGTGGTGCGGGTGGACGGAAACCGGAAACAGATCCAGGGTTCCGGCACCGGCGCGACCGAGACGGGCAGTTTCCGGTCCGCCGCCACCGACTTCGTCCGCCGTCTCGAGGCGTTCGCACAGGAGCAGGGCGGCGGGTCCCGCTGAACCATGCCGTCCCGTCGCACCAGCGCCCGGACGTGGCGCCCGATTCTCGCGCCCGTCGCTCTTGCAGCGCTGGCGGCCGCCGCCGCCGGGCAGGATGAGGCGCCACGGCGTCCCCCGAAGCCGTTTCGGGTGTTCGTCCATGCCACCCCTACCGCCGATGCTGCCGTGCAGGCGACCCTGGATGATGCGTTGCCGACGGTCCGGGAACGAGTAATGCGGCGCAGAAGGTGGTTCCAGCTAGCGGACTCCGCCGAGACGGCCGAAATCACGCTTCGGATCACGCACTATCGGCAGGCGAAGCTGAATCTTTCGGTCCGAGGCAACCTGTCCCGTTCGATGTACGCCTGCTGGGCGACGGGGTATCACTACGTGGATGCGGTCGCCCTGGCCGGTGACGCGCGGGCGGCGTTGTCGGGACTGGATCATCGCTGTGTCGAAGAGAGACCGAGCCTCCGGAGCGCCGCCGGTCACCTGGCCGAGGAACTGGAGCGGTTCGTCAAGGACAACTACGGCCCCGTGAGCCGCGCCAGAGCGCAGACGAAGCGGGAGCGCGGAGCAACGCCACGGTGATCCGGAGCGGTTCGGCCCGAACCTGGGTCCTGGTGCTCCCGCTTTTCCTGGCGCCGTTGGGCAATCAACCCGTCGCCGCGCAGGACGAAGCGCCCCGGCGTCCCCCAGAGCCGTTTCGGGTCTTCGTTGAGACGAGCGATCCGGGCGATGCCGAGTTGAAGACGCGGCTTGAGGAAGCGGTCCCGATGGTTCGGGAGCGGGTGCAGCGGCGGAAGTGGTTCCAACTGGCCGAATCCGCGGAGGAGGCGGATGTCGTCCTGCGCATCGTCAACTACCACAATTCCAACGCGCACAAGTGGGGCTGGTTCGAGGGCCCCACCGTCGAGCTGGTCTATGTGGATGCCGTTGCCGTCGCGGGAACCGCCCGCGAGAAGCTGTCCGGCCTGGACCAGCGTCCCGTGCTCCTCGGCGCCAGTCTGCGGAACGCCGCAAGCCATCTGGCGGAAGAGCTGGAACGGTTCTGCAAGGAGAACTACGCCGCCCTGATGCGCCTCCGGACGGAGCCCAGACCGGACACACCCTGAGTCACCTCACCTCCCTCCGATCAGAGAGCGGTTCTGTCGCATTCTCCCGGGACACCGCACGAGGTCTCCGTGCCATCATTCCGGGGCGAGCGGCCCCGATGGGTGGCCTCGCGCATCCCGGGGAGGCGTCATGACCATCCACCGCTTTCGAGATCCGCGCCCGGCGGCGTTCGCCGGAATTCTGCTCCTGGCGGTCTTCGCCGCCTCCGTGGTCGCTGCCGGCGCCCAGGCGCCCCGTCGTCCTCCCGAGCCCTTCAGCGTGTTCGTCCATCCCAGCGACCCGCAGGACCCGGAACTGCGGCGAGGGCTGGAGACCGCGGCGCAGGAAGTTCAGGACCGCGTCCGCGGCCGGCGGAACTGGTTTCGCATCGCCCAATCGGCGGAGGATGCGGCGATCACGGTGCGCGTCATCAACTACCGGACCTCACAGATGATGCTGCCCAAGCTCGAGCGGCTGATCATCAACGGCCGGGTGGAACTGGTCGAGCGCAGCGAGATCGTCGAGTTCTACTACATCGACGCGGTGGCGCTCGCCGGAGGCTTGCGTCGGAACCTGACCGGGTTGGACGAACGGGAGACCGGGCCCAGCCTTCGCAACGCCGCCAGCCACCTGGCCGAGCAACTGGAGGAGTTTTGCAAGGACAACTACGCGGCCCTGACCGGCCAGTAGACCGCACGCGGCACTCCATCGCCGCAATCCTTCCCCTCGCTGTCCTCGTCTCCGGATTGGCCGCGGCGGGGTGTGCGTCGGCGCCGGAGCCACCGCGGGCGAAGAACGTCATCCTCTTCATCGGGGACGGGTTCGGGATGAACCAGCTCACACTCGGGCTGGCCTACGCGTCCGAGGTTCGGGGCAGTCCGCTGCGCATGGCCGAACTGGCTGATGCCGGGCGTGCGGGGTATGCGATTCCGTACTCGTACGCGCGGATCACCACCGATTCCGCCGCTGCGGCAACGCAGATGGCTACCGGGAGGCGGGCGCTCACGGAGACGCTGAGCGTGGATCCGGAAACCGCCGAGCCGATCCCGACCATTCTGGAATGGGCGGAGGAGCGCGGCCTCGCGACCGGACTCGTCGCAAACATGCGCCTCACCCACGCTACTCCAGCGGCCTTCAAGGTCCACGCCAAGTCGCGCTACGTGCCCGAACCCGAGCTCGCCGACCAGTTGTTCGCGGAGCCCGAGGTCGAGGTGCTGCTCGGGGGTGGTGGGCGGGCGATGATCCCCGCCGAAACGACTCTCGGCGACAGCGTTCCCGGGCTGCCCGCCGGAACCGACGGTCCTTCGAACCGGGACGACGATCGCAACCTGATCGCCGAGGCCAAAGAGCGGGGCTACACGGTGGTGGGAGACCGCGCCGGGCTGGAAGCGGCCCGGGGCGCCGAGCGTCTCGTCGGCGTCTTCGCCGCGAGCCACCTGCCCTACGTGCTCGACCGCTCGTGGGACGAACTCGATGACACCGTGCCCACCCTGGCCGAACTCACCGGCGCCGCGATCGCGTCGCTCGCGGGCAACGAAGAGGGTTTCTTCCTGGTGGTCGAGGGCGGCCTGATCGACTATGCCGGACATGAAAACGACGCCGGAGCGATGCTGGCCGAGATCCTCGACTACGACGAGGCGGTCGGGGTCGGTTTCGACTTCGCCCGTGCTCGCGAGGACACCCTGGTACTGGTGACAGCGGATCATGGGACCGGGGGCTTTTCGTTCACCTACGGCCCGGGCGGGCCGGGCCCCCTCCCCGAGACGGTGTTCCCGGACTACGCCGCCGGCCCGGAGATGGCCGGGACGCGGCACCTGGAGTTGCTCGCCGCCCAACGCCGGTCCCTGATCGAGGCGATGCCGGAGATCGCCTCGCCGGCCACGCCGGATTCGGTGCTCGCGGTGATCGAGGAGGCGACGGGGATCCGGCTTACCGACGAAGAGGCCGCCGATCTCGCGGAGCAACTCAACGCGGAGACCCCCGCGCCGCGCGACTACGCGACGTACTACCTCGACTCGTTCACCGTCCCGGTGGCGCTCGCGGCCCGCAAGCTGGCGAACTACACCCAGGTGGTCTGGTCCACGGGAGGCCACACCTCGGAGCCGGTGCTGCTCCTCGGCTACGGGCCCGGGGCCGACGGAGTGCTCGGCATCGGGGAGAACACCCGGGTCCACGGCATCATCCGGGACGCGTTCGGCTGGGAGTGAACCCGGCGATCAGGGGGCCGGTTTCGGTTCGACCGGGAAGTGAGCGGTCGCGACACCGAGACGCACGCCTGCCACGCGGTTCGTGACCGCCGCGACGGCGAAGCTCACCCCCGAGAAGTTCTTCTCCCGGGGCAGGGGCGGCAGCGGCCGCGCCCAGGGCGGGGCGACCAGCACCTCTCCGCGGCGGGCCAGCTGGCCGTAGTCGAGTTCCGTGTCGGCCTCGACGCCGATCGCGCCGGCGACCCCGGCGAGCGCGCCCGGGATCAGCAGGGCGTCGTGGCTGGCCCGGGGCGCCACGAGGGTGACACCGGCTTCCCCGGCTGCGGCCCACGCGTCGCGGACGACCGCTTCGCCGGCCGGGTCGCTACCAGCGGGAACCCCCGCGCTCAGGTTGACGAGGTCGGCTCCCTGCCCCACCGCCCAGCGGACCCCGGCGGCCAGGCATTCCGGGGGGGCGTCCATGCGGCGGCCGAAGACGCGCACCGAGAGCAGGGTGAAGGCCTCCGGCGGAAGGCCGTCGCAGACGGTTGCCGCCACCGCGGTGCCGTGCCCGATCTCGTCGCCCCAGTCGGCACGCCGGTTTCCCGTGAGCCGCACGCGCCCGTCGATCCACGAGACCCGGACCCCGCCCGCCAACGGGCCCACCTGCCGGTGCGCGGGGTTGATCCCGGTGTCCAGGATCGCGATCCGCAACATTTAGGTCGCGCGCCGTCAGCTCGCGGCCTCGATGCGGCCGTCGCGGAGGGCGAAGACCTGGTCGGCCGCTTCGACGAACGCGCGCCGATGGGTCATCACGAGCGCGGTCCGGCGCTTCAGCCAGGGAACGAGGCGCTGGATCAGGAGCGCCTCGGTCTCCGCGTCGAGGGCCGAACTCGGCTCGTCCAGCAGGACGAGGTCCGGGCCGGCGAGCACGGCACGCGCGATCGCGATCCGCTGCCGCTGGCCGGCCGAGAGTTGTTGACCCCGTTCCCCGACGACCGTGGAAAGACCTTCCGGAAGGTCCGCTACGAACTCGTCGAGCGCCGCGAGGCGGACTGCCTCGACGATCTCGGAGTCATCGGCCGCGGGCCGTCCGTAGCGGATGTTCTCGCCGATCGGTGCGTGCCAGAGGAAGGGTTCCTGTTCGACCACCGCGATCCCGCTCCGGAGTTCGGAAAGGGAGAGCCGCCGGATATCGGCCCCGGCCCAGGAGACGCTGCCCCCGTCCGGATCGAGCCGCCGCAGGATCAAATCGGAGAGCGTGGTCTTTCCCACCCCGCTCGGGCCGACCAGCACGGTGAGCGACGTCGCGGGCAGCGTCAGCGAGACGCCGTCGAGCACCGGTTTCTCTTCCCTGCCGTACGACAGGGAAACGGATTCGATGCGGAGCGATCCCCGCGGCCTGGAAGCCGGGACCGGATGCGCGGGATCCTCGACGCCGGCGGGTTCGTCGAGCAGTTCGAATACCCGCTCGAACGACGCCCGGGCGGCGCGCAGCCCGAGGTACTGGCCCAGCAGACCCTGCACCGGGCCGAAGAGGCGCATCTGGTAGGTCATCGCCGCCCCCAGGGTGCCCAGGGTGAGGTTCCCCTGGATCACCTGGTAGCCGCCGTAGAGGAAGGCTGCGGCCCCGGCGATCGAGACCAGGGATGCGGGGATCCCGGAAGCGACGTAGGTCGTCCGCCGCGCCCGCAACAGGGCGTCGATGAAGCGGTCGTTCTCCCCGCGGAAACGCTCTGCCTCGCGCTCTTCCTGCCGGAAGGCGACCGTCTGCCGCATTCCCAGGACGGACTCGACGAGGGCGCTGCCGACGGAAGCTCCGGCTTCGCGCAGCCGCCGGTTCTCGTCCGTCACCCGGGTGCGGAGCCGCGCCAGCGCGACGGCTGCGAAGGGCAGCACCAGCAGCGCCGGCACGAGGAGCGCCGGCGCCAGCGCCAGTACCAGGCCGAGGGCGACCAGGAGGCCGAGCACGTTCTGGGTGAGCGACAGCAGCAGGTCGCCGGCGGTCCGCTGCAGTTCGGAGACATCGGTGTTGAGGCGGGACAGGAGGTCCCCGGTGCGGGCGCCGGCGAAGAAACGGGGCGAGAGCTGCTGGAGCCGCCGGTACACCGTCAGGCGCAGGTCGAACAGGGCGTGCGCCGACAGGCCCACGTAGCGGTAGCCGGTGTACGAGGTCAGCACCAGGCCGCCGACCTGCATGACGACCATCAGCGCCGCGAGTTGGAGCAGCAGTCCGAAGTTGCCGCCGAGCAGGGCATCGTCGAGGAGGGGGACGAGGAGCAGGGGCCAAAGCTGGCCGGGCAACCCGGCCAGCAGGGAGAGGACGAGGACTCCCGAGAGCCTCCGCCAGTAGGGAAGCGTCAGGCGGAACGCGCGCCGGTAGATGTCGGGGGGCCGAGCCAGCGCGCCGCTTTCACGCATGACGATGGGTCATGCGGGGATTCCCGGCGATCCCTGCTCAGTTCCCGGCAGTGGCGCGGTAGCGGATCGGTTGCGGCGGGATCATGAAGTCGCCGCCCGCGAAGATCTCGGTCTCCGGCTCGAGCGTCTCCGCGTCGTAGACGTACATGGTGTCTCCGACGCCCGACACGAAGAGGCGCTTCCCGTCCGCCGAGACGATCATCGAGATGTTGGTGCGGCCCCGCTCGAAGCCCTTCTTGCGCAGGATGACCTGCCGGCTCTCCATGTCGATCACCGCCGCGTCGTTGAGCCCGGCATAGCCGCGCTTGCCGTCGGGCGAGAGCGCGAACCGCGCGAGCCGCATCTGGGGCCCCACCTCGTAGTGGCTGAACGTCTTTTCCGGCAGCCGGATCTCCAGCAGGCCGAAGAGTTCCATCCCCTGACGGGGTTCCACGGTCCGGTAGACCCCGAAGAGCCGGCCCGGTTCCACCTCGTCGAGCGAGTGGCCGCGGACCCCGCCGTAGCCGGGAGCGAGCGGCCGGTCCAGTGCGATCCGGTCCGTTTCCTCGAACGTTTCGGCGTCCAGTTCCACGATCTGATCGTTCACCAGGAACACCGAAGAACCGTCGGGGCTGAAGTAGATGTTGGGACGCCAGTCGTCGGCGCCGCCGAGCGGGATCCGGTGGGTGACCTCGCGCGCTTCGCGGTCGTACACCCAGATCTCCGACGGCGTCTTGTGGATGAAGCGGTCCGGCTCGAGGTCCACCACGACGGGGACCAGGTAGATCTGCCGGGCGCCCGGCCCCGGGGTCGCGCTCATGAAGCGGATGCGGGTGCCCACCGTGCTGAGCCTGAAGTCGTCCACGACCGCCATCTCGGCGGCGTCGAACACCTCGACCGTCTCCATCCGGCCGGTCACGATGGCGAGGTAACGGCCGTCGGCGGTCCAGTTGTTGTTGGTGGCCGCTCCGTGCCGCAGGTTCCCGACCTTTTCGAACGTCAGGGACTCCTGGTCGAAGGTGATGAGCTCGTCCGGCCAGATCCCCGCCAGGAAGCGGTCCGCGTCCTGCCCGCCTGCGGTCCCGGCCACAAGCGCGGCCATCCCGAGCGCGGGGAGGAGCCGCCGGATCATGGACTGGAAACAGGGACCGGTTCTTGGAACTTCGGGGAACTGCGCATCAGGGGAAGACCAGATCGATCTCCCGCCAGTCCTGAACGGCGGCCGCACAGTTCTTGTGCCAGTCGGGGCTGTTGTTGAGGTAGTCGGGCACCTGGGCGGGCCAGTAGCAGGTCTTGTAGCAGTCGTAGAGATCCCGCTCCATCGGCTGGCAGAGGGCGGCGGTCCCGCCCGTCGAATCCACCTCCCAGCCCGGCGAGAAGATGGTGGTGCAGCCCGACGGGTAGTGGGGCCCGGGGTCGTCGGCGGTGGCGCGCGCCGCACCCCCGCCTTCCAGCCACTCGGTGGCGAAGCGCGCCTTGAGGTTCTTGGGGGAGAGGTGTTTCATCGGTCGGCCCTCCTAGGGAGTCGGGCTCTCGACCCGGACCATGCCCTCGAAGCGGGTCAGGAAACGGGGATTTCGGTCAAGGATACGCCCGTACGCCGAGAGGCCGAGCGCCGTCCAGTCGCGGATCCAGTCGCAGTAGTGAAGGTTGGGGCGGAAGCGGTCGCCGTAGCGGACCTGCGCCTCGTGGTAGCAGCCCCCCGAGCAGAGGCTCCGCACCCAGCACTGGCTGCAGTCGGTGCGGGCGTCGATGTGGGCCTTCTGCAGGTGCTCGGCCCGCTTTTCGTCGTCGATTCCGGTGGCCACGTGGCCCAGATCGTGGTCGCCGGACCCGGCGAACCGGTGGCAGAGGCCGACCTCGCCGCCGGGAGCGACACCCACCAGGCCCAGTCCGGCGCCGCAGGGATAGGCCTTGCTCACGCCCTCGTGGATTTCACCAAGCAGGTCGCTGAGGTTGGAGAAGCCGAGATAGCGCCCCTCGGTGGCTGCCTCCACGTAGTCGTCGGCGAGATCCCGGAACTGGTCGAGCAATTCATCGAATCCCTCTTCGCCGAGGGCGTAGTCCTGATCGGGAGACGAGGTCACCGGGGCGAAGCCGACCTCATAGAACCCGAGCCCCATGAGGTGTTCGAAGATGCGGGGCACGTCGAGGTTCTTCGAGGTGACGGTCACCCGGGCGCCGACCGGCCGTTTCTGCAGCTTCAGGAACTCGGCAATGCGAGGGGCGATGACGTCATAGCTGCCCATCCCGCTCTTGTAGACCCGCATGGAGTCCTGAAACTGCTTGTCTCCGTCGACCGAGATCGTGACCCCGATCCCGTTGTCCGCGATCCACTGCGACACCTCGCGGGTCAGGAGGGTGGCGTTCGTCGTGAGGCTGAAGTCCACCCGCTTGCCGGCCCGTTGGGCCTGCTCCCGGGCGTATTCGACGGTCGGACGGATCACCCGCCAGTTCAGCAGCGTCTCGCCGCCGAAGAAGGTGACCTGGAGGTCCCTCGCCTCCCCGGAATCGGCGATCAGCCGGTCCACCGACTGCCGGGCGACCTCCTCGGTCATGGCCAGCGGAACTTCCGCTTCGGCAATCCGGTCGTCGCCGTACTCGTAGCAGTAGCGGCAGGCCAGGTTGCACGAGTTCGTGACATTGAGCACCACGGTCCGGATCGGCGGCGGGCCATCGACTTCCTGGAGGCCACCGATCGGAATGAGCGGCGCACCCTGACGGGCGACCGCGCCGACGCCGGCCAGTTCGCGAAGCGCGGCTTCCTCCTCTGCCGACTCGACGACCTCCGCCGGGGACTTCGGTCCCGAGGCAAGGCGGTCGAGCACCCGCTCACTGGTCTCGTCCAGCTCGAAGATCATCGAGGACGGCACCAGGAAGGCGTAACGCCGCTCCCCACCCGAGAACCGGTGCATCTGGGTCGCTTCGACGAGGGTCGGGGCGGTCTCGGGCACGGTCACTGTCCGGCGCGCTGCGGGAACAGGTCCCAGTAGAGGAAGACGGGGGGAGAAACCACGAGCCGGGCGCGGTCGCGGAGCGTCTCGCCGCTGACCGGATCCTCGTGTTCGGCCACGACCCAGACGTCTCCCATGTTGTCGGCCATCAGTTCGCGCTCCGGGTTCGGGCCGTCGAGCCCCGGCGTGAACAGGCCGCGTTCGTCGATGTTCCCCACGAAGCGGGTGTCGGCGTCTTCGTCGCGGATGTAGTACTCCTCGGTGGTCCAGGTGACCTCGACCGGCCCGAGCGCCAGGTCGTCGCCGGTGAGCGGTTCGTCGTCGGGCCCCCGGTGCCAGCCGCTCGCCTCGAACTGGACGAACTGCTTCGGGGCAACCGCCCCACCGACCCGGGAAAGCGCCATCTCGGGAGAGACGCGGATGTAGTCCACGCCGTCGTGGACCGCGAAGCCGTCCACCAGGCGGATGCCGCCGGCGGAGACGTCGCGGTAGCCGAGCGGGGCCGCCTCATCGATCCGGAGGTCCACCAGCAACTCCATCTCGGAGACCCGCCGGGCGTTCTCGATCGTCACGCCGGCTCCGAAGTCGAGTGAGGCAGCCGCGTCGTCGCCGAAGCCGGCCCCCAGGATCCGAACCCCGGCGGCCGCTGTTCCGGCCCTTCCGGCCGGTGGCCAGGCGGCGGCGAGCTGGACGCCGGCCGCGGCGCGCGTAAGCGTGACGTCCAGTCCGTCCTCTCCGAAACGCCCGCTGAAGAGCCGTCCGGTGAGCGTCTGGCCGTCCTCGGAAAGCAGGAGGGCCGCGCGGCGCTGCTCCAGACGGTCTCCCTGGGCCCGGCCGCGGAACGAGAACCCGCCGTACAGCACTCCGGCGCCCAACCGCCGCTCGGCGGTGCCGTCGGCGTGGACCAGGTTCGCCTCGTAGCCGTAGTTCCCTTCGGATTCGTCGTCCGGCCGGAACTCGACGATGCCGCCGATCGGCCCGCTTCCCGGCTGGGAGCCCCGGAAGAACCAGCGTCCCGCGATACCGGGCCCCGGCCCCTTGGCGCGGTAGGAACGCCAGGCCGTGGTCTCGAAGGGGTACTTCTCCTTGAGCTGGTCAAGGACCTGGTCGACCGCCCAGCCCTCCTCGGGTGTTTCCCCGCGGAACGTCTGGCCCTCGATCGTTGGGAAGTAGCCGACGTGCATCCCCTTGAGGAGGTCCCATTCCTCGGCGGTGCGACGCTGGGTACGGAACCGGGCGGTGAGGTGGCAGCGTGAGCAGGTCTCCTGGAGCAGCGCCTCGTCCTCGGCGAAGGTCTCCTGGTGGGGCCGCTGTTCCGCGAGATAGAAGTAGGGACGCTCCTCTTCGGGAGCGAGGCCATGGTTGTCCGTGAGGTAGCGGACCACATCCCGCGCCTCTTCGGCGCTGAGGCTGATGTTGCCGGTGCGGATCATGCGGATCACCGTGATCTGCCAGCCTTCGGCCGACTTCCGCTGCCCGGAGATCCGGGACATTCGGCCCGCGTCATCGGACGCGTGGCAACTGCCGCACGCCGCCTCGACGAGCGGGCTTTTGACGGGGATGCCGTCTTCCGCTTCCGCGGCGCCGGAAAGCCCGACCAGCGAAACGGCGGCAATCGCGATAGCGGCTCGCATGCGGCGAGTCAGTGTATGGGTTCCCGGTCGCCCGCGCCACCGGGGGGGTGGTACAAACGCCGGATGATGAATGCCCTGTCCCGACGAAGTTTCCTGGGCGCCGCCGGCGCCTCCGCGGCCGTGTTCTCACCGGGAGTGGCGAAGGGCCTGACGGGTTCCGAAATCGAAACCCGCGCCGCGGGTCGCGAAGTCGCGGAGTTCGGGATCTCCATGTGGGATCTGGACACCCCGGCGCTCCTCGTGGATCTCGACGCCCTCGAGGCGAACGTCGCCACCATGGCCCGGACCACCGCCGCGAACGGCATCGCCCCGCGTCCCCACGCCAAGACCCACAAGTGCCCGGCGATCGCCCGGATGCAGCTCGAGGCCGGAGCGCTCGGCATCTCGGTCGCCAAGGTGAGCGAGGCCCAGGCCCTCTTCGATCACGGGATCGACCGGCTGCTCCTGACGACGAGCAACGTCACTCCGTTCAAGATCCGCCGGGCGATGGGCCTTCGGAAGCAGTGCCCGGGCTTCATCCAGACGACCGACACCGAGGAGAACGCCCGCGCCCTCTCCGAGGCGGCGGTGGCCGCCGGCACCACCGCCGACGTGACGGTGGACGTCGATCCGGGGGGCCGCCGGACCGGGATCACGCCGGGAGAACCGGCGCTCCGGCTGGCGCAGCTGGTGGATCGGCTTCCCGGCCTCAGGCTGCGCGGCCTCCTCTGCTACGACGGCGGCTCGCAGCACGTCAAGGGCTTCGAGAAGCGCCGCGCGCAGACGCTCGAACGGCTGGCGGCCGCGGCCGACACCTGCGAACGGATGAGCACCTCGGGGCTCGACACCGGCATCTTCAGCGGCGGCGGCACCGGCACCTACAACATCGACCACGAGACTCCGGGACTCACGGATGTCCAGGTCGGGAGTTACGTGTTCATGGACGCCCAGTACCTGGAGATCGGCGGCGCCACCGACCCGGAGGTCTATAGCGACTTCCAGTCGTCCCTGACCATCCTCGCCACGGTCCTGAACGCCCAGTACGAGGGCCGCGCCACCACCGACGCCGGCGCCAAGGCCTGCACCATCAACCGGCCCTGGGCGATCGTGAAGGGCGAGAGCGGGATGAGCTACACCTCGGGCTCCGACGAGTTCGGCACGCTCCGCTACGAGGACCCGAGCCGGATCTACAAGGTCGGCGACAAGCTGGAACTCATCGTCTCCCACTGCGATCCGGTGGTGAACCTCTACGACCGGTTGTACGCGGTCCGCGGCGGCCTGGTGGAGGCCGTGTGGCCGATCGCGGCGCGCGGCATGTCCGCCTAGGCGTGACCTCTCGGCCTCACCAGTCCCGGAAAGATCGTGTGATCCGTCGCCGACGCGTGTGGAATAATGCACGGCCTTTGGAGGATCCCTCATGACTGCAACCGAACAGCGTCTCGCGCAACTTGCCCAGGAACATCTCGGACTCGGCCGCGTTCCGGATCTGGACAAGCAATTCGCCGATTCCGGAGTTTCCTCGGTGGACGCCGTTTCGTTCATGAAGGTGGTCAACAGCGACTTTGGTCTCTCGCTGACAGCCGGCGATTGCGCCGGATGCACGACGCTGCGGGGGATTGCCGCCCTCGTGGACAAGCACTCCGGCTGAGGCGACGCGGGGCCCGGCGCCGCGCCGGGCCGGCAGCGCGGCGCAGCCCCCGGCCGGGGCCACCGCGAGCGGGTGCGGCCCCATGACTTCGGAAAGGGCTTGGGAAGTTCCCGAGCCCGCTTCCGTACTGGAGGTGCGCCTCGACGCGCACACTTGCACCGTTCTCCGGCGCCACGGGAATCCGGAGGGGCCGCGGCTCGTTCTCAGCCACGGGAACGGCCTCGCGATCGATCTCTACTATCCGTTCTGGTCGCTGCTTGAAGCGGACTTCGATCTGGTCGTCTACGACCTGAGGAACCACGGATGGAACAGCGTCGGCCCGCAGGCTTCGCACAGTCTGCCGACCCTGATCCGCGACCACGACCTCATCCTGGAAGCCATTGATCGTGGTTTCGGGTCCAAGCCCATCGTCGGGATCTTCCATTCGTTCTCCGCGCTGACGTCGCTCATGTCATCCGACGGCAGTCGCAGCTACGCCGGGCGCGTGCTATTCGATCCGCCGGTGTGCAAACCGGGCCGCAGCCAACTGCAGTTCGACACCGCCGCCGAGATGACCGCGGCGATGACGCGGCGCCGGACCGACCGGTTCCGGTCGGAAGCGGACTACGTGGATGTCCTGCGTCTGATGCCGGCCTTCACACGGGTCGTTCCCGGCGTGCACGCACTCATGGCGCGAACGACGCTCCGGAGGACGCCGGAGGGAGCGGACTTCGAGCTTCGCTGTCCGAAGGCGTACGAGGCGCAGATCGTCGACTACGTGCGGGCTTTCGCCGCGCTCGTGGACTTCGATGCGCTCGCCTGTCCGACCAAGGTGGTCGGGGCCGATCCCACCCTGCCCTATTCCTACCTGCCGACCTTCGACATGAGCCACGTGCTCACAGTGGACTACGACTTCATCCCGGAGACCACCCACTTCCTGCCGCTCGAGAATCCCGAGGCCTGCGCCGCCGCGACCCGCGATTTCGTGCGGCTCCAGTGTCTCTACTGACGCGCGGTCAACCGGATTTCGTCACCCGCGAGCGCGGCTCCGGGATCCAGTAGCGCCGGCGCTCGAAGGGATAGCCGGGCAGCGCGATGCGCCGCCTGGTTTCCCCGGCGAACAGCCCCTCGAAGTTGATGTCGAGTCCGGCCTCGTAGGCCTCGGCCACCCCGGCGGTGAAACCCCCGGCAGCCCCGGGACCGATCTCCATCACGATCTCACTGCCGCCGAGGAGGTCCGGATTCGCGCTTCCGGCGCCTGGCGGTGCTTCTCCGCGGAGGGCCAGCCGCAGGCCGTCCTCCAGATCCAGGGCTCCGGTCGCCTGCGCGGCGGCGAGTGCGCCGGTGTCCTGTCCGTTCGCCGCCTGCGGCCCGATGCCGATGCTCGACCAGAGCGCGGTCAGTCCGCACTGCACCGCGTAGAGCGCCGGGCCGGACCATTCCGGGGATTCGAGTGACGGCGAGCCATCCCCGCCGAACACCGCTTCGAGCAGGGACGCTCCCCGTTCCTCACGGATCCACGCGTCGCACTGCTCCAGCACCGCCCGGAACACCGGCTCGCTCGCGTACAACGGCTCCGTCGCCCGAATCCAGGGGCCGGCCTCTCCGGAATAGGCGAACGCAATCTTCCTGGGTATCGGTGGCGCCGGCTCCGTTTCCAGGACTCCATCCGGCTCTGCGAGCGAGGTCAGGCCCTCCCTGAGCGCCTCGGCATCCCGGAACACGACGCCCGCCCGGTAGGCGAAATGGCTTCGGCCAACCCCGGCGGTCCAGGCCAGGTCCGACAGCAACGGATCGTCGGCATCACCGGACGCGAGCTGGCCGGTGCGTTCGTCGAGCCAGTCCAGAAAGGTCCGGGCGAGCGCTCTGAGGGCAGCGTCCGATTTGGCCGAGAGCGGCAGAAGACGCGTCCCGCGAGCAGCCGGGGTGTCCGCGGTCCCGGGCAGTTCCTCGCCTGTTCCCGCCTGCGCAATAGCGATTGGCACGCCGCGACCGGCCGGGATTCCGTCCGGAGTTCCGTAGCCCTCCACGACGGCGTGCGCGTTCGCCCCCGAAACCCCGAAGGCGCTCACGGCCGCCCGGGCGGGCCGCTCCGGGTGGGGCGGCCACGGCGTCCTTTCGGACGTCACCCGGACGGGCAGGCGGTCCCAGTCAACCACCGGACTCGGGTTCTCGAAGTGCAGATGCGGCGGGATCACTCCGCGGCTCATGGCCAGCGCGGCCTTGATGAGCGCCGCCACCCCCGCCGCGGTTTCCAGGTGCCCGACGTTCGTCTTCACCGAGCCCATCAGCAGCGGGCGGCCTGACGCGCGCCCTTTGCCATACACCGCCGCTGCCGCCTGCAGTTCGATGGGGTCGCCCATCACCGAGCCGTTCCCGTGGGCTTCCAGGTAGTCCACCTCCGCGGGAGCGATCCCCGCGCGCGTCAGCGCAGCCTCCATGACCGCTTGCTGGGCTACGCCGTTCGGCACGGTGGGGCCGGCGCTCGCCCCGCTCTGGTTGACGGCCGACCCGCGGATCACGCCCCAGATCCGGTCGCCGTCGGCTTCCGCTTCGCGGAGCCGCTTCAGCGCCACCATCCCGCAACCCTCGCCCCGCGGGAAACCGTCGGCGCCGGCATCGAAGGCCCGGCAGCGTCCGGTCGGCGAGAGCATGCTGAGCGCCACCATTTCACTCGTCTTGCCGGGTGAGAGGATGGCGTTCACGCCGCCGGCGAGCGCCAGGGCCACCTCGCCGGTGCGGAGGGCCGTGACCGCGTGGTGCACGGCGACCAGGGCGGACGCGCAGTTGAGTTCGACCGCCATCGCCGGACCCGTCAGGCCCAGCCGGAACGAAACGGTCCCGACCGCCATGCTCGCCGCGGTGCCGAGATAGCTCACGTTCTGGCCGGCGGCCAGCATCAGGTCCCGGTATTCGCTCGAAGCGACCCCGGCATAGACGCCGGTGTTGGTGTCTCGGAGCTTCTCCGGATCCAGATCCGCATCCTCGAGCGCCCGCCAGCTCGTCTCCAGCAGGAGCCGGTGCTGCGGGTCCATGGTCCAGGCCCCGATCGGGGTGATTCCGAAGAAATGGGCGTCAAACAAGTCGATCCCATCGATGAATCCGCCGCGCCGCGTGCCGTCGTCCGCGCCTGCCGGGTCTCCGGCGACTCCGGTCCACGACCCGCCGTCCGGACGGCCGTCGAAGACGGCTTCCACTCCCGCCTCGAGTTGACGCCAGAAGGCCTCGAGGTCGGGAGCACCGGGGAAGCGGCACGCCATCCCGACGATGGCGATGCCGTCCTCATCCGCCGCAACCTCTTGCGGCGGCGCCGGAACCGGCGCGGCCTGGACCGGCGCCGGCACCGAAACGGCGAACGGAGCGGATGCGGGCTCGGGATCGGGGGCCGGCGCTTCACTCACCTCGCCAAGTTCGTCGTCGAGATGGGCCGCGAGTTTCTGGATGTCCGGATAGTCGAAGACCACCGTGTTGGGCGCCGTGTAGACGCCGGAGAACGCCCGGTTCAGCCGGTTCCGGAACTCCACCGCCATCAGCGAGTCCATGCCGAGGTCGAAGAACCCCACCGTCGGGGAAGGCGCCGAGGACAGCCGCAGCACCGCCTGGACCTCTCCCTGGAGGAAAGACACCAGGAGGTCCTGCCGCTCCCTCCCGACCGGTCCCCGGAGCCGGGTCAGCAGGTCTTCAGACGAAGCCGAGTCGTCTTCCTCGGTCTCCGAGCCGGTCGACAACAGGTCCTCGACCAGGGCGGGCCGATCCGGAACGGCCTCCTCGAAGACGCCCCAGTCCATCGCCATCACCACGGAGTGGGTGACGTCCTGCCGTACGAGGCGGTCGAGCGCCCGGATGCCCTGCTCGGGGGTGAACCAGCGGCCGCCGAGCGCGGCCCGCTGCCGTTCGATCCTCCCCCGCTGTTCCGCGGCCTCGCCGATCTCGGACCACGCCCCCCAGGCGATCGCCTGACCGGCGAGTCCGAGGGCGCGGCGGTGGCCCGCGAGGGCGTCGAGGAAGGCGTTGGCGGCGGCGTGGTTCGCCTGGCCCGGGTTCCCGATGACGCCGACCCGGCTCGAAAAGAGGATGAAGAGGTCCAGGTCGCGGTCCAGTGTCGCGCGGTGGAGATGCCAGGCGCCCAGGATCTTGGGCCGCAGCACCGTCTCGAAGCTCTCCCAGCTCTGGTTGGTCAGCGCGGCGTCCGAGAGCACCCCGACGCTGTGGATGACCCCGCCGAGCGGCGGGAACTCCCGGTCCAGCCGCGCCAGCATCCGGTCCACGGCGGCCGAGTCCGACACGTCCGCGAGCGCCACCTCGACCTGCACCCCGCGTTCGCGGAGCGCCAGGATGGTCTCCTCGGCCGCCGGGTCCGGTTCCCGGCGTCCGTTCAGCACGATCGTTCCCGCGCCGCGGTCCGCGAGCCACTCGGCTACGGCGCAGCCGATCCCACCCAGGCCGCCGGTCACGAGGTAGGTCCGATCCTGCCGCAGCCGCCCCTGCCGGAGCGGCGGCGCGGTCACCACGATTTTCCCGATATGCCGGCCGGACCGCATGAACCCGAGCGCGGCGCCCGCTTCGGCGAGCGGCCAGCGGCTGTGGACGATGGGCTTCAGTTCTCCGGCCGCCACCCTCGCCATGAGGCCGCGGAAGACCCGCCCGACCGTCTCGGGCTCGGTCTTCTTCATGACGTCCAGTTCGAGGATGTGGTACGCGACGTCGGGACGTACCGACGCCATCTCCTCCTCGCTCAGGATGTCCCGACGGGCCATCTCCACGAAGCGGCCTCCCTGGCGGAGGCAGGAGAGGCTGGCCTCGATGAAGCCCTCGCCGGTGAGGCTGTTCAGGACCACGTCCACGCCCGCGCCGCCGGTGGCCTCGAGGATCTCCTTGCCGAACGCCGTCTGGCGGCTGTCGAACACGTGCTCGACGCCGAGCGAGCGGAGATACGCCTGCTTCGGCGCGCTCGCGGTGGCGAAGACCTCCGCCCCGGCGGCCTGCACCCACTGGACGGCCGCCAATCCGACGCCGCCGGCCCCTGCGTGGATCAGGACCCGTTCGCCCGGCGTGAGCCCCGTGAACTCGAAGGAAAGCGCCGCCGAGACGAACGCGCTCGGCACCGTGGCGAGCCCGGTGACGGAGAAGCCCGGCGGAGCCGGCGCCACCAGTTCCTCGTGGGTCACCATCGCCGCCGCGAACGCCCCGAATCCCAGCCCGACGATCGGGTCACCGGGCGAGACGCGGGATACCTCGGAGCCCACCTCGAGGACGCGCCCGCACATCTCCCGGCCGAGATCCCCCTCCGGGATGAAGCCGAGCGAGCGGAACACGTCCCAGAAGTTGAGCCCGGCGGCTTCGACGCCGACCCGCACCTCCCGCGGTCCGAGCGGCGGCTCCGGCAGCGGCTTGACGCAGGGCTTCTCGAAGACCCCCTCGGGGTCCGGAGCGAGCGCCCACTCGGAGTCCTCCGGCAGGGTCAGCCGCTCCCCTTCGGTTCCGGCCCGGACCAGCCGCGCCACCCGGCGGACGCCGCGCCGGTAGGCGATGTGGTTCTCCGGGTCGGGATAGAGCAGTTCGTTCAGGAGGTCCGGCTCCGGAGCCATCGCCGCCGGATCGAGGTCCAGCATCCGCGCCTGGAGGTGCGGCGCTTCCCGCGCCACCGCCTTGCCGAACCCCCAGAGGGTCGCGCCGGCGATCTCCCCGCCAGACTCGCGCTCCAGGACCTGCGCGCCCCGGGTGATGAACCACAGGCCCTTCGCGGGCGTCAGGTCCGCATCGGCCACCGCCTGCGTGAGCGCCAGCGCGCTCGCCGTCGACCGCCGGACGTCCTCCGCGACTTCCGCCGTGGCTGCGGTTGTCCCGTGGCCGTCCAGGGACGCGAGATGCACCGCGCCGCTGAAGGGCAGATCCGCCGGCAGGCCGGCGAGCGCAGACTGCCACGACTCGCGACGGTCTGCCTCCACCGCCACCGGGAAGACGCCGGGACCGCTGATGGACGGGACCTCGCCGTCGGGCCCCGCTCCGTTCGCGAGCACCACAGCCTGGTTGCGCGCCGCCAGGTCGGCCGCCAGCGCGTCTCCCAGGCCGCCGCCGTCTCCGGTCACCACCCAGGCGCCGGGAGCCTCCTTCACGTCCGCGGGTCCCTGCGCCACGATCACGCCCTTGTCCGGCGTCACGGAAGCGTCCGACTCGTCCACTCCCAGGACTTCGGCTCCGGTGAAGCCGGCATCGCCGAGGGCCCGCCGCCACACCGCGGGACTCGCCAGCGCGTGGTGCGGGCGGTAGTCGTCGGCGAACCGCCACCAGCCGTCGAGTTGCCCGAAGGTCAGGTCCATCCAGCCGAGGCCGCTGAGGTTCTCGAGGGCGACCAGCGTTCCCGAGGGGGCGAGCAGATCGAGGCAGTGCCTCAGCGTCTCCGGCAGATCCCGCGTGGCGTGGAGGACGTTGGACGCGATGAGCAGGTCGTAGCCGTGCCGCTCGAAGCCCTGGGCGATGGGATCCTTCTCGATGTCCAGCGGGCGATACTCGATGCACCCGCCGGCGTCCCCGAAGTTCGACTCCGCCTCGGCGAAGAATCCGGCGGAGATATCGGTGTAGGTGTAGAGGAACTGCCCTTCGGGGAGTTCCGGCAGGATGTAGGTGGTCGCCGAGCCCGTTCCCGCCCCGACCTCGACCGCCCGCAGCCGGCGTCCCTCCGGGTTCCCGGCCAGGAGCGCCCGCACCGCGTCCCGCAGCATCTTGTTCGCGGCGCGCGCCACCGGCGCCTTCAGGTACAGGTCTGCCGGGGTCGGGTCTCCGCTGCTGAAGAGCAGCGTCAGCGGATCCGCCTCACCGCGGAGCGCCTCTCCGAGCGCGCCGCCGCACCGCCGGAACAGGCCGACTTCGGTGACCCCGTGGGGATACCGCTCCACCATCCGGTGCGCAAACGCGTCGAGATCCCGAGGCATGTGCTCCGGCAACGCATCGCCCGCTCCCACGGTTACCGTGAATCCGTCCCCCGCCTCTGCCAGGACTCCTGACTTGGCCAGCATCTCGAGCATCCGGCGGAACACCCGCCGGTGCTCGGGGAGGACGTTCAGTTCCTCGCGCAAAGCCTCCGGGTCCACCGTCGCGCCGGCCTCCCGCCGGAATCCCAGCTCCTCGAGCGTCGCGAGCGCCCGGGACCGGGACCATCGCTCCAGGTCCTCCAGCAGGCCGTTCCGGTCCCGGGGAGCGACCCCCTCGGCCGTCAGGTACTCGGACAGGAGCTGCTGGCCGGCGGCGACCGTTTCCGGGCTCGGGAAGAAGTCCGCCGGTGAGATCCCCGGCGGGAGCGAGCGGTCCCTCCAGACGATCTCGTAGAGCAGTTCGTCCACACCCTCGACCGCCGAGAGCAGCGCCTCCCGGGTGGCCCGCTTCACCGCGTAACCGCTCAACCCGCCGAGCGGCACGCCCGCGGGGTCGTAGATCCGGATCTCCCCGCTCAGGACTTCCGGAGGCTCGGACGTCTCCGTCGCGGACTCCGGGGCCGCCTCGTTCATGCGCACGTGGCAGACCACCCGGTCCGGCAGCCTTCCGGTGAGCCAGACGCGGTCCCAGCCGAAGGGAAGGTAGGTGGCCTCGTCCGCTCCGCCGGCCAGGCGGGCGACGCCGACCGTCTGGAAGCACCCGTCCAGCACCAGGGGATGGATCTCCAGTTCGTTCCGGCCGAGGGCTTGCGGAAAGGACACCTCGGCGAGCGCTTCGCCGGGGCGGGACCACATGCGTTCCAGAGTTCGGAACGAGGGGCCGAGATCGATCCCGGTGGCCGCCCGCGCCCGGTAGTAGGCGCCCACCTCCCCCGGCGCCAGGCCGTCTTTCAGGCTTTCCAGATCGACGCGCCCGCCGGATTCGGGAATCCCCGCGTCCGGCGAAACCCGGCCCTCCAGATGCAGGGTCCATTCGCCTTCCTGCCCCTTGCTGAAGACCTGGACGCGCCGTGGCGTCCCCGCGTCCGGAGGGTCGAGCGCGACTTGCAGTTTGCGGCCCGTTTCGTCCGCTCCGCCGTCGGCTTCGTCCTCCTGAAAGACCAGCGGGTTGTGCAGTTGCATGTCGTCGAGGGCAACGGGTCCGCCGCCCTCGGACAGGGACGCCGCCATCGCCATCGCCCCGGAGAGCGCCCCCGGCGCGATCAGCCGGTCGAACACCCGGTGGTCGTGCAGCCAGGCCGGATCGGAGGGGAACACTTCCGTTTCGAACGTGGTCTCGCCGCGCGCCGATTCGTGCCGGACGCCCAGCAAGGGGTGTCCCGCGCCCTGCCGCCGGCGCTTCGGCGCCTTGAGCCAGTACCGCTCGCGCTGGAACGGATAGCCGGGCAGGGAGATGCGCCGGCGGGATTCGCCCGTGAAAAGCCCCTCGAAACGGACCGGGAGGCCGGCTTCGTAGGCCTCCGCGACCCCCTTGACGAACCGTGCGTGACCGTCGGACGCCCCGTCACGGGACGGCGCTTGCTGGCTCGCGATCACCGTCGGCGCCTGCACGGCGGCCGACGCCGGCCACGCCGACATCACCATCGGGGCCAGCACCGAACGCGGGCCGATCTCCATCACCAGGTCCACCCCGATTTCGGCGAGCGAGCCCACTCCCTGCGCGAAAGCCACCGGCTCCCGGGCGTGGCGCCGCCAGTAGGCTCCGTCCAGGGTTTCGCCGCGCCCGACGGGTCGGCCGGTGAGGTTGCTCACCAGCGTGACGGTGGGGCTCCCGATCTCCTGATCGTGCAGGACCGCCTCCAGCTCCGGGAGCGCCGGCTCCACCAGAGCGCTGTGGAACGCGCGGGTCGTGTTGAGCCGCCGGACCCGGACCCCGTCCTCTTGGAGCCGTTTCGAAACGCCTTCGATCCCGGACGCCGGCCCGCTCACCACCTGGTGGGCGCCGTTGTCCGCCGAGATGTTCACCGGCAGCTCCGAGGATTCGGCGTTCCATGCTTCGACGGCCGCCGCTACCCGCTCGGCCGGAGCGAAGGCCGCCGCCATCGCGCCCGGAGAGGTTCCCGACAGCAGCGTTCCCCGCGCGGCGGCGAACCGCATTCCGGTCTCCAGCGAGAACACTCCCGCCGTCCGCGCGGCCGCGATCTCCCCGACGCTGTGTCCCATCACCACGTCGGGACGGATACCCACGCTCGACCAGAGCGCCGTCAGCGCGCACTCGAGCGCGTAGAGAGCCGGCTGTTCCCAGGCGGTGTCGCCGAGGTCCGCGTCCCCGGCGCCGCGCCCGAACATCACGTCGAGGAGCGACGTCCCCCGCGCCTCCCGGAACGCCGCCTCGCAGCGGTCGAGGACCGCCCGGACGACGGGCTCCGTCCCGTAGAGCGCCGCCCCCATGCCGACCCACTGGCTTCCCTGGCCCGTGTAGGCGAAGGCCACCTTCGCGCGGACTCCCGGCTCCACCCCGCCGCCGGCTTCGGCCAGCGCGCGGAGTTGCTCGGCGAGGGAGTCGGCGCCCGAGAAGACCAGCGCCGCCCGGTGATCGAAATGGCTGCGGCCGATGCCCGCCGTCCACGCCATGTCGGCGAGCCGGCGCTCCGCCAAATCCCCGGCCCCGCCCTCGTCGAGCCATTCCAGGTAACGGCCCGTCAGTTCCCCGAGGGCGCCCGCGGTCTTCGCCGAGACCGGCAGGATCCGCGATCCGCGTTCGCGGAAACCCCCGTCGGGCTGAGGCGGATCACCGACCGTCACCGGCCGGGTGGACCCGGCGAGCGGGCTGCCCGAATGCGGCCGGTTCTCCGCGCCGCGATATTCCCCGACGATCAGGTGGGAGTTCGTCCCGGAGATCCCGAAGGAGTTCACCCCGGCAAAACGGGGACGGCCGTTCCCGTCCGGCCACTCCAGCCCCTCCGAGGTCACCCGGATCGGGAGCCGCTCCCAGTCGAGGCTCGGGTTGGGGTCCCTGAAATGGAGATGCTTCGGGATGACTCCCCGATTCACGACGAGCACCGCCTTGATGAGTCCGGCGATGCCGGCCGCCGATTCCAGGTGGCCGAGGTTGGTCTTGACGGAGCCGACGAGCAGCGGATGCTCGGCCTCACGTTCCCGGGCGTAGGCCGCCGCCACCGCGTTGATCTCGATCGGGTCGCCGACCGTGGTGCCCGTGCCGTGAGCCTCGATGTAGTCCACTTCGGCCGGAGCGACGCCCGCGTCGGACAGCGCCTCGTTCATCACTCGCACGAGCGCGGGCTCGTGCGGAACCGTCAGGCCGACGCTGGCGCCGCCGTGGTTCACGGCGGCGCCATGGATCACTGCCCAGATGGGGTCCCCGTCGGCTTCAGCTTCCCGGAGACGCTTCAGCACCACGACGCCGCAGCCCTCGCCGCGCACGTAGCCGTTCGCGGACGCGTCGAACGCCTTGCACTGCCCGTCGGGGGACAGCATCATCGAATCGGCGCGGAGTTCGTAGATGCGTCCGTTCAGGATGGCCTGGACGCCGCTGGCGAGCGCGAGGTCCGCTTTCCCTGCCTGGAGATCGGCCACCGCGTCGTGGACCGAAACGAGCGACGACGCACAGGCGGCGTCCACCGCCTTCGCCGGTCCCATGACCCCCAGCACGAAGGAGACGCGCCCGGCGGCCCCGTTCAGGTTCGTGCCGCTGAGCGCGTAGAGGCATCCGGCGGCCTCGGCGGGCTTTTCCCCGTCCACCACCAGCATGCGGTACTCGTCGTTGCTGATGCCGGCGTAGACGCCGGTGCGGCTTCCCTTCAGCCGGTCGGGGTCGATCCCCGCGTCCTCGAGGGCCTGCCAGCTGACCTCCAGCATCATGCGCTGCTGGGGATCCAGCAACTCCGCCTCGACGGGCGAAATCCGGAAGAACCCGTTGTCGAAGAGGTCGATGTCGGGGACGAAGGCGCCGAACCGGCACGCGGTGTTGCCGGCGGCGCTCTCGGGGAGGAGTTCTCCCACCCGGCCGACGCCCGAACCGGGAACGCCCTCGGTGACCGCGTTCCCGCCCGCTTCGAGAAGCCGCCAGAACGAGGAAATGTCCGGCGCGCCGGGGAACCGGCACGCCATGCCGATGACCGCGATCGGTTCCGCCGCCGCTGGCGCTCGACCGGGCACAGGTTTTTCGGTTTCCACCAT
Source organism: Acidobacteriota bacterium (assembly GCA_009840635.1). Taxonomy (GTDB): domain Bacteria; phylum Acidobacteriota; class Vicinamibacteria; order Marinacidobacterales; family Marinacidobacteraceae; genus Marinacidobacterium; species Marinacidobacterium portitor. The sequence continues at coordinate 27,839 of VXNL01000058.1, read as the reverse complement.
CACCTCCTCAAAGATCCGGGGACGGGATTCTCCTTCAAGTCTGGCCCGTGGCGGAAGCCGGCTTCGCATCGCCGGCGATCAGGAACCCCTCCGCGACCAGCCAGGAGAGTGCGGCGCGCACGGCCGGTTCCGGGGCAGGAAACGCCTCGAGGGTCCGGTGGAGGCTGCCGGTGACGGACGCCGTGTGGAACAGATCGGCGAGCGCGATCCCGGCAATCCGGTGGGCGGGCCGGAGGCGCCCGGGCCGCACCACCACCTCCGCGCGAGCGATCCAGTCGCCGTGCAGCACCCCCTGTGTCTCCACCCGGGCCCCCGGGGCCGGCGTGAGGCGGCCGTCTCCGGGAAGCCGCCGGGGAGGCGCCGGCGCTGCGGTCCTCCGGGAACGGCGCCGCCAGAACTCCCGCTCGCCGAACCGTTCCTCCTCGGCGTAGAAGCCGGCAACCCTCTCCTCTGCCTCGAGGGCCAACCCCCGTTCCTTCGCCCCGTGGAACGCGAGAGCCAGGGGAGCGTCCGACGGCCGGGCGAGCGCGGTACGCAGCACGACCGCGGCCGTGAGGCCGGAATCCATCGCTTTCATGGTTCCGAGGCCCGAGAGCGGATCGAGGGCGCTTGCCGCGTCGCCGACCGCGATCAGCGTTGGTTCCGCGGCGCGGGCGGCAGAGGCCAGCCGGTACGGCGTCACGTCCGCCGCGCGGACCGGCGTCAGGGCGTTGCCCGAGATGAAGCCGGACAGGTCCACGAGGTCCACCGCTTCCCGAAAGCGTTCCTCGGGGCTTCCGGCGGTGGCCTCCGAGTCGAGCATCACGGTGACGTCACGCCGTCCGCCCACCACCGGGGCGCTCCAGACCCAGCCATCGGGGAACGCCTCGATCACCGTTCCCTCCCGCTCTCCGGGAGCGAAGTGCGCGGTCAGCGCGGTGGTGCGGAAGCCCGGACGTTCCCGCTCCTCCCGGGTGAGCACGCCGCTTCGGCCAGAGGCGTCCACGAGCGCCCGCGCGCTGACGTGCAGGTCGTTCTCGCCCCGTCGCCGGATCACCACCACCCCGCGTCCGGCCTCGGGATCCCGCGCTGCCGAGCCTTCGATCACCGGCACGCCGGCGGCGCGGGCTTCGGACAGAGCCCAGTCGTCGAGGCGGTCGCGGCGAACCAGCCGTTGTCCCTCCCCGGCGCCCGCTTCCGGCTGGGCAGCAATCCGGTCTTCGCGCCCGCCCCAGCGGACGAAATGGTCGCTCGGGCGCGGCGCGTAGACCGGCTCCGGAACCTCCAGGCCGTACGACCCGAGCAGTCGCGGCGCCGAGGCCGACAGGCTCTCGCCGAGATGCTGCCGGTTTTGCCGGGGCTGGTGCACCAGCACCACGTCGAGACCGAAGACGGCGAGTTGACGGGCGGCCAGCGATCCCGCCGGACCGGCGCCGACGATGGCCACGTCGGCCATGTTGCCCTGGATGGACTGCCTAGCGCTTCCGGGCGCGCACGTGGACGAGACCTTCTTCCACCCCGGCGAGGACGAGTTCGCGCTGGGCTTCGTTCAACCAGTCGTCCCGGCGGCCCATCGCCGCTCCGAAGTCCTCGATCATCGTCTCCAGGTAGAGCCGGTCGGACTCCACGACGATGTCGCGGCCGTCGATCAGCACGTACACCGGGGTGGAATGGGCGAAGAGGGAGCTGTCGGTGGTCCAGACGGACCGCGGCCCCTCGGCCCGCACCGCAAGCCAGGCGCTGTCCGTGAGCTCGAGTTCTCCGGATATCTCCAGCTCGAACGGTGAGCCGGCGATCGGGTCGGTTGCCGGGTCACCGGTCGCCTCGCGCCACACCTCGCCGTTCACGAGCACCATGAGCCGTTCCATCGGCACCGCGGAGACGGCGCGCGCCCGCACCGGAAAAACGGATGGGCCCCTGCGCTCGATCTCGGCTCCCATCCCGTGGCCGTCCACGTCCAGTTCCAGGAGCGGCCCGTTCGTCGAAAAGCTCCGGCCGGCGCGAAGGGCGAGCGGCCAGTCTTCCGGACCCTCGCCGTCACGGAGGCGGACGTAGGTGCGGCCCGTGCCGAGCGGCGGATCGCGCGAGGTGTCCGAGAAGGTGTCCGAACCGCCGGCGGCGGCGAGCCGGAAGCCGGCGTTCAGCAGGCGGGCGTAGATCGCCGCCGATCCGGCCTCCGAGCTGGGGATGCAGTTGATGTCGAAGAAATCGGCGACCCCGAGCGCCGCGTCGAGCGGGATCTCGGAAGGCGAGGCGCCGTCGAACCGGATTCCCTGCGCGAGATAGGCGAAGTAGGGATGCGGCATCCCCACGACCACCTGGTCGCCCTGCTCGGCCCGGAGGCGGCGGATGTACTCGAACAGCGGCGGGAAGGGCGCTTCCCTCGCGGTGCCCCGGACGCCGGTCGTGAGCGGATAGAAGAGGCGCTCGGGGTTCAGGAAAGTCCGGTGGCCGAACGGCATCCGGTACTCCTGGCCGTAGCGGAGGAACACGGTCTCCGTGGAAGCCGGATGCCGGCCGGCCACGAAGCGGGCGGGGTCCCCCATGGTCCGCGAGCCGTCCACGTGGATGAGCGCGTAGATCACCTCGACCGCCTCGGCTTCCGCCTGAGCCACGAGGTCCGCGGGCGTGATCCGGAGGTCGCCGGCGTGCAGGTCATGAACGTGGGTGTCTCCGGACATCCAGCCGTCCGCGCCGAGGTCGGAGAAGCGTTCGAGGTCCGCGTCGAGGTACGCATCTTCCCCGGACCGGATCGTCAACTCCCGCTCCCAGGGCCGGAACTCGACGCCCCGCTTCAACCGGACCGTGGCCGCCCCCGGGGGCAGTTCCACCGTGAATTCCCCGGCCGCGTGGAAGTAGTGGGTCTCGGTGTAGGAGACGATGCGGCGGAACACGCCGCGCGGAGCATGCCCCCTGCCATCGGCCCCGATGACCGTGGCGCGGGCCGGCTCGCTCAGCGTGACCCGCAAGCGGCCCCACGCCGGGCCGGCGCGCTGCAGCCCGGTGACGGGAAGCGGCCGGGAGCCGCCGCCGTGGACGCCGATCACCTCCAGCGCCTGTTCGCCGTTCCGATTCGTGGTGAAGACGATCTCCTGACCGTCGGGAGACCACGCGGGGTCCTTCTCGTCCCAGTACTCGTCGCGGGTCAGCCGGAAGGGAAGGCCGCCGTCCGCGGGCAGCAGGAAGAGGTCGTAGCTGCCCCGGATATCCGACGCGAAGGCGATCAGGCTCCCGTCGGGGGACACCGCCGGGCGGGTCCGGAAGGTGGTCTCCTCGACGTGGAGCTCCTGGTAGTCGCCCTGCCCCTCGATCCGGAAGATTCCTCCGGTCCCGGGGTAGTCCGACCGGTTGGAGACCGCCACCAGGAACCCGCCGGGCATGCCCTCCGCGAAACCCGGACTCGGATCCGGCTGGATCTCGTTGGAGTCGCCGCCCCACACGAGGGTGTCCGAGCCGTCGGCACCCACGGCGCGGATGTCGAAGGTGCCGGATTGCGCCGAGGAATAGACGACGCGTCCGCCCGCTGCGGCCCGCGGGTGGAAATCCATCGCGGGATGGCTGGTGAGACGCTCGGGCGTACCCCCGGCGCTGTCCACCCGCCAGATATCCAGGTTGCCCTCGACGTCCCGGGAGAAGACGACGGATCGGCCGTCCGGAGACCAATCCGGCTCGAAGTCGTAGGCCGGCTCCGGGTCCTCCGGTCCGCCGGTGAGTTGGCGGGCCTCTCCGCCCGCCGCGGGCATCACCCAGAGACGGCCGTCGAGCGCGAACGCGATCTCGGTCCCGTCGGGCGACCAGGCGGGGTAGGCCGGCCAGGAGGTGACCCGGGGCACCAGGTAGTTCTCCACGCGGATCTGTCCTCCGGCGACCGCGGGGTAGCGCAGGGTGCTCATCTGAGCGGGAACCGCGGGCGCCGTACCCAGGCAAGCCGCCAGCGCGGCGGCGAGGGGTAGCGGCTTCCTCAGGTTGCGAGAATCTGGCAAGAGTCGGCGTCTCCGTGGACCCGGGTGACCTCCGGCTGGATCGTCACGTGGCGGATGCCGAAGCGCTCGCGCAGCAGTTGGGTTGCGCTCCTGAGAATGACGTCCGTCGACGTGTTGGCCTCGATGTCGGCGTGGCAGGTGAGCGAAACGAAGCCACTGTTCACGGTCCAGATGTGGAGATCATGGATTCCGAGGATGCCCGGCAGGGAAAGCAGGCCGGAGCGCACCGCTTCGCCGTCCACGTTGGCGGGGGTGGCGAGCATCAGCACCGAAATGCTGTCGCGCAGCAGCCGCGCTCCGGAGAGCACCAGCAGACAGGCGATCCCGATCGAGACGAGGGAATCGATCGTGTTCCAGCCGGTGAACTGGATGACGATGGCCGCGACGATGACCCCCGCCGAACCGAGGGTGTCCCCGAGAACGTGAAGGAAGGCGCCCCGGATGTTCAGGTTGCTGTGCTGGTGGTGACCCAGGATCTTCAGGGCCACGAGGTTCACGATCAGGCCGATGATCGCGATGATCAGCACCGGCACCGCGGCGACCTCGACCGGATCACCCAGCCGGCCGATCCCACGAACACCGACCCAGCCGGCGATCCCCAGCAGGAACACCGAGTTCAGCAGCGCCGCCAGCACCTCGGCCCGGTGGAATCCGAAGGTGCGGCGGGCGGTCATCGGACGGGTGGCCAACCAGGCAGCGAGGAACGAAACGCCGAGTGCGGCGGCGTCGCTCAGCATGTGACCGGCGTCGCCCTGCAGGGCGAGGCTGTTCGCCAGGATTCCCCCGACGAACTCCGCGACGGCGATGGTCAGGGTGCAGACGAGGGCGGCGCCCAACGCCCAGCGCGAGGGCAATTTCCCACCGGGCGCAGTGGCTAGCGCGTCGTGATGATGGTGATGCGACATCGCGCCTGTCCGCCGAAGTATTGCGTATGGCAGGGGGTTAGACGCCTCCGGCTAGAATGGAAACCGATCCCTGACACCGCCAGTGGCGGACCCATTCCCCGGAGTAGAGGCAAGTATGACCGATGGCAAGGCGCTGGAACTGACAAGCGAAAATTTCGATGCGACGGTGGGCGGCGACCAGCCAAGCCTTGTGGATTTCTGGGCCGAGTGGTGCGGCCCCTGCCGGATGATCGCGCCGGCGATTTCGGAATTGGCCGAGGACTTCGACGGCCGGGCCGTGATCGGCAAGGTGAACGTCGACGACGAACCCCGGATCGCCGAGAAGTTCCGGGTCCGCTCGATCCCGACCCTGCTCTTTTTCCAGAAGGGCGAGGTGGTCGGCCAGATCGTGGGCGTCCAGTCGAAAGCCAATCTCGCGGCGCGCCTCGAAGCCCTGATCGGTTAGGGCCGCGCGGGCCAGGAACGCCGGCTTCAGCCGGCACAGCCCGCCGCAGGCGGGCGAAACACCCGCTCCACGCCGGACCCGTCTGGTACCGTCCGCCGACGGAGCCGGAACCCAGATGATCCGTCCAGAGCGTGGCGTAGCGCTGCCGCTGGTGGGACTGCTGGTGGCCCTTGCGGCGTGCGATGCCGGCGGCCCTCCCGGACTCGCCATCACGAACGCGCGCATCGTGGACGGCGACGGAACCCCGGCCGTTTCCGGAATCGTTCGCGTCGTGGACGGCCGGATCGCGGAAGCCGGCCCGGATGTCGTTCCCCGGTCCGGAGACACCGTCCTGGATGCCGGGGGATCGGTTGTCGCTCCCGGATTCATCGACACCCACAGCCACGCCGATTTCGACCTGCTCGAGCGGCTCGACGCCACCGCCGCCGTGAGCCAGGGGATCACCACCCTGGTGGTGGGACAGGACGGAGGCTCGCATCATCCGCTGGCCGATTTCCGCGCCCGCCTCGAAGCCGCCCCGGCGACCGTGAACGTGGCCAGCTACGCGGGCCACAACACCTTCCGGGAACTGGTGATGGGCGAGGACTTCCGCCGCGAGGCGACTGCGGACGAGATCGCCGGGATGGCGCGCCTTCTCGAAGCCGATCTCGCCGCCGGGGCGCTCGGCCTGAGCACCGGTCTCGAGTACGACCCCGGGATCTATTCGGCGACCGAAGAGGTGGTGGCGCTGGCCCAGGTGGCCGCCGATGCGGGCGGGCGCTACCTGAGCCACCTGCGCAGCGAGGACCGCTGGTTCTGGGACGCGGTGGAGGAGATCATCCGGATCGGCGAGGAGACCGGAATGCCGGTGCAACTGACCCACGCCAAGCTGGCGCTGCAGAGCCTCTGGGGCGAAGTGCCGCGGCTGCTCGGCCGGCTCGAGGAAGCCCGCGCCGCCGGAGTGGACATCACGCTGGACGTCTATCCCTACCCGTACTGGCAATCCACCCTCACCGTGATGTTCCCGGAGCGGGACTTCACCGATCTGGAGGAGTCCCGGTTCGTGGTCTCCCAGATGGCCCTGCCCGAGGGCATCCTGATCCCGACCTTCGCGCCGGAGCCTGCGTATGCCGGCCGCACCCTCGCCAGCATCGCGGCGGAGCGTGGGGAGGAGCCCGCCGTCACGCTTCTCGAGCTGATCCAGGCGGCGGAGGCGATGCGCGCCGCTCCGGACTTCGAACCTGGAACGCGCGTCGAGACGGTGATTGCCACCAGCATGGCCGAGGACGACATCGCGGCCCTCTTCGCCTGGGAACACGCGAACCTGTCCACCGACGGCGCGCTCTTCGGCGCCCATCCCCGCGGTTTCGGTTCCTTCCCGCGGGCGCTCCGGCAGTTCGTCCGCGAGCGGGCCATCGTGAGCCTCGAAGAGGCCGTACGGCGGATGACCTCGCTCGCCGCCGACCACATGGGCTTCGGCGACCGGGGACGGATCGCTCCCGGGATGGTCGCGGACCTCGTCCTGTTCGATCCGGAGACGGTTTCTGACCGGGCGACTCCCGAGGCGCCCCATGAACTCTCGGTGGGAATCCAGCGGGTCCTGGTCGGGGGCGAAACCGTGTTCGCGGACGGCGTCGTCACCGACGCGCGCCCCGGTGTTTTTCTGACGCGCTGAGCGTACGGTGGCGGCTGGGAACGCCGGTCTTCAGACCGGCACCGCGCGCCGGAGGCGGGCGACACGTCGGCGCTTCTTCCTGCCTGCCATCCTGTTCGCGGCCAGCGTGGTCGGATTCGGCTGCGGCGGTGACGGGGCCGCCCCCACGACGCCCGAACCGCCCGAGCCCGCCCCGCCGCTCGACGTGCCCTTTGGCTTCACCGATCTCGAGGAAGGGGAAGGCCCGGAGGTAGAGGACGGCTGGCTGCTCGCGATCGCGTACACCGGGTGGCTCTACGACGACTCCGCTCCCGACAACAAGGGTTCGGAGTTCATCTCGGTAGCCGAGGAGGATCCCGACTCGTTCCGGTTCGGCGTGGGACAGGTCATCCCCGGGATCGACCGCGGGGTGGCCGGCATGCGCGTGGGAGGAAGACGCCGGATCGTGGTGCCGCCCGACATGGGTTTCGGCGCCCAGGGGAACAACCTGGTCCCCGGAAACGCCACCCTCGTCTTCGAAGTGGTTCTGGTGGCGGGGGCAGAGGTGCCGTTCGAAACCATCGATCTGCAGGTCGGCTCCGGGGAGGAGGCCGAGAACGGGGATTCACTCTCGATGGCCTACCACGGCTGGGTGTACGACCTGCTGGCGCCGGACAACAAGGGCGACACTTTCGATTCCACCACCGCGGAAAATCCCTTCGATTTCACGCTCGGGGTGGGCGCGGTCATCGTGGGCTGGGACCTCGGGATCGTGGGGATGCGGGTCGGCGGACGCCGGCGCATCGTGATCCCCCATGAACTCGCTTACGGCGCGGCCGGCCGGCAACCTCGCATCCCTCCATACGCCACCCTGCTCTTCGAGGTCGAACTGCTGGCCGTCGAGTGAAAGGTCCCCGGACGTTCAGGCGGCCGGAGTAGTAGGCTGTAGCGCCTCTTGTCCCTGTCCCCGAGTCCCGTGCGCGACCGGTTCGGCCGGCCGCTCGGCAGCCTGCGCCTCTCGGTCACCGACCGCTGCAACCTCCGCTGCCAGTACTGCATGCCGGAGGAGGAGTACGTCTGGCTTCCCCGGAAGGACCTCCTGAGTTTCGACGAGACGGCGTTCGTCGTCGAGCGGTTCGCGGCGCTCGGGGTGCGGAAGCTCCGGATCACCGGCGGAGAGCCGCTGATCCGCCGTCACCTGCCCGAACTGGTCCGGCTGGTCGCGGTCGTTGCGGGGATCGAGGACGTCGCCCTGACCACCAACGGGGTCCTCCTCGCCGGTCAGGCGGCGGCGCTCAAGGAGGCGGGCCTGCACCGGATCACCGTCAGCCTCGACACCCTGCGGCCCGACCGGTTCCGCTCGCTCACGCGGCGGGACGGACTGGACGCGGTCCGGGAGGGAATCACCGCGGCGAATGCAGCGGGGCTTCGGCCGCTGAAGCTCGACACGGTGGTGATCCGGGGGTTCAACGACGACGAGCTGGTGGACCTCTTCGAATTCGCGTCGGACCAGCGCGGCGAGGTCCGTTTCATCGAGTACATGGATGTCGGAGGAGCCACCGGGTGGCGTCCGGACCTGGTGTTCGATGCGGACGCCATCCGCGCCCTCATGGCGCGGCGCTACGGGGGCGTCGAAGCAGTCCCGGTGGAAGACCCCACCGCGCCGGCCCGCCGTTACCGGATACCCGACGGACGGGTTTTCGGCATCATCGCCTCGGTTTCCGAACCCTTCTGCCGCGCCTGCGACCGCAGCCGGGTCACGGCCGACGGAAGGTGGTTCCGGTGTCTCTATGCCCGCGAGGGGCTCGACCTGAGGGCGCCGCTCCGCTCCGGAGCGACCGCCGCCGAGATGGAGGCGTTGATCGCCTCCACCTGGTCAGGCCGGGAAGACCGTGGCGCCGAGGAGCGGGCGGCTCTCGATCAGCGCGCGCCGCTCGTCGCCGCCGGGGAGCTCCGCAAGGACCCGCACCTGGAAATGCACACCCGCGGCGGCTGACTCTCGGCGCAACGGCTTGGGACGCCGGCTTCAGCCGGCACAGCGGGCCGAAGGCCCGCGGATGGGGTGCGATCCGGAACTGGGAACAGGGGAAGCGCTGCCCGACAGGCGCCGCGAGGGCGTTGCTGCGGCTGCTTGACCGAGCCCCCGAGACCGCGCTACGGGTTCTCGGCTGAGCGTCGAGACGCTGTAGCGCCCGACCCTCGGAGCGCCGGCCTCTGGCCGGCTCGGGAGCTCGCCGCTGCGTGCCGCTACCGGGACGGTGGCTCGGTAGCGGAACCGCCTTCGTCGAGGCGGATCTCGACGATGGCGTTCTCCCGCAGGTTGCGGACGAAGTTGTCCATCTCGGTCGCCATCTTTTCGCTGTAGAGCGATTCGGCAATCTGGTTCCGCACGTCGTCCAGCGGGATGGTGGATTCTTCGGTCCGCTCGTCCACCTTGAGCAGGTAGAAGGACTCGCCGATCCGCAGCGGTTCGGAAACGGCTCCCGTCTCGAGTTCGGCCACCACCGACCGGAAGCTCTCGTCGAGCTCGCGGACCAGGAAGAGACCGAGGTCCCCGCCACTCTCCGCCGAACCGGACTCCGACCGCACTTTCGCCACCTCTCCGAAATCGGTGCCCGACGCGATCAGGCGCTGGGCCTCCCCGAGACGCTCCCGCGCATCCGCCTCGCCGGCCTCGGTGACGTGGACGACCAGCTCCCGCAACCGTACCTGCGGCGGGCGAATGAACTCGTCCACGTTCTCGCGGTAGCGCTGCTCGATTTCCGGCTCGCTGATCTGCACCCGTTCCTCGATGTCCTGGCGGCGGATCTCCTGAATGAGGACACCCTCGAGGAACTGCTTCTTCAGCTCCTCCATGTTGGATCCCTGAAGCTCCACCTGCCGGATGAACTCCGCCTCGTCCGGGAGGTTCATCTCCTGGATGGTCGCTTCCTTCCATTCGTCGAAGTAGCGGTCCGGAACCCGGAGGCCGCGCTGGTCGGCGACCTGGAGGATCAGCGTGTTGTCCACCATGCCTCCGAGGACCTGGCGCCGGAAGGTGGCCTGGACCTCGGGATCGTCGGGGACGCCGAGACGCTCTCCCTGAATGACGACCTGCCGCTGCAGTTCGCTGAGCGTGATCATGTCCCCGTTGACGAGGGCGACGACCCGATCCACCACTTCGACGCCGTCGGGTTGCGGGTCCTGCGCGGACGCGCCGACACCGGCCAGACAGAGCACTGCGGCGAGCCAAATGCGGGAGAAAGCGCGGAACATCGTCGGGACTCGCATTTTAGTGTGGCGTCCCGGGGACGGACGGCAGGTCATTCCTCCCTCGCGAGCGACCCGACGTAGGGGAACGCCAGGTTGGCGGTGTGGATGCGGACGGGATGGCGTCGCTGGAGGTCGTCGAGAAGCGCCTGGACGCGGATGTCGGCCTCCTGGCGAAGCACGGTGAGCCGGACGACGTCCTGAACCTCTTCGAACTCGAGCGACGCGGCGGGGAGCCTCTCGTCCACCCGGAAGACCCGGAACCCCGCCGCGGTCTCGACCGCGTCGGTGGTGTCCCCGGAATCGAGGACGAAGACCGCCTCGTCCACGGCGTCCGGCAATTCACCTCGCCGGAACGTACCGACCGGCAGGAAGGGGTCCGCGGCCCCGGCATCCTCGCCGGATCGGCTTTCCTGACGGAGGCGCCCGGCGGCGGCCTGCGCGCTCTCGCGGTCGTCGAACCGCCGTTCCGAGAGCGTGACGGTTTCGGGACGCGCATAGAAGGCGCGGTTCGCCTCGAACTCCAGTTGCAGGGCTTCCTCCGTGGCTTCGAGTCCGGCCAGCACGACCGTGTCCATCAGCCGGTCCACCATCAGGCGGTCCCTCACCCGGGAGCGCAACCAGTCCTCCTCCGGGTCCACCGGCTCACCACCGCCATCTTCGGGCTCGTCGCCGGCGCTCTCGGGCGCGACGGTGTCGTCGTCGGTCCGGACCACCTCGGGACCTGGCGCACGCCGAAGGGCCGAGGTCTCCTCGAGCACCTGGACCTCGGAGACCTCGATCCCTTCCTCCTCCGCGGCGATCACCAGGAGTCGCTCGCGGACGAACTCTTCGAGGAGGGCGCTGAGCAGGGGAGCGTCGAGCGCTCCGCCGAGCCCCGTCTGGGAAGCGATGAAGCGGTCGAGGACGGCCTGGGTCACCTCGCGGTCGCCCACCGAGACGACCACCGCGTCTCGGTCCTCGGAGGAGTCGCCGCAGCTCGCAGCGGCGCGCGCCAGCAGGAGGACCCCGGAAAACCGGCTCACGACAGCGGCGCCCTCCGGTCAAGCGCACCCTCGTGTTCCCGGCTGAGAGCGACGGCCTCGAGGGCCGAGAGGGCCATCTGGAGGGACCCGAGCACCTCCGCCGGCCCCGCCCCCGGGGCGAGGGGAGAGCGGAAGGAACGGTCTTTCGCGTCCGATTCGAGGCGCAGTGAATCGCCCTCCCGGATCACCGCCGTGTAGCCGAGCGCTTCGGCCCGGATTCGAAGCCGCACGTGCTGGAAGAGGAGTTCCACCTCCGGCGGCAGGGCCCCGAACCGGTCGCGCACCTCGTCGCGGAGCCGGTCCAGGGTGTCCAGGTCGGCGGCGGAAGAACAACGCTTGTAGAGCCACATGCGGCGCCGGACATCCTCCAGCCAGTCTCCGGGGATGCGGAACTGGAAGCGAAGGTTCATGGCGCAGCGCGAACGGGGACGGTCGCCGCGGGCCTCGGCGACCGCTTCTTCGAGGAGCCGGTAGTAGAGGTCGAACCCTACCGCTTCCAGGTGGCCGTGCTGGGCGGCGCCCAGCAGGTTGCCGGCTCCCCGCAGCTCCATGTCCAGGGCCGCGACCCGGAACCCGGCGCCCAGTTCGCTGAACTCGCGGAGAGCGTGGAGGCGCGGTTGCGCGCTGCCCGCCACCGGTGTTCCCTGCGGCACGAGCAGATAGGCGTAAGCGCGCCGCGAGGACCGCCCGACGCGGCCCCGGATCTGGTAGAGCTGGGCGAGTCCGAACGCGTCCGCCCGGTTCACGAGCAGGGTGTTGACGCGCGGCAGATCGATGCCGTTCTCGATGATGGTGGTGGTCAGCAGGATGTCGGCTTCGTGCTCCTGGAAGCGGATCAGGGTGCGTTCCAGCGCCGCTTCGCGCATCTGCCCGTGGGCGATCAGGACGCGGGCCTCCGGGACCAGGCGGTCGAGGAGCTTCGCCATCGCCGGCAGCGAGCGGACCCGGTTGTGCACGAAATAGACCTGGCCCTGCCGCGCGAGTTCGTGCCGGACGGCTTCCGCGATCCGGTCCGGATCGAAGGGCAGGACATGGGTCTGGATCGCCATCCGGTCCCGGGGCGCCGTTTCGATCACCGACATGTCGCGGATGCCGGAGAGCGACATGTTGAGGGTGCGCGGGATCGGGGTCGCGGTCATCGCCAGGTGGTCCACCTGCGGGGCCATCGCCTTCAGCCGCTCCTTGGCGGACACCCCGAAACGCTGTTCCTCGTCCACGATCAGCAGTCCCAGGTCGCGAAAGGCCACGTCCTTCGACAGCAGGCGGTGGGTGCCGATGACGATGTCCACCGTCCCGTCCCGGACCCCGGCGACGATCTCCTTTTGTTGTTTGGGAGTGCGGAACCGGGAGAGCAGCGCGACCCGGATCGGAAAGGCGGCGAACCGCCGTTCGAAGACCCGCGCGTGCTGCGCCGCCAGCACCGTGGTCGGAACCAGGATGGCGACCTGCTTCCCTTCCATGGCCGCCTTGAACGCCGCCCGGAGAGCGACCTCCGTCTTCCCGAACCCGACGTCGCCCGCGAGCAGCCGGTCCATCGGCACTTCCGACTCCATGTCCTCGAACACGTCGCGAATCGCCCGCGCCTGGTCCTCGGTCTCCGTCCATTCGAAGGCGTCCTCGAAGTCCTCCATGCCCGGGACGTCGCGCGAGAAGGCGTAGCCGGCGATCTTCCGGCGAGCCGCATAGAGGCGGATGAGTTCGCTCGCGATGTCGCGCATCGCCTTCGCGACGCGCTTCCGCCGCCGCACCCAGCTCGTGCCCCCCAGCCGGTCGAGCGGCGGCGTTCCGGCCGCCGAGCCGGCCGAGTACTTCTCGAGAAGATCCAGCCGGTCCACCGGCAGGAAGAGCTTTCCCCCCTTCGCGTAGTGGATCTCGACCAGTTCGGGCGCGTTCTCCTCCTCGCCGAGGCGCGTCATCCGGATGAAGCGGCCCACGCCGTGGTCGGTGTGAACGACCGGATCTCCGGGTTTCAGATCGCGGAAATCCGAGAGAAAACTGCCCGAGCGGGCGCGCCGCCGGGGGGTGCGCGGCGGCGCCGCCACCATGGCCGCGCCGCTGATCACCTGGAGTTGCAGCTCCGGAAGCTCGAACCCGGCGGTCAGCCGCCCCGCGTGAACGAAGACCCGCGGCGGCGCCGGCAGGGCGCCCGGCGTCTCCTCCGGAATCGAGCCGCCGGCCCCGTTTCCGGCATTCCGAACGCGGGCTCCCGCCTCTCGGGCGCGGGATGCGAACCGCTCGGCGGCGGGACCCCCGGGAACGAAGACGTGCACGGTGCGGCGCGGATCCCCGGCCGCCTGCAGTGAACGCAGGAACTCACCGGTGCGGCCCCGGAAGGAATCGGTGGGCCGCGCGGGCAGGTCCTGGCTGCCGGCGGCCGCCGGCCCCGCGGCCTCCAGTTCCCGCAGCTCGACGGCCCCGGCCGGCGGGGGCCGTTCCAGCCACTGCCGGAGCGCCTCGATCGGGGTCAGCAGCGCCTCCGGCGGGGCGGCGGCGCGCGCCCGGAACTCCCTGGCGGCGAGCCGGGCGTCCACCACGCGCGCCGTTTCGGCTCCGGCGGCTTCCCAGAACCGGTCGGGTTCCTCCAGGACCACCTCAGCGCCCTCCAGGTAAGCGTCCAGGCCGCTGTCGAACCCCGGAGACCCGGGAAACCGGAACGCGGGATGGGGTCCTTCGTCGAGCTCGGCGCCGATCCACTCCCACGAAGGCGGGACGGACACGGCCTCCGGGCGCGCGAGGTGGTCGCCCGCCCGCTGGGTGTCCACTTCGAACTCGCGGATGCTCTCGATTCCCTCGAAGCCGAACTCGATGCGGACGGGAAGCTCCCGGTCCACCGGAAAGAAATCCACGATGCCTCCGCGGCGGGCGAAGTCCCCGGGCCCGCTCACCGGATCCTCGTAGCGATAGCCGGCCGCGGTGAGCTGCGCCGCGATACCGGCGGGGGCAGCGTCGGTTCCGCGCCGGATGTGGATGGCTGCCTCGCGGAGACGATCCGGCCCGGCGGTGCGGGCGAGCGCTCCGGCCGCGGAGGCGAGGACCAGGGGCGGGTTCCCGGTTTCCCGCCGAGCAAGGACGGACAGGGCCGTGGCGCGCAGGGCCAGCACCTCGGCGTGAGGGGCGACCCCCGCGTAGGGGTTCACCGCGGGACCCGGAAGGCGCAGGACCGGACGGCTCTCACCGAGCGCCGCCAGCAGCACCTCGAGGTCGGCGGCCGCGGTCAGGAGATCCCGGTCATGCGCGGTCAGGAACACCAGGGGCAGGTCGGATTCCCGCGCCCACGCCGCCGCCACCGCGAGCCGCGCCGGCCCGAAGAGGCGGCCGATCCGGCGGATCCCGGCTTCCCGGCGGGCGCGGACGGCGGCGAGGAGTGTTTCGAAGCCGGCGACGGCCCGCACCCCCGCGGCCGCCTCAGGGCTCACGGTGGCCTTCCTCCGCCGGGTGGAGGTCGCGGGTCGCCGCGAGAATCAGGCGCACGGCTTCCGCGGCGGATCCGGTGCCCTGGGCTCCGGGGACGCTCCCCTCTTCGCCGTCCCGGGAAACGGTGACGACCGGCGTGCCGAGTGTCCTCGCCATGGCGGCCTCGGAGAGGGTGCCGCTCGCGCCGGCGAGCGCGATCACACCGTCCGCCGCCCGGACGACCAGGAAATTCCGGAAGTGTCCGAGCCCGGTGGGGATGGCGCAGGTCACCCAGGGGTTGGCTTCCCGCCGGTCCTTTCCCGGGAGAATGCCGATCGTGAAGCCCCCGGCCTCGCGAGCGCCGCGGCAAGCGGCCTCCATCACCCCGCCCAGGCCGCCGCACACGAGGTCGGCGCCCGCGAGCGCCAGCTCCCGCCCGACGGTTTCGGCCGCGCGGAGCACGTCGGGCGGTGCGCTCGAACCTCCGATCACGGCGATGCAGCGGGCGGCGGGACTCGGATGGCGGCTCACGGTCTGCTCAGTGGGCATGTCTCGCCCGGAAAAGGCGCCCGATCCTACCCCGCGATCGGAGCACCGACGCTGCTAACCTGCCGCGAATGTCCGCCCGCGCTCGTCCTCCCGTGCGACGCGCCGAACGGCCGAGGCGGCCCCGGCTGGCCATCGATCGGATCTGGCCGCACTACGCCGTTCCGGGGGGACGGCTGGACATCGGAGGCCGCGGTTTCACTGTGGACCAGGCTCCGCGGCTCCGGGTGTTCTTCGGGGACGAGGAGGCCCACCTGTACCGGGTGTCTTCCACCCGTCTGGGGGTCCGGGTGCCCGACGGGGCGGGTGACGAGGTCCGGGTATGCCTGAACGACCGGGAAACCGAGCCACATCCGGTGACCATCGGCCGTCTCTTCGCCGAGGACCTCCACATCGTCGCGAACCCCGTGTACGACCCTCGCGGGAATCTCTACTCGACGGTCAGCGGCCGCCGCGGCGAGAAGGTGCCCCATCCGATCTACCGGCTGACCGACGAGGGAGACCCCGAGCCGATGGGTGACGGCATCGTGAATCCGACCGGCCTCGCGTGGGGTCCGGACGACACCCTCTACGTGTCCTCGCGCGAGGACGGCTGCGTCTACCGGATGGACGACGACGGCGTGTTCCACGTGCTCGCCGAGAATCTCGGCTGCGCGACGGGCATCGGGTTCTCTCCGACGGGAGACCTGGTGATCGGCGACCGGGACGGAACGCTGTACCGGATCGACGCCGAGAGCGACGTCAGCGTGTTCTCGCACCTCCGGGCTTCGGTTTCGGCCTATCACCTGGCGTTCAACTCGTACGGCTACCTCTTCGTCTCCGGCCCGACGCTCTCGTCCCGCGACCAGATCGTCGAGTTCCGGCCCGACGGAGCTCCCTGCCGGGTGCATTCCGGCTTCGGCCGGCCCCAGGGGATCGCTTTCGACGACCGGGACCGCTGCTTCGTCGCGGAAGGCCTCGCCGGCGACGCCGGCCTGTTCCTGTTCACTCCCACGGGCGCCCGGCGCGTGATCAGCGCTCCGCCCCTGGTCGGAGTGGCGCTCAACGACAGCCGCACGCTCGCGGTCGCCACCTCCGACAGCATCTACGAATTCGATCTGGACCTGCCGCTGCTGCGCGAGTTCGGCGAGGAAGAAGCGGACGACCGGGTGTGGACCGAGGACCGGCCCCAGTGAGGTTCCTGGCAGCCCTCCTGGCCGCCGGTCTGACGCTCGCGGTTCCGGCGCTCGCGCAGGATCTCCGCACCACGGTCGAGCGGCACGTGGAGGGGGCGCAGCGGGCGCTCGTGACGGAGCTGGTGGAGGCGGTCTCCATCCCGTCGGTGGCGGCCGACGCCGCGAACATCCGGAGAAAGGCGCAGTTCCTCGAGGCCTCGCTCGAGCGGCGCGGTTTCGCGGCCGAACTCCTCGAGACCGACGGCAATCCACTCGTCTTCGGCGAGCGGCCCGCCGCGGATGCCGACCGCACGCTCCTCATCTACTTCCACTACGACGGTCAGCCGGTGGATCCGTCCCGCTGGCAACAGGAGCACCCCTTCCAGCCGATCCTGCGGGCGGGCAGTCTGGCGGACGGAGCGGGGCTCCTCGACCTGCAAGCCAGTGAGGTGTTTCGCCCCGACGACCGCATCTACGCCCGCTCCGTCGCCGACGACACCGCGCCGATCATCGCCCTGCTCGGCGCGCTCGACGCGCTCGACGCGGCCGGCGTCACGGTCACCAGCAACCTCAAGGTGATCCTCGACGGCGAGGAGGAGGCCGGATCCCCGAACCTCGTCCCCGCGATCGCCCGCTACGGGAGCCGGTTCGCCGCCGACGCGATGCTCATCCTCGACGGCCCGCTCCATCAGAGCGGCCGGCCCACGGTCAGCTTCGGCGCCCGCGGCATCCTGACCCTCGAACTCGTGGTGTACGGGCCGAGCGTTCCGCTCCACAGCGGCCACTACGGCAACTGGGCGCCGAACCCGGCGGTCCGGCTGGCGCAGCTCATCGCCTCGATGAAGGACGAGGGCGGCCGCGTCACGATCCCCGGGTTCTACGACGGCATCGACTTCACCGAGGAAGAGCGCCGGGCGCTGGCGGCGGTCCCGGACGATCTGCCGGCGATGATGGACTCGCTCGGCTTTGCCGAGGCCGACCGGGTGGGCGGTTCGCTCCAGGAGGCCCTCCAATTCCCCTCGCTGAACGTGCGCGGCCTGTCGAGCGCCTGGGTGGGCGGCGACGCCCGCACGATCGTCCCGGCAACCGCCACCGCGGCGATCGACGTGCGGCTGGTCGCGGAAACACCGGCGGATGCGATGTTCGCGAAGGTCCGCAATTTCATCGCGGGGGAGGGCTGGTTCCTTCTGGATCGGGACCCGACCGACGCCGAGCGGCGGGAGCATTCCCGTCTCCTTCGCCTGACCCGCAGCGCGGGGACGAACGCCTTCCGCACGCCGCTCGACCATCCGGTCGCGGCGCGGCTCATCGGCAGCCTCACCGAAATCTGGGGAGAGGAGCCGGTCCGCAAGCGCACGAGCGGCGGGACCGTGCCGATCGCGCCCTTCGTGGAGGCGCTCGGCGTTCCGGCGCTGATGGTCCCCACGGTGAACCACGACAACAACCAGCACAGCCCGAACGAGAACCTGCGCCTGGGGCACTTCTTCCGCTCCATCGTGAGTTTCGCCGCGATCCTGACGATGTGACCAGGGAGCGCCGGTCTTCAGACCGGCACAGCCCGCCGCAGGCGGGCGGCACGCAGAACGCCACGCGCTCGGGCGGCCTATCTCCGGGCGCGCCCATCCCCGCGGGTCTCCACGTCCCCGGCCCCACGCCGCTCCACCCCGAAGTGGCCGCGGCGATGGCGCAGCCGCTGATCTCCTACCGGGGGCCCGAGGCCAGGGCGCTGCTCGGCCGTATCGCCCAGGGGTTTTCCGACTTCCTCGGCACCGAGCGCCAACCCGTCCTGCTCACCGCATCGGGAACGGGCGCCATGGAGGCGACGCTCGCCAACCTGCTGTCGCCGGGCGATCCGGTGCTCGGGATCGGCGGCGGCCAGTTCGCCGAGCGCTTCCTGGGGGTGGCGGAGGCGTTCGCGCTCGAAACGCGGAGCCTCGACACGCCCTGGGGCAGGGCGGTCGCTCCCGAGCGGCTCCGGGTAGCGCTCCGGACGGGCCCCGAGACGCGGGCGGTGCTCCTCACGCACTCCGAGACCTCGACGGGCGTCCTCCATCCGCTGCCCGAACTGGTCCGGGTGG
Source organism: Acidobacteriota bacterium (assembly GCA_009840635.1). GTDB lineage: Bacteria > Acidobacteriota > Vicinamibacteria > Marinacidobacterales > Marinacidobacteraceae > Marinacidobacterium > Marinacidobacterium portitor. The sequence goes on along the minus strand of VXNL01000058.1, from coordinate 9,470 downwards.
TCCGCGAGGAGAGCGACGCCCTGGTGCTGGTGGACGCGGTCTCCAGCCTCGGCGGGATGCCGCTGGCGGTCGATTCCTGCGACGCGGTGTTCACCGCTTCCCAGAAGGCGTGGGGCCTGCCGCCCGGAATGGCGATGGTCTGGACCTCGGAACGCGCCGCGGCGGCGGAGCGGAGCGCCCGCCTCCCCCGTTACTACTGGAGCTTTTCTCGCTACCGCGACGCGCTGGCGCGCGGCTCGATGCCCTTCACCCCCGCGGTTCCCGTCCTGTTCGCGATGGAGGCTGGCCTTCGTCTCATGCTCCGCGAGGGGCGGGATGCGGTTTTCCGCCGGCACGCGGAAGCCGCTGCGGCGGCCCGCGGCCGGCTCCAGGCGATGGGACTGCGCCTGGTCGCCGATGAGGAAGGCGCCACCAACACCGTCACCGCCGCTTGGCTGCCGCCGGGAGTTGCTTGGCCGGAGTTGACACGAACCCTTCAGGAGCGTCACGGAGTCGTGCTGGCGGGCGGACTCGGTCAGCTCCAGGGGAAGATCCTGCGGCTCGGCCACCTCGGCTGGACGACGGCCCGGGACGTCCACCGCGCCGCCGACGCGCTGGAGACTTGTCTTCGCGCCGCGTAGCGACCCCCACCGTCCCGTGTCAGGCCGGCTTTCGCCCTGTTCCTTCTTCCCCACCGGCGTCTCCAGCCGGGACGAAGCGCGGACCCGCCATCGCGTCGAGCCATTCGACGCATCGGGCGACCCCGCCGCTGCGTTCGCCCGGCTGAAGCAGCTCGTGGCTTGCGCGCCGCGAACGGTGATCGTTGCCGCCGCCGACGACTATCTCCACGCCCGGTGCCGAACCCGGCTCGGGTTCGTGGACGACCTCGAACTCCTGTTGTGCTCTGCCGAGGGGGTGATCCACGTCCGCAGCGCCTCGTACATCTCGCTCTTCACGGACTTCGGCGCGAACCGGCGCCGTGTCGAGCAGCTCCGCCGGCGGTTCAGCGGTCCTAGCGGAAGTCCCAGCGCGTCAGGTGGGTCTCGTCCTTGACGAGGAGGCCCTCCCCAAGCGGCACCGGATGCGCCCAGGTCGGACTGGGCGCCACCTCGTAGCGGCGCAGCGGTTCGAACGTGGCGGCGGCCGGGTCCAGGATGAAGAGTTCGGCCTGGTCGGTGAGCGCGAGGACGGTGCTCCCGGCCACCAGGAGCGCGGCGTTTTCTCCCTGCCGGGGCGGGGAGCGCCAGAAGTCCGCTCCCGTCCGGGGGTCCATGGCGACGAACTGGCCGCTGTTGCGCTCGGAAAACCCGATGAGGCGGTCGCCGGCGAGGACGGGATTGCTCATGTAGAAGGGGCTGTCCCCGGCCTCCCAGACGGTTTCGCCCGAGAGCGTGCCGTCGGGTGTTTCACGGAACCGCACCGCGAAGGTCGGGCTCCCGAGCCCCGCGAAGATCACCACCTCGCCCCCCGGCAGCACGACCGGGTTGACGATGTTCTGGTCGTAGGGGGTGGTGAAGGGCATCTCCCAGAGGACCCGGCCCTCCGCGGCGGCCAGGAGAACGATGCGCTCCTCGGTCATGGTCGGGATGGCCTGCGTCCCGGCCACCTCCACCACCGTCGGCGAGACGTAGGCGGGTCCGTCACCAAAGTGTTCCCACACCGTTTCGCCGGTGGCGGCGGCCAGCACGGCGAACGTCCCGTTGTCCGGCCCTCCGAGGTGCACCAGCACCACGTCGCCGGCGGGTGACGCGCCGGGGGAGCTGCCGGCGCCGAAGAGCGGTGACTCGGCGCCGCCGAAGCGGGGGTCCGGAGGTCGCCGCCAGAGAAGCGAGCCGTCCCCGGCGTCCCACGCGGAGAGGATCCCCGAGATCCCGAGGGTGAAGATCCGGCCGGCGGCCACGTCCGGGGTCGCCTTCGGACCCGGGCCGTGCCCCAAGGCGGCCGGGTTCATCGTGTACGGCGCCGGGTAGGAGGCGCGCCAGACCTCGTCCCCTCCAGCGGGTCGCAAAGCGCGCAGCACTTCCTCGTCGCCCTCGCGGGTGAAGACGAAGACGGTGCCGTCATGGACCACCGGGCTCGCGTGACCGAGCCCGACCGGGATCCGCCAGCGGCGCTCGAGGGACTCCGGCCACTGCCGCGGATCGCTTATTGCTTCCGGCCATCCCGTGACCCGACCGTCCCGGTACGGACCCCGGAACCCCGGCCATTCCTCCTGTGCGCCGGCGCTCGCGGAGAGGACCAGCACGGCGGCCGCGAACCCGAGGGAGCGGAGGGCGGTGGGCGAACGGCGCGTCATTGCGGCAACTCTACGGTGCGCCGGGACATTAAGTACCGTAGCCGGTAAACATGACAGACCATGTGCTCGCCTACGTGTTGCCGGCCTTCCTGTTGGTGGTGTCCACGCTGATGATTCTGGGCAAGATCCCCCCGAACCGGATCGTCGGCTTCCGGACCGAAGACACCCTTTCGGATCCGGAGATCTGGTATCCGGTCAATCGGGCCATGGGGTGGTTTCTGGCTCCCGCCGCCGCCCTGTCTCTCGCTTTCAACCTGTCCCTGGGGTGGATCTTTCCGGATTGGCCGCAGGACCGGATCGCGTCCTGGACGACCGGCGGAACCCTGATTCCACTGGTGATTGCTCTCGTCCTGTCCATCCGCCACTATCTCCGGTCGCCTAGCGTCTAGGCAGCGCGAAGGCGAGGGTGGCGGAGGCGACCGGGTCCCCGCCGGTGCTCGCCGAGGTCTGGACCTCGGCGAACGGGCCCCGGATGCGCCCGACCTCGGCGAAGAGATCGATGCGCTCCTCGAAGCCCACAGTCCGTTCCATCGTGAAATCGGCCACGGAGCGGAAGAGGGCCACGATGTTCTCGTCGCGCCGCTCGTAGAGCACCGCGATGCCGCCGAGTTGGGCCATCGCCTCGATGACGAGTCCCGCCGGGACGTGTGGCTGTCCGAACGTGTACGGGTGGTCCGCCGGAACGCTGACGAAACCCCGCGCGCGCTGCCCCGGGACGAGGTCCGAGACGCCGTGGAGGAACAGGAACGGCTCGCGGTGCGGCAGCACCTCCAGCACCCCGGCCTGGTCGAGAGTCAGCGGCTCGGACACGAGGGCGGATTATCAGCCGGCGGCGAGGACGGCCTCTTCGGCGAACTGCAGTTCGTAGAGCCTCCGGTAGATCCCGCCCTCGGCGAGCAGCTCCTCGTGGGTGCCGGTCTCCCGGATCCTCCCCCGGTGGAGCACCACGATCCGGTCGGCGCCCCGGATGGTGGAGAGCCGGTGCGCGATCACGAGGCTGGTCCGGTTCTCGATCACCCGCCCGAGCGCGGTCTGTACCGCCCGCTCGGTCTCGGTGTCCACGCTGGAGGTCGCCTCGTCGAGCACCAGAACCCGTGAGGTGCGCGCCATGGCGCGGGCGATGCCGACGAGCTGGCGCTGGCCCTGCGAGAGGCCGCCGCCGCGTTCGCCGAGCTGGGTGTCGAGCCCGTCGGGCAGGTTCCGGGCCCAGGCGGTCACCTCGGCCGCCTCGGCGGCGCGCCGGGCGTCGCCCTCGGTGATGGTCTCGTCCCCGAGCCGGATGTTGTCGAGCACCGTGCCCGAGAACAGGTGCACATCCTGCTGGACCATGGAGAACTGGCGCCGGAGGTCCAGCACCCGCCAGTCGCGCACGTCGAGGCCGTCCACCATCACGCGGCCCCGCTGGACGTCGTAGAGCCGGAGCAGCAGCGCGGCGAGGGTCGTCTTCCCCGATCCCGTGTGGCCGACGAGGGCTACCGTCTCGCCGGGCGCGATCTTGAAGTCGATGTCCCGGAGCACCCACTCGTCCTCGTTGTAGGCGAAGGAGACGCCTTCGAGACTCAGGGCGCCGTGCCGGTGGCCGGGGAGCCGTGCGGCGGGCACGTTCCCGATCGCCGGTTCGGTGTCCAGCAGCTCCACGATGCGCTCCGAGGCGGCCATGGCGCCCTGAAGGATGTTGAACTTCTCGGTCAGGTCGCGGATCGGCCGGAAGAACATCTCCGAATACATCAGGAACGCGACCAGCGCCCCGACGGTGAGCTCGCCGGCGCCGATCCGGGAGCCCCCGTAGCCGACGATCAGCGCCACCGTGATGGCGGTGATCATTTCCACCACCGGGTAGAACACCGAGAAGCACATCACCGTGTCGAGGTGCGCGTCGGTGTGCTCCCGGTTCAGCTTCCGGTACTCCCAGGCCCGGCGCCGCTCCTGCCGGAAGAGCTGGAGCACCTCCATGCCGGTCAGGGTTTCCTGGATGAAGGCGTTCACCGAGGCGACCGCCGCCCGCACCCGGCGGAAGGCGGGACGGATCTTGCGCCGGAAGATCCAGCCGGCGAGGAAGAGCGCCGGGACCGCCCCGAAGGTCACGAGCGCGAGCGCCGGGTTCATCCAGATGAGCACCGCCATGATCCCGACCAGCAGGACCACGTCGGTGATGATCATCACCACGCCCGAACTCAGCAGTTCGTTCAGCGCGTCCACGTCGCTGGTGGCCCGGGTCACGACCTTCCCGATCGGGTGGCGGTCGAACCAGCCGGTGTGGAGTTTCTGGATGTGGTCGAAGACGTCCCGGCGGATGTCCCGCATCACCCGCTGGCCGAACAGGTTCACGATCCACGCCTGTCCGTAGGCGCCGCCGAATCCGACCGCGAGGATCACCGCGTAGACGCCGAGGAGCCCGACGAGTCCCTCCATGTCCCCCGCGGCGATGTAGTCGTCGAGCGCGATCCGCGTGAGGTACGGCCCGGCGAGCTGCGCGGCCGTCCCGATCAGGACGAGCAGCACCGCGAGCGAGACGAACGGCCAGTAGGGAAGCAGGTAGGGCAGCATCCGCCGGAGCAGCCCCCGGCCCGCGTCCTTGCCGTTCGAGGGTCGGTCGCTCACAGCCGCGAGAGCTCCTCTTCGAGCATCTGGCGCCGGTACATGCCGGCGTAGAGCCCGCCGGCGGCGACCAGGTCGTCGTGCGTGCCGCTCTCGACGACCCGGGTGGCCCCCGTCTCGTCGGCGTCGAGCAGATAGATGACGTCCGCGTCCTTCACCGTGCTGAGCCGGTGGGCCACGATGACGGTGGTGCGGTCGCGCGACGCCCGTCGCACCGCTCCCAGGATCCGCGACTCGGTCTCCGAATCCACCGCGCTCAGGACGTCGTCGAACACCAGGATCCGGCTGTCCAGGAGCAGGGCGCGGGCGATCGCGGCGCGCTGCCGCTGGCCGCCGGAGAGGGTGATCCCGCGTTCCCCCACCATGGTGTCGTAGCCGTCGGCGAACTCCTCGATGTCGCCGGCGAGCCCTGCTTCCTCGGCCACCCGGTGGACCTCGTCCATGGGCGCGTCGTCGTCCCCGAAGGCCAGGTTGTCGCGGAGAGTCATGGAGAAGAGGAAGCTGTCCTGGGGAACGAATCCGATGTCGCTCCGCAGCTCGTGCAGCGGGATTTCCCGGACGTCGCGGCCGTCGATGCGGATCGAGCCCTCCTGGGCGTCGTAGATGCGGGGAATGAGCCGGGCCACCGTGCTCTTCCCGCTGCCGGTCCTGCCGACGAACGCCACGGTCTGGCCGGGCTCGATGCGCAGGTTGAAGTCCGAGAGCACCGGCCGCGGCTCGGCTCCGTTCGAATTGGCAGCGCCATTCTGGGCGGCGGAGGGGTAGGCGAAGCGGACGTCCCGGAACTCGATGCCGGCGGCGGGACGGTCGGCGTAGGCCGGCTCCGGGACGGCCGGCGGGGCGGGGAGGGGCTCGGCGTCGAAGATCACCGCCAGCCGCTTCATGGAGGCGGCGCCGCGCTGGTGGATGTTCACCACCCAGCCGATCGCGATCATCGGCCAGGTGAGGTAGCCGTAGTAGAAGAGGAAGGCCACCAGCTCGCCGAGCGAGATCGCCCCGCCGATCACCATGCGCCCGCCGAGGACCAGGGAGCCCGCGAGTCCCATCCCGATCAGGGCCAGCAGCAGTGGGAAGAGCGCCGCGCTCACCGCGACGAGTTCCATGCTCCGCGCCGCGTAGGCCTCGTTCTCCTTGCCGAAGACCTTGCGCTGCGCGTCTTCCTGGACGAAGGCGCGGACGAGCCGCGCCGCCGCGGCGTTCTCCTGGACCACCGCGGAGATGTCGGCCATCTTGGCCTGCACCACCTCCGAGCGCCGGAAGATCTTCTCGCCGAGGATCTTCATGAGGATGGAGACCACCGGCATCACCGCGAGCGCAACCAGGGTGAGGCGCGGACTGATCGCCAGCATGAAGGCGAAGCAGCCCACGGTGGTGAACACCGTCTCCACCGGATACATGAGCCCGGGACCGAGCACCATGCGCACGGCGTTCATGTCCTGCGCGCCGCGGGAGAGGATGTCGCCGACCCGGAAGCGGGCGTAGAAGGCCGCCGGCAGCCGCTGCAGGTGGAGATAGAAGTCCCGCCGCAGGTCGTACTCGGCGAACCGCGAGACCCCGATCAGGTACCAGCGCATGAAGTAGCGGAAGACGGCGGACCCGCCGGCGGCGGCCACGATGAACCCGCCGTAGGTCCACATCTCGCTGGTGGCGCCGGCCTCGAGCGCGTCCACCGCCCGCTCGAGCACCTGCGGCACGATCAGGTAGAACACCCGGCAGAGCACCAGCGCGGTGAACCCGAACGCGAGCCGCCCCTTGTAGCGTCGGAGGTACGGCAGCACCCGCCGCCACATGTCCACCATCAGTTGATCACGCGGTCAGATGGCGCCCCCGGCTTGGAACGCCGGCTTCAGCCGGCACCGCTGCGCGCAGCGCAGCGAACCTCACTCCTCCAAATGGCCGCACGACGGGAACGCTACCCCGTCAATCCCCGTGCCGCGCCCTGAGCGGCGGCGCGAGACGCGCCATCAGGATCATGCGCTCGAACACGTCCAGCCATTCGTCCGTCTCGGCAGCCAGCGCCCCACCGTCCGCCGATCCCGGAAGCGGGCAGGCGGCTCCCAACTCCGTCACGGCCTTGTCGCGATACACCGTCAGCGGCCGGTCCCCCCACCGTCCGATCTCGTGGAAATCCTCGGTGAGAAAAACCACCATGGGAACCCGCATGGCTCCCAGAACGCGCAGTTCGTCCCGAAGTTCCGGGATGGCGTCCCGATCCACGAGGCGGAAATCGACGGACGGACCCGCAGCCTCCGCCAGCCGGGCCACGATCGGGACCGACCGGACGCAGTCCCCGCACCAGATCCCGCTCAGGCACAGCACGTTCACGATCCGGCCGGCGGCGTGGAGCCGTGTTCCGGCGTCGTCCGGAAGGACCGGGAGAGCCGTCTCCGCCCGCGCCCATGCGGCCCGTTCGCGGTCGTTCCCGGTCGTGAGGTAGTCGCGGTAGGTGACGGCACCCTGAAAGGCGCGCTGGAAGAGGTCGGATCGCCGGTCGAAGTAAGCGCTCATCGCGGGGTCGCCAAGGAACGCGGGATTATCCGCCTTCCGCTTCGCGTGTAGGCCAGTCGCGCGGCCGTACCATGTCGCCAGCGCCGGTCACCGCTCGGCAACGCACCGCGCGGGCCGGCGGAACCGAACATTGTCCGACGAGATCGCCTGGTACGACGCTCACGCCGAGACGCTGGCGGATCGCTACGAGGCCGTCTCCCCGGAGCGGCTTCACGGCTGGCTGGCGGATCTGTTGCCGTCGCGGCCCGCGGCGGTCCTCGACGTCGGCGCTGGTAGCGGTCGCGACGCGGAATGGCTGGCTTACAAGGGCCACGAAGTCGTCGCGGTCGAACCGTCCTCCCGGCTCCGGACGATGGCGCGCGAACTGCACAACGATCCGCGCATTCAATGGATCTCCGACTCGCTGCCTGGTCTCGAGCGCACGTTCCGGAGCGGCCTCGCCTTTGACGTGATCCTGGTCAGCGCGGTCTGGATGCACGTTGCCCCAGCGGACCGGGCGAGGGCATTCAGGAAGCTGATCACGCTCCTCAAGCCGGGCGGCGTGTTGGCCATCACGCTGCGCCACGGCCCAGCCGAGACAGGTCGCAAGCTCCATCCAGTCTCTGCCGCGGAGGTCAAGAGCCTCGCCCGGGACCACGGCGCGTTCGTCGAACGCGAGACCACGGCTGACGACCTCCTCGGCCGCCGCGAGATCCGCTGGGACCAACTCGCGATCCGACTCCCGGATGACGGCACCGGCGCGTTGCCGTTGTTGCGTCACTTCATCCTGAACGACGACAAGAGCTCGACATACAAGCTCGGCCTGTTGCGCGTGCTCTGCCGCATCGCTAACAGCGCCGGGGGGCTCGCATCGCGGTCCGACGACGAGCACGTAGAGATCCCAATGGGGCTCGTTGCGTTGACGTGGATTCAACTCTACAAGCCGCTACTGGCGGCGAACCTGCCCCAGAACCCGCGGAACCACCATGGTGGCGAGCAACTCGGGTTCGCCAAGGAGGCTTTCGGGCGGCTCACAGACTGGTCGCAGCACGACCTGCGTGTGGGCTTACGGTTCAGCGGTGACGGTCGCCGAGCGCTCCACCGGGCGCTCAAGGACGCCGCGAGCACGATTCGCAGGATGCCGGCGCACTACATGACATATCCCAACGCGTCGGAACCCGTCCTTCCCGTGGAGACCGGGACGGCGCAGCGTTATCCAGGCGCCGTCCGGCTGGACGAGCCCTACCTCGCCAGCTTCGGCACGATGCGCGTGCCGATCCATCTCTGGCGGGCTGCTCAGCGTTTCGCCGTGTGGATCGAACCTGCGATCGTCGCCGAATGGAAGCGGATGACCCGATCCTACGCAGAGAAACAGGGACGCCGGCTTGATGACACCCGGCTCTCTGCGGCCATGACCTGGGCGGATCCCGTCCGGGACGTGAGTACTGCGCGCGAACAGGCCAAACGGTTGCTCGCCGCACAGCCCCTCTACTGCGTGTGGAGCGGCAAGCGTCTGTCAGCGCGACAACTGGACATAGACCACTGTCTCCCGTGGGCCGTGTGGCCTTGCGGAGACCTCTGGAACCTGCTGCCCACGCGCCGAACCATCAATCAGCAGGAGAAGAAGAACCTCCTGCCGTCGGACCAAATGCTCAGGGCCGCGCACGACCGGATTGTCGGCTGGTGGCACGATGCCTATCGGGCCGACCCGAGCCATCCGCTGGCCGAGCGCTTCATGCTGGAAGCCGCGGTCAGCCTGCCGGGCATCCTCGCTACCGAGACCGATCTCGGTGACTGCTATGCCGCGCTTGAGTTGCAACGGCTGCGGCTGAGCCAGAACCAGCAGGCTCCGGAGTGGAGCGGAGCCAAGTACCTCTGACAATTGCCGATCGGAGTCAGTCCGGCCGACTGGCGCGATCGACCGGAGCTCCGTCCCCGAAGTTTCGCGCTCCTGCGCGATGCCGGCTGAAGCCGGCGTTCCAAGGCGTACGTGCTGTCTCGGTTCTCACGATCCACGCCGAGGCGAGAGTCATCTCGTCCGGGTTGGGTTGTGACGTGGGGGGGGGGGGGGGGGGGGCGGGGGGGGGGGGGGGGGGGGGGGGGGGGGGGG
>VXNL01000029.1 GCA_009840635.1 Acidobacteriota bacterium | reverse complement strand
CCCCCCCCCCCCCCCCCCCCCGCCCCCCCCCCCCGCGCCCCCCCCCCCCCCCCCCGCCCCGGGATCCCGAACTCGGGAACCGTTAAAAGGTCAGGCGGGCGCTGAGGCCGATGGTCCGGCCCTGGATCCACTCGATCGTCTTCAGGTAGTTGCCCCCCGCCGTGAAGAAGAAGTTCGTCTCCGCGGCGCCGTTCAGGGCGTTGAAGAAGTCGAGGATGAGCTGGATCTCCGCCTGGTCACCAAGCGACACGCCCTTGTCCACCCGGAAATCGAGAATCGTCACGATCTCCGACCGGTTCGCGTTCATGTTGTCCAGGAAGACCGTCTGGCTGCCCACGTTGCCCACGTCCAGACTGACCAGCGGCGCCCAGTTGAAACCGCTTACGTACCGCAGGGTGCCGGCCAACCCGACGTCGTAGGGCAGCACGTAGCGGGCGGCGCTCTTGAACTGCCAGTTCGTCAGGTCCTGGATGAGCGGAATGGAGCCGTACTGGTAGGTCCAGCCGACGCCGACCGGATCCGTCGAAAGCGGACTGGTGCTCTGCCCCGGTGTCCGGCCCTCGTGACGCCACTGGTAGTCGAAGTAGGCGTTCCAGAAGAAGTTGTTCCGGAACCGGCGGTTCACGCCCAGGGACACGGTGTTCCAGTTGAACCTGGTCTCGTCGGTGGGAGCGTTCGTGTAGAGGTTCTGGCTCAGGGGAGCTCCGTCCGGAAGGTCGTAGACCGTCAGGGTGGTGCCGCCGAAACCCGGATCGCCGAAACCGTGACCGGGCCCGCACGCCGCCGGACACGGGATCTGCTTGGCGTTCGTGAGGGTCCCGATGCGGGCGATGTTCAGGTTGCCCCAGTCGCCGGTCTGGCGCTTGTGGACGAACGACGCCCGGACGCCGATGTCGGAGCCGATCTGGTGTTCCGCCGAGACGCTGATCTCGTCGACGTACGGCTGCCAGGTGTCCGGATCCACGTCCGCGCCCACCGGGGCGGTGCGTTCGATGCCGAGTCCCGCGCCGGTGCTGCCGCCCAGGCGGGTGCCGAGTTCATTCACCCCGTCGAACAGCCCGTTCATGTTCTGGTCCAGGAACTCGTAGGTGACGGCCTTGTTGCCACCCGGGTTCGCGTCCGACATCCCGCTGTTCATGTTGTGGTAGTAGCGGCCGAAGTAGGCCTTGAACACCGAACGGCCCTCGCCGGTGAGGTCGTAGGTGAAGCCCAGCCGCGGGGCGATGTTCCACCAACTGATGATGTTGTCCTCGCCGGGCACTTCGCCGCCCGAGCCGAAGAGCAGCGGCATGGCGGCGTGGACGTTCGGATCCACGTCGGCGATCTCGCGAAGGCAGCCGAGCGCGGCGTCACAGGGCCCGCCGGGAACGTTGTTGGAGCTCAGGTAGCCCATCCGCTGGCTCCCGTAACGGACCCCGGCGCTGACCGTGAGCCGGTCGCTGATGGTCCACACGTCCTGCGCGTAGAGGTCGAGGTGCGTGTTCCGGTCGTAGTTGAAGTTCGGGAAGCTGTGGAACTGGATCTCGTTCACGTTCTGGGGCCGGGGCGGGTCCAGCGTGCTGTTGTCGAGGTAGCGGACGGCGCCCGAGTTGGCGTTCCAGCCGAACTGCTCCTCGTCGATCTGCCAGGACCAGCCGAACTTGAAGTCGTGGCTGCCGGCCTCGGTCGGCAGGTAGTAGTTGAACTGGCCGGTCGAATGCGGCTTCCAGCGGTTGAACGTGAAGGGTCGCCAGCCGGCGCCCGACCACTGGCCGGTGCCCGTGTCGATCCGCGGCGGGTTCGTCGCCGGGTCCACCGCCGGCGTCATCGGCCAGCCGAAGCCCCAGTGGTTCACCTGGATGTTGCTGTAGAGACGGTCGTTCCACACCCGCTGCCACTCGGACTTGTGGAGCCACGTCCACGAGTCCTGCGCCAGGATGGACTCCGCCGGACGGACCGCCGACAGGCCCCGGAAGGGCTTCTGCTTCAGCGACCAGTGGTGGAAGGTGATGAACTGGTCCCGATCGGTGATCTGCCAGTTCGCCTTCACTGTGAACATGTCGAAGTCGCCGAGGTCGGTCGCCTGGTCCTCGGGAACGCCCGAGATGATCCGGTCGATGACGAACCGGTTGTAGGCGGCGTAGAACCACGCCTTGTCCCGCACGATCGGGCCCCCGAGGTCGATGTGTGCCTCGTAGAACTCGATCACCGGGGCCTCCGTCCCGCCGCGGGCGCGCAGCGCGTCCGGCAGGTTGTTGGCGATCATGTCCGGGGGCTCGTAGGCGAAGTGCTCGGTCCCGGAGAAGTCGTTACCGCCGCTCTTCCAGACCGCGTTGACCTGCGCGCCGGAGGAACTCATCTCCACGTCGGCGCCCTGCGCGGACACCTGGAACTCGCCGATCGCGTAGAAGTCGTAGTAGCCGCCGGCCCATCCGATGCCCTCGGTGGTGTTGACGCCGTCATTGAGGATCACGTTCTGTCCCCGGACCCCGAAGGTCTCGTAGCCGGTCTGCTGGCTCTTGTGGGAGCCGCCGACGTCGTAGCCCGTCATGCGCACACCCGGGGTCTGCTGCAGGACGGCCCACATGTCGGTCGCGGAGGGGACGTCCTCGAGCTGCGTCGTGTCAAAGGTCGCCGACACGCCGGTGGTCTTGACGTCGACCACCGGGGACTCGCCGGTGACCGTGACGGTCTCCGCCACCGTCGCGATATCCATGGTCGCGTTCACCTCGAAGGTCGAGCCGCCGACCACGATCACTTCCTCGAAGACGACCGTCTGGAAACCGCCCAGTTCGAAGGTCAGGTTGTAGCTGCCGCCGACCAACTGGGCGAACCGGTAGGAACCGTCCACGTCGGTGGTGAACGTCCGGGGCGCGACGAGTTCCTCGGATTCGAGGGTCACGGTCACTCCGGGGAGCACGAGACCCTGCGCGTCGCTCGCGGCGCCCTCGAGGCGTCCATATTGCTGCTGACTGAGCGCCGCCGCGGGCCACGCCACCAGCAGGGTAAAGAGGATGATTCTCTTTTTCATGCTGCTCCTCCCATGGTTCAATTTTTTGAACCTCTTGACTGGACTATTTGAATGCAGTATCGGGACCGGACGCAACTGTGAAACCTGGGCGCCGATCTCCGGCGGAGGGGAAGGGAAACCGCTCCTCAGGAGGCGTCGCCTCCGTGCCGCCGGGCCCTCCCGGCGGGCCGCCGCCGCATTGCAAATCGCGGCCCTTCCGCTACCGTTAGGCCGTCCGGCGGTTCATGCAGCGGGACCGCCGATCCCCCATGCGACTTGAAGGCAAGCGCGCCCTCGTCACCGGCGGCTCCCGCAGCATCGGCCGGGGCATCGCCGTCGGGCTCGCCCGCGAGGGAGCGGACGTGGCGGTGGGCTACCGCGGCAGCCGCGCGCACGCCGAGAGCGCCGCCCGCGAGATCGAAGCGCTCGGGCGCCGCGCGGTCGCCGTCCAGGGCTCGACCCACTCCCAGGCGGACGTCGAGCGCCTGGTCGCCGAATCGCACGCCTTCCTGGGCGGTCTCGACATCCTGGTGAACAACGCCGGGGTCCTGAAGCGGACGCCCCTCCTCGAGATCACCGAGGAGGAGTGGGACGCCATCCTGGACGTCAACCTGAAGGGCTACTTCCTGGTCGGCCAGGCGGTCGCCCGCCGCATGATCGAGGACGGGACGCCGGGCGCGATCGTCAACGTGTCCTCCGCCGGGCAGGCGGTCGCCGCCCCGAACCTCACGCACTACTGCGTGTCGAAGGCCGGTGTCGAGATGCTCACCAAGCAGCTCGCGCTCGAACTCGCGCCGCACAAGATCCGGGTGAACGCCATCGCCCCGGGCCTGATCGAGACCGACATGAACCGGGCCGACATTGCCCGGGACGACTTCCGCAAACGCCGGCTCGCCCGCATCCCCCTCGGGGAGATCGGCGTCCCCGACGACCTGGTGGCGGCCGTGGTGTACCTCGCGTCGAACGACGAGGCGCGCCTCGTGACCGGCGCCAGCCTGTTCATCGACGCCGGCCAGACGATCTGGGGTGCCTGACTCGACACCGACGAGGCGGATGGCGACGGCCGCGTGACTCGGATCCGCCGACCCCCGCCGCTCCTCATGGCCGGCTTGGTGGTACTCGGCGCGGCCTTGGCTCGATACCTCGGGATTCCGGACTGGGTGGCGATTCTTGTCTTGGGAGGTGGGTCCGCGGTGGCCTACCTGGTCGCTCGGATGATGGGCTATCCGCGGGAGACGGACCCGCCGGCCCCAATGCACGACTGCATGCCGGGAGGACCGTCGGAACGGCGGAGTTGATGGGAGAACCCGAGCGACCGACAGCTGGGGCCGCGGGCCGACGGCCGGTGGCGGAGCGAGAAGCGCTACTTTGGCCCAGCCCGACCACAGCCCTGGCGGCGCTCCTCGCCCTGTCCTGTGGCGGCTCCGGTCCGGGAGACCGCGGCCCGCCCACCTGGACGGCCCGCTTCTCCCACGTCCTCTCGACCACCTCGGAGTTCCACCTCATGGCGGAGCGCTTCCGGGACCTCATGGACGAGCGCACCGGCGGGCGCTTCCGGGTCGTCATCTATCCGTCGGGACAGCTCGGCGGCGAGCGGGTGGCCTTCGAGCAGATCCAGGCGGGCGCGGTGCAGGTGGCGATCACGGGCACCCCCGTGCTCTCCGGCTGGGTGCCCGAGACCCAGGTGTTCGATCTCCCGTTCCTCTTCGAGACGCGGGACCACGGCCTCCGGGTGATGCAGGGCCCCGTCGGCGACTGGTGGCGGGATCTCCTCCTCGAGCGCACCGGAGTCCGCTCGCTCGGGTTCCTCGACTACGGGTTCCGCCACGTCTACAACCGGCGGGGACCCGTCGAGGCGCCTCCGGACCTCGCCGGGCTCAAGCTGCGGGTGCTGCAGAACGCGACCTATCTCGCGGCCTACTCCGCGCTGGGCGTCCAGGCGACCCCCATGAACTACGGCGAGGTCTATTCGGCGCTCCAGCAGGGGGTGATCGACGGCGGCGAGGCGAACGCCATCGGGTTCGTGAGCAGCCGGCTCTACGAGGTGGCGAAGTTCTACAGCTTCACCTCCATCACCTACAACCCGATCACGCTGCTCGTGAACGAGCCGTACTACCGGTCGCTGCCGCCAGACATCCGGGAGACGGTGGACCGCTCGGCGGCGGACGCGCTCGCCTACCAGAGCGAGGTCGCCCGCCGGATGGAGGCGGACGCCCTCGGCGAGATGCGCGCGAACGGCGTGGAGATCTCCCGCCCCGACCTGGCGCCGTTCGCGCCCGCCGTCCGGCCGCGCGTCTGGGACGAGCTGGCCGCCCGCCTGCCGGACGGCGGGGCGCTGATCGCCCGGCTGGTGGAGGAGGCGGCACGGACCGCTGCGGATGGGGTGAGCCAATGACCCGGCTCCGGGCAGTCAACCGGGTCCTCGTCGCGGCCGAGACCTGGGCCGCGGGCGCCCTGGTCGTCACCGTCTGCGCCGTGGTTCTCCTCCAGGTCCTGATGCGCTACCTCTTCGCTACCCCGAACCCCTGGAGCGAGGAACTCTCGCGCTTCGCCTTCATCTGGGTGTCGCTGCTCGGGGCCTCGCTGGCGGTGGAGCACCGTGCCCACTTCGGCTTCGACCAGGTCACGAAGAAACTGGCGCCGCGGGCGCGGCGCGCCGTGGAGCGCACCGCCTGGGCGGTCGTGCTGGCGTTCTCGCTCCTCCTCATCGGCACCGGGATCGCCCTCATGGACCTCACGCTGGGCGAGCGCTCCGCGGCGCTGGACCTGCCGATCGCGCTCGTCTACGCGGCGGCGCCGGTATCCGGGGCGCTGATGGCGATCCACCTGCTCGCCGGAGGGGCGGGCCGCGGCGAGGAGAGCCGCTGATGGGCGGCCTCCTTCTCGGCGCGTTCGGCGCGCTGGTGGCGGCGGCGGTACCCATCGGCTTCGCGCTCGCCACCGCCGCCGTCATCGCCATCGTGGCTGCCGACCTCCCGCTCGTCCTCATCCCCCAGCAGATCGTCGCCGGGTTGGACTCCTTCCCGATGCTCGCGGTGCCGCTCTTCATCCTGGCCGGCTTCCTCATGGACGTCGGCGGGATCAGCCGCCGGCTGGTGACGCTCGCGCGCTCGCTGGTGGGACACCTCCCCGGGGGGCTCGGGCAGGTAGTCATCATGGCCGAGATGTTCTTCTCGGGAGTCTCGGGCTCCACGTCCGCGGACGCGGCCGCCATCGGGGGCATCATGGTCCCCCAGCTCACCGCGAACGGATACAGCCGGGAGCGCTCCACCGCGATCGTCTCCGCCGCCTGCGGGATGGGGATCCTGATTCCGCCGGCCATCGTGATGGTCATCTACGGCGTCATCGGGGGCGTCTCCATCGGCGCCCTCTTCGTCGCCTCCATCGTCCCCGCGCTCCTTATCGCCGCCGGCCTGATGATCCAGATCGGGTGGCAGGCCCGGCGGCAGGGATGGCCGGCCGGCGAGCGCGCATCCTTCGCGGAGGTCCGCCGCGCGGGGACCGACGCCCTTCTCCCGCTCTTCATGATCGTGGTCATCCTGGGCGGGATCCGCTTCGGCCTCTTTACCCCCACCGAGGCGGCCGCGGTCGCCGTCGCCTACGCGCTGCTCCTGGCCGGGCCGGTCTACCGGTCACTGACCGCCCGGGGGCTCTGGGACAAGGTCGTCCAGACCGCGGTGGTCTCGGGGATGGTGCTCTTCGTGGTGGGCGCCGCGCGCCTCCTGGGCTGGGTCCTCGCCGTCGAGGAAGTGCCCCAGGCGCTCGCGTCCTCGGTGGTGGGACTCGGCGGCGGCGCGGCCGGCTTCCTCATCCTCACGATCCTGGTGTTCCTGCCGCTCGGCGCCATTCTCGAGGGCGTACCCGCGGTCGTCATGCTCACTCCGATCCTGCTGCCCATCGCGCGCCAGCTCGGGATCGATCCCGTGCACTTCGGCGCCGTCATCGTCGCGACCCAGGGAATCTCCGTGTTCCTCCCACCGGTGGGGGTGAGCCTGCTGGTGGCCTGCTCGGTGGGAGGGGTCGAGCCGGCGAAGGTCGCCCGCCCGCTCTGGCCCTATCTGGCCCTCATGCTGGCGCTCACGCTGGTCATCGCGTTCCTGCCGGGCGTGGTGCTGTTCCTGCCGAACCTACTTGGCTACTAGCGCGGGATGGCCAACAGCCGTGATGGCGCTGCCGGCTTGGAACGCCGGTCTCCAGACCGGCACGCGCGGTGCTCCGCACCGCGCA
>VXNL01000055.1 GCA_009840635.1 Acidobacteriota bacterium | reverse complement strand
CGGGTCGTCCGCGAGCAGGAAGCGCAGCGGCTGGCGGGGCAGCATCGCCTGGTAAACCGCCGTGATCTGGTGCGGCAGGGGCTCGACGTCCGAGGTGTGGACGGCGAGGACCGGGTCGAAGAGATGCGCGAGGCGGATGCGCTGGGCTTCCGACACGAGCCGGAAGAGCGCCCCGTCGCCGTCGAAGCTCCACGGCCGCCCCTCGGCGACGATCTGCAGCCGGTCCTCGTCGTCGCGATACACCAACTCGTTGGCGACCTCGCCGGTTGGTGTCTTGTAGGTGAGTTCCAAGGCTTCCGAACCGAACCACTGGACGCTGACGACCGTGACGGTCCCGTCGGGGTGCACGCCCCGGATGACGGCGTTCGGTTGGAGGTCCTCAAGGCGCATGTGGCCGGCAATTGTCGCGGAAGAACGGTCGGATTGGGAAGGTGTCGAAGGAGCGTGGGCCGGAGCTATTGGTCACCGCGCTGTCCCGACAGGTCGTTGTCCATTCGGTGTTTCAAGGACTCCGGGCCGCCTCCGGGGCATAACGGAGGGATGCCCAAGGGGCAATTCGGCGACAACTCGGGGGGTGATTTGGCGACGACCCAGGGGGTGATTTGGCGACGACCGAAGGGGTGATTTGGCGAGCCGCGGCCTACGCCGGGCCGTCTCTCCAACCAGAGGGAGCAAGGGCTGCCAGCCCCCGATCCGCAGGCTGCTACCGTCCATGTCATATGGGTGTCGGGAACGTGCTCCGCACTCTCCGCGCCGTCGGACGATGGTTCACGCAGACGGTTCAGGCGGTGGGTGAGGCCTTCGGCGACGGGGTTAGAGAAGGGCTGGCGGAACACCGACGGCGTTCAGCCGCCGGAAACAGCGACGGCGTGCGTCGGGCTCTCGTGCTGACCCCGGTAGCGGTCCTGGGACATATCGCCAAGGCGGATGGGCGTGTGAGCGAGGCTGAAGCCAAGTACGTTCGGGGATACATGGTGTTTGTACTCGCGGGGTTGCGCGGGAATCGCTCCGACTTGGCAGACTTGCGCCGGGCTTTCGAACACGGCAAATCCAAGGACTTTGACTTGCAACACGCCGTGGGGGAATTCCGCGATGTGGTGACCCAACGACTGGATCGCAGCGAGTTGGAGAACCTGTTTCGTAACGCACTCGGAATGGCGTGGGCCGATGGTTCCGTCCACCCGGCTCAACGAGGAATTCTCGACAAGATGGCACTAACCCTCGGTCTGTCGTCCGGCGGAGTGTCGGTAATCGAGGAGATGGCGGCGACTGACGCCCATGGGGAGCTTTCTACAGCTCAGAAACTGGCTGCGGCTCGAATGTTGCTCGGCCTCGGATCGTTCTCCACGGAGGAGGAGGTCCACTCCGCCTACAGCGAGAGGGCGGCTGACCTCCAGCGTCTGACCGCCCAGGGCTTTCCACAGAAGATCAACGAGGAAATCGTCGAAGCGCTCGGGGCGCTTCATGAGGCCTACGTGTTGATCCTCAGCACCAAGTAGCACCCGACCAGTTGCTTTTGACGAGCCGGCAACGCCCGCCCTTGGTCGACCCCCCGCCGACGAGCGGCTTCGCGGCCTGTTGGACCGTTCCGAACCCTGATTCGTCATGGCTAGGCAGAGTCGGGGGCCCCAGATTCGCGCTAGCGAACCCGATTCCAGGAGGAATCAATGGCCGACGACTCCCCGCAGATCAGCCCGAACGCGAACCAAACATCCGCTGAGGGTCAGCGCCGCCGATTCTGGCAGCGCGCCCACGAAACCGTCTCCGTGATCCAACCTTGGAGTGTCATGGTTGCCGCCATTGCGCTCACCCTGTCCGCCATCCAATTCTCGATGGACCTGAACGAACGAAGCAGGGCGAGAGCGGTACAAGCATGGCAAGTTGTAGCCACTCCGGGACCCGGGAACAGTGGCAAGACCACAGCATTGGAGTACTTGAACAAATCGGGCGCGCCACTTGTCGGCATAGACCTATCTCGACCTGTCTCGGAACGCGGGGATGCCTGTTTGACTCGGCAACACCAGGGTGTCTTCCTTCGAGATGTCGATCTGCAGGACGCCTATCTAGTCGGTTCGAATCTGACTGCAGCTGATCTCCAAGCGGCGGACTTCCGCGGCGCGATGCTGATCGAGGCGAACCTAAGCCACGCGTCGCTCTATCTGGCAGACTTGCGGCGTGCACACCTCCACAAAGCCAAGCTTGCTGGCGCCAATCTGCAACGGGCCAAACTAGACCGCGCCATTCTGCTTGATGCGACGCTTACCGGTGCTTGCCTCTCGAATGCTCGCTTGGTCGATGCTCTCCTAGCCAGGGCCGCGATGTCCAAAGCGAATCTGAGTCTTGCAGACCTCTCTCGCGCCTCCATGCACGGCGCGGATCTGAGCGGTTCGATCCTCGTGGACTCGAACCTGCAGTCGGCAGACCTGACAGGCTCTGACCTTACTGGCGCGGTGATGACAGGCACGAAGATTCGTGGCACCACTCTCAGGGCCTCTCGGGGTCTGACACAGGCGATGCTGGACGAAGCGTGTGGCGACGAGGCCACAAGCCTCCCAATAGGACTGACGACTCCGCCGTGCCCTCCCGAGTGACCGTCGTCGGTTCACTAGCCTCGTTCATGCAGCTCTAGATGCGCTAAAGGATGGTGGATCGCGATCTCGCGCATACACTCCTCTTGGCCGCAGTACTGCTCTGTAGGTTGCACAGTCATCGAGGCTGAATCAAGCGGCCCCAAGGGCCTTTTGTCAAAGTCGTAGTCTCGCGGGAGGATGCCAATGGAATCATCACCACCAAGATCGGGCAGGCTCGCCAGCCTGGCGTTCGTCCTTGCGGCAATCGTGGTAGCGGTTCTATTTGGACGTGCATTCTTCAGTGCAAACACGGAACTCCAAACGGGGATCCTCGCTGGGGGAGTAGGGCTTGTCGTGACGCTCTGGACCCAAGACCGCATCAAGAAGAGGGACAGGGAAGCGCGACTCCATGACAAAAAGATCGACGCCTACGGCAAGTTGTTGGACGTCTTTTACGGCATCCTCGATCGGCAAAGAACGGGGCGAGGCCCAAATCAGGCCCGACTTGAAGCTCAGATGCTCGATGCCAAGAGGGGCATGCTCATCTGGGGAAGCGCAGAATTCATCCAGGCTTGGACAAAGATGGAGGAAGAATCGGATGCTCCAACGAGCGACCAGAACAAGGTCCTGTCGCTCGACGAAGTTCTGCGACTTATCCGGAAGGACTTGGGGCATGACGATTCAGCCATGGTTCCAGGGGAGTTCATCGGAGTTCTGCTAAAGGCGGATGCGCGACAGAAGCTCTAGGGTAAGTAGGCAAGACAAACGGACCCGCGCACCGTTTCACTGACAGGAGTCGGAAAATGCAGGGCCCCTTTGGTGAAGACCCGCTGCAGGAGATCGAGTGGTGGGGACACGTAACGGAACTTCTGCGCGCTTGGCTGGTGTCCGAGATCATTCAGGGGACCAAATGGGTGGTCAAACGTGCAATCTTGCGTGCCAAACGCCCCGCGCCGTGGAAGCAGCCTACCTTGTCCCTAGAGGAACTCGGCGAACTCCACCAAGCTCTACACCGGCGTCTCACGGAGAAACGACCCGGGGGAACTTCCTATGGGACGCGCTATCTGACTGGGATGCAGGCAAATGAGACCCTCCGTGAACACAGATACCTCGGCCGGCGTGTTGACCTGCCAAGCGGCACACTGATCGGTACCTCTTCGTTCGGAAAATCCGCCATGGCGTTTGTCTTGGCTGATGTACCCGGAACAAATCCAGGACGAGCGGATGGGCGGGAAACTCTTCGGTTCCGATGCTATTCGCGCCGGCGAGGGATGAAGAGCTTTCTCCTCCGCACCGCCTGGAAGGACGAGATTCGCGTACGAGGTCGGATCTCCGGCTGCGGATGGGGGCTCGGAGGCGATCCGATACGGCTCTCGAATTGCGAGTTCGAGGACGTCAGCTAGAAATCAGAAGAAAGAACCAGCGTTTACTCGATCTTCCGGGATTGAATCGGCACTCTCGGGAAACCAACCGGCGGAGGGGGTGGGATTCGAACCCACGGTACCGTTGCCGGTACACCAGCTTTCCGGGCTGGCCAATTCAGCCACTCTTGCACCCCTCCGGGTTGCGGCGGACCCGGAATGCTATCCCGATGCCGGCCCCGTCAGCCGTAGGGTTGCGGTCCCGGTGTCGGATGTCGCCCGGCCAAAGCGGCTCGGTACCACTTGCAAATTCGCTGCTCTGTCCGTTGCAACAGTGCTGTTAGAATCGTTGCAAAGCAGCGGTTGGTCGATTAGTTTCCTCTGACCCGCATCGCTCCAAGGAGCCGCAGCGCCTTGCCCAGAGCCCGCAACTACCTCCCTCGCATCGCGGATCAGGAACTCGCCGACCGTCTTGAATCCGCGGGCGCCGTCGTGCTCGAAGGCGCCCGGGGCTGCGGCAAGACGGAGACCGGGAGACAGGCATCGGCGAGCGAGGTCCTTCTGGATGTGGATCGGACCGCGCACGAGGCAGTCGCCGTGGACCCCGGACTCGTTCTCAGGGGGGAGACCCCCCGGCTAATTGACGAATGGCAACTCGCTCCGGTCCTCTGGAACCACGTCAGGCGCGCCGTTGACGAGCGGCAGGCGTCGGGTCAGTTCATCCTGACCGGGTCCGCCGTCCCGCCGGACGACGCGACCCGCCATTCAGGCGCCGGAAGGTTCAGCCGCCTTCGGTTGCGCCCGATGTCACTGTCGGAACTCGGTCACTCGAACGGCGCGATCTCCCTGGGCGCGCTCCTCGACGGAAAAACGCCCGCTGGAGCGAGCGCACACCTTTCGGTCGAGCAGCTAGCAGAGATCCTGAGTGTCGGTGGCTGGCCGGGACATCTTCAATCTTCGGCTCGTGCAGCGATGCTGGCCAACCGCGACTATCTGGACGATGTCTGCCGCGTGGACCTCGAACGCGTAGACGGCGCCCGGCGCGATCCGCAGCGGGTTCGCCGCTTCCTTCAGGCGGTGGCTCGCAACGTGGCCACCTGCGCCTCAGTCGCGACGATTACCCGCGACGCGAACGGGCCGGATGACCACCTGAAACCGCCTACCGCCCGCGGGTACCTGGCAGCACTCGAGAGACTGATGGTCGTCGAAGACCAGCCGCCGTGGGTGCCGTGGCTCCACTCCCGTTCGCGTCTCCGCACCTCCCCGAAGAGACACTTCGTGGATCCGTCTCTGGCCGTGGCCGCACTCGGCGCTGGACCCGATCGGCTACTCGCGGACTTCGAGTGGTTCGGTTTCCTCTTCGAGTCCATGGTCGTTCGCGACCTGCGCGTTTACGCCCAGGCTGCGGACGCGGAGGTCTACCACTACCGCGACAACACCGGGCTTGAGGTGGATGCCATCGTGGAAGCTGGGCCGGACCGGTGGGCCGGGTTCGAGATCAAGTTGGGGATGGGTCGCGTGGACGAGGCCGCCGCGAACCTGGTGCGGTTCGCGGAGCGGGTGGATACCGACGCGGTCGGCAGACCCGCGGCCCTCGGGGTGATCGTGGGGAGCGGTTATGCGTACCGCCGGGAGGATGGAGTCTGGGTCATTCCGTGTGGTGCGCTAGGGCCGTAGGGGGTTCCACGCTGTAGACGCCCTCCTTCCTCATCGGCGTTGCGCCCTCTGCGGGCCTGTGGCCCGCGGGTGCCGGCCTGAAGGCCGGCGGTCCCCTCCCGGGCTGCTGCGAGGATGCGTGGCGCGGTGTGGTTTCGCTGCGCTGTCGCGCAGCGATGCCGGCCGGAGGCCGGCGCTCCGAGCCGGTACGCCATGCGGCGCGGCAGCGCGACGCGTTTTGCAGGCCTATGGCCTGCGTGCCGGCTGAAGCCGGCGTTCCAAGCCGTACGTGTCGTGAGGGTGGATGGGGGTCACGACGTGCGCGGCGCGGAGCACCGCGATGCGTGTCTCGTAAGCGACTGTTTCCTCTTCGGTTTGCGCCCTGTTCCCAAAACGGGGAACCACTTGGGGCGGCACGATCTTGAATCGCCGGAAACCCCGAGCCGAACGGGGCAGCGCCGGGAACGTATACCACTTTCGGGCGAGCCGGGCGGCGGGGGCCGGGACCGCGAGCCGGACCCGGTGGAGCAGCGGACGGAACAGACGGGAGGCTGAAACGGCGGCGCGGCGCGCCGCCATCGGAACCGCCGCCACCACCAAAGGGGAGGTGCTGGCTCGCCACGACACGGCGACGCCCTCGGACGAGCGAATCGCCCCGGCCAGAGCTCTCCCCGGGGTCGCTTTTTGACCGCGGACGCACATCGTCCGCGTTCGCGGCAAACACCGGCACCGCGTTCGCGGACTCCGGCTCGCCCGATCTCGTTCTCGCCGTTGGGGTTCGGCCCCGCAGGGAGCCGCCCGCGTGCCCGCTTTTCGGGCTACGGGCGGGGCTGGGAGCAACCCCCCCTTTTCCAGCGGAAAAGCGGCACGGCATCGGGCCGCGTTCGCGGCACCCCTCTTCCCGCGTCCGGGTCGCTCCCAGCCCGCGCCTGCGGCGCGATCCATCCCTGCGGGAAGGCCAGGAACCCGCCCGCGGGCGGGTGGAGGCGGCGGTTGGCCAGGTTGCCGGCCGCCGGGTGGTCCTCGATGCGGACCGGAGCGGCGATCCGGCGCGCTCAGAGGCCGCTGGGGGCCTCGTTGGCCCGCTCCCGGAGGGTGGGGAGCCGGAGGGCCTCCGAGAGGCCGACGAGGGCCTGGTCCACCTGCGGGACGCGGGTGGCAACGGTGCGCCGCGAAGCCGTGCGGGTGCCGTTGCGGGGGTTCGGGGGCTGCGCCCCCGACCGCTCGATGCTCCGGCAGCGGCGCGGGAGCCGGGGGTTCGAAGGGGGGCGCAGCGTCCCCTCGCAAGAGCCCGGTGTGTACACACTGGGTAGGCTTGCCTACCAACAAGTTGGCCAGCCAGCCCGGGCGCTCTCTCCGCCCGTAGTGGCCCTGGTGACCGCGTCAGCAGGGCACACGGAGGCGCGGTTGTGGTCATGCCGGGAACCCCGCCGCCGCGTCGTCGGTTCCGGCCAGGAACGTGGCCCACTGTTCCATGAGCGCCCGCCGCCGCTCGAACAGGTCGGTGCGCCGGTAGGCGGCCTCGATGGCGTTCGTGTTCACGTGAGCCAGCGCCAACTCGCACACCTCCCGGGGCGCGTCGGTGCGCTCCGCCGCCCAGTCCCGGAAGCTCGAACGGAACCCGTGAGGCACCGCGCCGATC
>VXNL01000004.1 GCA_009840635.1 Acidobacteriota bacterium | reverse complement strand
CAAGCCGTTTCCGCCGCTCGGCTCAGACCTGGTGCCGAAGGGGGGACTCGAACCCCCACGGGATAACTCCCATACGCCCCTCAAGCGCACGTGTCTACCATTCCACCACTTCGGCAGCGGTGAGGACCGGCAGAACTCTCGGCTGCCGGACGCGGAATTATAGGGTTCGGTCGAGCAGCGGGACCTGATCAGGATCCCGGCTCGGGCTCTCCGCTTTCTTCCCCGGATTCCGGAGCTTCTTCGCCTTCCCCGGCCGGATCATCGGCGGGCGCCGGCGTTTCCGCCGCGGGTGCCGGGATCGCCACGCCGCCTCCGGGCACCACGGTCTGGGACTCGGGATCGTCCTGCACGTATCCGAGCAGCAGCGAGGTGACCATGAAGGTGGCCGCGACCACGGCGGTCACCTTGGTCAGCAGGGTCGCCGTTCCCCGGGCGCCAAACGCCGCCTGGCTGCCGGCGCCGCCGAAGGCGCTCGCGAGATCCTGGCCCTTGCCCTGCTGGGTGAGCACGACGAGGATGAGGAAGAAACAGACGAGGATGTGGATGATCGTGAGCAGAATGGTCATGGGTTTGGCTCTTCCGGTTCCGGGGCGGGATTGTCCCGAGTCGGCGCGGCGGCCCGGCGTCCGGCCCGCCGCTCAGCCGGCGGCGTGGCAGATGTCGAGGAACGAGTCGGCGCGGAGACTGGCTCCGCCCACCAACAGGCCATCCACGTTGGCCCCGGAAAGGATGGCGCCGGCATTATCGCCCTTCACCGACCCTCCGTAAAGGATGGGCGTCCGTTCGGCCGCTGCGTCTCCCGCCAGAGCGGCCAGACCTGCACGGATGACGCGGTGCATGGCTTCCGCAGTGTCCGGGGTCGCGGTCCGGCCCGTTCCGATGGCCCAGACCGGTTCGTAGGCGACTGCGACAGGAGTCAACCGGGAGTCGGACAGGCCGCGGACGGCCGCTTCGAGCTGCGCCTGGACCACGTGTTCGACTCGTCCGGCATCGCGCTGCTCCAGCGTTTCTCCGACACAGACCACTGGCCGCATCCCGGCGTCGAGCACGGCGAGGGCCTTCCGGCGGACGTCCTCGTCGCCGTCGCCGAAGACGTGACGCCGCTCGGAGTGGCCGACAAGCACGATCGCGCATCCGGCGGCCGCCAGCATGGGAGCCGACACGGCTCCGGTGAAGGCGCCCTCCGGCTCCTGGAAGACGTCCTGCGCCGCGAGCGCGACGGAACTTCCCCGGATCGCCCCCGCCACCGGCGCGAGGGCGGTGAACGGGGGAGCGACGGCGACCTCCGCCCGACCCGGACGCAGGCCGGCGACGATCGCGGCGGCAAGCGCGACCCCTTCGGCGCCGGTCTTGTGCATCTTCCAGTTCCCGATGACGACGGTTCGGCGGGTCGATTTCTGGTCAGGCATCGGCGAGGGCCTCCACCCCCGGGAGCGGCTGCTCGGCGAGAAAGGCGAGGGAGGCCCCGCCGCCGGTCGAGAGGTGGCTGATCCGGCCGGACAGTCCCGACCCGCGGACCGCAGCGAGTGAGTCTCCGCCGCCCACGATGCTGGTCGCGCCCCGGCCGGTCGCTTCCGCCACCGCGTGCGCCACGGCGGTCGTCCCTCCGGCGAAGCGCGGATCCTCGAAGAGCCCCATGGGTCCGTTCCAGACGATCGTTGCCGCCTCCCGGATGTGAGCGGCAAAGGCGGCGCGCGACGCCGGGCCGATGTCGAGCCCCATCCAGTTGTCCGCGATCTCCCCGATGGGAAGGATGCGCACGGGATCCCTGTCCGGAGCCGGAGCCGTGCAGTGGTCGGTGGGGAGCACCAGGCGGTCGCCGTGGGCCTCGAGGAGCTTCCCGGCCTCGGCGACCCGGTCGGGCTCGACGAGGGACCGGCCGGTCGGGAGCCCCTGGGCGGCGGTGAACGTGTAGGTCATCGCTCCCCCGATCAGGACCCGATCGGCGCGTTCGATCAGGGAAAGGATGACCGGCAGCTTGTCCGAGACCTTGGCGCCGCCGAGGATGGCCACGAAAGGGCGGGGCGGGTTGCCGAGGGCCAGGCCGAGCGCTTCGAGTTCCGCCTCAAGGAGGGGACCGGCCGCGGCGCGAGGAAAGCGGCGGGCGCAGGCATCCACCGAGGCGTGCGCCCGGTGGGCGGCGCCGAAGGCGTCGTTCACGTACTCGTCGCCGTAGGCGGCGAGCGCGGCCGCGAACTCGGGCGCGTTGCGTGTTTCGCCCGGATGGAAACGAAGGTTCTCGAGCACGAGGACCGCGCCGGGCCGGAGTTCGGGGGGACTGCCGCCCGGGTCCCCGACCGGCCTGGACTCGAAGCCGACCGGGCCGCCGAGGAGTTCCTCGAGCCGCTCCGCGACCGGGCGCAGGCTGAGCGCGGGGTCGGGATCGCCGCCGGGCCGCCCCAGGTGGGAGCTGACCACGACCGCCGCTCCCATCTCGCGCGCGGTGCGGATCGCGGGCAGCGCGGCCCGGAGGCGGCTGTCGTCCGCCACGCGCCCGTTCGCGAGGGGCGCGTTCAGGTCGGCGCGGAGGAGAAGCCGCCGGCCGCGCAGGTCGAGATCGGCGAGCGTCAGCTTCCGGGGGTTTCCGGGCAAGGCGGCCAAACCTTACCTTGGCGGGACGGCGGTGGTATGTTCCGCTGCCCACACGCGGCTTCAGGTTTTCGGCGGGGCGGTTCTCCGCCTGGCCGGACGAAGAGGGAACCGGGTGCCATTCCCGGACGGCCCACGCCACTGTGATCGGAATGCCCTTTCCGGGCGGTCCCGCTTCCGCGGGGCGGCAACCACTCCCGGCGCCCGCCGGGGGGAAGGTGGGAAGGGTGGACGCCTCGGCCTTCGGGCCGGAGCGTCCGGTCCGTAAGTCAGGAGACCTGCCCGGAGCCCGAACCTCAAAAGACCTCTTCGTTGGGAAGGGACTGGTTCTTGAGACTCACCCGCCGCCACGCCGACTCCCGAGTTCGGGGTGAAATGCGGCCGGCAACGTCTTCCAGCACCGAAGTCGGCCCCCGAGGAGCGCTCCGCGCCTCAAGGAGGGCCGGCTCATGCGTTTTCTCTCTCGTACCGTTTGGACTAACTCACTAGCTCTCGTTCTCGCGGCCTCGGCCGTGGCGGCGCCGGCCGTTTGGGCAGCGGACCTCCGGGTCGTCGTGCTGGACCCGGACGGCGGACCGGCGGCCGGCGCTCTGGTCGTGGCCGACGCCCTCGCCGGAGCGAGCCGGGTCTCCGCCACCACCGGTGACGACGGGAGCGCACGGATCGAAGGAGTCCCCGACGGGCGCTACCTGGTGTCCGCCCGTTACGGGGACCTCTCGGCGGCTCCGATCGAAGTCACGCTGTCCGAGGGAGAGACCCGCGCCGTCGAGATGGCGCTTCGCTTCACCGCGGTCCGGGAGTCGGTGGTGGTGTCCGCCGCGCTCGGGGCGCGGCGCGAAGAGGAGTCCGGCACCTTCGTGGACACGCTCTCCGCCGACGCCCTCCGGGACCGGGACGAGTGGTTCCTGCTCGAGGGGCTGCGCGGAATGCCCGGCACACTCGTCTATCAGACCGGCAGCCAGGGACAGCAGCTCGCCCTCCGCTTCCGGGGGCTGCCCGCCCAGGCCAGCGCCGTGGTGGTGGACGGGGCGCCGCTCCGGGACGCCGCGGCGCCCCAGTCGGATGCGACCGCGCTGTTGCCGTCGCTCTCCGTGCTCGGGGTGGACCGGGTGGAGATCCGGCGGGGCGGCGGCTCCACGATCTACGGCTCGAACGGGATGGGCGGAGTGCTCCACATCGTCACCCGCTCGGAGTCCGCTCCGGACGCGCTGCGGTTTTCCGCCGGGCTCGGGGAGTACGGCCACTCGGCGGCGAGCGGCGAAGCCGGCGCCGGCGGCCCGCGCGGCGGGATCTCCGCGGGCTTCAGCCGGCTCGCGGTGAGCGAGGGCGCGGATGGGGATGACCCGTTCACGAACGTCACCGGGATGGCGCGCGCCGGGTTCCGTCCGTCCGATTCCGTGCAACTGACCGCGCGTTCGCTGTTCTCGCTGGCCACGGTGGGCCTCAACGAGAGTCCGTTCCCGCTCGGTCCGGCCGGGCCCGGGGTCACCCAGGCCGAGCCGGTCCCGGAATCGGCCATCCGCGGCTACGAGGGCGGGACACCGCTCGAGAGCCTGGATCTCGGGGGCGGCAACTTCATGCCCTCGGCCAACGACCCCGACAACAGCCAGGAGACCCGGTTCGTTTCCACCCTCTTCGCCGCCAGGGGGTCGTCCGGTCCGGATCTGGCCTGGACCCTCCGACTCCACGATCTGCGGACGCGGCGCGAGAACGAGGACGGACCGGCCGGCGTGAACCCCTTCGACCCTCCTTCGCCGTCCACCCTGATCTACGAGGGCGGGGTCCGGAGCGGCGCCGCCCGGGTGGAGGTCTTTCGCGGGCCGGTCCGGCTGGTCGCCGGCGGGGAGTTCGAGGCCGAGCGGGCGGCGACCACCGACCCCGGCTTCGAAACGCAGCTTCGCCAGACCAGCGCCGCCGGTTTCGTGCAGGCCGAGGGGGAGCCCGCCGACGGACGGTTGTTGCTGCGCGGCGCGCTGCGGGCCCAGCGTTTCACGACGGCGGCGCCGGAACTGATCCCCGTGGACGGGAGCCCCTGGCAGGACGCCGCGCCGCCGCCGGATGCGGGAGCCGTTACCGGTGAGGCGGCGGCCTCGCTGGCGCTCGCTCCGGGGCTGCGCCTGCGGGCGTCGGCGGGACGCGGGTTCCGCGCACCATCGCTCTACGAGCGGTTCGGCACCTGGTACTCCAGTTTCGGTTACTCGGTGTTCGGGGACCCGCGGCTGAAGCCGGAGTACACGACGACGATGGACGCCGGGTTTTCCGCCTCTTCGGAGGACGGCCGCCACGAGTTGCGGGGAGCCTGGTTCTGGTCGGAGCGGGGCCAGATCATCGCGTTCGGATCCCTCGACTTCGCGTCCGACCCGTTCGGACGGTTCGCCGGCTACGAGAACACGGAAGGAGGCATCGCCCAGGGCGCGGAGCTGTCGTATCGGGTGACCCTCCCGGGCCGCACCCGGGTGCACCTCCACTACACCTTCACTGACGCCGACGCGCCGGAAAACGCTCCCGAAGAACTCGAATCCGATTGGCTGGTGCCGCGCCATCAGGGCGGGGCACTGCTGTCGGGCGCCCTGGGTACACGGGTTCGCTGGAGCACCGATCTCCTGCTCTCCTCGGAGATCCACGCTCCGCTCTTCGACCCCGACACCTTCGCGTCACGCGTGTTCCGGTTCGCCGGGATGCGCCGGCTCGACGTGGCGCTCGCCTTCGAGGTGGCGCGCGGGTTGAGGGTGCGCGCGCTCGTGCAGGATGCCTTTGACGATGCGGCCTATCAGAGCGGGGGCTTTCGCCCGCTGGGACGGGTGGCCCGGATCAACCTGGAGTGGAGCCGCTAGTCCGCATACAACCCTGTTTCGCGGCCCTGTCGGGCCGCGATGCCGGCCGGAGGCCGGCGCTCCGAGGCGCGCCCGTCAGTTTGCAGCGATGTGGTGGATCAGGTCGCGGACGCGGCAGGAGAAGCCCCACTCGTTGTCGTACCAGGCGAGGATCTTGACCGCGTCCCCGTCCACCACCTTGGTGAACGGAGCGTCCACGACGGAGGAGTGAGGGTTTCCCTGGAAATCGATGGACACGAGCGGTTCGTCCGAAACCTCGAGAACGCCGTTCAGGGGACCGTCCGCGGCCTCGCGGAGCGCGGCGTTCACTTCGTCGGCACTCGCCGGCCGCTCCAGGAACGCGGTCAGGTCGGTCAGGGAGACGTTCGGGGTGGGTACCCGGACCGCGATCCCGTCCAGCCGTCCTTCCAGCTCGGGAAGGACCTTGGTGACCGCCTTTGCGGCGCCGGTGGAGGTCGGAATCATGTTCACCCCGGCGGCGCGGGCGCGGCGCAGGTCCGAGTGCGGCAGGTCGAGCAGGCGCTGGTCGTTCGTGTAGGAGTGGACGGTGGTCATCACGCCCTTCCTGAGCCCGAACCTCTCGTGGAGAACCTTGACCACCGGGGCCAGGCAGTTCGTGGTGCACGAGGCGTTCGAGAGGATGTGGTGCGACTCGTCGTCGTAGCGGTCCTCGTTCACCCCCATGACGACGGTCAGATCCTCACCCTTGGCGGGAGCCGAGACGATGACCTTCCGGGCACCCGCCGCGAGGTGCTTTCCAGCGTGCTCGCGGGCGGTGAAGATCCCGGTGGACTCGACGACGATTTCCGCACCGAGACGTCCCCAGGGCAGGTTGGCTGGATCGCGTTCGCTCAGCACCGTGACCCGGGTCTCCTGTCCTTCCGGCGAGGTGACCACGATCTCATTCCCCTCCGCGCGCACCGTTCCCGGCAGCGCGCCGGAGACCGAGTCGTGCTTCAGCAGGTGGGCCAGGGTGGCCGGGTCGGTCAGGTCGTTGACGGCGACGATCTCGATGTCCGGGTCGTCCTGGACCGCGCGGAAGATGTTGCGGCCGATCCTGCCGAATCCGTTGATGCCGATGCGCACGATATTCCCCCCTTGGTGTGGTCCCCCGCGATGGCCGGGATCATAGGGAGGGCCAGTCGAAGGGTCAACGAATTCTGACTCTTGTTCAGATATGAGTTAATTCACAACAGATAATCAGAGTTAGAGCACTTGATATTTGGCATCACCGCTGCTAGATTCCTTGCGTCAGGCGATACCGGTCACCTGACGGGCGCGGGGAACGGCCCCAAACAGCTTCCCGCCACACACTCAAGGAGCAACACAAACATGACCCATCTGACTCTCTTCAACCCTTCCTTCCGGCGTCTCTTTGCCGATCCGTTCTTCGATCTGCCGGTCCGCACCACCGGGAGTGCGAGTGGCCGGGGCATTGGCGCCTCGCTCTGGACGCCCCCGGTGGATGTCCGCGAGTCGGACACCGAAGTCGTCGTCGAGGCCGAGCTGCCCGGCATTGCCCGCGAGGACATCTCCGTCCGCTACCACGACGGCCGGCTGATCCTCGAGGGCCGGCGGGAGGAAGCCCGGGAGACCGGCAAGGAAGACTGCGAGACCGCCTGCGCGTCCGGAAGCTGGATCCGCCGCGAGCGGGTCCTCGGCCGGTTCCACCGCTCCTTCGACCTGCCGGAGAGCGTGGACAGCTCCGCCATTCGGGCGGAGTCCAGGGACGGCGTCCTGCGGGTCGTCCTGCCGAAGCTCGAGAAGGCGCAGCCGCGCCAGATCGACGTCAGCGTCAACTGAGCCCGGCGACACCCGCCGGGGGGGGGGGGGGCGGGCCGCCCGCCCCCGGGCGCCCCCCCCCCACCCCCCCGCCCCCCCCCCGCCCCCCCCCCCCCCCCCCCCCCCCCCCCCCCCCCC
>VXNL01000008.1 GCA_009840635.1 Acidobacteriota bacterium | reverse complement strand
CCGGAGGCCGCTCTCGATCTCCGGGTCGTAGTAGGCGGTCACGGTGGCGGCGCGGCGCCCGTCGAGCCGCGTCAGCGTCGCGTAGTCCTGGACCTCGGTGATCTGTGCGACCGTGGACAGGGGAGCGTCCTTTCCCGGGCCCAGGGAGATGCGCTCGTCCAGCAGGTCCCGCACGCTGCGCCGGCGTTCCGCCGGGTAGCGGACGACCACCCGGATCTCGTCCGGCCCGCGCTGGATGCGCTGGGCCTCGGCGCCGAAGAATGCGTCCCGGAGCTGGTTCGCCAGCCGCCGGGGGGTCAGTCCGGCCATGAAACCGGCCTCGCTCAACTGGAGGTCGTAGCGCCGGGCGCCGGGAGCGAGCGTGTCATGGACCTCCTGCATGGCTTCGATGTCGAGGGCGGCGTCCCGCAGCTCGTCCACCGCGCGGGCGACGACCTCCAGGTCGTCGTGCGCCAGGGTGTACGAGACGCTCGGGGAGAACAGGTCCGCGCTGGTCACGAAGTGGACGCGCTCGGCGCCCTGGATCTCTCCCAACCGGGCCCGCCAGTGGCGCAGGAAGTCCAGTTCGTCGAGAGGTCGCGGCGCCGGGGCGAACTTGGCGATCACGGTCGCCAGGTGGGTCCCTTTCGGATAGTTCCGGGTCCCCACCATCGCCTGCCAGGGCAGCCGCTGGCCGACGAGCACCGCGACGGACTCGATCTGGCCGCCGCCGATGCCTCATCCGCGGCCCGGGCCGCCCCGGCGAGCTGCTCCGCCGCTGCTCTGGTCACGTGGATCTGCGTACCCGCCGGCATCGTGATTTCCGCCGCCAGGCGGTCGGCCCCGACGCTGCCGGGGTACGGATTGATGGGAACCGCCTCGACGACGACGAGCACCACCGCCAGCACCACCGCCGCGGCCACCGCGGCGATCACCACGAACGGCGCAAGCACCGCCCGGGCGATGGCGCGCACGAGCCGGCCCTGAATGAGCGCGTCGAAACCGCCGCGCGTCCGCGCCTGGATTTCGGCCAGGGGCGAGCGGCTCCAGGCGCGGTCTCCCGCGAGATGTCCGGGAAGGACGAAGAACGCCTCGACCAGCGAGAACAGCAGAACCAGGATGACCGCGATCGGCACCAACCGGAACATCTGGCCGAGCGCGCCCTCGAGCGGGAGCAGGGCCGCGAAGGCCACCATGGTCGTGAGTCCTCCCACGACCACCGGCCCCCCGACCGACCGCACCCCGGCGACGGAGGCCGCTGCGCCGCGGTATCCCCGCTCCCGCTGCCGGGCGATGCTCTCGCCGACCACGATCGCATCGTCCACCACGATGCCGGTCACCAGGAAGAACGCGAATACGGTGAGAACGTTGACGGTGAGGCCGAAGGCGTCGAACAGCAGGAACGAGCCCAGAAAGGCGACGGGGATGCCCACCGCAATCCACAGCGACATCCGCAGGTCGAAGATCAGCAGCAGCGCGACGAAGACCAGGACGGCGCCGAAGAGCCCGTTGCGGGACATCCGGGAGAGCCGGAAGTCGATGATCCGGGTCTCGTCGTCCCACAGCGTGATGTCCGCGCCGGACGGCGGGGCATAGCCGTCAAGGAAGGTCCTGACCTCTTCCGCGACCTCCTGGGGAGGCTGTCCGGCCCCCGCGTGAACGCGCACGAACACGGCCGGCCGGCCGTCGATCCGGGCGGTCACCTCCGCTTCCTCGAAGCCGTCGCGGACCGTCGCCACGTCGCGGGTCCGGATGAGCGAGCCATCCGGGCGGGCGAGCAGGACGATGTCCCGGAACTCGTCGGCGGTCTCGCGTTTCGCGAGGGTACTGATGACCACGTCGCCCGCGTCCGTCCGCACCTCGCCTCCGGTCGCGTTGACGGACGACCCGCGAATGCGGCGCACCACCTCGTTGATCGTGAGTCCGTAGCGCCTGAGGGCCTCCTCGCTCAGTTCGATCTGGATCTCGCGGTCGCGCGTCCCGGCCAGCGACACGAAGGACACCGAGGGCAGCGCGAGGAGGTCCGCCCGGAGCGTCTCGCCGGCCCCGCGCAGCCCGTCCTCGTCGAGTTCCGCCGAGGTCAGCGCGAAGGTCAGGACCGAGCGGATCACCTCGGTCCGCACGATCTCGGGTTGATCGGCCCGCGCCGGCGGAAAGTTCTCGATGCGCTCCACCGCCGTCCGGGTGGCGTTCAGCACGTCCACGGCGTCCGCGAAGGGCTTCAGTTCGAGCGTGACCTGGCTCCGCCCCTCGGCCGAGGTCGCGAGCACCCGCTCCACGCCGACGATGCCGGAGACGGCCTCCTCGACGCGCGCCGTGACGTCCGCTTCGACCTCCGCCGGCGTCGCGCCCCGGAACGGCACCGCGACCGTGATGGAGCGCGGGTCGTAGTGCGGCGCGCGCTCGACGGTGAGCCGGGAGGCGGCGAACAGGCCGCCGCCCAGCAGCAACAGCATGAGGAGGTTGGCGGCGACGTGGTTCCCCGCGAACCAGGCGACCGGTCCCCGAGGGGTGTCCGGGCCCGGCCCGGAGGGGGGCGGTCGCTCTTCGCCCGATTGGTTCATGGTGTCCATTCCCGTGACCTCGCGCCGGGGCCGCTACTCGGCGACCCGGACGGCGAGTCCCGGCCGCGCGCCGACGACGCGCCCCACCACGACGCCCTGCCGGGGATCGAACGCTTCGACCAGCCAGCCCGCTTCGGTCCTCCCGAGCGTCTCCGGGGTGATGGACTGCAGCGTGCCGCCGTCCACCACCCAGACGTGGCCGCCGGGCTGTTCGGCGGCCTCGGGAAGCGCGAAGACGTCCGCCAGGGCGGGTCCTCCGAGGCCGACGATGGCGAAGGTGCCGGGCCGGGGAAGATTGCGGGGGTTGCCGCGAAACGCCAGGAAGAGCGTGACGAGCCGGCTCTCCCGGTCCACGACCGCCGCGACGCGATCCACCGACGCCGCGAATTCCCGTCCTCCGGCGCGCACCGTGGCGCGCCGGCCGACGATCGGCTCGAGCCCCGCCAGTTCTTCCTGGGAGATCTGGGCCTCCACCTGGAGCGCTCCGTTCTGGTAGACCAGTCCGAGCGGCGTGTCCCGCCCCACGACCTGGCCGACCGTGGCCCGGGCGCCGGCGACCTGCCCGTCGAAGGGAACCGAGATCTCCGTGCGGGAGAGGACGATCTCCGACTGCTCCACCCCCAGTCGCGCGCGGTCGAGGTCAGCCGCTTTCTCGGCGATCTTGGCCGTCCGGGCGACGAGCGGCGGCGGCTCCTCCCCGGGATTGTCCCGGTGGAACTCCTCGATCTCAGCCTCCGCCTTCTGTTCCTGCCGCAGCAGGCGAGCCTCGGCGTAGCGCACCCGCGCCCGGGCCGCCTCGAGACGGTTCGTGGCGTCGCGCTGATCGATCCGGACCAGCGTCTCGCCGGCCGAGAAGGAGCCGCCGTTCCGGAGCGCGGGAGCCACGTACACCACTTCGCCGCGGTTGTGGCTGAACAGCCGCACTCCGTCGAGGATCGTGACGGCGCCGGTGGTGCGGACGTTCCGGGCGGCCTCGCCCGGCGTCGGCCGGATGACGGTGACGGTCGGGACCCCCGGCTCGGCGAGCCTCAGGTCGTCCGTGTGCGCCTGTCCCTGGGGAGCGCGGGCGAACCAGATGGCCACCGCCACGCCAATGACGATGACGACGATCTGCAGGGTTCCGCGCCAACCCCCGCGTTCGGCTCCGGCGCCGCCTTCTTCCAACATCCTGACCTCCCGGGCTGGGGACCGGCAGCGCCAGCGACTCCGGCCCAGGATCGGACCGGGGTCGCGACGCCTCCCCAATGCGCCCATTGTCTCTCAATTGGGGCGGCATGCACCTTGTGAACATTCCAGGTGTTACGATCCGCCGCGGTTGACCGCCGGGAGCGAGGATCTATCCTCCCTCAGCCCGTGCCCGACGCCGACCGCGACTCCGTCCGCCGTATCGTCCGCACCGCCTTCGCGGCCGGCGGGGCGGTCTTCGCCTTCATCATCTGGCAGCTCTACCTCCGGCCGCCGGCGGCCTCGGTCCCCGAATGGACCGCGGCGCTCCCGGCGGTGAACGCCGCCTTCAATGCCACCACCACCGCGCTCATCTGCCTGGGGGTGGTCTCCATCCGGGCCGGCCGGCGCCGGGTTCACATCGCGTTCCAGATTGCGGCGCTCGTTTCCGCGGCCCTCTTCCTCGCCGGTTACCTCACCTACCACCACTTCCAGGGGGACACCCCGTACCCGGGGACGGGGATGCTGCGTCCCGTCTACTTCTTCTTCCTGATCACCCACATCGTGTCGTCCGCGGTGTCCGTGCCGCTCATCCTCACGACGGTGGCGTTCGCGGCGAGCCGGCGGTTCGCCTTCCACCGCCGCTGGGCCCGGGTCACGGTCCCGGTCTGGCTCTACGCCTCCCTGACCGGCCTCATCGTCTACGCAATGCTCCACGGCTGAACGACCCGGCTTGGAACGCCGGCTTCAGCCGGCACGCGCGTCGCTCCCCCACCGGGAGAACTGGCGGGCCGCGCACGTCGCAACCTCACCCAGCCTCACGGCGGGCACACTTCACCAGGGGTCTGAGCGGGAGAAGTACGGGCTAGGGTTCCGGTTTCTTCGCAAAGGAGTTGTCCGATGACCCGAATCCCCCTTCTCGCCGTCCTTCTCGCCGCGGCGCTCGCCCTCCCGGCCGCCGCCCAGGACGCGCTTCCCCGCGGCGCGGTGAGCACCGACGTCGGCGGCGCGTCCGTCTCGATCGACTACGGCCGTCCCGATCTCGGCGACCGCATGCTTCCCGACCTGCTGAACATGCTGCCGGAGGACCGCGTGTGGCGGGCCGGCGAGAACCAGGTCACGATCCTGGAGACCTCGGGAGCGGTGAAGATCGGCGGCGAGACGCTGCCGGCCGGCCGCTACAGCCTCTATCTCCACGTTCCGGAGTCGGGCGGCTGGTCGCTGCTGGTGAACCGGCATCAGGGCATCGCGCTCGGCGAGCTCTGGGACCAGGCACCGGAGCCGATGCGCGCCGAGCCCTGGCCGATGCTCAGCGGCTACGGCCAGATCGAGGACCAGGAGCAGGCGCGGATCTCCCTCGACGAAGCCGAGGCCTCCGGCGACGGCAACGTCTTCGAGATCACCGCCGGCGGCGGGATGCTCCGCTTCGCCTGGGGCGGCGTCGCCTACCAGACCACCCTGGCGTCTCCCTGACGGGGTAGCGACGCGGGCTCGGAGCGCCGGCCTCCGGCCGGCATCGCGGCCGCAGGCCGCGAAACCGCGGCACGGCACACGCCCTCGCCGCACCCACGGCCCGAAGGGCCCCGCCCCGGGAACGGATCGTGCGTCCGTGCGTTTTGTCCTCTCGAAGCGCATGGCCACCCTGAATCCGGCAATCCCCTTCGCCGCCGCCGGCCCCGGAGCGGCGGCGCTCGATTCCGACGCCGCGCTGATGGCGCGGGTCCAGGCGGGCGACCCCGACGCGTTCGAGCCGCTGGTCCGGCGCTACGAGCGGCGGCTCTTCGGGTACTTCCTGAACCTCGTCGAGGACCCGGCCGCCGCCGCCGACCTGGCGCAGGAGACCTTCGTCCGGGTCTACCGCGCCGCCGCGCGCTACCAGGAGTCCGGCAAGTTCGAATCCTGGCTGTTCCGGATCGCCGCGAACCTGGTGCGGAGCCGGCAGCGCCGGCCCGACCAGCGGTTGCCGCACCTGTCGCTCGAGGAGGCGCCGGCGGGCGCCAGAGAAATCGCCGCCGGTGGCCGGGAGGCCCGCCCGGACGAGGCCACCTGGCGGGCCGAGGTGCGGGAAGCGCTCACCGGGGCGCTGCCGCGGCTTCCGCTCGTGTTCCGGGAAGCGGTGCTGCTGCGTGACGTGGAGGGGCGGTCCTACCGCGAGATCGCGGAAATGCTGGGCGTCGAGGAGGGGACGGTGAAGTCCCGCGCCCACCGGGGCCGGCAACGCCTGAGGGAGCTGCTCGCCCCGATGTTCGAAAAAGGCTGTACCGAGGGAGTTTCCTGATGCCTGGCAGACCCACCGACGACGAGCTGCGCGAGATGCTGCGCACGCTCCCCCGTCCCGAGCCGCCGGCCGGCTTCGCCGAGGGCGTCATGTCCCGGGTGCGGGCCGAAGAGCGGCGCCGCCGCTTCCGTCCCTGGCTCCTCGCCGCGGCCGCGGCGGCGCTGGTCGCCTCGGGGCTGCTGGTCCGGTCCGTGTGGAACGGGGCCGGAACCGAAGAGCCGCTGGTCGCGGAGGCGCCCGCTCCGGCGGAGCCGGTCGTCGCGGGAGCCCCCGCGGACCCCGATCTCCGGGAGTTCGAGGAGATCGTCCGCGAATACCGGCGCCTCGCCGAAGAACTCGACGCCATGCGCCGCCTCGGGGGCGACTCCGCCGAAGGACCCATCCTCCGGATCGGCGGCGACGAGGAGGTGGACCTGTTCCTGGACCTCGAGTCCTACCTGGACCGTCCCGCCCGGCCGCCGGGCGCCTCGCTCGTCGTCCCCGCCTCCACCCGCCCGCGCCGGTGACCCCAATGTTCAAGGAGAAGAAGTTGATGACCGTGAACCAGAGATCCTTCCGCGCCGGCGCGCTCGCGCTTGCCGCTGCCCTCGCGCTCCCGGCGCTCGCCGCCGCGGCGCCGCAGGAACAGGCGCAGCCCGTCCGCGCCCCGGCCCCGCCGTTCGCCCCCGCCGCAGCGGAATCCCCCGCTCCCCAGATCATGATCCGCGGCCCGGTGCGGCCGCGCGTGGTGGTGGGCCGTTCGGGACACGGCTACCTGGGAGTCCAGTTGGTGGACATCACCGAAGAACTGCGCGAGTTCTACGGCGCCCCGAGGGACGTCGGGACGCTCATCTCACGCGTGGCCGAAGACAGCCCGGCCGCTGCCGCCGGCTTCGAAGTGGGTGACGTGATCACCGCGGTCGCCGGCGAACCGGCTGAGAACTCCTGGGACGTGGTGCGCTCGGTGGCGCAGTTCGACGCGGACGAAGACGTCTCGGTGGAGGTCATTCGCGACGGGGCCCCGGTGACCTTGACCGCCACGCTCGCCGAACGGGAGGGAGCCGTCTGGTTCGGCCGCGGGGATCGTCCGAACTTCGAGGAGTTCCACTTCGAGATGCCCGACCTAGAGGGCCTCGAGGTCCTGCGGGAGCTTCCCTCGACGATCACCGACGAAACCCGCGAGGCCATGCGGGAGGCCATCGAGGCGGCCCGCGAGCGCATGAGCGAATTCGACTACGAGGCCCTTCAGGAGCGGCTCGCCGAGACCGAAGAGCGCCTCCGCGAGCTGGAAAGAAAGCTCGCCGAACGCGAACGCTGAGGCCTGAAACGCCGGTCTCCAGACCGGCACCGCGGTGCTCCGCCCCGCGCACGTCGCAAACCCACGCGCCCTCAGGACGCAACGGCTTGGAACGCCGG
>VXNL01000086.1 GCA_009840635.1 Acidobacteriota bacterium | reverse complement strand
CCGCCGCCGACTTCAGCGCCGAGGAGGTCTTCGACCTTGCCGGGGTGGAACCGCTGGTGGCGCTTCCCTCGGCGCCCGGGAACGCGCACCCCGCGACCGAGGTGGCGGCGGGCCGGGTCGGGTTCGACCGCGCCTACATCGGGTCCTGCACGAACGGCAGCTACGACGACCTGCTGGCCGCCGCCCAGGTCGTGCGCGCGGCGCGTGAACGCGGACACGACCGGACGCGCGAGAAGTTCGTCATCTTTCCGGGCTCGGGAGGAGTCCGGAAGGCGATCGAGGAGGCCGAACCACGCCTTGGGGGGGAACCCGTCGCTTCCGTGCTGCGCTCGGTGGGAGGCGAGATCCGGGCGTCGTGGTGCGGTCCCTGTTTCGGCCAGGGAGAAGATGCCCTCCGTCCGGGGATGCGGGCGATCACCTCCTTCAACCGGAACTGGGAGAACCGCATGGGCCGCGGCGGCGAGGGATACCTGGCGAGCCCGGCGGTGGTGGCCGCCTCCGCCCTTCTCGGATACATCGCGCCGCCTTCGGAACTCGGGCTCCGCTGGAACCCGGAACGGTTCGGCGGATGATCCGTCTCGGGGAGACCCGGCCTTCGCTTCCAGTAGACCGGTTGCTGGCTGACCGGGCGCCCGGCCCGGAAGCGCTGCCGTTCGACGTGGCGATCGTGGGGGGCGGGCCCGCCGGGCTGGCCGCCGCGATCCGGTTGGCGCAGACCGCGAAGACGGCCGGTGAAGAGCTCGCCATCTGCGTCTTCGAAAAGGCCGCGGAACTCGGTGGTCACTGCCTCTCGGGGGCGGTGGTCAACCCCGTCGCGTTCCGCGAGCTCTTCCCGGGAATGGAGGACGACGCGTTTCCGTTCCGGACGAAGGTCACCCGCGAGGGCGTCTATTTCCTGGGTTCGCGGCGCGGGATCCGCATGCCGACCCCGCCCACCATGCGAAACCACGGATTCTTCACGGCGTCGCTCTCCGAAATGGCCCGGTGGCTGGGAGAACAGGCCGAAGCGCTCGGGGTCGAGGTGTTCCCGGGATTCGCGATCGGCTCGCTGCTCATGCAGGAAAACCGGGTGCTGGGGCTCGAGACCGTCCCCGCGGGGCGGCGGCGGGACGGCTCGCCGGGAACGGGCTTCGAACCGGCGACCGAAGTGGCGGCCCGCGTCGTCATCCTCGCCGAGGGCGCCCGCGGTCCGCTGGGGCAGGCCTGGCGCGCCCGTCTCGGGATCTCGTCGCCGAGCCCCCCCATCTTCGCGCTGGGGGTGAAGGAACTCTGGGAGTCGGAGAACCCGCCGGACCGGGTGATCCACACGCTGGGATATCCGCTCCCGCGGTCCGCCTTCGGCGGCGGTTTCCTGTATCCGATGGGGGACGGCCTGTCGGCGGTGGGAATGGTGGTGGGGCTCGACGCACCGACCGAAGCGCTCGACGCCCACCGGGCGCTCCAGTTGCTGAAGGCCCATCCCCGGATCCGGCCCCACCTCGAGGGCGGCGAATGCCTCGAATGGGGCGCCCGCCTGATCCCGGAGGGGGGCGTCGGCTCGCTCCCGGAGCGGCTGTCGGGCGACGGGCTGCTGCTCGTCGGCGACACCGCCGGCTTCGTGGACGTCCCGTCGCTCAAGGGCATCCACTACGCGATGCTCTCGGGGATCCTCGCGGCCGACGCGGCGGTCGCGCATCTGCGGGCGGGGGTGCCGCTGTCGCTCTACGACGCCTCGCTCCAGGACAGCGAGATCCTCGCCGACCTGCAGCGCAACCGGAACATGCGGCCCGCGTTCCAGCGCGGCTTCTACCGCGGGGCGCTCACGTCCGTACTCGCCACCCTGACCGCCGGCGCGCTCCCCACGGGCACGCTGCCGGTGGAAGACGACGTCGCACGGCCTCGGGAGGCACCCGAGCCCGTTCCTCCTCCGGCTTTCTCGAAGCTCGACGGGGTCTTCCGGTCGGGCAACAACACGCGGGACGACATCCCCTCCCATCTGTTGGTCCCCGAGCCGGTGCCGCCCGAGACCGCCGCGCTCTGGGAACGGATCTGTCCGGCCGGCGTGTACGAGGCGCGCGACGACGGACTGACGGTCAACCCCTCCAACTGCGTGGACTGCCGCGCCGCCGACGTCTTCGGTCCGCGCTGGACCCCCCGCGAGGGTGGCGTGGGTCCGCGCTGGCGGCGGATGTAACGTCCGTCAGTTTTCCCGGGACAGGTAATCGAGCAGGTCGATGGGGGTCAGCAGCCCCACGGCCTGCCCGCCGTCGGTCACTACCGTGATCCGGCCCCCGGCAAAGATCTGGGCCAACTCCTCGAGCGGACTCGCGGCGTCCAGCGAAGCGATCTTGTCGGTCTTCACGAAGGCGCTGATCGGATCGCTCCGGCCGACCCCGCCGGAGAAGTGGCCCTCCAGCAGCGAGGCCTCGGTGACCACCCCGATGAAGCCGTTCTCGTCCCGGACCGGGAGCTGGGAGACGTCGTGCTTCCGCATCAGGGCGACGGCGTCGCGGACTCCCGCGGTGCGGGGAAGGCTGACGATCTCCTGGCCGCCCTTCGCGGCCAGCACGTCGCCGACCGTCTCGCCCTCACGCGGCGACTCGAGGAAGCCGTTCTGGCGCATCCAGTCGTCGCTGAAGATCTTGGACAGGTACCGCGCGCCCGAATCGGGAGCGAGCACCACGACGAGCGCGTCCCGCGGGACCCGCGAGGCCGCTTCCAGCGCCGCGACCATCGCCGTGCCCGCCGAACCGCCCACGAAGAGGCCTTCTTCGCGGGCGAGCCGCCGGGTCATCAGGAAGGAGTCCCGATCGCCCACCTGGATCACCTCGTCCACGACGGCGAAATCGATGGTGGACGGGATGAAGTCCTCCCCGATCCCCTCCACCTTGTAGCTGCGCGCCTCGCCGATCTTCCCGGTCCGGAAGTACTCGTCGTAGAGCGACCCGACCGGGTCCGCCCCGACAACGCGGATCTCCGGGTTCCGCTCCTTGAGGTAGCGGCCGGTCCCGGTGATGGTGCCCCCGGTACCCAACCCGCACACCAGCGTGTGAATCTCGGGCCCGACCTGCTCCCAGAGCTCGGGACCGGTGGTGCGGTAGTGGGTCTCCGGATTCACCGGGTTGTGGTACTGGTTTGCGTAGAGGGCTCCTTCGGTTTCCTCGACGAGGCGCTTCGCGACGCTGTAGTAGCTGCGCGGGTCCTCGGGCTCCACCGCGGTCGGCGTCACCACCACCTCGGCGCCGAGCGCCCGGAGCGCCC
Organism: Acidobacteriota bacterium; assembly: GCA_009840635.1. Lineage (GTDB taxonomy): Bacteria > Acidobacteriota > Vicinamibacteria > Marinacidobacterales > Marinacidobacteraceae > Marinacidobacterium > Marinacidobacterium portitor. The sequence goes on along the minus strand of VXNL01000086.1, from coordinate 59,172 downwards.
GGATCTTCTCGTCGCTCATCTTGTCGGGCATCACGAAGATGGAGCGGTAGCCCTTCACCGCGGCAACCAGGGCGAGACCCATCCCGGTGTTCCCGGAGGTCCCCTCGATGATCGTCCCGCCCGGCTTCAGGTCTCCCCGGCGCTCGGCGTCCTCGACGATGGTGATCGCGATCCGGTCCTTCACAGAGCCGCCCGGGTTGAAGGACTCCATCTTGACCGCGATCCGCCCGGGAAGTCCCTGCCCGATCCGCCGGAGTCCGACGAGCGGCGTGTCCCCGACCGTCTCGAGAATCGTCCCGGCGATGGCGGAGTCAGGGTTCACGTGGTTCTCCTTCGTACGGCGGAAACGGTAGCGCGTGGCCTGGCGGCCGTGACCTGGCGGACGCGCAGATCATTCCCCGCCCATCCAGTGCGGCGTCAGCACCCGGCCGGCGAGCGCCCCGGTCGTCTCGCCGTCCTCGATGGCGAAGACTCCGGCCACCAGCGCGTGCACGATCCCTTCGGCGAGGGCGTGCGGGTTCTCGTAGGTGGCAGCATCACCGAATTCCTCGATGTCCACCACCAGGAGGTCGGCGATGCGGCCCGCGGCAATCTGTCCCCGGTCGTGCATCCGGAACACCGTTGCGGTCAGGCTCGTCATGCCCCGGACCGCTTCCGCCAGGGTCAGCACCTCCCGTTCCCTCACGTAGCGGGCGATGCGCCTCGGAAACGCGCCGTAGAAGCGTGGGTGCGGGCGCCCCTCGCCCGGTGGAACGAGCCCCCCGTCTGAGGAACCCATCGTCCACTCGCGGGTCATGATGTGCGCGATGTCCTCCTCCGACATGTTGAAGGACACGAGCCCGGCCCCGCCGGCGTCGAGCAGGCGGAGCGCCGCGTCGATGGGTTCGAGACCCCACTCCTCCGCGACGTCACTGAGATAGCGGCCTTCGAGCGAGGTGTCCGCCCGGTGGCGGGAGAGCAGCAGCGTCTCGGCGCCGCCCCGACGTTCCAGCGCCACCAGCATGTCGGCGCGCAGACGCGCTCGCTCCTGGGGACTCGCAAGCCGGGTTTCGAGGGGCGACGGCATCCCCGGCATGGTTTCGCCGGCGAGCGCCCAGCGCGGAACCAGCGCCCCGACGATGCTCGTGCCGGAGGCCTCGTACGGGTACTGGTCCGCGAACACTTCCACCCCCCGGGCGCGGGCGGCGTCGATGGCGGCGGTGGCCTCCCGGCTCAAGCCCCATACCGGAGGGCCAAGCGCCTTGAAATGGGTCACCACGCCGCGGATGCCCTGTGCCTCGGCCACCTCGATGACTTCCTCGACCGCCGCGACCAGCCCGATGTTGTAGTCGCTCTCGTCGCGAATGTGACTGACGAAGGCGCCGAACGGCGCGATCTCGGCCGCCAGGCGCACGACCTCGTCGTTTTCCGCGTAGCTTCCGGGCGCGTAATAGAGGCCTCCCGTCATTCCGAAGGCCCCGGCATCCATTCCGGCGCGCACCAGCCCGGCCATCCGCTCGAACTCGTCTTCGGTCGGCGGGCGGGCCTCCATCCCGAGCACTTCCCGCCGGACCGCCCCGTGGCCGATCATCAGCGCCACGTGGACACCGATCCCCCCCTCCTCGAAGCGGCGCCGCTGCTCCGCCAGATCCACGTCGCCACCCCCGTCGGGATTCACCATCACGGTCGTGATCCCCTGCCGGATGACCGGTGCCCCCGCGCGGAGTTCGGGCGTGGCGAGCCCGGGGCCGGCATGCGAGTGCGGATCGATGAAACCGGGCATGAGGGTGAGTCCGGCGATGTCGATCTCGCGTGTCTCCGCGGGGAGCTCGTCCGCGGGGATGACGCCGACGCGGGCGATGCGCTCCCCCACGACGAGCACGTCGCCGCGGTACCAGGGATTCCCGGTCCCGTCGAGGATCTGCCCGCCCCGGAAGAGGACCGCCGCACCCTCCCCGGCCTCCGGCGGCGAAGCGGCCGAGCAGGCGAAGCCGAGCAAACCGCCGGCAAGCAGGAGCGTTCGGAATCGGATCGGCGGGTCGTTCACGGCGCCCATCCTACGGGAACCGCCCCGTATACTCGCCCGCAACTTTCAACGTGCGAACGGCGGCGATCATTCCCGCACCAGGCGGCGGACCGGAGCTTTCCCGGGTACTGGCGGCTCTTCCCCACGACCATCTGCGGGAAATCGTGGTCGTCGGCGCCCCGGGCGCCGAGTTCGCCGACGCCGCCCGCCGCTACGGAGCCACCGCCGTCGAGGAGGGACGCCCGGGATACGGGCGCGCCTGCCTCACCGGGATGGTCCACCTCGCGCCCGAGCCGCCCGATGTCGTCGTGTTCCTGCGCGGCGACGGAACGGACGACGCCGAGGAACTTCCCGCGGTGCTGTCGCCGCTCCTGTCTCCGCGAGTGGACTTCGTCATGGGTTCGCGGAGCCGGGGGAACCCGGATTCCGGGGCCTATCCGGGGCTGGTCCGCTTCGGACACTGGATCGCGACGCGGCTCATCCTCCTGTTCTACGGCTATCGCTTCACGGATCTCGGGCCCTTCCGGGCTATCCGCTGGCAGGCGCTGTCGCAGTTGAACCTTTCGGATCCGGACTACGGCTGGCTCGCCGAGATGCAGGTGAACGCCGCCCGGGCGCGCATCACGTCGGTCGAGGTCCCGGTTTCGAGCCGGCGGCCGACCGGAGAAAGCGGCCGGGATTCCACGCTGCCGGGTTCCTTCCTCGCCGGCCTCAAGGTCCTGCTGACCGTTCTGCGCCCCCGGAGCGCGGATCCTCCCCGCATCCGGAAGACGGAGGCCGAACCGCAAGACGGCTGACATGTTTCGCCGAACCAAGATCATCGCCACGCTGGGTCCGGCGACGCGCCCCGCCAGGACCGTCGAGGCGCTCGTGGACGCCGGGATGGACGCGGCCCGGCTCAACTGCGCCCACGAGACCGCCACCAGCCTGCAGAGCCGGGTCCGCGCCGTGCGCCGGGCGGCTCGCAAGGCGGGCCGCGCCGTCGCCACGCTCGCCGATCTGGCGGGACCGAAGATGCGGGTCTGCGAGGTCCCCGCAGAAGGTGTCGAGCTGAGACCGGGCGCCCGGTTCGTGCTCACCTCCCGGAGTGTCGAGGGGAGCGCGGAGGCCGTTTCGACGACGTATCCGCAGCTCGCCCGGGACGTGCGCCCGGGGGACTTCATCCTGATCGACGACGGGCTGCTGAAGCTGCGGGTTCTCAAGAGCGCCGACCGCGACGTGCAGACCGAAGTCGTGATCGGGGGCGTCCTCCTGTCCCGGAAGGGCATCAACCTGCCCGGCGTGCCGCTGTCCGGACCTTCGCTCACGGTGAAGGACCGGACCGACCTGCAGGCGGCGGTGGACGCCGGTGTGGACTACCTCGCGGTGTCCTTCGTCCAGCGGGCGCGAGATGTCGAGACCGTCCGGGGGCTGCTCGCGCGGCTCGATCGCGACGACATCCCGATCATCGCGAAGATCGAGCGGCCGGAGGCGCTCGAGAACCTGGAGGAGATCCTCCATGTCTCCGACGGAGTGATGGTCGCCCGGGGCGATCTCGGCGTCGAGACCTCGTCCGAGCGCGTTCCCATCGTCCAGAAATGGGTGATTCGCCAGGCGAATTCCCGGGGAAAGATCGCCATCACGGCGACCCAGATGCTGGACTCGATGATCTCCCATCCGATGCCGACCCGGGCCGAGGCCTCCGACGTCGCGAACGCGATCCTCGACGGCAGCGACGCGGTGATGCTCTCCGGGGAAACATCGGTGGGCGAATACCCCATCGAGGCGGTACGGACGCTCGACCGCCTCGCCACCTACACCGAACAGCACGCGGACTTCGGCGAACTGCCGCACTACCAGGCTCTCATCGACCGGAGCCGGATCGAGCACGCGATCGCCGCCGCCGCCCGCGAGGCGGCCGCGACCATCGACGCCGCCTACATCGTCGCCTTCACCGATTCGGGAGCCACCGTCCGCCAGGTGAGCCGCATGCGGCCGCGCTGCGGGATCTTCGGTTTCACCACGTCGGATCGCGTCTACCGGCGGTTGGCGCTGCGCTGGGGTGTCCGTCCCATGCGCAATCGGCGGTTCCGAAGCACCGACCAGATGCTCAGCCGGGCACTCGACCAGCTCCGCTCCGAACGCTTCGTCGCCTCCGGCGACCGCGTGGTGGTCGTCTGCGGGACCCACCAGCTCAGCGGCGCCACGAACATGATGAAGGTGGAGTCCTTCTAGGGCGACGCCTCCGGCTTGCAACGCCGGTCTCCAGACCGGCACCGCGGCGCGCCGCGCCGCGCACGTCGTGACTCCACCCACCGTCATGGCGCACCGGCTTGGAACGCCGGCTTTAGCCGGCACGCGCGGCGCGGAGCGTCGCGCACGTCGTGACTTTGCACCCGCCCAAAGCGCATTACACGCTAGCGGCGTGACAGGCTTTGTCGTGACACTGATCTACTCTCGGTCAACATGAAAATAGCAACCTGGAACATCAACAGCCTCAAGGCGCGACGAGACGAGCTGGTGAGTTGGCTCCGTGAGAACCGACCCCATGTCGTGGCGCTACAGGAGACCAAAACGGACGACGACGCATTTCGGGAGCACTACCAGCCCATATTCGAGGCTGAGGGATATGGCGCGGCCTTCCATGGGCACGGGGGTCAGTGCGGCGTTGCGATCCTTGGCCGGCAACCCTTGGTGGTAACACGGAAAGGCCTTCTCGGACAGGAGGACCAGGGCGCCCGGTTGCTGACCGTTCAAACGGCAGGACTGCTGTTCACCACCGTCTATGTCCCGATTGCGAGCGGCAAGGGTCCGTCAGGCGTCGAGCGGAAGCTTGAGTGGCTCGACGCGCTCGCCGAGTACGTGCGCGAGTCGGCGCACAAAGACATGCCCGCAGTGCTTTGCGGGGACTTCAACATCGCCCCCGAGCCGATTGACGACTGGAAGCACTGGTACGGCAAGAAACGCGGCAGGCGCGAGCCCGGCTTCAGGGAAGATGAGCGGTCACGGATCCGGTCGTTTGCGGAAGCCGGTTGGTCCGACTTGGTTCGCCATCTGAACCCGGAAGGAAGGCTGTTCACTTGGTGGTGGCGCCGCGATTTCTATGTGCAGAACAAGGGGCTGCGGCTTGACCTGGTGCTGGGCAATCCAGCCGTCGTTGAACGCCTTCGATCGGCCAGCATCGTCCATAGCCCGCACGAGAACCGGGGAAGGACTGGCAGGCCCGATCACGCTCCGGTGATCGTCGACCTCGCCTGAGGGCGGAGGGAAGGACTCGCCGCTCGTCACTACCAGAGACGTTCGACGCCGGAGTCGTCGAACGCGCTGTCCTTGTTGCCCAACGCGAGCTCCTCCAACGACGCCAATGCCGAATGCAGGCAGGTCACAACTCGAAGTACTTCATGATTTCCGGCGGCAACGGATCGTCGAAGTCATCACGGATCGTCAGGGACTGCCGTCCGGTCCCCGGCGTCCGTCGCATCGCCCGACGAACGGGAACGAGGCGGGCCACCGGTTTACCGGCCTTGGCGATGAGGATTTGCTCGCCTTTCTCGACTCGGGCGATGAGCCTCGAAAGATGCGTCTTGGCGGCGTTGATGTTGACCTGATCCATCGGTGGACTCCTGTGATGCCGGGGGTGTCCGGTACCCGGATCGCTCCATCCATTATCGACTTAGTCTGAGACCAGGTTGGCTCGTCCATCCTGGGCCGGATACCCCCTCGCCCGGGCCCCGCCTGAAGAAAACGCTCCTCACTCGGGTTGACGGGAAACAGGCGGATTGCTAGCGTCCCTGCCTTCCGTAGGTGGGGTTCGGCGTCAGATCGCCGGCCCTCTTGGAACCCGGGAATGGGCGATTAACTCAGCGGGAGAGTGCTACCTTCACACGGTAGAAGTCGCAGGTTCAAATCCTGCATCGCCCACCACGGGCGGGTCCGGATCGTTGGCGGCCATCCCGTATGGGTGAGTCACGCACATCCGCTGCCGCCCGCTCTTCACACGACGCAGCGGTACGCCGTCCGCCCGCCTGCGGCGGGCTGTGCCGGCTGAAGCCGGCGTTCCAAGCCGGACGTGCCACCTCCGCCCTCGGACTCCGGGCAGAGGTGGGAACCGCCTTTTCCGGGCGGGGTTGCGACGGGCGCGGCGCGGAGCGCCGCGGTGCCGGTCTGGAGACCGGCGTTCCAAGCCGGCGCGCCGTCAGTTGAGAAAGCCCGCCAGGAAGCGTCCCCACATGGGGGCGAGCGCGGCCTTGAGCGCCACGTCGGCGACCAGGAGTCCACCGGCCACGTAGAGGAGACGGCGCCTCCCGGGCTCCAGTGGCGCGCTCACCTTGCCGAGCCGCCGGACCAGCGGTTCGGCGCAAACGACCCCGAGGATCACGAAAGCCGCCACCCGGCAGAGGGCCCAGGGGAACCACGCAAGAGCCGACGGCACTCCGCTCGCCGCCACGGCGTACGAAGCCACGAAGAAGTCCATGAAGTTCAGCATCACCGCGCCCATCAGGAGTCCGAGCGCCCCGCCGCTCACCAGGGAAAGCGGGACGAAGATCGCCAGGCGTTGCAGATGGATCGGCAAGAAGAGCCGGATATCCCCTTCGGCACCTTCTCCGGTGGCCAGCCAGGCCATCATCTCGTCGCCGTAGGCGGCGCCCTGGAACACCGCGGCCTCCGCGGCGCCGGGCGCAACGGCCATCGCGATCGGCCCGAAGACGGCCAGCGCGGCCGCCCAGCCAAGCATCAGCCGGACCGCCTCCGAACGGCGTCCCTCCCCCAGATACCGCCAGAGTCCATGAATCGCCGGAGCGGCAAGCAGCAGCGGGAGCAGCCAGCGAGCGGCGCTGATCCCCATCGATCCCGCCCACAGTCCGAGCGCATAGGCGACCGGGACGCCGCCCACCAGCATCAGCAGGTCGCGCCGGAACGAGAGTGCGGGCTTCATGCGAACGAAGGGTATCCGGCTTCGTCGTCCGGTTTCCCAGCGGATTCCTAGGCCTGTTTCAGTTCGAGCAACACCCCGCCGGCGCTCGCCGGATGGATGAAGGCGACCAGGTGGCCGCCGGCCCCGCGGCGCGGCTCCCGGTCCACCAGGCGAACCCCACGCGCTTCCAGAGCCCGGAGGGTCGCGTGGATGTCCTCGACTTCGAAACACACGTGATGGAGCCCCTCGCCCCGCCGATCCAGGTAGCGGGCGACGGGACTGTCCCCGCTCGTGGGTTCCAGCAGTTCGAGGAAACCACCGGCCGGGGCCCGCTCACCTTCGGGGGCCAGGAACAGCGCCAGCACCCCGAACTCGTCCACCCGGTAACGGCCCGTTTCGCGCAGTCCCAGCAGGGCTCGCCAGAGCTCGGCCCCCCGGCTCCCGTCCTTCATCGCGATACCGACGTGGTGCAGGCGGATCGCCGGACCTGGCGTCCCGGCCCTGGATCCGTCCGCGTCCGCCACCGCTGAACGATCCAGCGGGTGACGCGCCTCGAGTTCGACTTCCGCCGCCGCCCTCAGCTCCTCCACTCCCGTACCCTCGATCGCGGACGTCAAGAAAACGGGACCCGACCGCAGAGCCCGGAACGAGGCGGCCATCGCCTCCGCACCGGGCCGGTCCGCCTGGTTCACCACCACGAAATCGGCCACTTCGAAGAGTCCGGCCTTGGCCGCCTGGACGGCGTCTCCCAGACCCACCGCGGTAACGGCGATCCCGAGATCGGCGAGGCGCAGGACCGAATCGTCACCCTGCCCCACGCCGGCCGTTTCGAGCAGAATGCGCTCCGCGCCGCCGGCCGCCAGCAGCCTCAGCACCGCGGGGACTTCGGGAGCCAGACCCGCTTCCCCGGTGCGGGCCGCCATGCTCCGGAAGAAGACCGCCCCCGAGTCTCCGGTGAACCGCACCCGGTCACCGAGCAGGGCGCCTCCCGTCCTGGGGCTCGAAGGATCGACGGCCAGTACGGCCACCCGAAGGCCGGCGTCAGCGAAGTACGCCGCCAGGCGATTCGCCAGTTCGCTCTTCCCCACTCCCGGCGGACCGGTCAGGGCGATCACCCGGGTCCGATCCGGCCACTCGAGCGCCAGCGCCGCCTCGCGGGCTCCCGCGGCCCCGCCTTCCACGAGGGTGATTGCGCGGCCCAGGGCGCGGCGGTCACCGGCGGCCAGCTCGTGGAACATCCCGGCGCCGCCGTCAGCGTCGGAACCCAAGGCAGACCCTCCGGCAGGGATCAGGCGCCGATCCGCCCGAGCAGGGGGCGGGCGATGAGCAGCCGCTGGATCTCCGAGGTCCCCTCCCCGATGGTCATGAGCTTCGCATCCCGGAGGTAGCGCTCGGCCGGGTAGTCCCGGATGTATCCATAGCCCCCCAGCACCTGGACGGCACGGTTCGTCACCCGGACCGCGGTTTCGCTGGCGTGCAACTTGGCCATCGCCGATTCGCTCTTCGTCGTGGCGCCCGAGTCCTTGAGCGCGGCCGCCCGTTGGATCAGGAGGTGTGACGCGTCGATCTCCAGCCTGGAGTCCGCGAGCGGGAACCGCACTCCCTGGAAGTCGGTGATCGGCCGGTCGAATTGGCGGCGCTCCCGGGCGTAGGTGACGGCGCACTCCAGGGCCGCCTGGGCGATTCCGAGGGAGAGCGCCGCGATGCTGATCCGGCCACCGTCGAGCACCTTCATCGCCGCCTTGAACCCCGTGCCCACCGGCCCCAGCCGATTCGCGTCGGGCACCCGGCAGTCCTCGAAGACCATCTCGGAGGTATCCGATGCCCGGTGCCCGAGCTTCTTCTCCTTCCGGCCGGTGCGAAATCCGGGGGTCCCGCGCTCCACGATGAAGGCGGAGATCCCGTGGGTCTTGAGGTCCGGATCGTTCGAAGCCATGCAGATGGCGATGTCCGCCTGCGAACCGTTGGTCGTGAAGGTCTTGCTCCCGTTCAGGATCCAGTCGTTGCCGTCACGGACGGCGGTGGTGCGGGTTCCGCCCGCGTCGCTGCCGGCCCCCGGTTCCGTGAGGCTCCACGCTCCGAGCGCTTCACCGGTAGCGAGCGGAACGAGGTACTTGGCCTTTTGCTCTTCGCTCCCCTGCTCGTAGATGTGGTTTGCGGCGAGCGACACGTGGGCGGCCACGGTGATCGCCACCGAGGCATCGGCGCGGGCCAGCTCTTCGACCAGCACGGCGTACTCGGTGTAGTTGAAACCGGCTCCGCCGTACTTCTCGGGGAAGATGGGGCCCAGGAAACCCAACTCGCCGAGTTTCCGCACGGTTTCGCCGGGAAACGACTCTTCTTCGTCCCAGCGAGAGGCGTGCGGCAGGATCTCGGTGGCCGCGAATTCGCGGACGGCCCGCCGGATTTCGGCCTGTGTTTCGGTGTCGTGGATGCAGATGGACGGTGCGCTCAAATCGACCGGAGTCTAGTTTGCGAGGTCGCGGTTACTGGACCTCGAAGGGGAGCCGGTTCACCGCGAGGCGGCCGTTCGAGACCACCGCCACCACGTCCTGGATCGCGGCAATGTGCTCGATCGGGTTCTCCGCCACCACGATGAGATCCGCCTCCTTACCGGGCTCGATGACGCCGGTGTCCGCGGCGATGCCCAGCAGTGCGGCGGCGTAGAGGGTCGCGCCCCGGATCGCCTCCATGGGACTCAGCCCGATCTTCACGAAGTTGGCCACCTCGACGCCGACCCGGCTCACGCTCTCCGGTCCGTAGGGGGTGTCGCTCCCGGCAACCACCCGGACGCCGACTTCGTGCGCCATCCGTATCGTCCGCTCCAGCCGGGGCCTCATGAAGTCAGCGCGCACGTCCAGCAGCGGGTGGTCGAAGTCGCCGCCCGGTTCGTCGAGGTCGACGACCGTCGTGTAGGTGGGCACGAGCACCGTGCCGCGCTCCGCCATCAACTCCAGCGTCTCCCGGCTCAGGAAGGTGCCGTGCTCGATGCTGGCCACCCCCGCCAGCACGGCGGCGCGGGCGCCCTCGTCGCCGTGCGCGTGGCACATGACCGGAAGGCCGTGGGCGGTCGCCTCCTCGACGATCGCCCGGAGCTGCGCTTCGGTGGCGATCTGCTGCCGGGGATCCGTATTGGGCAGGCCCGCCCGTCCGGTGGCCGCGGTCTTGATCGTCCGCACGCCGTTTTCGGCGTTCACCCGCACCAGCATCTGGAGCTCCTCGTCGCTGCTGATGACCGCCGGCATTCCGAAGAAGCTCTCGGAGGCGAGCCGGCCTTCGCCGAGGCCGCGCGACACCAGCACGCCGGACCCGAGGTAGTCGGGGCCATCGAGGTCCCCGGCGATCACCATCCGGCCGATGGCCACGTCGCGATACGACCCCACGCTGGCGCTCCGGAGCGTGGTCGCCCCGGACTCCAGCGCGCGCCGCACCTGGGAGAGTTCGCTGGCGTGGGTGTGGGCATCGATGAACCCCGGGAGCACGAACTTGCCGCTCACGTCCAGCGTTTCGACGCCCGCCGGTGGCGCGTCCGGACCCACCGAGAGGATCCGGCCGTCCCCGATGAGCACGTTCGCGGAGGACATCGTTCCCTCGCGGACATCCAGGACGGAGCCGCCCACGACCGCCAGATCGGCCTCCTGGGCAGCGGCGGGAAGCACCAGGACCAACGACAGGCAGAAAAGGATGAGACGCACTCGCAGGAACCTCCGGGCTCCGCACGGTACCAGTGGCCGCCGAGCGCCAGCCGGCTCCACCGCCTCGCCAGCGGGCCGATGGGCGGAGAGACCGTTACGCTTGGGGGCGCCGATCACGCTGGCGAAAGGACGGGAGAGGCATGCGGAGAGACCATCGGCCAGAGAGCCCCCCTGAGCGCGGATCCAGCCGCGCCACCCCCCGATGGGGGATTGCCGCCCTCCTGCTTCCCCTCGCGTTCGGGGCCCGCGGTGTCGCATTCGCCGCACCATCCGACGATCCCGTGCGGGTCGTCATCGAAACCGACCTGGGCGCCATCGAACTGGAGGTCGACGTCGGCCGGGCTCCCGTGACCGCGGAGAACTTCCTCCGCTACCTGGACGGCGGGCAATACGACGGCGGGACTTTCTTCCGCACCGTGCACGCGGACAACCAGCCCGACGACTCCATCCGCATTGCGGTCATCCAGGGCGGCCGCAATCCCGATGCGGCGGCGGACCCCTTCCCCGCGATCGCGCTCGAGCGGACCAGCGAGACGGGACTCCGGCACGTGGACGGCGCCGTCTCGATGGGGCGCACCGGCCCGGACACCGCCACCGACAGCTTCTTCATCTGCGTCGGCGACCAGCCGTCCCTCGATTTCGGAGGCATGCGGAACCCCGACGGACAGGGGTTCGCCGCCTTCGGCCGGGTGGTCGCCGGCATGGACGTCGTGCGCGCGATTCACGCGGCGCCGTACGAGGCCCAGCGGTTGACGCCGCCGGTGCGGATCGGGAGCGCCTACCGGAAGGAGTGAGGGGTCCGCCGGAACTCGAGACCCGCCGTTATTCGACGACCTCGAAGGGAAGCCGGTTCACCGCCAGGCGGCCGTTCGAGACCACCGCCACCACGTCCTGGATCGCGGCGATGTTCTCGAGCGGGTCCTCCACCACCACGATGAGGTCCGCCTCCTTGCCGGGCTCGATCACGCCGGTGTCCTCCGCGATGCCGAGCAGTTCCGCGCTGTAGAGGGTCGCCCCCCGGATCGCCTCGATCGGGCTGAGCCCGACCTTCACGAAGTTCGCGACCTCCACCCCGACGCGGCTCACGCTCTCCGGGCCGTAGCTGGTGTCGCTACCGGTGATCAGCCGAACCCCGAGTTCCTGCGCCATCCGCATCGTCTGCTCCATGCGGGGCACCATGAAGTCCGCCCGCAGGGTCAGCACCGGGTGGTCGTAGTCCCCACCCGGCTCGTCGAGGTCGACGAGGGTGGTGTAGGTGGGCACGAGCGCCGTGCCCCGCTCCGCCATCAGCTCGAGCGTCTCCCGGGTCAGGAAGGTGCCGTGCTCGATGCTCGCGACCCCTGCCAGCACGGCGGCGCGGGCGCCCTCGTCGCCGTGCGCGTGGCAGAGCACCGGAATCCCGAGCGCCGTGGCTTCCTCCACGATGGCCCGGAGCTGCGCCTCGGAGAAGACCTGCTTCCGCGGGTCCGTGTCGGGCAGGCCGGCCCGCTCGGTGGCCCGGGTCTTGACCGCCCGGACGCCGTTCTCGGCATTCACCCGCACCAGCATCCGGAGGTCCGCGTCACTGCGGATGTCGTCCGAGATTCCGTAGAGGCTCTCGGAGGCGAGCCGGGCTTCTCCGAGGTTCGGGGTCACGAACACCCCGGCCCCCAGGTAGTCGGGGCCGGCCAGGTGTCCGGCCGCCACCATCCGGCCAATCGCCACATCCCGGTAGGAACCCACGCTCGCGCTCCGGAGCGTGGTGGCGCCCGACTCGAGCGCGCGCCGCACCTGGGAGAGTTCCGACGCGTGGGTGTGGGCGTCGATGAATCCCGGGAGCACGAACTTGCCGGTGACATCGAGGGTCTCGACGCCGTCCGGAGGCGTCTCGGCGCCGACTGACAGGATCCGCCCGTCCCCGACGAGGACGTTCGCCCGGGACATGGTCCCTTCGCGGACGTCCAGAACGGAACCGCCGACGAGAGCCAGATCCGGTTCCTGGGCAATGGCGGGAAGCGCGATCCCGGCCGAGAGCGCGAGCGTGAGGAGCAGGCGATGGGTCATGGGCAACCTCCGGAAGCTGGAAAGTATCCCGCAGGCCTTTTCCGTTTCCCCGGCAAACGCCGTATCGTCGGCACGCATGAAGCTGCGGCGCGACCCGCTGAGCCATCCCTGGCTCTTTGTCGCGATCGCGGTGCTCTACGGGTTCTCGATCCCGTGGTGGTTCGGCGCCGGGAAGCCGTCCATCGTCCTCGGGCTGCCTTCCTGGGCGGTCATCTCCCTCGCCTGCACCTTTGCGGTGAGCTGCCTGGTCTCGTTCGCCGCGCGCCGGCTCTGGGACGACGGGGACCCCGGAACGGACGGCTGACATGGAGTTCGGGCCAGCGGTGGTCGCCGCCCTCGCCGCCTACATCGCGGTGCTGGCCTTCCTCGGCATCCGGGCGCGCGCCGCCCGCGCTTCGGAGTCGCTCGCCGATTTCTATCTCGCCGGCCGCGGACTGGGTGGCGTCGTCCTTCTCTTCACCCTCTACGCCACCCAGTACAGCGGCAACACGCTGGTCGGCTATCCCGGCGAGGCATACCGGGTCGGCTTCCCCTGGGTCATGAGCGTCGGCTTCATGCTGGCCATCGTCGTCGTGTACCTGGTCATGGCGCCCCGGCTCCGGCTGGCCAGCGAACGCCACCGTTTCGTCACCCCGGCGGACTGGCTCGACCACCGGTTCGGACATCCCGGACTCACCCGGATCACGAACCTCGTGATGGCGGCGGCCATCGCCAACTACCTGCTGGCGCAGTTCATGGCCATGGGACACGTGGTGGCGGGTCTCTCCGACGGCGCCATCCCCTACGCGGCCGGTGTCCTGGTCCTCACCGCCGCGATTCTCGGCTACGAGCTCCTCGGCGGACTCCGGGCCGTCGCCTGGACCGACTGCCTGCAGGGCATCCTGCTCGCGATCGGACTCTTCGGGCTCCTGGCCGCCACCGTGTTCTCGGGCGAGAGCGTCGGGGCGGCGACCGCCTGGGTGCTCGAGAACCAGCCGTCGAAGGGCTTCCGGCCGGACGCCACGATGCAGGCCACCTGGGCGAGCACCCTCCTGCTGATCGGCTTCTCCGGCGCTGTCTATCCGCAGGCGATCCAGCGCATCTTCGCCGCCCGGAGCGGCGCCTCGCTTCGGAAGGCGCTCTCGGTGCTGGCCTTCCTCCCCTTCCTCACCACCCTGCCCGTCTTTCTGGTCGGCATCCTGGCGCTCCCGCGGCTGAGCGGGCTCAGCGGCGTTGCCGCCGATCAGGTCCTCCCGGCCCTGCTGCGCGGCTGGGCATCCGAGTCCGAGTGGATGTTCTGGATGTGCATCCTGACGGTGGTGGGAGTCGTGGCCGCCATCATGTCCACCGCGGACTCGGTGCTGCTGACCCTCTCCTCAATGCTGGCCAAGGATTTCGTGGCGCCGGTTCTTCGCCGTCGGAGCGGTGGAACGGTGGAGGAGGCCCGGATCACCCGGATCGGGAAAGGCTTCTCGCTCGCCATCATGGCTGTACTGGTGGCCATCGCCCTGACCCCCCGCATCAGCCTTTGGGGCCTCCTCGAACTCAAGATGGAGCTACTGGTGCAGGCGGCGCCGGTCTTCGTGCTCGGACTCACGTGGCCACGCCTTTCGGCGAAAGCGGCGCTGGCCGGCGTGATCTGCGGGACCCTGCTGGCCGCCGGCCTCACCCTCGCCGGCTACGGGAAGATCGGCGGGATCCACGCCGGCCTGCTCGGGGCGATGCTGAACGCCGGAGTGGCGATCGCCGGCTCGCTCGCCTTCCGCCGACGGGACGATTGACCTGCTGCCCGGTCCCTACCCGCCCGCGACATCGCGCCAGGCCCGCTCATAGACGTCGGCGCGGACATCGAGATAGCCGGGGTATTGGCTCCGGGCATGCTCGAGAGCGGCCTTCTCCAGCGTGACGACGGCGACCGGGTCCGTGGTCTCGACCAGCACCGCTCCCGACGGGTCCGAGACCATCGACGGGCCGCCGATGATTCCGCCCGAGCGGGCGCCGGGGCGGTTCACCGACACCACGTAGGCGCAACTGGTCACGGCGTCGGCGCACAAGACGAGCCGCCAGCGCCGCCAGGTCTCCGCGGGGGTCGCCCGAGGCACCAGGATCACCTCGGCCCCCATCGCGGCGAGCGCGTTGCACCCCTGCGGCCGGTTGGCGTCCGAGCACACCTGCACGCCGATCCCGAATCCGCCGACGTCCACCGGCGCGTGCAGGCGGTCGCCCGGCTCGTAGTGGTGCGCCTCCCAATAGCCCTCCTCGTCGGGAAGGTGGATCTTCCGGTAGCCCAGCCGTTCCTCGCCGGTGGGATCGAAGAGCAGGGCGGTGTTGTGCCGGCGGCCGCTCGACCGATCCCGCACGATCGCTCCTCCCAATACCGCGAGCCCCGCCGTCCGGGCTGCCTGGGCGAGCGCGCTGGCGCGGGGCCCGCCGGGGGGCTCGGCATCGGCGCCCGACGGGGTGCGGGTCGCCGGCGCCCACCGGTTCAGCGGCAGCTCGGGGAGCACGGCGAGCTGCGCTCCCCGAGCCCGTGCGGCACGAAGCCGCGCCGCCAGACGCTCGTGCTCCTCCGGCTCGGGGAAGACGTCGGTGACCAGGGCCAGGGTGAGACGCTGCGGGTTCACGAGGGCTCCTTCGCCTGCGGCCCGCCCGCTACTCGCTCGACTGGAGGGGGAGGAGGAGCGCGGAGGGATGTTCCTCCGAATGGTGGATCACGTTTTCCGCCGGCACCGTGCGGGTGTGACGGCCGAGCGGCT
This sequence comes from Acidobacteriota bacterium, assembly GCA_009840635.1. GTDB lineage: Bacteria > Acidobacteriota > Vicinamibacteria > Marinacidobacterales > Marinacidobacteraceae > Marinacidobacterium > Marinacidobacterium portitor. The sequence continues at coordinate 43,800 of VXNL01000086.1, read as the reverse complement.
CGCCGGTGTTGGGGTTGGGATCGAAGCGCGGGAAGTTCGAGCTCGAGATCTCGAGGCGGATCCGGTGGCCGGCCCCGAAGCGGTTCGCGGTCGGGAAGAGGGTGATTTCCAGTTCGTAGATGTCCCCGGGAGTCATCTGCGATTCGGACTCCCGGGAGTCCCGGTAGCGGGCCCGCAGGATGCCATCGGTGATGTTGAGATCGAACCCCTCCGGAAAGTCCTCGCTCGGGGGATAGACGTCCACCAGCTTGGCGGTGAAATCCGTGTCGGTAGCGCTGGACGAAACCCACAGGCGCGCCGAAACGGGCCCGATGACTTCGATGTCCTCCGGGAGCGGCTCGGTCTCGAAGACCAGGACGTCGCTGCGGTCCGCCGTCCGCCGGCCGTCCACTTCGGAACCGAAGAAGCCGTTCTCCGAGCCGCCGGAAAGCGAGAGGAAGGTCCGCTCGCGCTGGTCGTAGCCGCCCCGCTTCAGCGCCCCCGAGAAGGCGCCGCCGATCGTGGGGACCGGGTGTTCGGGATCGTAGGTGTATGCCGAGGCGCCTTCGTCGTCATCCGGTGACTCGGGGGTCAGACCGCCCCCCGCCCGCAGGTGGAACGGCGTCAGCTCGGTCCCTACCAGCGGCCAGGTGGTCGCGGTGCGCCACTCCCCGCCGTGGAAGAGCCTGCCGTTCTCGTCCCGGCGGCCGTCGCCGCCGCCCATCACGAACAGGGTCACCGCGCCGGGCGTCTCCAGCCGGTCATCTGCGAACGGCGCGAAATCCCCCTGTCCCTTCAGGCGGGCATCGAACCAGCGCAGGTGAAACTCCCGGGCGAAGTCCTCGATGGCGGCCGTTTCACCGAACTCGATGTCGCCGGCGTAGGACCGGCTGTTGCCTCCGTGGGTCCACGGTCCCATGACGAGGGTCATGGGAGCCGACTTGATCCGGGAGAGTTCGAGGAAGCTCTGGATGGTGCCGGGAGCGTAGGAGTCGTACCAGCCGCCGACGTGGAGCATCGGGATGTCCGAACTCCGGTCGTAGTACTCGGCCCAGTTGCGGCCGATGCCCCGGAAGTAGTCGTCGTAGTCGCCGTGGTTCTGCATTTCGAGGTAGTAGTCCTCGAAGTTGGGAGCGGCGGAGAGCGGGTTGTCTCCCTTCCGGAACGGGGTGTTCGGAAACCAGTCCGCGGGGCCTTCCGCTTCCAGCCGGGCCCGGACACTCGGCTCGTCGGTCACCGCGGCGAGCTGGCTGTGCGCCCAGCCCAGCTGCTGGCCCAGTTCGAAGGCGCCGTGGTTGCGGACCTTGTGGGTCCAGGCATCGGAGAGGCCTCCCATGGTCAGAACCAGCGTCTCGAGACCGGGAGGACTCAGTTTGGCGACATCGGCCTGCGTGTGCGCGCCGTAGGACGTGCCCCACATCCCCACGGAGGGCGACACGTAGTCCAGGCTGACGATCCAGGCGACGGTGTCGAAACCGTCCGGCGCGTCGAACTCGTGGTACTTCTGGAACATTCCCTCGGAGAAATAGAGGCCACGCATGTCCTGCACGACCACCACATACCCGTGGGATGCGAACCAGCGGGCCTGTTCGGAGAGACGGCCGGACGCCTTGTTGTAAGGCGTGCGGTGAAGCAGCACCGGGAAGCGTTCGTCCACCGGCGCCCCGTCGCGGCCGGGGCGATAGACATCGGTGGCGAGCCGCACCTCGTCGCGCATGGGGAGCATGAAGTTCTCTTCGACCTGGATGGCCTCGTAGGGAGGCGCGGCGCTCCGGCCCGGATCCGGAGGGTCCCCGGTCCCGCACGCGGCGAGAGCGGCCGCTCCCAGCAGGACCAGAGTGCGCAGGCTCATGCCGTCGCTCCGGCGGGAGCACCCGAGAGGGCCCCGGCGAGACCGCTGACCCCCGGCGCCTCGTCGATCCGTTCGACCTGCATGAGCGCCTCCTCGATCCGGTCCGGAGGGAGCGCGCCGGCGGCGCAGTCCCGGAATTTCTGGCGCAACTCCTCCTGGGTGAGCGGCCGCTCCGGGCCACCCGGGTAGACGTCGGCCTCGACGGTGAGCACCGAGCCGTTCCTGAGCGTCACGTCCATTGCGCTCCGCATCCGGTCGTAGCCCCGGGCGTCGATCTCGGCATCGAACTCCACCGAGACCCGCCGCATCATCTCCACGACCTCCGGGGAACGGACGAAGTCGTCCGCGAACTCGGCGAGTCCGACCCGGCGGCGGAGTACCGCGCTCGCCAGCAGAAACGGGACGGAGAACTTTCCTTCAAGAGCGTTCTGGGGATCCAGGTAGCGGAGCGGATTGAGAATGTTCCGTCCCGCCCGGAACGTGATCCGGTCGATGTCTCCCGGAGACAGATCATGCGTTCGGACGAGTTCCAGAAGCACAGCGAGGCTCGGATGGCTGAGGCTGCCGCAGGGGAACATCTTCACCGAGACGCCGGGATCGAGGAGCGTGTAGGGGTCGCCGAGATTCAGCCTTTCCGGGTCGAAACCGCCCCCGAAGACCCGGAAGAAGCCCCACGGGGCCTCGAGCGCGTCGTGGCCGGAGGTATAGCCCCGCGCCGCGAGATCGACGGCGAGGATCCCGTTCTCGGCGGCCCGGCCGGCATGCAGCGGCTTCGTCATCGTGCCAAAGCCGAGCCGGATCCCGGACGCGAGGCTGGCGGTGATTCCGAGCGCCATGGCCAACTCAGCCCGGGTCAGCCCGACGAGCTTCGCCGCCGTCGCCGCCGCCCCCATGGCCCCCACGGTGGCCGTCGAATGGAACCCCTCCATGTAGTGCCGCGGATGGATGGCTTCGGAGATCTTGCACTCCACCTCGAAACCGATCAGGAACGCCTCGAGGAGCTCGGCCCCGGTGGCGTCCTGCCGCTCGGCGACCGCGAGGCCCGCGGCCAGCGGCGCCACCGTCGGATGGGTGAGCAGCCCGAAGATCCGGTCCGGCGCGTTCGAGAGCTGGGTGTCGTCGAAGTCCGGTGCGTGACCCGCCGTTCCGTTGGCGCGGGCCGCCAGCGAAGCCGGCGTCCGCAGTCCGGCCGGGCCCAGGATGGCGGCCTCCGGGTTTCCACCCTGCCCGGCGATCTGCTCCTGAACGATGCGGGAACAGGGGTCGGTGCTGCCCGCGAGGATGACCCCGGCACCGTCGGTGAAGCAGCGCCGTCCTTCGGCGAGGAGTTCGCCGGGCAGGTCCTCGATCGTGGTGTCGAGAATGAAGTCGATGACGGTCGCGGTTGCGCTCACGGGTTCTTCCTGGGGAGGTTGGGACGGTTTCGACGGGACACCCGCAGGGTCCGGGTGAAACGGCAGAGGGTACGCGACGGGCCAGGCGCCGCTGACGGAACGGATGCTCAGCGGGCGGCGCGCTCCGATTGCAACCGTCCGCGCAACGCCGGCGCCGCGAAGCTCGCAACCGCGAGCAGGAGCAGCACGAGGGCGATGGGACTCTCGACAAACACGGTGTGCGAACCGGAGGACAGCGCGAGCGCCCGGCGGTAGTTCGTCTCCACCATGGGCCCCAGGATCAGTCCGAGGACCGCGGGCGCGAGGGGATACCCGCGCCGAAGCATGAGGAACCCCAGCAGGCCGAAGAAGAGCGCGAACCAGGCGTCGGCCAGGTTGCCCCGGAGCACGAAGGCGCCGATCAACGAGACGCCGACCACGAGCGGCATCAGGATCCGGGGACGGAGGCTCACGACCCGCACCCACAGCGGGATGCCGAGGCGCCCGACCGCCAGCATGAACGCGACCGCGACGATGAAGCCGGCGTAGAGCGCGTACACCAGGGAAGCCTGCTCGGTCATCAGCAGAGGTCCGGGCGCCACTCCCTGGACCGTCAGCCCTCCGAGCAGGACCGCGGCGCTCGCCGAGCCGGGAATCCCGAGGGCCAGCAGCGGGATCATGGCCGCGCCCACGCAGGCGTTGTTCGCGGCTTCCGGCGCCGCGATTCCCGCCGGTTCTCCGCTACCGAAGCGTTCCGGCGTGCGGGACGTTCGGCGTTCCTCGTTCCAGGCCACGATGGAGGCGATCGTCGCGCCGGCCCCCGGAATCGCACCGATGATTCCGCCGATGGCGGAGCCGCGGAGGACGGGGCGCCAGAGGCCGAAGAGATCCCGGAAGGCCGGGAGCGCTCCCCGCATGCCCACAGTTCCCTCCACCGTCGCGCGGCGGCCGGCCACTCCGTTCAGTGCTTCGGCGATCGCGAAGAAGCCGATCAGCATGGGCACGAGCCCAAGTCCGTCCATCAGGACCGTGGTTCCCAGCGTCAGCCGAGGGGCCCCGGTGAGGACGTCGAGACCCACGATGAAGGCGAGCAGGCCCAGCAGCGCGCTGATGATCCCCTTGAGCGGATCGCTTCCGACCAGGTTTGCAACGATCGCCAGCCCGAACACCCCGAGGCCGAAGTACTCGGGCGGCCCGAACGCGATGGCCGCGCGGGACAGGGGCCCGAGCGCGGCCACGAGCAGAAGCGTTCCCAGAATCCCGCCGCTCATCGAAGCGAAGAGGGAAATCCCGAACGCCCTGCCCGCCTCCCCTCGGCGGGTCATCGCGTAGCCGTCGAAGGTCGTCGCAAGCGCGGGAGAGCTCCCGGGGACGCCGATCGCAATCGCGGTGATGGAACCGCCGTATTCCGCCGCCATGTAGATGGAAATCATCATGAGGAGAGCCGGGGTGGGCTCCAGCGCGAAGGTGACGGGCAGGACCAGCGCAAGGCCGACCGTCGAGCTGAGGCCGGGCACCGCTCCGGCGAACACGCCGAGCACGCTGCCGCCGAGAAGCGCCGCCAGGTTCGACGGCTGCAGTGCGGTCGCGAGCCCCTCCGCGAATTCGGTCACGGCAGGGGCACTCCGAGCGCGACCACGAACAGCAGGTGGACGAAAGCGCCGAACGCGAGCGGGACGGCGGACAGGATCCAGGGAGACCTCTCTCCGGAGAGCCACATGAGCCCGCAGACCAGCGGAGGCAGCGCCACCAGGTGTCCGGCCAGCGGGAGAACGGCGAGGAAGCCCGCGACCCAGAGCACCGCCCCGCCGAGCCGGAGCGCCCCTCCGCCGTCAATCGCCGCACCGGCCGGCCCCCTCGGAGGCCGGAGGGCCAGGACGGCCGCACAGGCGATCAGCAGGAAGGCCACCAAGCCCGGGAAAAACGCCGGACCGGGCACGCCTTCGATGAGTGGCGCCGGATAGCCGCGGGCATCGAGCAGCATCCCCGCCCCCAGCAGGGCGACCAGTCCGGCCTCCACGAAAGCAGCCGGACGGAGGAACTCACTCATTCATGAGAAGCCCCAGCCGCCCGAGCAGCGCCCGGCTGGTATCGACTTCCTCGGCGATCCAGGCCCCAAAGGCGTCCGAACCCTCCATGACCGCGTACTCCATCGCCGCCCGGGCCATGTATTCCTGGAAGCCCGCCGTCCGGATGGTCGCGAGCAACCGCTCCCGGAGATCGGCGCGGACCTCCGGGGAGAGGCCGGGAGGCCCCACCACCCCCCGCCAGTGGACCGGCGCCAGATCGTAGCCCTCGTCGAGGTAGGTCGGTGTGTCCCGGAGCGCGGTCAGCGGCAACGCCACCGCCAGCACCCGCATGGTGCCGGCCCGCAGGTGTTCGCGCACGATGTTGTAGTTGGTGTGCGCCGCGTCGGTGTGGCCCCCGAGCGCCGCGACCACCGCGTCGCCGGATCCTTCGTAGGCGATCCAGCGGATGTCGGGATCGCCGGCGGCAGCCCGCAGGCGCTGGAACCCGAGGAAGTGCGCCGAAGCGGCCCCGAAGCCGGACATGGAGACCTCTCCGGGCCGCTCCCGAGCGGCTCCGATGAGGTCCCCGATCGTTCGGAACGGGCTGTCCTCCCGCACGGCGACGAGGAAGGGATCGACCTGGATACGGAGGATGGGAGTGAAATCGCCGGGAGCGAAGGGGATCCGTCCGGTGGCCATGTTGACGGTGCCGCTCGCGGTGAACACCCCGAGCACGTGAGGATCGCCCGCGCGGCTCCTCAGGTACTGCATTCCCGCAGCCCCGGCTCCGCCCTGACGCGTCATGACCGAGACCCGCTGACCCTCGAAGTAGTCCGGCGCCGCCTCGGCGATCGCCCGGGCGAGGAGGTCGCTCGGCCCTCCCGGAGTGGCCCACGAAACGATCTCGATAGCGCGGTTGGGAAACGGCGCCTCGCCAGTAGACGTTCCGCACCCGCCCACGATGAGAACGGCCGAAACGGCGAACCAGCGGAGCCACGCACGCGCCACGATCATGTTTCCTCGTTGTCGTCCTTCGCGTCCGGTCCAGAACAGGGCAGTCGTGGAAAGTACCACCCTCACGGCCAGAGATGGCCGGCGGCGGCGCGTTCCGCGAAGTGCCTCGCCGGCCAGATCTCGATGCCGTCGGCGGAGCGGAATTGGCGCTCGCCGGTGTAGACGAGAACTCGACGCACTACTCCCGGAAGGCGATCCAGCGACCGGAGTCCTCGAAGAAGACCGGTGTGGTAGCGGTCGGTGGCCTTGACCTCGACTCCGAGCAGTTCGCCGGCCCGCTCCAGCAGAAAATCCACCTCGGACTTTCGCTGATGGGATGCCCAGAAGAACAGCGAGTCATAAAGATCCGTCTCCGAGGCGTGGGCGCGCAGGGTGGTCAGTACCCAGCTCTCGAGCAGCGCGCCGCGTTCTTCGGCGGCCGGCTCCCCGAACTGGCGCTTGACGGCCCGGACGATGCCCGGATCCACCCAGTACAGCTTGGGCGCACGGCGCTCGCGCACCCGGAGCCGGGAGTCGTACGCCGGCAACCGGTGGACGAGCAGGGTGTCCTCCAGAATCCCGAGATATCCCTGCACGGTGGTACGGGCCACCCCGGAGTCCCGCGCGATCCCCGAGGTGTTGATCGCCTGACCGTTCATGAGCGCGGCCACCGGAAGAAACCGGGCGAAACCCGGGAGGTTCCGCGCCGCCGCTTCCGCGCGAATCTCTTCCTGGAGATAGAGCAGCACCCAGGCTTCCAGCACCTCCCGCGGCCTCGGGCTGGTCCATACCAGCGGGAGAGACCCGTGGCGGAGGACCCGTTCGAGTTCGAAGTCATCACCCAGTTCGCTTGCGGTCAGCGGAAACATCGTCCGCAGCAGTGCCCGTCCGGCGAGCAGATTCACCCCGGCGGCCCGCAGCTTCCGTGCACTCGAGCCCAGCAGCCCGAAGTTCAGCCGGCGCGCCTCGATCAGCCGGTGGACTTCGTTCAAGAGCGCGGGAAGCCGCTGCACCTCGTCCACGACCACCCAGCTTCCGGAAGGGAGATGCTGGATGGACTGGGCGAAGAGCGACGGGTCCGCCAGCAGATCCTGGTAGAGGCGCTGGTCGAGCAGATCCAGCCACGTCGCGTCCGGAAGCGCTCCCCGGGCCCAGGTGCTCTTCCCGACTCCCCGCAGGCCGAGCAGGAAGAAACTCTGTTCCGGCGTTCCGAGGAAACGGATATAACTGGATTGCACGATGGCAATAATATCGGAAAACTGCCGACGACCTAGTCAGTCATGCACATTGGACAACCTAGTGCGTCGAAACCCGACAAGCGGCCGGGGCGCAGTCAGGCCGGGAAGGCCTACGCCTCCCCGGCCTCGGGCGCTCAGCCCGCTACATTCCGGAGACGCGGCCGGCGATCCGGTAGCACTGGAAGATGACGTGCCATGCGATCGCCACGATCACCAGCCAGGCCACCCAGTAGTAGTCGCCGGGGATCCCGAAGTTGCCGCCGAAGAACGGCGTGGCGTGCTCGTTCGCCATCGCCCAGAGGAGCGGCAGCGACATGTAGGTGTTGTGCTTCGAGCGCAGCCCGGCGAGCGCCGGGTCGGCGGCGGCCGGGGCTTCGCCTGCCTTGACGGCCGCGATGATCCGCTGCTGGGCCGGCCAGATGCGGAACCAGACGTTGAAGGCCATCATGGTTCCGAACATGGCGCCGGTGTGGATCAGAACTGCCCGGGGCGTGAAGGCGCCGACGTTGACGAAGAGGAACACGGTAACCGCGAGCAGCAGGAAGGAGACGATGGTTGCCGCCCGCACGTTGGACTTCAGGCCGCTGTTCCAGAGCGCGTCGTAGACGAAGACCGCGACGAAGGTGATCAGCGCCATCGCGATGGCCCCACCGCCCCAGCCGTCGCCCGGATCGAACATCAGGCCGCCGTGCCAGAAGACGAGCAGGAGCAGCACGACGCCGGTGATCCAGGTCCAGGCGGCGCCCCACCGGAACCAATAGAGGGCCCGCGGCATGAGTTCGGGCACCACCTTCGCCTTTGTGGCGCCGTCGAGCTTGGCGGTCATCTGGGCGTTCACGAAGTTGAAGAAGTAGAGGTGGCCGATCCAGATGATCCCCACGAAGATGTGGAGCCACCGGAATACGAAGGTCACGCCGTCCATCAGGCCTTGCATCATGTCGCGCCTCCCTTGCCGGGCATCGGATGAGCTTTCGATTGTATCCGGGGCGAGGCCGGCCAAGGCCACGTCCGACCGGTATCCGGTGAGTTCCACGAAGCCGCGGCCCGGAGGAGTTCCGGCAGTTCCGGAACCGGCGGTTTCGACCCGGACCGCTCCTTCCCAATAGGGAATGTCAGGTCCGGCCTGGCCGGCGGGACGGCGGTTTTCCTGGTTCGGGAGGAGCGGCCGGACGATCAGATCGAGGTCTTCCCCGGGAAGTCGAAGACGCCAACCCGCCGGATAGGGCCGGGCGTCCCCCGGGTCCGATTCGAGATCGGGCGGCATCCAGGTTTCGAGGACTTCAACCTCGGCGCCTCGAACCCTCCTGCCCGTGTCCCCGCCGGCATCGCGTAGCGTGCCGTCGGTGTAGGACAGCGATCCGTCGCGACGCCGCAGGAGGTAGAGCATCAGGTCGCGCCCGTCCCCCAGGTTCAGGCCGAACCAGTCCCACCCGGCCTGATCGGCCGCGAGCCAGCTGGATCCGAACTCGCGGTCCATCCACCCGCTCCCGGCGATCTGGGTTCTCGTGTCGCCGAGTCCGAGCGATCCGGTCACCTCTAGACGAGGGTGGCTGTAGTAAAGGCTGGCCGACCCGCCCTCCGATTTCGGCGAATGCCCGGCCTCTCCGTGGAACCAGGGGCCGCGCGCAGGAACGGCACGGAGGGCGAACGCGAGTCCGCGTTCCGCGTCCGCCGCGCCGAGATGAAACGCACCGTCGCGGTAGGCCAGAGACCACGGCTCGCGCGTTCCCGGCGGGCCCCGCATCCAGGCGATTTCCGGATCCGGGAAGGGAGCGAAGCGCGCCAGTCCCGGAGCCTCCCGCTGGACGGTCTGGGTGAAGACCCTTTCTCCGGTTTCGAGGTCGGCAATCGCGGCGTGCCCCATCGCCACGTGCCCCGTTTCCCAGGGGGAAGGCGCGGCCGAAGGTGCGGCAAGCGCCAAACCCGTGCGAAACAGGGTGAACTGCCAGGCGAAGCGGCGGGAGCCGTCGACCGTGTCGGCGAAGCCGACGAAGTACCACCATTCGGTCCGGTAGCCGACGTGGGCCCAGTGATCGTTCGGGAACTCCCATGGGTAATCCGGCGCCGCCTGTTGCCACTCCTGCGCCGCGAGCGGCGCCGGCGCCAGCAGCGCCAGGCACAGCGCCATCCGGCCCGAACGGATCATCAGATCTCCTGGCGGAGAGCGGTCGCGTCCAGGCGGGAGGCCAGGCGCGCGGGAAGGACGGCCGCCAGGAGACCCGCCAGCACCACCGCGGCCGCCTGCGCGGCCAGGACTTCGAGCGGCCAATGGAGCGTTAGGGTCCAGCCGAACCACGCCGGGTTGACGACCTGGACCAGGAGCAGGGTGAGCACGGCGCCCGCGCCGCCGCCGATCAGGAGCGAAATCCCGATGATCACCAGTGTCCGGCCGAGAAAGCCGGCGGCGACCTGTCCGCGGTCCGCCCCCAGCGCTCGGTTGAGCGCCACTTCCGGGGCCCGCTCGCGCACCAGCGTCCAGAGGAAGAGTCCGACCCCGAGCGCCGCGATCACCAGCGCGAAGACGCGCAGGAGCCCGGTCACCGCCATCGTCTGGTCGAACACATCCAGCGCCCGGGACCGGAGCGCGGCGTTGTCCACGACGTTCGCGCTCGGCCCCAGCGTCCGTTCCAGACGGGTGACCGCCGCCGCCCGGTCGGCCCCCTCCCGGAGGTAGAGGGCGGCGCCGTGAACGGGCGCCGGTGTCCCGGGCTCCGGCGGGTAGAGGGAGTTCATGAGCGTCCGGTCAAGGAACAGCGCCCCCTGTTCGTTGCCGTAGTCGCGGTAGACCCCGGCGACCCGCAGGGGACGGCCTGCCGTTGCGGCCGGGAGGGACAGCGCGGCTCCGGCCTCGAGCCCCAGCCGCCGCGCCAGCGGCTCGGACACCAGCAGTTCCCCCCTCCCGAAACCCGCGAGCGCCGCCTCCCGATCTCCCAGAATGGAGAAGCGGTCTCCCGCTGCGGGGAGGGCGGCGTCCACCCCCAACACCGCAACCGGCCGCCCTTCGAGCCGAATTCGCAACGCCCGCAGCAGATCGCGGTCCCGAACGTCCGGATCCGCGGCGGTGGCGGCCAGCACCTCGGCGGACAGGGCCCGGCGCTCGGAAGCGATCGACCGCGCCCCCCCCGCTCCCCCTGCCCGCGAAACGTAGATGTCGGCGGCCAGCGTTTCCCCCAGCCAGGCATCGAGGGTTGCCCGGAAACTCCCGATCAGGGCGCTCACCCCGACCAGCATGGCGACCGCCACGACCAGCGCCGCCGCCGGCGGTCCCGTGGAACCGGACTCCCGGAGAGCGGCGAGGACTCCCCGGCCGACCGCGGAGTTCTGCCCCGCCCGGGAGCCCGCCGCCAGCCGGATCACCGCGTCCGGGAGGAGCGCGGCCCCGATGAGCAGCGCGCCGGCCGCCCCGAAACCGCTTCCGGGAAGCGCCGGCCAACTCCCGGGATCGAGAGCCGCCCAGCCGGCGGCTCCGATCAGCGCCGTCCCGACGACCGGCGGACCAAGGCGCCAGAACCGGCGGCGTCGCGGGGAAAGCGAAGCGCGCCCCGGGGCCAGCAGGGTCACCGGCGCGCGGGACGACTCCGCGAGCACCTGCGGCGCCGCCCCGGCGAGCGCCGCCGCCACGGCGACGAGCCCTGCCAGCAGCACGACCTGCGGATCGATCGTCAATCCCTCGATCCTTTCCAGTAGATATAGGTTCGAGATCGTCGCGCTGACGCGGTCCAGCGAGGCTCCGGCGGCCAGGGCGCCCACCGGAATCCCGAGGACGGCGCCGGCGAGGGCCATGAGAAGCACCTCGCCGAGGAGCAGCGTCCCCACGCGCCGGCGCGAGGCGCCGAGCGCCCGGTAGAGGCCGATCTCCTGGCGGCGCGCGGCGAGCGCGGCGCGGACGCTCGCATATACCAGGAACGCCGCCACCAGCAGGCTCACCGCGGAGAGCGCAAGGAGATTCAGCCGGAACGCCGCGAAGAGATCCGCCCCCTCCGCGCGCAGCGTTCCGCTCTCCTCGATCCTGGTTCCGGGAATCCGCGCGGACAACGCACTCCGGATCGTTTCTACGTCCGATCCTTCCGCCACGGACACCTCGATCCGGTCAAGACCCGGCCGTCCGCGAAGCGCCTGGGCGTAGGAGAGGTCCAGGAAGGCGGAAGCGTGCCCGTTCTCGCCAGGGTACGTCCCCGCCACGAGCGTCGGGCGCCGACCCACGGCGCCCGCGCCGTCGAGCCCGATCCACACCGGGTTAAGCGGACCGACTCCGAGCCGGCTCGCAACCCGCTCCGGAAGGACGATGCCTCCGGAGAAGAAGACCTCCGGAGCGAGGGTTCCCTCGTCCGCACCGGCGAAATAGAAGGATCCCGAAACCATGTCCACTCCCCACCCGGGGACGGATACCTCCCGGTCGATGGTTCCCACCCGGAGCCCGGCGAGGCGGATCACCGGCGCGGCGCGCCGGACGCCCGGGGTCGCGAGGACGGCCGGCCACGCCTCGTCCGCAACGCTTCCGGCTTCCTCCACCAGCCCGGCAACGACGAGATCGGCGCCACCGGATATGACCTCGAGACCGGCGTCCAGGGTCTCGAGCGCCGCCCGGTTCAGGAGCTGCACCGACAGCACCGCTCCGGCGCCCAGCGCAATAGCGAGGACCGGGAGTGCCCCCAGCGCAGGCGCCGCCCGAAAGCGGGCCGGTGCGGCCCGTAGCAGCAGCCGGATCACCGCGCGTTCGAGGAGGGCGGCCGCTCATCGGCGAAGAGCCGCCCCCCGCGCAGCCGCAACCGGGTGTCGGCCCGGGCCGCAAGCTCTGGATCGTGGGTCGCGAGCAGCAGTCCGGCGCCCCGGTCGCGGACCAGGCGGAAGAGCAGGTCCGCCACCGTGCCGGCGCCACGGGCATCGAGGTTGCCGGTCGGTTCGTCGGCCAGCAGCAGCGCAGGTCCTAGCAGAAGCGCCCGGGCAATCGCCGTCCGTTGCATTTCGCCACCCGAGAGCCGCCGCGCCGGCTCGCGGGCGCGGCCTTCCAGTCCGACCGCGGCAAGCAGGCGATCGGCGGCGGCGCCCACCTCCGTCGGGTCCTCGGCTTCGCCCGGCACTTCATGGACGCGAGCGATGCGGGCCGGCAACAGCACGTTCTCGCGAACCGTCAGGTAGGGCACGAGATGGAAGAACTGGAACACGAGTCCCACGAACCGGCCGCGCAGCCGGCTGCGTTCCGGGTCGGAGAGGCCGGCCAGGTCCCTCTCCCCGAGACGAACGGTCCCTTCGCTCGGGATTTCGATGCCCGCCGCGATGTGCAGCAGCGTGCTCTTCCCGCTGCCCGACCGTCCGGCAACGGAAACGGTCTCGCCTTTCCCGATGCCCAGGCTGACGGAGTCGAGGATCGTCAGTTCCGACCCGTCTGCCTGCGTATATCGTCGAACGACCCGATCCAGCTCCAGGACGGGGCTCATCCCACCGAAACGCCGTTCCTCGCCGCCACCACCTGGGCCATCACCGCGAGCGCGATCTGGTCCGGCGTCCGCGCCCCGATCGCAAGACCGATGGGCGCTGCGATGCGGGCGAGTGCGTCCTCGGGGGTGCCGCGCTCCCGCAGCCGGTCGAGACGCCGCGCGTGCGTCTTGCGGCTGCCGAGCGCCCCCACGTAGAAGGCGGGACTCTCGAGGGCCAGCGCGAGTGCCGGGTCGTCCAGCTTCGGGTCGTGCGTCAGGGTGGCGACCGCGGTGCTCGCGTCGAGCCCGATCCGCCGAAATCCCTCCTCAGGCCACTCGTTCACGATTTCCACGCCGGGGAAACGCTCGGAGGAGGCAAACACCGGGCGCGGGTCGCAGATCACCGGACGGTAGCCGACCCGGGTCGCGAGACCGCAGAGTGTCTGCGCGATGTGGACGCCGCCCACGATGACCAGCGATTCGGACGGCAGGATGACGTCGCAGAAGACGGACCCGTGTTCCGTATCGGTCGCGAGTGGCTTGCCCGCTGCGAGGGCCGCATCGGCGGCATCGGCCAGCGCCGGAGAGCCGATTCCCGGCGACCCGGCGAACTTCACCAGGCTGTCGCCGAGGTTCGGCCCGGAGGTCACGACCGCCAGTCCCACGGGGTCCCGGCGCCGCATTCCCTCGCGCACCCGGCCGAGCAGTTCCCGGTCCGCCCGCTCGACGAACACCGTGAGCGATCCGCCGCAGGCGAGACCCACTCCCCACGCCAGTTCGTCGGAAACTGCGAAGCGAAGCAGCCGTGGCTCTCCGCTCTCGATAACCTCGCGCGCCGCCTCGACCACACTGGATTCGACGCAGCCCCCGCTGACCGAGCCGGCGATCCGGCCCTCGCGGTCGATCGTCATCCGGGCGCCGGGACGCCGCGGTCCCGAACCCCAGGTGTGAACCACCGTGGAGAGCGCGAGCGGCCCTTCTCCGGCCAGCCAGGAATCGAGGGCCGGAGCGATGTCGCGCATGGGACGGTGGCGGGATTATCGTGCGGACCCGGAAGCCGGCGCAGCGAGCGCCCGCCGCCAGGTCCTGAGAGGCGGGGCAGCGGAACGTCCGACCGGATCCAGTTGCGCCAGGTGGTCCGCCAGCGAACGCACGCTCGCCAGGTTGTTCACGGGAAGAAAGTCGTGGATGTGGGGAAGCGCCGCAGCCATTCCCCGGGTAAGCGGCTCGTACCCCTCATCGGACAGCAGCGGATTCAGCCAGACCACCCGCCAGGCCAGGCCCCGAAGGCGCTCCATTTCGGAGGCCACGAGGGCCGGATCGCCGCGGTCCCAGCCGTCGCTCACCAGGAGCACCACCGCGGCGGAGGTGGGCAGACGCCGCGCCCACTCCAGGTTGAAGCGGTGGAGGGTTTCGCCGATGCGGGTCCCGCCCGACCAGTCGCGCACGGCTTCCGAGGCTTCCCGGAGGGCCCGGTCCACCCGCCGGTCGGCGAGCTTGCGGGTGATCCGGGTGAGCCGGGTGGCGAAGACGAAGGCCTCCACCCGCCCGGGCGACCCGTGCGAGAGCCCGTAGAGGAAATGGAGCAGGACGCGGGCTGTCTGCTCCATGGATCCGCTCACGTCGGCGAGCACGATGAGCGGCCGCGGTTTCTCCCGGCGCCGCCGGCGTTCGAGGCGCACCCACTCGCCGCCCGACCGGAGCCCCCTCCGCAGCGTCCGGCGGAGATCCAGGTTCCGGTTGCCGCCGGGCCGGAAACGCACCACCCGGCGGCGGGCGGCCCGCCAGCCGGCGTCCCGGATCAGCGCGCGTACTTCTCGCAGTTCGTCCTCGTCGAGGTCGGAGAAGTCGCGGTGCTCGAGGGACTCGCGATCACTCCAGGTGCGCCGGGCGAATGGATGCTGCGGCTCCTGATCCGAGCCGGCATCCCTCCCGGGGACAACCGGCCGGAAGGTCGCCTGCCGGACCGGGGAGCGCTGCTTCCGGAGCATCATTCCGGGGAGCCGGGCCCGCGTCCACCGTTCGGGCGGCGTTTCCCAGAAGAGCGCGAAGGCGGCGTCGAAGAGTTCGAGGTCCTCGCGCCGGTGGATGAGCAGGGCGCGGGCGGCAGCGTGGAACTCCTCGCGCCGGAAGACCTCGATGAGCGGCAGCGCCTGCGCCAGATCCAGCATCCGGGCGGTCGACACCGGGAGCCCGATCCCCCGCAGCAGGCGCCCGAAGAGCGTGAGGTTCTGGAGCAGCGGGGGGAGCGCCGCCCCAGCTCCCGATTGCGGACCCCGGGCCGCGGGCGTCAAGAGACTCCGGCGGCCAAGCGGGTGAGGATGGCCCCCGCCCGTTCCCCGCGGACCATCTCGAGATCGTCCCGGTACTTGAGAAGCGCTCCCAGCGTCCGGTCCACCGCGGCCTCGTCGAGGGCGGTCTTCCCCAGCGAGGCCAGCGCCATCGTCCAGTCCAGGGTTTCGGACACTCCCGGGCGCTTGAAGAGATCGAGTTCGCGCAGTTCCTGGGCGAACCGGGTGGCCTCCGCGGCCAGTTGCGCCGCCGCCTGGGGCACCCGCTCGCGGACGATCTCGAGTTCGCGTTCGTAGCTGGGATAGGGAATCCAGTGGTAGAGGCAGCGCCGTTTCAGGGCGTCGTGGACCTCCCGGGTCCGGTTCGAAGTCAGGACCACGACCGGCGGCGCCTCCGCCTGAATCGTGCCGATCTCGGGAATCGTGATCTGGAAGTCCGAAAGGACTTCCAGCAGATAGGCCTCGAACTCCTCGTCGCTGCGGTCCACCTCGTCGATGAGCAGCACCGGGCGGCTGCCCGGCGACGAGGACTCGATGGCGTGCAGGAGAGGCCGGCGCAGCAGGAAGTCCGGGCCGAACAGGTCCTGCTGTTCCATGGCGGTTCCCCGGCTTTCCGCCAGCCGGATGGCCAGCATCTGCCGGGTGTAGTTCCACTCGTAGGCCGCCTGTGAGATGTCCAGTCCCTCGTAGCACTGGAGCCGGATCAGCGGAGCTCCAAGCACCGCCGCCGTGACCTTGGCGAGTTCCGTCTTGCCGACGCCGGCCTCCCCTTCGAGGAAAAGGGGACGCTCGAGGCGGAGGGCCAAAAAGAGCGCCGTGGCCAACGCGCTGTCGGCGATATACCCCTGCCCCGCGAGTTCCCCGGTGAGTTCGGGGACCGAGGAGACGGTCGCCGTTTCGGTCGCCGACAACCGCCTGCCAGCTAGCCGGCCCGCGCGGCCGCGACGGCCAGCGCGCGCTTCGTGTACACCCCGGCGAGATGCGCCCGGAACTCTCCCGAGGCGTAGAGATCGCCGAGCGGCTCGTCGAAGGCATCCCCGACGCACGCGGCGGCGGCCGCGATCCGGTCCGCGCTGGCCGGGCCGCCGCAGAGCGCCGCCGCGGCCGCGTCCGCCAGCACCGCCTTGCCGGTGACCCCGTTGATCCCGATCGCGCAGCTCGCGACGTCGCCGCCATCCAACCCGACGCACGCGGCCACCCCGACCACGGCGTAACTGGAGGCCGGATGACGGTGCTTGAGGTAGGCGCCGCCCGCGGCGCAGGGAACGCGAACCGAGGTGATGACCTCGTTGTCGGCCAGCGCCGTGGTCAGGATGTCCACGAAGAAGTCGGAAGCCGCGATCGTCCGTTCGCCGCCCGCCCCCACGGCAGTGACCTCAGCGCCGAGCGCAAGCATCGCGGCGGGGTAGTCGGCGCCCGGATCGGCGTGGGCCAGACTGCCCCCGATCGTCCCCCGGTTCCGCACCTGGATGTCCCCGATCGCCGCCGCCGTCTCGGCCAGCATCGGGCAACCGCCCCGGACCGCCGCCGCGTCGGCAACCGAGGTGTGGGTCGCGAGCGCGCCGATGACCAAGCTGTCCCCGTCCGACGAGATATCGGACAGACCGGGAATCCTCCCGATGTCCACGAGGGCGGCCGGCTGCGCGGCGCGCAGCTTCATCGCCGGAATCAGGCTGTGCCCGCCGGCGACCAGCTTGGCGTCCGGAAGCGAGGAAAGCAACTCCACCGCCTCGGCGACCGAAGCGGCGCGGTGGTAGTCGAATTGGCTTGGAAACATCGGAATCTCCTCTCAGGCGCCGTTGCCGGCCGCCTGGACGGCCCGCCAGATCCTCTCCGGGGTAAGCGGAAGCTCAATGTGCGTGACTCCCAAGGGAGCCAGGGCGTCGAGCACCGCGTTCGCCACTGCCGGGGTGGCCGCGATGGTGCCCATCTCGCCGGCGCCCTTGACCCCGAGCGGGTTGTGGGGCGACGGAGTCTCGATCCGGTCCACCTCGATCCCCGGCAGGAGATCGGCGCGGGGCACCGCGTACTCGAGCAGGCTTCCCGAGAGGAGCTGGCCGTCGTCGGAGTAGGAGCCGATCTCGGTGAGCGCCTGGCCCACGCCCTGGACGATGCCGCCCTGGATCTGGCCCTCGACGATCATCGGGTTGATCACCTTGCCGACGTCGTCCACCGCCACGTAGCGGAGGATGCGCACTTCCCAAGTGTCGGGGCAGACCTCGACCTCGCAGATGTGCGAACTCGCCGGGAAGGTGAAGTTCGCCGGGTCGTAGAAGCTGACGAAGTTCAACCCCGGCTCCATACCTTCGGGCAGGTTGTGCGCGGTGTAGGCGGCGAACGCCAGCTCGCCGAAGTCCTTTCCGCTCTCCGGCGAGCCCTTCACGTGGACCCGTCCGGTCTCCCGGTCGTAGACCACGTCCTCCTCGGCGGCTTCGAGCAGGTGGGCTCCGATCTCGAGGACCTTGGCGCGCACCTTCTCGGCGCTCCTGACAAGCGCCGAGCCGCCCACGCAGGCGCTCCGGCTGCCGTAGGTGCCCATGCCGAAGTTGACGCGGCCGGTGTCGCCGTGGACCACCTCCACGCTCTCGATGGGGACGCCGAGCTCGTCGGCGACCACCTGGGCAAGGGTGGTCTCGTGGCCCTGTCCGTGGGCATGGGAGCCGGTGAAGACGCTGACCTGTCCGGTGGGATGGACGCGCACCTCGCCGCTCTCCCAGAAGCCCACCGCCGAACCGAGCGACCCGGCAACCGCCGAGGGAGCGGGACCGCTGGCCTCGATACAGCACACGACCCCGACGCCGCGCAGCTCGCCCTCGGCGCGCGCTTCGGCCTGCGCCGCGCGCATGCCGGCATAGTCGGCGTTGTCGGCGGCCGTCGCCATCAGGCGGTCGTAGTCGCCGCTGTCGTAGAGGAACGCAACGGGAGTCTGGTAGGGGAAGTCGTCCTTGGGGATCGCGTTGTGGCGCCGCAGCTCCAGCGGGTCGCGGCCCAGCCGGGTGGCCGCCAGGTCCACCAGGCGTTCGACGAGGTAGGCCGCCTCCGGCCTGCCCGCGCCCCGGTAGGCATCCACCGGCACCGTGTTGGTGAGCGTGCCGTGCACCTTGCCGAACACCCCGGGCATCTTGTAGTTCCCGGAGAGCAGCGTGATGTAGAGCGCGGTCGGGATGAGCGGGGCGAAGGTCGAGAGGTACGCCCCCTGGTTCGCCCAGGTCTCCACGTCGAGTCCGGTGAAGGTGCCGTCGCTCGTCATGGCGAGCCTGGCGACGGTCACGTGGTCGCGCCCCTGGGAATCGGTCATCTGGCTCTCGGTCCGGGTCGCGACCCAGCGGGCGGGCCGCCCGATCTCTCGCGCCACCCACGGCACGATGACTTCCTCGGGATAGTGGAAGATCTTGCTGCCGAACCCGCCGCCCACGTCGGGGGAGATCACCCGCAGCTTGCTCTCGGGAATCCCGAGCGTGAACGCGGAGAGCAGCAGCCGGATCGGGTGGGGGTTCTGGCTGGTCGTCCAGACCGTCATCTCTTCCGAGGCCGCATCCCACTGCGCCGCCGCGGCCCGCGGCTCCATCGCGGTGGGGATGAGGCGCTGGTTCACGAGTTCGACCTCCACGACCTCGTCCGCCTCGGCGAACGCCTTCTCGCAGGCCTCCTGGTCGCCGAGGGCCCAGTGGTACGAGACGTTGTCGTCGATCTCGGCGTGGACGAGGGGCGCACCCTCATCCATGGCGCCGCGCGCATCCACCACGGTCGGCAGTGGCTCGTAATCCACCTCGATCGCCTCGACGGCATCGGCGGCGATGTAGGGAGTGCGGGCAGCGACCACCGCTACCGAGTCCCCGACGTGGCAGACCCGGTCGGTCACCACGATGGGCCGGTCCGGAACCTTGGTGTCGGGCACCAGCCAGCCGCACGGGAGCGAGCCGCACCCGCCGTCCTTGAAGTCCTGACCGGTGAAGACGGCCACGACGCCGTCCATGGCGGCCGCGGCCGAAGTGTCGATCCTGGTGATCCGGGCGTGCGCCTCGGGGCTGCGCTTGATGGCCACGTGCACCATGTCCGGAAACTGGATGTTGGCGACGTAGCGTCCCTTGCCCTGTATGAAACGGGGGTCTTCCACCCGCTTGACCGAAGTCCCTACGTAACGGCCCATTGCTCTCCTCCTCGCGATCCTCGATGAAAGTTGCGAGCCCCGCTCAGTTGCCGCGCGCGCCGGCGGCCACGATCGACTTCACGATGTTCTCGTAGCCGGTGCAGCGGCAGATGTTGCCTTCGAGGCCATGCCGCACGTCGGCGTCGGTTGCTCCGGGACTCCGGTCCAGAATCTCGACCGCGGTCATGATCATGCCCGGGGTGCAGAAACCGCACTGCAGGCCGTGGTTGTCCCAGAAGGACTGCTGTATCGGGTGGAGCCCGTCCGCGCCGGCGAGACCCTCGATGGTCGTCACCTCACAGCCGTCCGCCTGCACCGCGAGCACCGTGCAGGACTTCACGGCCTTGCCGTCCATGAGGACCGTGCAGGACCCGCACTGCGAGGTGTCGCAGCCGATGTTCGTCCCCGTCAGGCCGACATAGGCGCGCAGCAGGTGGCAGAGGAGAAGCCGGGGCTCGACGTCGAACTCCTCGGCCTTCCCGTTGACGGTGAGGCAAACACGGTGTCTCATGGGGAGGTTCCTCCTCGCCGGGAACGAATCATCCAAATCGCGAGAGTATCCGGGAATGGCGGAAATCCGCAAGAGCAGACGGAACCTTGGCTCCGATCCGGCAGGAAGGGCGCCGGCAACCTAGACTACGGAGCGAACGCCAACACCCATGCGCACTGTCCTGATTCCGGTTGTCCTCGCGACCGCGCTCGCGGGAGCCGCATTCGCTCCCGGACAGCCTCCGCCGCAGCCGCCGGTGGAAGAGAAGAGGCCGGAAACCATCGAACGAGAAGCGACGCTCGGGGAGCGGTTCAGCTTCGTGGTGCGGGTGCCGAGCGTGACCCTCGACGTGGTGGTCGCCGACGAGCGGGGACGCTTCATCACCGGCCTGGGCCCCGACGATTTCGAGATCCTGGAGGACGGCGTCCCCCAGGAGATCCGCTACTTCACCGCCGACCTGACTCCCGTGACCAGCCTCCTGCTGCTCGACTCGTCCGCCTCCGTGCGTTCGAGCCTGTCGGCGATCCAGACCGCGGCCTACATCTTCCTCCGCAACATGGCGTCCGAGGACCAGGGCCGGGTCGCCACCTTCAGCGAGGGCGTCCGCTTCGGGCCTTCCTACAGCACGGAGATCTGGGACCAGGTCCCGATGATCCGGGCGATGCGGCCCTTCGGGAAAACGGCGCTCTACGACGCCATCCTGACGAGCCTCCAGGAACTCTCGCGGGTCGAGGAGCGAAAGGCGCTGATCCTGGTTTCGGACGGGGAGGATTCGGGACCCGACGCGAAGGGGAGCGTCAGCACCCGGGACCAGGCCCTGGAAGGGGCCCGGCTCTCCGAGGGCGCCATCTATACGGTGGGCTACACCGGCTGGAGTCCCGAGGGCGGGGGGAAGCTGAACCGGGAGTTCCTGGATGACGTGGCGGAGCAGAGCGGCGGACGGTCCTACTACCCCGAGAAGATCGAGGACCTCTCCCGACACTTCCGGCAGATCCAGCACGAGCTCCACCGCCAGTATCAGATCGCCTACCTTCCATCCCGCGACCGCAAGGAAGGCGGCTGGCGCAGCATCGAGGTCAGGATCAAGGACCGCGACGACCTGGTCGCCCGCACCCGCAAGGGCTACTACGCCGCACCGGAAACCGAAACCAGTACATCGCGGTAGGCGCGCCGGCCTGGAACGCCGGCTTCAGCCGGCACGCGGGCCGCAGGCCCGCAGAGCGCGAATCCCCGCTCCCCCGCATAGCGGCTTGGCTTGGCACGGCGCCTCCCCCAACAGGCGCATAATCGCCTCCCCCCTTCCGCCAAGGAGCCCTCGATGCGCCACACCCCCTTCGCTCTTATCGCCACCCTCGCTCTCGCGGCCGCCTGCGGATCCCCCGCACCCGCTCCGGCCCCCGACCCGGAGCCCGAAACCGCCCCGGTGCCCACGCCGGACTTCACCCTCCCCGCCGACAACACCCACAACCGCTGGAGCGCCACCATTCCGCCGGTCCTTACCGTGCCCTCGGGCGCGGTCGTCGAGATCTTCACCAAGGAAGCCTCGGACGGGCAGATCACCCTCGAGACTACCGCCGAAGATCTCGCGAACGTGGACTTCGGCCTCATCCACGCCCTCACCGGCCCCATCGCGGTCGAAGGCGCCGAGCCGGGCGACCTGCTCGCCGTGACGATCCACGAGGCGGAGGTCCAGGGGCCCGGCTGGTCCGGCATCTTTCCCGGTTTCGGCTTCCTCGCCGACGAGTTCACCGAGCCATGGCTCCGCAGTTTCGACATGGCGCCCGGGGCCTCCGAGGTGCGCTTCAACGACCACGTCACCCTGCCGCTGTCCCCCTTTCCCGGAGTCCTCGGGGTGGCGCCGGCCACCGACGAGATGCTGGTGACGATCCCGCCCCGCGAGAACGGCGGGAACATGGACAACCGGCACATGCGGCCCGGGGCCACGGTGTACATCCCGGTCCAGGTTTCGGGCGCGAACTTCTCGATCGGTGACGCCCACGCCGTGCAGGGCGACGGGGAGGTCTCCGGAAGCGCCATCGAGGCGCCGATGCGGCTCGTCGTCACGCTGGAGGTGCTGCCGAACCCGCGGGGGATCACCGAACCCGAATACGAGACCGACGAGTACTACGCCGTCACCGGATTCGATCCCGACATCGACGAGGCGGCGAAGAAGGCGACCCGCCACATGATCGCCTGGCTGATGGCGGAGCACGGGCTGACGCGCGAGGAGGCCTACGTGCTCTGCTCGCTCGCGGGAGACCTCAAGATCTCGGAAACCGTGGACGTCCCCAACATGCTGGTGAGCATGCACATGCCGAAGTCGATCTTCTGAGAGGACCGCCGCCGATGAAGTTCCCCGCCGCCGTCCTGGCCGTGGCAGCGCTGACCGCCCTCCCGGCGCGAACCGGCTCCACCCAGCAATACGAGTACCCCGATCCCTTCCCGGGCGGCTACCCCTCCCTGGCGGGCGTCAGCAACGCGGGCCGGATGTACATGGAGAGCTACTTCCCGCCGCCCGTCACGGCCTCGCCCACCTATCCGGCCTGGTCGCCCGACGGCGAGTCCATCGCCTTCGCCTACCAGGGCCGCATCTGGGTCGTCCCCGCCGAGGGCGGCACGGCGCGCCAGGTCACGAGCGGCCCCGGCTACCACTCCCAGCCGAGCTGGTCGCCCGATGGCGGCCAGCTCGCCTATGCGGCCGACGTCGACCGCAACTTCGACATCTTCGTCACCGAGCTCGCGACCGGCGGGTCGCGCCGCCTCACCACCCACCCCTTCCTCGACCTGCGGCCGCGCTGGTCGCCGGACGGAGCCCGCATTCTCTTCACCACGGAGCGCGACGGCACCTTCGACCTCTGGGTCCACGACGTGGAAACCGGCACGGCCGAGGCCGTCATCGCCGATC
Organism: Acidobacteriota bacterium; assembly: GCA_009840635.1. Lineage (GTDB taxonomy): Bacteria > Acidobacteriota > Vicinamibacteria > Marinacidobacterales > Marinacidobacteraceae > Marinacidobacterium > Marinacidobacterium portitor. Next base: position 21,103 of record VXNL01000086.1, on the reverse strand, counting down.
CGGACGCCAACGACATGGCCGGGGACTGGATCGGCGACACCGGCGACATCGTGTTCGTCTCCCGGCGGGGCGAGGCCGCGCTCGGCTCGGGTTCCCTCTGGCGGCACCGCGCCGCGACCGGAGCGGCGGAACTCCTGATCCGCATCGAGACCAACTACCAGGCGGCGCCGGTCGTCGCGCCGCACGGGGGCATCGTCGCCTACGTGACGGACGCCTCGGGCAACAACGACCTCTACGCGGTCCCCAGTGAGAAGTCGCCCCGCGGTATCCAGCCCGTCCGCCTCACGCACACTCGTACGGACGAGTATTTCCCCTCGTGGTCACCCGATGGCGAGCGCCTGGTGTACGCCCGGAACGGCGGCGCCGCGGACCCGCCGCGCACCATCGACAACGGGATGGGGTTCGGGCTCTACACGGTCACCCGCGGGGGCGGCGCGCCCCAACCCGTGCGCATCGACGGCTACGCCTGGTCCGAGCCCACCGGCCAGCTCCGCGTTCGCGTCAGTGACTCGGACGGCGAACTCCTGCCATCCCGCATCTACCTGACCGGCTCCGACGGGCGCGCGTACTTTCCGCACACCAGCTACCCCCGCGTCGTCAGCGTGACCGAGGACTACTACTTCCACACGGACGGCGGCTTCTCCGCGACCCTCCCGGTGGGCGAGGCCACCGTCGAGGCCTGGCGGGGTTTCGAATACGAGCCCGTCTCACGGACCGTCGCGGTCCGCGCCGGCGAGCACGCCACCGTCGAACTCCAGCTCGACCGCTGGATCGACATGGCCGCGAACGGCTGGTATTCGGGCGACAACCACATCCACCCGAACTACGGCGGCCACTACTTCGTCACTCCCGAGGACCTCAGGAACAAGGCCCATGCGGAGGACCTGAACGTCGCGAACGGCATGATCGCCAACTACTGGGGCAACAGCCGGGTCGAAGACCTCGAGCACTTTCTCGGGCACCCTCACCCGCACACCGGCCCGCGCACCATCGTCTACTACAACGAGGAGTACCGGCCCAGTTTCTTCGCCCACCTCTCGCTGCTGAACCTGATCGAACTGATCACGCCCTTCTACATCGGCTCGGTGGGGACCGCGCACCACGCGCTCTACCCCGACAACGCGTCGGTGCTGCGCCGGGTGCACGAACAGGGCGGCATCGGCGGATACGTCCACCCCTTCGGGCTCGGACACCGAGACCCCGACGCGGCGGGGGTGGGGTACGCCCGGGAGCTGCCCGTGGACGCGGTCCTCGGCCTTGCGGACTTCGTGGACGTGGCGTGCATCTGGAGCGACGAACTCGGGACGGCGGAGGTCTGGTACCGCCTGCTAGACACGGGTTCCCGCATCCCCGCAACCGCCGGAACGGACGCCATGACCGACATCTGGCGGCATCCCGCGGTCGGAACGACCCGCGTCTACGTCCACACCGGCGAGGACCACGTCCACTACGACGCCTGGGCCGATGCGATGGCGGCGGGTCGCGCGTTCGTGACCAGCGGGCCGATCCTGACGCTGGACGTTTCCGGGAAGGGCATGGGCGAAGAACTGGCGGTGTCCCCCGGCGACGTGGTCACCGTCCGTGCGACGGCGCGGTCGCTCTTCACGATGCACGGCCTCGAGATCGTGCAGAACGGCCGCATCGTGCACCGGGTCGAGGCCACCGGCGACCTCAAGTCGATCGACGCCGAGCTGGAGATCCCGATCGGGGGCAGCGGGTGGATCGCGGCGCGGGCGCTCGGGCCGCCCCAGCACGGCGCGATGGACAGCTACCTGTTCGCACACACGAACCCGGTCTTCGTCATCGCCGGCGGCGAGCCGATCCGCTCGCTGGACGACGCGGCGTTCTTCGTCCGCTGGATCGACGAGGTGCTGGAGGAACTCAGGGCCATGGACCGCTGGGACGATCCCGCGCAGAAGGCGGAGGTGCTGGCGACCTTCGAGGAGGGGCGGCGCCTCTACCAGGCACAGGTGGACGAGCTGCGCGGGAGCGGGGGCGGCAGGTAGGACGTTCCCGAGCCCGGAGGAAGAGATTCCCGGGCGTGGACCCGGGGGCAGGCTACCTGAGCGCCGCCAGCACCTTCCCGATGAACGGCGCGAACGCGCCGCCCTGGATCCAGCGCACCACGACCACCAGGTCGTTCTCCCAGTCCACGTACACGATGTTGCTGCCGGCGCCGCGGAAGGTGACCGCGGTGTCCGGCGCATCCGGCATGGATTTCACCATCTCGCCATCCCGTTCGACGGGCCCGTTCAGGAACCAGTTCATGTAGCCGTAGCTCGGGTTCACTTCGCCCGGCGTCCGGGCCATCCCGATCCATTCCTCGGAGATGAGCTGCTTGCCCTTCCAGTTCCCCATCCGCAGGAACAGGTAGCCGAAGCGGGCGAGGTCGCGGCCGCTGATGTGCATCCCGCCGCCCCAATGGCCGCCGCCGCTCACCGACTGGACGTTCCGGCCGTCGATCATCACCCAGGAGTTCTCGTAGCCGTGCCAGCGCCAGCGGTTCGAGGCGCCGATGGGATCCATGATCCCCTTGCGGAGCACCAGCGGCAGCGGATCGCGCACCACCTGGAGTGCCGCGAGTGCGAGCAGGTTCACCCGGACGTCGTTGTACTTGTAGTGGGTGCCCGGCTTGTGCATGGGCCGGTCCGGATACTCGAAGGGATGGTCGCCCACCGGCCGGTCGGCCCAGTCGGGCTTCCCGAAGAGCGTCCCCTGCCAGTCGCTCGTCTGGCGCAGCAGGTGGTCCCAGGTGATGGACCGGTTGTGGTCCGAACCGAAGAGCTCGTCGTCGGGCATGTAGGGACCCACCCGGTCGTCCACCGACGCAATGAGCCCCTTGTCGTAGAGGAGCCCGACGGCCGTTGAGAGGAAGGTCTTCGAGACGCTGAAGGTCATGTCCACCTTCTTGCTCGGTCCCCACTCCCGGACGATGTAGCCGTCCTTCACCACGATGCCGCTCAGGGCCCCGCGAACCGTCGTCGGCCCGATCCGGAACCCGAAGGGCTCCTGGGCGAACGTGAGCTCGTGGTTGAGCGCCAGGTCGTTGGGCGCACCCGACTCGGACCCGACCGCAAAATCCACCGCCTCGTCGAGGAGAGCCGGATCGAACCCGGCCTCTTCGGGAGTCTTCGTCTGCCAGTCGTGCCGCTCGGGGAAGTAGGGAGATTGCGCCGCCCCCAGACCTGCCGCGAACAGACACAGGACCGCAAGGGCCGTCACGCGGGCAAACCAATTTCCTCTTCTCATCGCTTGTTCTCCTGAAAGGCCGTCAGGCCTCGATCTTGGACCTCATCTCGGCGAACATCTCGCGCAGCACCTTTTCGGTCACCGGCTTCAGCAGCCGGGAGGCGAGCGCCGCCAGCGTTCCCCGCACCTGCACCGTGCCCTTCCAGTCGAGCGCGGTCCCGGAGTCCTCGTCCCGAAGCCGAAGCTCGGCGACGGCGTCGATGGTGGTCCCCGGCCCCCTGCCCCGGATCTTCATCCGGGCCTCTTCGAGTTCCACGAGGTCGGTGAACTCGATGACGTTCTTGGCGTTGAGCCCGACGGTGCCGAGCTTGATGCCCCCCACCACCTCGAAGCGCCTGCCGGGCTCGAGGATGCGGACCGACTTCACCCCCGGGGTGCAGGAGGCCACCGACTCCGCGTCGGTGACGAATTCCCAGACTTTCTCCCGGGGGGCGCTGATGATCTCGGTCCCTTGGATGTCCATCGCCGGATTCTACGGGAGCGCCCCGGCTTCCGACCGCGCCGCATCAACGCGTCTACGCCCTGACGAAGTCCCGGGGATCGATGCGGTCCACACCGGGCACCGGATCGAAGTCCTGGTCAGCCGAGAGGATGGTCCGGATGCCCCGGTCTTCCATGGTGGCCACATGAATCGCATCGCGCGCCGGGAGGTGCTGGTGCTCCAGAAGCAATTCAAGTGCGCGGACCGTGTGACCGTCCGTCACCGGAATGATCTCGTTACAGAGTTCGAGAGCGGCCCGGTGCACGGCCTGGGCCATGAACGGGCGACGCCGGGCGAAGTAGTGGTGCAGGATCTCCTGCAGGACTTCCGCGTTCGTCGCGAGCATCACACCCGTTTCCCGCGCCTGTAACAGCGCTTCCTGGCACGTTTTTCGCCACTCTGGGTCGGCGCCGGCCCGGTACATGAACACGTTGGCGTCAACGAAGATCGCGGCGTCGGAATCCACGACCTCCGGACGCGGCTGTCGCCCGGTCATTCCGACCTGGAACCGGTGCGGGAGTCGCCGCGTGGCCACTCCGCCTCGCGGAAGGCCGTCTTTAACCGGCTGTATTCCTCATTCCACTCCCGCCACGAAGCCGGGACCGGAGCCGGAGGCAGCGCATCGATCGCCTCCAGCGCCTCCCGTTGTCGCCGGCGCCTGTCCGGCTTGACGCAGTACTCCTGGATCGCCTCGCGGACCACACTCGCGTGTTTCCGCCCCTCCGCCTCGGCTCGCCGCCGAATCGCGGCGTACTCGACCTCGTTCAGGGTGACCTGGACCTTGTGACTACGGGACATCCGAGGAGAGTATTGTGTGTCAGAAGGAATGTGTCAATTGCCTTGAGTCTCCAACAATGTGTCGCCCGATTCGCGCCCAACCCGGCGAAACGGATCCTTGGCCCCCTCCCCGGCGTAGTCTTCCCGGCTGAGGTTCCCCGCCATGTCGTGTTCCGTACCGCGCCGCGGCCTGCTCCGCGCTGCGCTCCTTGGAGTTCTCCTGTTGCCGGTCCCGCTGGCGGCGCGCGGTGCGCCCGCCGCCGCATCCGAAGCCGCCCCTTCGACCGCCGAAATCGTCGGGGAGGTCACCGATCCGCAGGGACTGCTCGTGCCCGGCGCCGACGTGATCCTGACCCTCGCGAGCGGCGAAATCCGGGAGACCACGAGCGACGCAGCGGGCTCCTTCCGGTTCGACACGCTGCCCGAAGGCGTCCACCAACTGACCGTCCTCGGACGCGGTTTCGCTGACCGGACCGTCGAGATCACCGTGGGGGCCGCCGGCGAGGTCCGGATCAGCATCCCTCTCGACATGTCGTTCGCGGAGCGCGTGACCGTCACCGGACAGCAGCAGGAACGGAGCCTCCAGGACGAACCGACGAGTGTCGCGCTCGTGAGCGGCGCGCAGCTCGACGCCGGGACCGACACCGACCTCTACCGGCTGGTCGCCATGACCCCGAACGTGAACTCGTCCTCCGATGTCCGCGGCTTCTCGATCCGGGGCATCAGCCAGCAGGGCTTCGGGCCGGAAGGCGGCCTCCTGCTGAGCGTCAAGCTCGACGGCGCCACCGTCCAGGGGTACCAGGGCACCTTCTTCGGGCCGTTCAGCACCTGGGACATGGACCGCGTGGAGATCTTCCGCGGCCCCCAGTCCACCCAGCAGGGGCGGAACGCACTCGCCGGCGCCATCGTCATGAAGAGCGCCGACCCCGAGTACCGGACCGGGTTCCGGGTGCGCGGCCGGTTCGGCAACTTCGGCGCCACCCAGGGCTCGGCGGTCCTGAACGTCCCCATCGTGGCCGGCAAGGCCGCCTTCCGGCTCGCTGTGGACAATCGCAATAGCGACGGCTTCGTCAACAACCCGACCCGCGGGGAGGACTCCTACGACTACCGCGACTACCTCGCGGTTCGGATGAAGCTGCGCTTCGATCCGACCACCCGGTTCCGGGGACTGCTCACCTACCAGGCGACCGAGAGCCGGGGCGGCGACGGCGCCATCAACGTGGACCGTTTCCCCGAAGAGCGGGTGAACGTCTCGGACCACCCCGCCGAGGACGGTTCGGAGCACCACAACCTGACACTGTCGCTCGCCTACGACCTGAGCCACCGGCTGTCACTCGAGTCGACATCCAGTGTCTACCAGCACGACTACCGCCGGGAGGAGGACCTGGACCAGACGCCCCTGGCAGCCGGCGTCCTCGATTACACGACCGACGACGAGTGGATGACCCAGGAGTTCCTGCTCCGCTATCAGGGCCCGGGCCGCCGGAGCGGCGTGCTCGGGTTCTACTTCGCTGACCTGACCGACACGCTGCAGGCGGACGCCGCCGGGCCGGGCGAACTGGCCGGCCTGCCTCCCGGCTTCACGCTCACCTCGTTCTTCAACACCGAGGAAACGACCCGGAACGCGGCCCTCTTCGGCGAGTTCGACCTCGGTCTCGCCGACGTCTGGACCCTCACCCTCGGCGCCCGCTACGACGACGAGCGCCGCCGGACCACGAACCGGCAGGGGGTGGTCTCCGACCCGCCCCTGCCCCAGTTGCCGCCGGAGGGCCCCCCGCAGGAACTGGACGCTTCCTACCGGGCGTTCCTGCCGAAGGCGACCCTGACCCGCGACTGGAGCGATTCGCTGTCCACCTCGGTGGGCTGGCAGCGCGGCTACCGGGCCGGGGGGCAGTCGATCGCCGTCCTGAGTCAGCGGGTCAGCGACTTCGAGCCGGAGTTCACCAGCAACGTCGAGTTCGCCCTGCGCGCGGCGGCGCCCGACCGGCGCTGGTACTTCAACGGCAATGCCTTCTACACCGACTGGACCAACCAGCAGGTGCGGGTCATGACCGAACTCGGCCTGCCGGTGGACACCGTCACGGTGAACGCCGGGGAGTCCACCGTGCGCGGACTGGAGGCGCAGGCCGGCTACTGGTTCGACCCGCGCATTCAGTTCTACGGTTCGCTGGGCCTCCTCAGCACCCGGTTCGACGAGTTCCGCGACGGTGAGCGCGACTTCACCGGCAACGAGTTCCCGTACGCTCCGGACTGGTCCTGGCTGACCGGCCTTTCGGTCCGGCTGGACGACAACTGGTCGGGGAATGCCGAGATCGCCGCGCAGGCGGACGCGTTCTCCAACAGCGGGAACGACGCTCGCTTCCGGGTGGGACGGCGCACGCTGGTGAACGCGCGCTTCGGCTACCAGCGGGGCAACTTCGGGGTCTTCGCGTTCGGCCGGAACCTGCTCGACGAGGCCTATCTCCTGCAGGCCTGGCAGCCGACCGCTCCGATCTTCGGCGCGCTGGGGCGCGCCGGCGAGCCGCGCACGATCGGGATCGAACTGGACGTGAGCTTCTGACCGCGATGTCGGTCAGGGGTCTTCCACTCGGGTCCAGGGACCGCACTCGGCGTCGCTGTAGAAACCGGCGTCAGACGGTCCGATCGTCACCGTGAGTTCCGCGCCGGCCCGCGTCTCGACGAGGCCGTCCTCCACGACATCCTCCTGACCGCCCCCGAAGGCGGCCAGCCGCAGCCAGAGGCACAGGTAGTCGGCGTCGGCGCGATAGGTGCCGGGCGCGATCTGGGCGCCCACCAGCCAGGTGCCCGGACCGATGCCCTCCATGACGTCCGGGTGTGGTGGCCCGGTCCGCCATTCCCCGCACTCGGAGGTGGAACGGAACGCCGCATCACCCGGGCGGATGTCCACGATCTCCTGCCCGGAATCAAACCGGAGTTCGCGTCCGGCGATGAAATCCAGGTCCGGCTCGGAATCGAAGGGCAAGAGAGCGGCCCCATTGGCCGGGTACCCGATGGAAAACCCGGAGCGCCGTTGCCAGGAACATCCGGAGTCCGGATCGGTGAAGTATCGGCTCGGCAGGACTTCGTCACCCACGATCCACTGTCCGCCGCCGAACGCATCCCCGGGGGGGCCACCGATGAGGGTGAAGTCGAGCCGACCCGAATCGCGCGTTGCCAGCCGGGTCACCTCGGCGTACCCGTCCTTCCGCGCCGCGAGAGTGGTCTCGCCTTCCAGGTCATGCAGGATGTACCCGCCGTCTCCCCGCGTCACGGTTGCCTTCCCCGCGGAGGGGCCGTTCAAAGCGACGACGAACACCTCGGCCACCGGGCGGCCGTTTTGGTTCACCACCTGTCCGCTGAGGTCGTAGAGATCCGGATTGACGGGCGCGACGGACACGCCGGCCTCGGCGCTGGCAGCCCCGAGGGTGGCGGTGATCCGCGTCTCGCCCGCCGCGTGGGCGAACACGAATCCGCGCCCGTCCACGCTCGCCACCTCGGGCGCGCTCGACCTCCAGAGCGGATCTACCTGCCCGGTGGCGCCGTCGCTGAAGGCCGCCCAGGCCGTCAGTTGCGTCACCGTCCCGATCTCCATCGGCTCCTCAGGCAAGCCGCGGATTTCGAGCGCCGTGGGGACCGGTCCCGGAGGAGGACCGGTAGGCGTCGTCGCGTCGCCACAGCCGCCGAAACCGAGCGCGGACACGATTGCGCCGAGGACCACCGCGCTCGACGCCATCCTCCACAGCGCCGCCCCGGTCAAGTCACTTACGCGGGTCATCTTCCGGCAGGCTAGCGCCCTGGAGCCGGACCGGCCGTCAGTCCGGGGCTACCACCAGCAGCCGGTCATGGCGGCGGAGGATTTCCCGGAGACGTTCGTGCGGGATCGCGTAGATCCGGCGGCCGTTCACGCCGGTCATGTCGCGGGCCGCGATCATGGAGTTCACGATGGCCTCCTCGGTGGCCTGCACGACCCCTTCGAAGAGCGGGTTCAGATCGGAGTTCGCCAGCATCCTCAATTCAGCCTCGCCGCTCTCGTTGGCGACGGCTTCCTCGTTGGCAGTCGAGAACGCCACGAAGATGTCTCCGGAGCCGTTCATCGAGATGCTCCCCAGGCGGCCGAGTCCCAGGGACGCCCGGCGGGCAACGCGCTTCAACTGGTGCGGGAGCAGCGGCGCATCGGTGGCCGCGACGATGATGATGGAACCGTCCCGCCCTCCCCTCGGGGCGGGGGGACCGGCGCCCGCAAGCGGCGGGTTCTCCGGAAGCAGGTCAGGGATTTCCTGACCCACGGGCACTCCGGCGATACGGAGCTGCGGACGCCGGCCGAAGTTCGACTGAACCAGGACGCCCACCGTGTAGTCCGCCCCGCCGGTCCCGACGCGGCGCGAGGCCGTACCGATGCCCGACTTGAACTCGAAGGTGCGCATCCCGGTGCCGCCGCCCACCGAGCCCTCCTCGACCGGCCCTCCGCGGGCGGAGTCGAGCGCGGCGAACACATGCTGGCGGCGAACGTGGAAGCCGGTGATGTCGTTCAGGAATCCGTCCCAGGTTTCGGCGACCATCGGCAGCGTCCAGGCGCGAAAACCGAGATTCGCCTCGGCCCACGCGATCGCCGCCTCGTGGACCGCGCCGACGCTGTAGGTGTTCGTGATGAGCACCGGCCCCTTCAGGATCCCGCGGTCGCTGACCCAGGTCGTGCCGGTCATCTCTCCGTTCCCGTTCAGGGCGAACCAGTTGGCGAACACCCCGACCTGGCTCATCCGCCCGCGCGGCAGCACCGCCGTGATCCCGGTCCGCACCGGTCCCTCCTCCCGCAGGATCGTGGTGTGTCCCACCTCCAGTCCGGAAACGTCCGTGATGGCGTTCAACGGACCCGGATCGCCCTCGAAGGGCACCCCCAGGTCCCGGGCGCGGGTTGGTGTCTGGGCGGAAGCGCCGGCGGCGATCGAGGAGATCATCACGACGGCGCAGAACGTGCGGCGAGACTTCATCGTTTCGGCCCTCCTGCGGGGCAGCGGCGCCCGGTCGGGGCGCGATTCAGGCGGTATCGCCGGCTTTCCCGGCGGTGGCGAACGTCTCCGCGCAGCCGGCACAGCAGAACCAGAAGGTTTCGCCGCCCGATTCCACCCGGTGCGGAGAGTCCCGGGAGACGCTCATTCCACAGATCGGATCGATGGCCAGGTCGTCGGTCGCGGTTTCGAGCGCGATCCCGACCATCGGGGCCGGCGCGGCCTGCTCCGAAGCAGCCTCGGTCCGCTCCGCAGAGCGCCGTTCCTCGACGATCTCCGCGAGGATGCTGAGAGCGATTTCGCCAGGAGTCTCGGCGCCGATGTCGAGCCCGGCGGGAGACCGGAGCCGGCCGACGTCGGCTTCGGAAACACCCATGCCGACAAGCCGCTCGCGCACCGCCGCCGACCGGCGCGGACTCGCGACCAGGCCCACGTAGCGGGCGCGGCCCCCCGCCAACGCGGCCCTCAGGGCCTCCCACTCCCCCTCGCCGTGACCGGCGACCACCACGAAGGCTCCCTCGGTCACGGCCTCGAGGTCTCTTTCAGTCTCGGCAGTCCGAACCTCCATCCCCAAAGCCTCGCCGAGCGCCGTCAGGGATTCCACGATGGGGGAAGTCCCCGCCAGCAGCAGGCGGCGCGACGGTAGATAGGGCTCCAGATGGATGTCGAGAGCGCCGCCACTTACGCAGGCCATGTGTTCCTCCAGGACTCCTTCCTCCGGCTCGACGCCCTCGGGAGGGCTGTCCGGGGAGATGCGGAGCAACCGGGGCGCTCCGTCGGCGAGCGCCCGCAGCGACTCCCGCCGGACCGCCGGCTTGACGCAGGTCCCGCCGACGAAGCCCCGGAACTGCCCGTCGCCGGTCACGATCGCCTTGGCGCCCGGCCGCGCCGAGGTCGGCCGTTCCGCGCGCACGACCGTCGCCAGGACGAACGGCACGCCGTCCCGGTAGAGCCGGGCGGCCGCGGCGAAGACGTCGGTCGGTCCGGTCACCGCCGCGTTCCGGCGCGGCTCCCTACCGGGTCGCCGCCGCCCCGTGCTCGTTCAGCACGTTCCAGACGCGCGCCGGGGTCATGGGAATCTCCATGTGGCGCACCCCGAGGTGCCAGAGCGCATCCACGACGGCGTTCACGACTGCCGGAGGCGCCCCCACGGTCGCCGACTCGCCGACCCCCTTCGCGCCGATCGGGTGATGCGGTGACGGTGTCACCGTTTCACCGAGCTCCCAGTGCGGGGTCTCCATCGCGGTCGGCACCAGGTACTCCATGAGGTTGCCCCCGGTGATGTTCCCGTCGGCGTCGTAGGAGATCTCCTCGAGGAGCGCGGGGGCGATCCCCATGGTGAGCCCGCCGTGGATCTGACCGTCCACGATCATCGGGTTGATCCGCACCCCGCAGTCGTCCACCGCCACGAAGCGCCGGATCTTGACGAGCCCGGTGCCGCGGTCGATGTCCACGCAGCAGATGTAGGACCCGAACGGGAAGGTCAGGTTGGGCGGGTCGTAGTAGGAGATCGCTTCCAACCCGGCCTCCATTCCCTGCGGATGGTTCGTGTAGGCCGCGAACGCGATGTCCTGGATCGTCTTCGCCCGGTCCGGGGAGCCCTTCACGTAGAACTTCCCCTGCTCCCACACGAGGTCGGCTTCGTCGGCTTCGAGGAGGTGCGCGGCGATCTTCCGCCCCTTCTCACGGATCTTCCGCGACGCGATGGACGCCGCGGCGCCCGCGGTCGGCGTCGAACGGCTGGCGTAGGTGCCGAGGCCGTAGGGAGCCGTGTCCGTGTCCCCCTCCTCGACCTGGATGTCCTCGGGCGGGATGCCGAGTTCCTCCGCGATGATCTGCGCGTAGGTGGTCTCGTGCCCCTGCCCCTGGGACTTGGTGCCGAAGCGGGCGATCGCCTTCCCGGTGGGGTGAATCCGGATCTCGGCCGAGTCGAACATCTTGATCCCGAGGATGTCGAAGGTCTTCGACGGTCCGGCGCCCACGATCTCGGTGAAGGAGGAAATGCCGATCCCCATCAGCTCGCCGCGGGCCCGTTTCTCGGCCTGCTCGGCCCGAAGGTCCTGGTAGCCGATCATGTCCATGGCCTTCTCGAGCGCCGCCCCGTAGTTCCCGCTGTCGTACTCCCAACCGAGCGCCGACTGATACGGGAACTGCTCGGGCTTGATGAAGTTCCGGAGGCGGAAGTCCGCCGGGTCCTCCCCGTTCTCCCGGGCCAGCAGATCCACCATCCGCTCGATGGCGTGCACCGCCTCGGTGACGCGGAACGAACACCGGTAGGCGATCCCGCCCGGCGGCTTGTTCGTGTACACGCCGTCCACCGAGACGTGAGCGTTCTCCAGGTCGTAGGACCCGGTGGCGATGTGGTAGAGCCCCGCCGGGAACTTGGACGGGTTCGCCGCCGCGTCCGAATAGCCGTGGTCGGCAACGGTGTCCAGCTTGAGTGCGGTCACCTTCCCGTTCTTCGATCCCAGCTTCGCCGTGATGTGGTAGTCCCGGGCGAAGGAGTCCGCCTGCAGGTTCTCCGAGCGGTCCTCGATCCATTTCACCGGCTTCCCGGTGACCACCGAGGCGGCGGTCGCGAGCACGTAGCCGGGATAGACCGGCACCTTGCCCCCGAAGCCCCCGCCGATGTCGGGCGAGATGACCCGGATCTTGTGTTCGGCGAGGCCGAGATGGGCGGTCACGAGAGCCACCACCGTGCGGATGGCGTGCGGGGCCTGGGTGGTCAGGTAGAGGGTGAGGTGGCCCTCCACCGGGTTCCAGCTCGCCACGCAGCCGCAGGTCTCGATCGAAGCCACGTGAATGCGCGGGAGGTGCATCTTCTGTTCGACGACGGTGTCGCAGCCGGCGAGCGCCGCCTCGGTTCCGTCGGCATCCCCGTGCTCCCAGTGGAAGATGTGGTTGCTTTCCTTGTCGTCGCGGACCTTGGTCGCCCCGGGCTTCAGCGCCTCGTGCGGATCCACCACCACGGGAAGCGGGTCGTAGTCCACCTCGAGGGCGGCGGCCCCGTCGGCGGCCGCGTAGCGCGAGGTCGCGACGATCGCGGCCACTTCCTGCGCCTGGTACTTGACGGTGTCCACCGGCAGCACCATCTGCTGGTCGCTCATCAGGGTGGGCATCCAGGCGAGCTTGAACCCCTCGAGCGTCTTCCCGGTGATCACCGCGGCCACGCCGTCCACCGCCATCGCGGTGTCCTCGTGGATCTTGGTGATCTTCGCGTGGGCGTAGGGACTCCGGGCAATGTCCAGGTAGAGCATTCCCGGGAGCTTGATGTCGTCGATATAGCGGCCCTGTCCCCTGATGAAGCGGGCGTCTTCCTTTCTCTGGACGGAGTGTCCGAGACCTCTGCACTCAGCCATCGCTGTTCTCCTTCATCAGTTCGCTGGCCCGCTGCACCGCCTTCACGATGTTGACGTAGCCGGTGCACCGGCACAGGTTGCCGGAGATGCCCCAGCGGATCTCCGCTTCGCTGGGATCGGGGTTCTCGTCCAGGAGCGCCTTCGAGGTCAGCATCATGCCGGGAGTACAGAAGCCGCACTGGAGCCCGTGCTTCTCCGTGAATCCCTGCTGGACCGGGTGGAGGCCGCCGTTGCCGAGTCCCTCCACGGTCGTGACCTCGGCGCCGTCGGCCGCCACGGCAAACACCGTGCAGCTCTTGGCGGGCGCGCCGTTCAGGAGCACCGTGCAGGCGCCGCAGGAGGTCGTGTCGCACCCGATGTGGGTGCCGGTGAGGCCGAGTTCCTCGCGGATGAAGTGGACGAGCAGCAGCCGCGCTTCCACCTCGCGGGTATGTTGTTCACCGTTGATGGTGACGCTGATCTGGTGGGAACTCATGACGCCTCCCTCGCCCGGGCCAGCGCGCTGGACGCCGCCCGATGGGTGAGCACGCGGACCACCGCGCGCTTGTAGTCGGCGGAGCCGCGGTGATCGTCGGCGGGATCGGCCGCTGCCGCGGCGGCTTCGGCGGCCGCGTCGAGCGCCGCGTCACCGCCGTCCGAACCAACGAGCGCCGCCTCCGCGGCGCCGGCCTGGATCGCGGTGAGGCCCACGTTCGTGAGCGCCACTCCCGCGCCGGCGACCCGCCCGCCGTCGAGCTGCAGATGGACGGCCACCGCCGCCACCGCGTAGTCGCCGACCTTCCGCTCGAACTTCTGGTAGGCGCCTCCCGAACCGGGACCGGACGCCGGGATGCGGATCCCGGTGAGGATCTCGCCGGCTTCCAGACACGTTGAGAACGGTCCGGTGAAGAAGTCGGACGCCGCGAACGTCCGCTCGCCGGAAGGACCGCAGGCGAGGAACGACGCCCGGTAGGCGAGCATGGCCGCCGGGTGGTCGTTCCCCGGATCGGCGTGCGCGACGTTACCGCCGATGGTGGCCAGGTTCCGGACCACCGGGTCGGCGATGACGCGGGTGGTGTCGGCGAGCAGCGGGTAGCGGCTCTGCACGAGTTCCGACTTCTCGAGTTCGGACTCGCGGGTCATCGCCCCGATGCACAGGGAACCGCCCTCTTCACGGATCCCCGAGAGCCCGGGGATCTTCCGAAGGTCCACCAATGCGGACGGTTCCGCCAGCCGGAACCGCATCATGGGAATAAGGCTGTGTCCCCCGGCCAGCAGCTTGGCCTCGGGGTTCGCCAGCAGCAGCCGGCTCGCCTCTTCCAGGTTGTCGGGAGCGTGATAGTCGAAAGACGGTGGAATCACGGAGTCTCCTCCTTCCGGGTCCGCCAGCATACCAGCGGCGGAGTCACGTCCGACGCCGAGAATTCCGACGGCGCGTACGGCTTGGAACGCCGGTCTCCAGACCGGCACCGCGGCGCTCCGCGCCGCGCACGTCGTGACCCTCCCCAACCTGACGGCGCGTCTCTCCGGGAACGCCGCCCCGGCGCCGGTTCTGATTCAATCCGCGCTCGGACCGTGACTCAATCCTCCCCGCCGCGACCGGGCGTCTGGAAACGAAGCCTCCGCCTGATCGCGATCCTCCTGGCGATCTGGTTCACCGCCTCGCTCGGCCTGGGCGTGCTGCTCGCCGAACCGCTGAACCGGATCTGGGTCGGCGGGTTCCCGCTCGGCTTCTGGTTCGCCCAGCAGGGCGCGATCCTCATCTTCCTGGTCCTGCTGATCGTGAACGCGATCGCGATGGACCGGATCGAACGGGATGCCGACCGGTCGGAAGACGCCGAGGATCCCTCGTGAGCATCGCCGGCTGGACCCTCGTCTTCGTCGTCGGCAGCTTCGCCCTCTACAGCGCCATCGCCGTTGCGAGCCGTGTTCGCACCACGTCCGGCTTCTACGTGGCGGGTCGGGGTGTTTCCGCCCTTGCGAACGGCATGGCGACCGGAGCGGACTGGATGAGCGCCGCGTCCTTCATCTCGATGGCGGGGCTCATCTCCTTCATGGGCTACGACGGGGCCATCTACCTCATGGGCTGGACCGGCGGCTACGTCCTGCTCGCGCTGCTGGTGGCGCCGTATCTCCGCCGCTACGGCCGCTTCACCATCCCGGAGTTCGTCGGCGACCGCTTCGCCTCGCAGACCGCCCGGCTCACCGCGGTGGCCTGCGCGGTCTTCATCTCCTTCACCTACGTGGCCGGACAGATGCGCGGCGTGGGGGTGGTGTTCTCCCGCTTCCTGACGATCCCCGTGGAGTACGGCGTCGCCATCGGCGGGATCATCGTGCTGCTCTACGCGACGCTCGGGGGGATGCGCGGGATCACCTACACCCAGGTGGCCCAGTACTGCGTGCTGATCATCGCCTTCCTGATTCCCGCCGGCGCCATCTCCTGGATGATGACCGGAACCCCGATTCCCCAGATTGGCTTCGGCTCGCCGCTCATCGAGGGAGAACGCGCGGGGGTGGCGCTCCTGCGGGCGATCGACCAGATCCACACCGATCTCGGGTTACCCGAGTACACGGGGGCGTTTCTCGCCGGGAAAAAGACGCTGCCCGACATCTTCGCGATCACCATGGCGCTCATGACCGGGACGGCGGGGCTGCCGCACGTCCTGATCCGCTTCTACACGGTGAAGACCGCGCGGCTCGCGCGCTGGAGCGTGATGTGGGCGCTCTTCTTCATCGCGATCCTCTACACCACGGCTCCCGCGGTGGCCGCGTTCGCCCGGGTCAACATGATCCAGACCCTCCACAACACGCCCTTCGCCGAGGCCCCCGACTGGTTCCGGAACTGGGCGGCGACCGGGCTCATCCGGTTCACCGACCACAACGGCGACGGCCTCATCCAGTACAGCGAGGGGCCGGGGGCGGAGCTGGCCATCGACCGGGACATCATGGTGCTCGCCAACCCCGAGATCGCCGAGCTGCCGGCATGGGTCGTGGGGCTCGTGGCGGCGGGGGGCCTAGCGGCGGCGCTCTCGACCGCGGCGGGACTCCTGCTCGTCATTTCGGCATCGGTGTCCCACGACCTGCTGAAGAGCTTTCTGCGCCCCGGGATGAGCGAGCGGCAGGAACTGGTGGCTGCCCGGCTGTCAGCCGCCGGCGCGTGCGTCGTGGCGATCGTCGTCGGGATCTACCCGCCCGACTACGTGGCCGCCGTCGTCGCCTTCGCCTTCGGCCTGGCCGCCGCCAGCTTCTTCCCGGCGCTGGTACTGGGGGTCTTCACCACCTGGGTCACGGCCCGCGGCGCGGTGGCCGGCATGATCGCCGGGACCGGGTTCACCGCCGTCTACATCGGGTGGTTCAAGGTCTTCGAGTGGAGCGGCCCGGAGGCGTGGTGGTTCGGGATCAGCCCGGAGGGCATCGGCACCCTGGGGATGCTGATCAACTTCAGCGTGACCTGGTTCGTGAGCCGCCGGACGGGTCCGCCGCCGGCGGACGCCGAGAAGATGGTGGCGATGCTCCGGGGGGAAAAAACCTCTTCGGGATAGGAAGTCACTCGCGCCGAGCTACCAAGGTGCGCTCCACGGCCGATGGGGGGGGTAAGCAAGTCCGTGAGCGCATGTCCGTTTCGCTCGCGTTCCAGCCCGCCGCGGCGGTGCTCCCGCCTTCGCTCGTGAGCCCTGCCTAGACCCATATCCCGCGGCACGCCACGGGGGAACGAGACTCCGAAGCTCCGGCTTCCGTTACCGACCGGCGCCAGCCATCGTTCGCCGTTTGGAACGTCTCTGTTCTGCGGCCTACGCCATGCGAACGTGCTGCACCGTGACCCCGAGCCCCGACGCCCGCGACAGCCGCCCGTCAGTCGTCAGGATGGACGCGTTCTCGGCGCGGGCGGCCGCGACGTAGAAGGCGTCGTACGCAGTCACGTTGTGGAGATGGCGCCAGGCCCCGCGGGCAAGCGTCCGATGGGGGATGCGCTCCAGCGGCCAATCGGCGAGGTCGTCAAGAGCCATCCGCGCACGGGAGTCTTCGAGCCACCCACCCAGCACCGCGCCCCGCAACGCTGAGACCACCTCCACATCGAGGAGCTCGGGCGCAACCAGTGTGGCGCGCGCGATCAGGTGTGCGACGGTCTCGCCCGTCGGAGTCTTCAGCAGGTATTCGACCGCCGCAGAGGCGTCCACGACGTATCGCGGCACTTCAACCCGCTCGACGATCGCGTTGGGCGCGCGCTTCTGCGACCAGCGTCGCAGCCTCCACTCCGAGATCGGTTGCGGGCCGTTCAGCCAGCCGCTTCTTCCATTCCCACGCCGTCACTTCACGCTCGACCGCGTCGAGCACCGCGGCGCTCACCGTGCGGTTGGTCTCGCGGGCCAGTGAACGTAGCCGACCGTGCAAAGAATCCGGAACGTTTTTCACCTGTAGATGAGCCATAGGGAGGACTATAGCATGAAATCAGCATGCCTTCAGCATGTTGGGTTCCTGCGCTACACGGGATCCGGCGCATGGTCGCGCTTCCAGATCAGGAAGGTACGGCGGAACTCGATCACCACCACGCCGTCCTGGTTCTTTCCGCGAGTGCGGACGGTCACGATTCCGGCCTCCGGACGCGACCGGGATTCCCGCGTGGACAGCACCTCGCTCTCCGAATAAAGCGTGTCCCCCTCGAAGAGCGGCACTGGCAGGCGGACTTCGTCCCAGCCAAGATTCGCCAGCACGTTGCGGGTCAGATCGTTGACCGACTGGCCGGTTGCGAGCGCCAGCGTCAGGCACGAGTTCACGAGCGGCTTGCCGAACGGCGTACGCTCCGAGTGGTGGCGGTCGATGTGGATCGGGTTCTGGTTCTGGGTGAGGAGTGAGAACCAGGAGTTGTCAGCGGCCAGGACGGTGCGGCCCAGCGGGTGGACGATGCTCTGGCCGACGTGGAAGTCCTCGTAGAAGCGGCCGCTGTCGCGCTCCAGCCGGGAGGTCTCGGACATCAGAGTTCCTAGCGTATCCGCTCCTTCGCGCCGCTAGGCCTTACGCATTCGCCCGCCTGGGGCGGGCGGTGCCGGCTGAAGCCGGCGTTCCAAGCCCTCGCGCCGTCGGACTCGAGCGGAATCGCCCCTAGCGGATCTTCACCGCGGTGCCGTAGGCGAGGATCTCCGCCGCGGTGGTCATCAGCACCGAGGTCGCGATCCGCATGCCGACGATGGCGTCAGCGCCGAGGGCCTCGGCGTGCTCGATCATCCGGGCGATGGCCTGCTCGCGGCTTTCGGCCATGAGCTTCGTGTAGGACTCGACCTCGCCGCCGACCACCCCCTTGAGGCCGGCCATGATGTCGCGGCCGAGATGGCGGGCGCGGATCGTGTTACCGCGGGCGATGCCCAGGACTTCGGCGACCTCCGCGCCGGGAACTTCGTTGGTGGTGCTCACAATCATCGTCGGACTCTCCGGAAAGGATCAGTGGAGCGGGCGCGGATCCGCTCCCGGATCGCGCCCAGCAAGAGAAGCAGGATGCCGAGCAGCAGCCCGGCGGTGCCGAAGCGAACGATCATCGGGACCGATGCGTCGCCCATGAATTCGGTGGCGAACACGTACGCCCAGTAGCCGAGCAGTACGGCCGCCGAGGCGGAAACCAGCGTCCAGGCGAGGCCCCGCTCCAGACGCGAGTAGACCCCGAGCCAGAAACGGTCCATGGCCGCGTCATCCCAGTCGTCGGGCCGCGGTTGGAGCTCCGGTCCGCCCGGAGCGTCGTCGGGAATCCGTCCGGAGGCGCTCGGGCCCCGGTCCTTGTCGTGGTCGTTCATCGGGTTTCCTCCTTTCGACAGGGCATCACCTCCGCCCACCTCCCGCAAGGAACCGCCGCAGCCGGCGCCGGGCGGTATGCAGCCGGGACGCCACCGTCCCTTCGGGAATTCCGAGGCGCTCGGCGACTTCGCTGTGGACGTAGCCCTCCATGTCGCGCATCACCACCACCCGGCGCTGTTCCTCGGGAAGTTCGCGGAGCGCTCGTTCCAGCAGCAACCGTTGGTCCAGGGACTGCATCCCACCGTCGGCCGACGGCTCCCGAACCCCCTCGAGCCCGATCTCCGGACGGCGCCGGCGCAGGTAGCTCCGGCAGACGTTGTCCAGGATGGTCAGGAACCACGGCAGGAAGGGGTGCCCGAGGCGGAAGCGCGGCATCGCGTGAAACGCCCGGGCGAACGCCTCCTGCGCGAGGTCGCGGGCCTCCTCCCGGTCGCCGACCCTGCGGTAGGCGTACGCCTGCGCCCAGCGGGCATAGCGGCGCACGAGCGGTTCGTAAGCGCGCCGGCTGCCGTTCCGGCATCGGCGGATCCACTCCTGCTCCTCCGGATCCGGCGCGCCAGGCCGGTTCCCCCGAGTGCCCGTAGTGGTGGAGGCGTCGTCTTTCACGTCTTCTATTGGGGAACTACGCGTCAGGGGTACGAATTCTTCATCGTCGGCGAAAGACGTCGCGACGGCGGTCCCGCGACCGACAACGGTTCCGGGAACCGGTTGGCCCGTGCCCCGGGTCTTGAATACCCTTGAACGATGACCTTTGGGCGGATTTCTTCACGGTTTTCTTTCGGTGCGGCGGCAGCCGGGGTGCTCGGCCTGTCGCTGCTGGCGGGCGCCTCGGCCCAGGAGCGGCAACTTTCGGTCGCCCCGGAAACGCTCCAGCTTCGCGTGGGGCAGACGGGCAGCCTGGTAGCGACCGTTACGGCGGCGAACGGAGAGGTGGACACCGGGGCGCGGGTGCTTTTCTTCTCGCTCGACCCGGCCGACGTCAGCGTCTCCCACACCGGTGTGGTCACCGCGCATCGGGCCGGCAGTCACACGCTGGTGGCGCTGTCGCCCGCCGCCGGGACCACTCCGGGATTCACCCGGCCTGACGATCCCGGGATCCGGGTGGAGATCCCCGTGGAGATCTTGCCCTCCGAACTCGCGACCCTGAGCTTCGTGGATCTGCCCGACCGGGTTTTGGCGGGCGCCAGCATTCCCGTCCGGTTACTCGCCGAAGACGAGGGTTCCGAACCGCGCGACGTGCGTCCCGAGATCATCGTCGAACCGGCCGGTGTCGGCGCAGTCGCCGCCTTCGGTCCCCTGTTCGAGGGCACCTACCACGCCCATCCGTTCTACGACCGGCCCCGCCCACCGACGTACCACTGGGAAGCGGCAGGCGTGTTCCGGGCGGTCGGCCCGGGGACCGCCACCCTGACCGCGCGGCTCGGCGAGCTGACCGCCGAGGCCCGGATCGAGGTCGTGGCCAATCCCGCGCATTCCCTGAGCCTTGACGCAACCGTCGGTGAGTCGCCGCTGACCGGCGGCGTCCGCACCGGTGACGTGGTCCGCTTCTCCGCTTCCGTCATGGACGAAGGCGGCGCCGCGGTCGCCGACGCTCCCGTGCGCTTCTCCCTCGAGTCCCATCCCGACCCCAGCCGGTTCGACACCGTGGGGGCCGGCGCCCCGGCCCAACTCCTCACGGATGGCCGGTTCGTCGCCGAGCAGCCGGGGCTCTACGTGGTATCCGCTTCCTCGGGCCCGGCCCATGCGGAACACGCGGTCCAGGTGGTGCCGCGCGACGTCGGCATGGCCATGGAGTTCGTCGGCCACGCCCCGGTGCGGGACCGGGCCACGTCCGATCTGTGGATCTGGGAGGGAACCGACGGGCGCGACTATGCGGCGCTCGGCACCTGGAACGCCGACGGGCACGCCCTCTTCTTCGACGTCACCGACCCCGCGAACATGCAGCGGATCTCCGAGGTGCAGGTGGATGCCCGGACGGTGAACGACGTGAAGGTCTCCGAAGACGGCCGGATCGCCGTCATCACTCGCGAGGGCGCGTCGAACCGCCGCAACGGGTTCGTGATCCTCGACGTCTCCGACCCGCGGAACCCGGAGGTCCTCTCCCGCTTCGACGACGAACTGACCGGCGGGGTCCACAACGTGTTCTTCCACGAGGGACACATCTACGCGATCAACAACGGCCGGCGCTGGGACGTGGTCAACGCCGAGGACCCGCGGAACCCGTTCCGGGTGTCCCGGTTCGAGGACCCCCGCCCCGGCCGCAGCGTGCACGACGTCTGGATCCACGACGGCATCGCGTTCCAAGCTGGGAACACCGACGGAATGGTGGTCGTGGACGTGGGCGGGGGCGGGATGGGCGATGTATATTATAAACATATCCGAGCCCACGAGACAAGAGGAATCGGCTTTTTCGGGGGAGTGGTTTAAAAAAAATAGGGGGGGGGGGGGGGGGGGGGGGGGGGGGGGGG
>VXNL01000095.1 GCA_009840635.1 Acidobacteriota bacterium | reverse complement strand
TTACCAGGCGATGCTGCCCCGCCAGCCGCTGCGCTTCCTGCTCGCGGACGACCCGGGTGCGGGCAAGACCATCATGGCCGGACTCCTGATCAAGGAGCTGATGGCTCGCGGAGATGTGGAGCGGTGCCTCGTGATTTGCCCCGGCAGTTTGGCCGAGCAGTGGCAGGAAGAGCTGTACAGCCGTTTCCATCTTCCTTTCCAGATCCTGACAAACGACAAGCTCGAATCGGCCCACACCGGCAACTGGTTCCTCGAGTCGAAGCTGGTCATCGCGCGCCTCGACAAGCTGTCCCGCGACGAGAGCGTCCAGAAGAAGCTCCAGGCTCCGGAAGCGGGCTGGGACCTCGTGGTGATGGACGAGGCGCACAAGCTCTCGGCGAGCTTTTTCGGCGGGGAGGTGTCCTACACCAAGCGGTACCGGCTCGGCCAACTCGTGTCGGGCCTGACGCGCCATTTCCTGCTCATGACCGCGACGCCGCACAACGGCAAGGAGGAGGACTTCCAGCTCTTCCTCGCCCTGCTGGACGGCGACCGCTTCGAGGGCCGGTTCCGCGACGGGGTCCACACGGCCGATGCCTCCGATCTGATGCGGCGCATGGTCAAGGAGCGGCTCCTGAAGTTCGACGGCAAACCGCTCTTCCCGGAACGCATCGCATACACCGTCCCTTACAAGCTCTCCGATGAAGAAGCCAGCCTTTACACGGCGGTGACGGACTACGTCCGCGAGGAGTTCAACCGCGCCGACGCTCTCAACGCCAAGCGCGCGGGCACCGTCGGCTTCGCGCTCACCATCCTCCAGCGGCGCCTTGCGTCGTCCCCCGAGGCGATCTACCGGTCATTACGTAGGCGACGAGAACGCCTAGAGAGCCGGTTGCGGGAACTGGAGGTGATCAAACGCGGCGCCAAGGTGGCCACTCGGCTCGATTTCGAGGTCCCGGAATTGGATCCAGACGACCTCGAGGACCTCGACGACGCTCCCGAATCGGAGGTGGAAAGGACGACGGACCAGATCCTCGACGAGGCAACCGCGGCGCGCTCCATCACCGAACTGAAGGCAGAGATCGAGACTCTGAAGCGGTTGGAGACGCACGCGCTCAAAGTGCGGCGATCCGGTAGTGACACGAAGTGGAGCCAGTTGGCAACCATCTTCACTGAGATCTTCACTCCTGCGAGCCTCGTTGGGCGTATCGGGGAGCCAGAACCACGCTACGCCCACCAACGGATCCCCGCCCCGACTGCGTCTCCGTCGCAGAAACTCGTGATCTTCACCGAGCACCGCGACACCCTGCGCTACTTGGAGGAGCGAATCAGCACACTCCTCGGGCGTCAGGATGCGGTCGTCGTGATTCACGGCAGCGTCGGTCGGGAACAGCGACTGGCCGTCCAGGAATCGTTCCGGCATGACCCCCAGGTGCGAGTGCTGCTCGCGACCGACGCCGCGGGCGAGGGGATCAACCTGCAGCGCGCGCATCTGATGGTCAACTACGACCTGCCGTGGAACCCGAACCGGCTGGAGCAGCGCTTCGGGCGTATCCACCGGATCGGGCAGACCGAGGTCTGTCACCTGTGGAATCTCGTAGCGACCGAGACCCGCGAGGGCGACGTGTATCAACGCCTCCTGGAAAAACTGGAGCACGCCCGGAAAGCACTCGGTGGTCAGGTGTTCGACGTACTCGGCAAGCTCGAATTCGAGGGGCGTCCGTTACGCGAGCTGCTGCTTCGGGCCATCCGCTACGGCGAACAGCCGGAAGTGCGCGCACGGCTTGACACCGTCGTGGACCAGGCGCTCGACCGGCGAGCGATTCAGGACCTGCTGGAGGAGCGGCAACTCGTCCACGACGCGATGGATGCCGCGCGCATCCAGCGTGTCCGCGAAGACATGGAACGCGCCGAAGCCCGTCGTCTGCAGCCGCACTACATCGAGTCGTTCTTCCGCGAAGCCTTTCGCCGCCTCGGCGGGTCGGCGCGGCAGCGTGAACCGCGGCGCTTCGAAATCACCCATGCGCCGGCGCTCATCCGTAACCGCGATCACGCCGTCGGGATCGCCGAGCCGGTGGTGCAGCGCTACGAGCGAATCGCTTTCGAGAAGGGGCTGGTCGCTCCGCCCGGCGAACCGCGGGCGGCATTCGTCTGCCCCGGCCACCCGCTCCTCGACGCGGTGACCGACCTCACCCTCGAGCGCCATCGCGACCTGCTGAAACGAGGTGCCGTACTGGTGGACGACCGGGACGAGGGAACGGCGCCCCGTGTGTTGTTCTCCGTCGAACACGCGGTGCAGGACGGGAGCGTTACCCCGGCCGGAAACCGGCGCGTCATCTCGAAACGGGTGCTGTACGTCGAGGTCGGCCCCGACCTGGAACCACGTCACCTCCACTACGCACCGTACCTCGACTACGCGCCCTTGGCGGATGAGGACCCAGCGGTCGAGGCCATCCTCGGCCGGCCCGAATGTTCGTGGGTCGGTCGGGACCTGGAACAGAAGGCTCAGGCCCACGCCGTTGCCCACGTGGTTCCCGAACATCTGAAGGAAGTTCGCGACGCCCAGCTCGCACGGATCGAGAAGACGAAGATCGAGGTCAAGAACCGTCTTGCAAAGGAGATCACCCACTGGGATCACCGGGCCGAACAACTCAAGTTGGCTGAGGCGAGCGGAAAGACCGGCGCGCGGCTCAACTCGGACGAGGCCCGCCGGCGCGCGGACACCCTCCAAGGCAGGTTGCAAAAGCGCCTCGCCGAGCTGGACCGGGATGCCCAGATCTCTCCACGGCCGCCGGTGGTCCTCGGGGGCTTGTTGGTCGTGCCCCGGGGCCTCATCCGCAAGATGAGCGGGAAAGCTGCGCCAACCCGGCCGCCGACGGATACCCAGGCAGCGGCGGCGCAGGCGCGTGCGATCGTCATGGAGGCCGAGCGCGACCTCGGCTTCGAGCCCATTGATCGTGAAACCGAGAAGCTCGGCTACGACATCGAGAGCCGCATTCCGGACACCGGCAAGCTCCGCTTCATCGAAGTCAAAGGACGGCGAAGCGACGCCAAAACGATCACCGTCACCCGCAACGAGATCCTCTACTCCCTGAACAAACCGGAGGATTTCATCCTTGCCATCGTGGAGTTCGCGGATGAAGGAGCGCACCGGTTGAGCTATCTCCGCCAACCCTTCCAGCGCGAACCGGATTTCGGAGCCGCCAGCGTCAACTACGAGCTGAAAGAACTGCTCTCCCGAGCCGAAGCGCCCCGGTAACCCGCTCTATCCCGGGCGGCGGCTCCCTAGACCCGTAGACTCATTTCTCAATGGCACTTACGAACCATGAACGCGTCGGCAAGGCGCTGACTCTCTTGAAAGCCGGACTCGGCCCTTTCGTCGAGCGGGAAATGGTGAACGCGATCAAGGCGTCGCGTGTGGCCACCGATGTTCTGAGGCCG
Source organism: Acidobacteriota bacterium (assembly GCA_009840635.1). Classification (GTDB taxonomy): domain Bacteria; phylum Acidobacteriota; class Vicinamibacteria; order Marinacidobacterales; family Marinacidobacteraceae; genus Marinacidobacterium; species Marinacidobacterium portitor. Next base: position 4,209 of record VXNL01000095.1, on the reverse strand, counting down.
TTCTTCGACGATCCGCAGATCGGCAACCGGCCAGTTGCCCAGTGGGAGGTGGCCGCGCAGCTCAGGGTGATGTGGGAAAACTGGAACTCGGTGTTCCGGGCCATCCTGGGTCCCGCGGAGCGCGGATTCGTGGGTGAACTACGGGGTCACCGGAACAACTGGGCGCATCAGCAGCCGTTCTCCAGCGACGACGCGTACCGCGCACTCGATACAGCCGGTCGCCTCCTCAGCGCGGTTTCCGCGCCTGAGGCCGCGGACGTCGAGAAACTCAAGATGGAGTTGCTGCGCGTCCGATACGACGAGCAGGCGCGCCAGGAGCGGCGTAAACAGGCGAGTCTTCCCCTGACCCAGTCCGCCGGCGCCCTGAAGTCTTGGCGCCAGGTCGTCACGCCGCACCCGGACGTGGCGAGCGGACGCTACGAGCAGGCCGAATTCGCTGCCGACCTGTGGCAGGCGCACCTGGGGGAGGGAACGGCCGAATACCGCGATCCGGCGGAGTTCTATCGGCGGACGTACCTGACCGAGAGCCTGCGACGCATGCTGACCGGGGCTGTGCAGCGTCTCGCGGGGCACGGTGGGGATCCGGTGGTGCAGCTTCAGACGAACTTCGGCGGTGGCAAGACCCACTCGATGCTCGCTCTCTACCACCTGTTCTCCGGGATCGCTCCCAGCGAGTTGGCTGGAGTCGATGACTTGATGCGGGAGGCTGGCGCTGCGGACCTGCCCCGCGTGCGGCGGGTGGTGCTGGTCGGCAACCGCATCTCACCCGGAAACCCGGTCGACAAGCCCGACGGCACCGTGGTCCGCACCCTCTGGGGCGAATTGGCTTGGCAACTGGGTGGCGCCGATGCGTTCCAACGCTTCGCGAAGGACGACGAGAACGCGACAAGCCCCGGGGATGCGCTGCGTCAACTCCTTGTCGAGTACGGGCCGTGCCTGATCCTGATCGACGAGTGGGTCGCTTACGCCCGGCAGCTGCACGATCAGAGCGACTTGCCTGGCGGCAGCTTCGAGACTCAGTTCACCTTTGCGCAGGCGCTCACGGAGTCGGTCAAGCTGGCCGGGAACTCGCTGCTGGTTATCAGTCTGCCGGCATCAGACACCCCCAGTTCGCCGCACGCCCAGGCGGACGATCTGGAGGTAGGAGGGCAGCGCGGGCGTGAGGCACTCAGTCGCCTGCGGAACGTCGTCGGCCGGATCGAATCGTCGTGGCGCCCGGCCAGCGCGGAGGAGGGGTTCGAGATCGTCCGGCGGCGACTCTTCGAACCGTTCAGCGATCCGGCACAGTTCCGTGACCGCGATGTGGTGACGCAGAAATTCGCTGACTTCTACCGCCGGCAGCAGGACGAGTTCCCACGGGAGTGCCGAGACGCCGACTACGGGAAGCGGATGAAGTCGGCGTATCCGATTCATCCGGAGATCTTCGACCGGCTCTACACGGACTGGTCCACGCTCGTGACCTTTCAACGGACCCGAGGCGTTCTGCGTCTGATGGCGGCAGTAATTCACAGCCTCTGGGAGAAGGGCGACCTCCATCCACTCATCCTTCCAGCGCACCTGCCGGTGGACGACTCTCGGGTCCAGTTCGAACTCACCCGCTACCTCCCGGATCATTGGGTCCCGGTGATCGAGAAGGACGTGGACGGTCCGCAATCTCTCCCGGTGCAGACCGACGGCAGGTTCCCGAACCTGGGAAAGCACTCCGCCTGTCGGCGCGTGGCGCGCACGGTTTACCTGGGGTCCGCACCCGCCGCGGGTGCAGCGCACCGGGGGATCGAGGACCGACGCATCCGACTCGGCTGTGTTCTCCCGGGGGAGTCCATCGCGGTCTTCGGGGACGCCCTGCGCCGGCTCGCGAGCGAGGCCACGTACCTCTATCAGGACGGTTCACGGTACTGGTACGACACCCGTCCGACGGTCACGAAACTGGCCGGAGATCGCGCCGAGCAGTTGAAGGGCGATCCGGAGCGAGCGATGGAGGCCATCCTGCAGCGGCTCCGGGCGGCGTTCCGCCGCGACGGCGGGTTCCGGCGCGTCCATGTCGGGCCGCAATCCGGGCACGACGTCCCGGACGAGCGGGAAACTCGGCTGGTGGTGCTCGGAACCGACCGGCCGCACCACCGAGGAACCAACTCACAAGCCCTGGCAGCGTGCGGTGAGATTCTTGAGTCCCGCGGGAACGCCCCGCGCCTCTACCGCAACACGCTGGTGTTCCTGGCCCCGGACGAGAGCCGCCTCCAGGATCTCGACGAGGCCGTCCGCCGCCATCTTGCCTGGGAATCCATTCTTGCCGAGAGAGAGGAGCTCGACCTCTCCCCGCATCAGGTGAAACAGGCGGAATCCCAGCGCTCCGCTGCGGCCGCCACGGCGGCGGCCCGGCTTCCCGAGACGTATCAGTGGCTGTTGACGCCCTTCCAGAAGGAGGCCAGTGACTCCGTCTCGTGGGAGCGCGTTCGGCTCGCGGGCCAGGGAGAACTGGCGGAACGGGCGTTCCGCCGCCTCCAGAGCGACGACCTGCTCGCCGCGAGCTTCGCGGGGAGCCGCCTAAAGATGGAGCTCGACCGGGTGCCCCTGTGGCGCGGCGGAGATCACGTATCCCTCCAACAGGTGATCGAGGATTTCGCCAGCTATCTCTACCTCCCGCGTCTCCTGGGCCCTCAAGTCGTATTGCGCGCTGTGGCCGACGGTGTAGGCCTCGTCACCTGGGATCCCGACGGGATAGGCTTCGCGGACAGCTTCGACGAGGCTGCCGGGCGATACCGGGGCCTCCGCGGAGGAAGGGCCATCGCGTTGGCCGACACCCAAGCAGACGGGCTTCTCGTGAAGCCCGAGGTAGCCCGTCGGCAACTCGACAGTGAAGCGCCGCGGCCAAGCCCGGAACACGGCACGGTCGAGCCCGGAAACGGCAGTTCGCCCGACGAACCCGCACCAGATGAGCCCGTACCGAGCGTCGGTCCAAGACGCTTCCATGGCAGCGTTTCCCTCGGCACCACTCGCACAGGCTTGGAGGCGAGCCGCGTCGCCGAAGAGGTGATCAGTCATCTCTCCGGCCTCCCCGGTGCGAACGTACGCGTGACGCTCGAGATCGAGGCGGACATTCCCGAAGGAGCTCCAGACCAGGTCGTTCGCATCGTCACCGAGAACAGCCGGGCGCTGCGATTCGATCACCAGGGGTTCGAACGCGACTGACGAACGGGACCGGAGAAAGCCGGCCGACATGATCGTCCACGCGGCTTCGATTCCCCAAGACCACGCGTAGCGGGTGTATATGGCCATGCCGGGGCCGATGGCGGCCTGGGCGAGGTCCACGGGCGCGACGTTCCCGGACTGGAGGATCACCAGGGCGAGCGGTAGCTCGGCCCGGAGGGCGGTCACGAACTCGCGGCGGGTTGTGGTTGGGACATCACCGGGCTGGCGACGGCAGGCCAGCACGATGCTGGATGCGAGGGCGTTGGTGCCCATGCCGATCATCCGGTTCCCCAACTCCGTCCGCATTGGCCACGTAGCGCTCACGGCGAACCCGGATCGAATCACGGCATCGAGGAACGTTTCCCAACCGGTGCTCGCGATTCCCGCATCACCCTTCTTTTCGGACTGCTTGAAGGCGTAGTAGATCGTGACCGGGAAACCAGGATGCGTCTGTTCGGACAACCGGCGCATGGCCTGTGACATACCCTGGAGGAAGAAATCCTCGGCTGCCTCTTTGCCCCCGTGCCGGTAGGGGGTAGCGACAAGTTCTTCGGCCTTCGGCACAGCGACGGTCGCGAAGAGATCCGGGAACACCGGCTTCAGCGAGCGGCGGAGCCAGACGTAGAAGAAGTCGGACAGGTCGGCGTAGCCGATGTTGTCGTAGTAGGGCGGGTCGGTAGAAAGAACTCTGTTGGTGCCGAGTAGTTGGGTGCTCGCGTCGGCTTGAACAGAGGTACCCAAGGAGGAATCCGCCCCGCGTGCAACACCCTCAAGGCTCTCCGCGGTCCATTCAACGGCCCCAAGAAAACTGCCCGTTCCGTCAAGAAGCGTGTTCAGTTCGGCGTAGTCCCATGTCATCGGGATGCTCTGCCGAGCAAAGGTGTTTCGCGTTGAATCACGCTCGGTGAACCATGTGCAGATCGTGGAACCGCGGTCTGCGAGCTTCGATAGTGCGAAGGTCGTGAACACCCCTACCGCCTCGGCGTACGCGGAGGCCCCGCTGCCGCCGTCCCGAAGCGG
>VXNL01000009.1 GCA_009840635.1 Acidobacteriota bacterium | reverse complement strand
TGCGGAACTGCTGGCCGACGACCTGATCCGGGTGCCGGTCGAGGTCGTGGACGAGCACGGCAAGGTGGTGCGGATCATCCGGCCCTGAGCGCTTGAGCTGGCCCTTGAGGCACTGATGGGCAGGTGCACGACCGCCCGGTAGCGCCCGATTTCCTCCGCGCCCCTTGCATGTTCGGGGTTTGCTGATAGCGTTGGTGCTGCTCTTCCTTCGGCCGTGTCGGGCCACGACCCCAACTCCCGCCTCCTGTTCAAGGACCCCCTTGCGCCATGACCACACTCGATTCGTTGCTTCCTGTCCGCCATATCGTCCCGCGGCCTTGTCCCCGGACGGAGGCAAAGACTTCGATCCGACCGGGCGGCATGGCGTGGATCGCCACCGTGGCGGCGCTCTTCGGTCTCCTGCCAGCCGCCGCCTCGCCGGGCGCGGCCCACGCGCTCGACGGCGCGCCGGACGCGGCGTCCGACACGCTCAAGGTCACGCTCTCGGTGCCCGACGGCGGCACGGTGGCCGAGGGCGCGACCGGCCATTTCGAGGTGTCGGTGGCCGGCGGCACCGCCTCCGGGGCCGTGACCGTCCGGTACTCGGTCTCGGGCACCGCCGTGGCGGGCGAGGACTACACGGCGCTGTCCGGCACGGCGACCGTGGCGCGGGGCGAGAACGCCACGCGGATCGCGCTCGAAGCGCTCGACGACGGCATCCTGGACAAGGGCGAGACCGTGGTGCTCGCGCTCACCGGCGCGACGGGTCCCGGCGAGGTGGTCGTGGACGGCACGGAGGCGACCGCGACGATCATCGACGACGGGACGGTGACGATCGCGCTCGCGGCGGTGACGGACACGATCGGCGAGGGGTCCGCGTGGCGTTCGTCGGTGACGATGTCGACGCCGGTGGCCGACCGGGTCTCGGTGCGGTGGTGGACGAGCGACGGGACGGCCGTGGCCGGACGGGACTACGAGGCGGCGGACGAGGTTCTCAACTTCGCGCCGGGCGAGACGGCCAAGCCGGTCGAGGTCAAGACGCTGCGGGACTCCAACACGGAGCCGGTCGAGACGTTCCACGTGTCGCTCGGTCCGCCCGCCGACGCGGTGGGCGGCGCGAGCGCGGCGGGGCTCAACTTCGCGGGCTCGGTGTCCGCGTTCATCGCGTGCAGCGTCGAGTTTCCGCCCCCGTTCCCGAAGTACTTCAAGTTGCCCAAGCCGGTCGGTGCCGGGCACCCGATCGGCACCGTGGCCGCCAATACGACCGACGGCATCCCGTACTACCAGCTGGACGACGGCGGGGAGAACAAGTTCACGATCAACTCGCTGACGGCGGAAATCACGACGACGGACTCCTTGGAGGCAGGCGGCTTCTACGAGTTGGAAGTGACGGTGCAGGACGAATGCGGGGCCGAGGCGAGCGTCGACGTGAACGTCAAGGTGAACGCCAAGCCGACGGTGGCGGAGCCAATTCCGGACGACACGGTCACGGTGAACGAGAGCGCGTCGGTGGATGCGTCGGATCACTTCAGCGATCCGGACGGCGACAAGCTCACGTACACCGCAACTTCGTCGAGCCCGACCATGGTGACGGTCAGCGTCTCCGGCAGCACGGTCAAGTACACAGGGAAGGCGGTGGGAAGAGCGACGGTGAGCGTGACGGCGAAGGATGATGGCGGCCTGTCGGCGACCGACGACTTCGAGGTCACGGTGGTGGACGAGGCGCCCGTGTTCGATCAGAAGAGCTATCGCAAGTCGCTAAAGGACAGTGCGCCGATAGGAACCAGGGTGGTCGAAGTGAGCGCCAAGGACCCGGAGGGGAAGGCGGTCACGTACTCTCTGTCGGGGTCGGGGTCGGACAAGTTCGCAATCGACGAGAAAACCGGCCTGATCACGGTGGCTGATTCCCTGAGCGTGACGACGTATCACCTGACCGCGAAAGCGAAGGACCCGGCCGGCAACGCGGGCAAGGCCCCCGTGACCGTCGAGGTCGAGCCGGATGGTGAACCGGTGTTCGATCCGCCGAGCTATTCGGTGTCCATCAGCATCAATGCGTCCGATGTGGTGACCGTAAGCGCGAAGGACCCGGAGGGTCTTCCGGTCAAGTACTCGATGACGGGATCGGACAAGTTCGCGATCGACGAGAACACCGGCGAGATCACCGTGGCCGGCACGCTGAGCTTGACGACATACGAACTGACCGCGATAGCCACGGACCCGCCGGGCAACCCGGGCACCGCGCCGGTGGACGTGGAGGTCGTGAACGACCCTCCGACGGTCACGGCGGGCGCGTCTCCGAATCCCGCCGAGGAGGGGCAGAAGGTGTCCCTGACCGGCACGGCGGACGATCCGGAAGACCAGTCCATGACGTATCTCTGGGAGCATGTGTCGGGCAGCCCGCAGGTGACGATCACCAACGCCACGAAGCTCAACGCGAGCTTCACGGCTCCCCCGGTGGCGACTGAAACGGATCTGACATTCCGTTTGACGGCGACGGATCCCCACGGGGCGAGCGGCGGCGCCGACACGACGGTAACGGTGCATCCCAAGCCGCCGGAGTGCACGATCGACGTGGAGTCCGCCGCCTTGTCGGTGCGTGAGAACGAGGTTCCGGGCACCAAGTTGAGTGGCGAAGTCGAGGTGGACTCGAAGGACTGCGGGGATTTGAGCTACGCGCTTACGGGGACGGGTTCCGGCGACTTCTCCGTATCGGCGGTGAGCGGGCGCAACGACAACGGGAAGATCAGCGTGGCGCGGTCGCCGAACCACGAGGCGCGGGACACATACAACCTGACGCTGGCGGTGAGCGAGGCGGGCGGCACCGCGAGCGACGCCGGTGACGTGGTCATTTCGGTGACGGACGTGAACGAAGCGCCCAAGCCGAAGGGAAGGATCGGCGACCGAACGGTCCGGGTCGGACAGACGAGGCCGGTGGACGTGACGGGCTACTTCACCGACGAGGACGAGGGCGACCGGTTGACATTCACCTCCGTGTCGTCGGCAACGGCGAAGCTGAAGGTGAACGCGAGCGGGAGCCCGGTCCGGCTCACGGGCGTGGCCGAGGGCACGGCGACGGTAACGGTGACGGCGCGGGATCGCGGGGGCCTGACCGCGAAGCAGAGCTTCGAGGTCGAGATCGAGCCGGACACGACCGACACCAACGAAGCGCCGGAGCCGGTGGGCAACATCCCGGCACAATCGGTGGAGCGAGGCAAGTCGGGCGGCTTGGATGTCGCGGGCTACTTCAGAGACCCGGACGGGGACGATCTGACCTACAGGGCGGCTTCGTCGAAGACGGGGGTGACGACGGTCTCGGTGACGGGCAGCCGCGTCGCATTCAACGGCATCGCGGTGGGCGAGGCGACGATCACGGTGACGGCCCGCGATCCGGGCGGAGAGGAAGCCGAGCAGCAGTTCAAGGTCACCGTGACGGACCCGCCACCGCCGACGAACCGCGCACCGAGGGTCGAGAGCGCGATCCCGGCGCGATCGGTGGAAAGCGGCAAGACGGTGTCGGTGCGGGTGTCCTCGCACTTCAGCGATCCGGACGGCGACGCGCTGACGTACACTGTGAAGTCTTCGGCCACGGCCGTGGCGACGGTTTCGGTGAACGGCTCGACGGTGTCGGTCAAGGGCGTGGCGAAGGGACGCGCCGACGTGACCGTGACGGCGCGGGACCCCGGCGGCAAGACCGCGTCGCAGAGCTTCCGGGTCACGGTGACGGACCCGCCGCCGCCAACGAATCGGGCACCGGAGATCGAGAGCGCGATCCCGGCGCGATCGGTGGAAAGCGGCAAGACGGTGTCGGTGCGGGTGTCCTCGCACTTCAGCGATCCGGACGGCGACGCGTTGACGTACGCGGCGCGGTCCTCGGCCACGGCCGTGGCGACGGTTTCGGTGAAGGGTTCCACGGTGTCGGTGAAGGGCGTGTCGAAGGGGCGCGCCGACGTGACCGTGACGGCGCGGGATCCCGGCGGCAAGACCGCGTCTCAGAGCTTCCGGGTGACGGTGACGGACCCGGTTCCGGGCAACCGCGCCCCGGTCTTCGCGAGCGCGGCGTTCGAGCGTTCGGTGGCGGAGAACTCGCCCGGCGGCGCGGCGGTGGGCGCGCCGGTGACGGCGACGGACCCGGACGGGGACGCGCCGAGCTACGCGCTGGCGTCCGGGGGCGACGCGGGGTTGTTCGGGATCGGCGCGGCGACGGGCCGGATCACGGTGGCGGCGGGCGCGGTGCTGGACCACGAGAGCGCCGCGACGCATTCGGTGTCGGTGGTGGCGAGCGACGGGACGCTGGCGGACACGGCGGCGGTGACGATCAAGGTGACGGACGTTCCGCCTCCGGGCAGGCCCGCGAAGCCCGTGGTGACGGGCGGCGACGGCGAGGTGACCGCGACATGGCAGGCTCCGTCGAACACGGGTCCGGCGATCACCGGCTACGACGTTCGCCACCGCGCCGCCTCCGCCTCCGGCTGGACCGAGGCGTCATTGGGCGTCGTGCTCGAACACACGGTGAAGGACCTGCCGACGGGCACGGCCCACCTTGTGCAGGTCAGGGCGGTGAGCCCGGAGGGCGCGGGCGCGTGGTCGGAGCCGGGCGAGGGGACGACGGCGGAGGCGGCGAACCGCGCACCGTCCTTCGCGAGCGCGGCGTTCGAGCGTTCGGTCCCGGAGCATTCTCCCGCGGGGACGGCTGTGGGCGCGCCGGTGACGGCTTCCGACGTGGACGGGGACACGCTGAGCTATGCCCTGGCGTCCGGCGGGGACGCCGCGCTGTTCGCGGTCGGCTCTCGCACCGGCCGGTTGACGGTGGCGGAAGGTGCGGTGCTGGATTACGAGAGCACCGAAACGCATTCGGTGCGGGTCGTGGCGAGCGACGGGGCGCTCGCGGACACGGCGAGGGTAACGATCGAGGTGACGGACGTGCCCGCGCCGGGCCGGCCCGCGACGCCCGGGCTGAGGGGCGCGGCGGGCAAGGTGACGGCGACATGGAGTGCTCCGCCCAACGCGGGTCCCGCGATCACCGGCTACGATCTCGGCTACCGTAGGGACTCGGCTGCGGGCGGCTGGACGGAGGTGTCGCTGGGCGATGTGCGGAGGCATGTGGTGACGGGCCTTCCGGCGGGCACGCTCTACAGGGTGCGGTTGCGGGCGGTGAGCGCGGAGGGCGCGGGCGCGTGGTCGGAGCCGGGCCGGACGGGTACGTCGCCGCGCTTCGACCCGGCGTCGGTGACGCGGTCGGTGCCGGAGAACTCGGCGGCGGGCACGGCGGTGGGCGCGCCGGTGACGGCGGCGTCCGAGTCGGGGGTGGCGCTCCGCTACAACTTCGGGGGCGACGGTCCGCCCGAGTTCGTGATCGACGGGTCGAGCGGCCAGTTGAGGGTGGCCGAGGGCGCGTCGCTGGACTACGAGGGCGGCAAGAGGGAGTACGCGGCGACGGTCGTGGCGAGCTACATGGTGGGCGGAGGCGTAGCCGCGGAGGAACTTGTGGACGTGGCGCGCGTCACGATCCGGGTGACGGACGTGCCCGCGCCCGGCAAACCGGACGCGCCGACGGTGACGGGCGGAACCGAACAGGTGGCGGTCTCGTGGATCGCGCCGGACAACGAGGGGCCGGCGATCACGGGCTACGATCTGCGGTATCGGGAGAAGGGGGAGGGCGAGTGGACGGACGTGTCGGCGCTCGGAGCGGTGCTGTCCGACACGATCCCCGGCCTGGATGCGGGCACGACCTATGAAGTGCAGGTGCGCGCGTCGAGTTCCGAGGGCGCGGGCGAGTGGTCGGATCCGGGCGAAGGGACAACCGCGACGCCCAACCGTGCGCCGTCGTTCGATGCGAAGACCCACGAGCGCGAGGTGGCGGAGAACTCGGCGGCTGGCACGGCTGTCGGCGATCCCGTGACCGCCACCGACGAAGACGGAGATGATCTGACGTACAGCCTCGTATCCGGCGAGGACGACCCGCCCTTCGAGATCGACGGGACGACCGGCCAAATCACGGTGGCCGAGGGCGCGGCGCTGGACTACGAGAGCGGCGACACGCTCCACACGGTGAGCGTCCGGGCAACGGATGGGACGCTCGCCGACACGGCGGCGGTGACGATCCGGATGACGGACGTGCCCGCGCCCGGCCAGCCGGACGCGCCGACGGTGACGGGCGGGACCGGGCAGGTGGCGGTGTCGTGGATCGCGCCCGCGAACGAGGGTCCGGCGATCACCGGCTACGAGATCCGGTACCGGTCGAAAGCGGACAGTTCGTGGACCGTACCGGCAGCGCTCGGCGTTGTGCTTTCCCGCACGATCTCCGAGCTGGATGCGGGCACGACCTATGAAGTGCAGGTGCGCGCCGTGAGTTCCGAAGGCGCGGGCGAATGGTCGGATTCGGGCGAGGGCACCACGGAGGCGGCCAACCGTGCGCCGTCGTTCGGTTCGGAGACCCACGAGCGCGAGGTGCCGGAGAACTCCGCTGCGGGCACCGCTGTCGGCGATCCCGTGACCGCCACCGACGAAGACGGAGACGATCTGACGTACAGCCTCGTATCCGGCGAGGACGACCCGCCGTTCGAGATCGACGGGACGACGGGCCAAATCAAGGTGGCCGAGGGCGCGGCGCTGGACTACGAGGGCGGCAACACGGCCTATAAGGTGAGCGTCCGTGCGAGCGACGGGACGCTCGCGGACACGGTGGCGGTGACGATCCGCGTGACGGACGTTCCCGCGCCCGGCAAGCCGGACGCGCCGACGGTGACGGGCGGCACCGAACAGGTGGCGGTGTCGTGGATCGCGCCCGCGAACGAGGGGCCGGAGATCACGGCCTACGATCTGCGCTACCGGGAGAAGGGGGACGGGGCGTGGACCGACGTGTCACCTCCCGACGCGGTGCTGTCCGACACGATTCCCGGCCTGGATGCGGGCACGACCTATGAAGTACAGGTGCGCGCCGTGAGTTCCGAGGGCGCGGGCGAGTGGTCGGATTCGGGCGAGGGTACGACCGAGGCGGCCAACCGGGCGCCCTCGTTCGATGCGGAGACCCACGAGCGCGAGGTGCCGGAGAACTCGGCTGCCGGCACCGCCGTCGGCGACCCCGTGACCGCCACCGACGAGGACGGAGACGACCTGACGTACAGCCTCGTGTCCGGCGAGGACGGCGCGCCGTTCGAGATCGACGGTGCGACGGGCCGGATCACGGTGGCGGCGGACGCGGCGCTGAACTACGAGAGCGGCGACACGCTGTTCACGGTGAGTGTCGAGGCGAGCGACGGCGAGCTCGCGGCCACGGCCCCGGTCACGATCCGGGTGACGAACGCGGACGATCCGGGCAGGGTCGCGCTGAGCCCGGAGACGGCCCGCGTGGGGGTCGAGATGACGGCGACGCTGCTGGATGAGGACGGCGTGCGGAACGCGGGCAGGAAGCGGCGGTGGCAGCGGTCCAGGAACGGGAACTCGTGGAACGACATCGGCACGGGCCGGATGTACAACCCCGTGACGGGCGATGCGGGCCGGTGGCTGCGGGTGGTGTTCACCTACTCCGACCGCCACGGTCCGGGCAAGCGGGCCGTGAGCGACGCGGTGCGGGTGATGGCCGCGAACGCCGCGCCCGCCTTCGGCAAGGACGCCTACGAGCGGTCGGTGCCGGAGAACTCGGCGGGCGGCACGAGGGTCGGCAAGCCCGTGACCGCGACCGACGAAGACGGCGACGACCTGACTTACAGCTTCGTCTCCGGCGAGGACGCCGCGCCGTTCGAGATCAACGCGGGGACGGGCCGGATCACGGTGGCGGCGGACGCGGCGCTGAACTACGAGAGCGGCGACACGCTGTTCACGGTGCG
>VXNL01000012.1 GCA_009840635.1 Acidobacteriota bacterium | reverse complement strand
TCGCGAAGGCACGAAGCCTGGGCCAGCCGCGTCAGCAGCGTTAGCAACCTATCGGCGGATAGGCTGCAAATGGACGGTCGTCCGACCGTCTAGCTGGGGAGCCCCGCTCCCTCAGCCATTGCCGGGGAGGCTGCGTAGATCCGCCGCAGGGCGGAACCGCACCACCCGGCCCCGGGGCATGGGCACCGGTTTGTTGGTCCGGGGATTACGGGCCGCGCCCGTCTTGCGCGGGGCGGCGTGGAACATGCCGAACCGCCGCAGCACCACACGGTCGCCGCGCTCCAGCGCGGAGCGGAGCCTTTCAAACAGCTCATCCACCGCATTCCGCGCGGCGGGAGTATTCAGGTCCGCTGCCTCCATAACCCGGTGGACGAGGTCGGCCTTCACCATGCGGAGCCCATCATAGGCGACACGCAACACCCGGTTCACGTGCCCAACCCGTCGGTGCCGGACGGCGGCCCGGTCTCCCAAGCGTCGCACGCAATCGCATAGTCTCTCCGGCGTCGCGCGCGGGAGAGCCGGACTCCCCGTGACCTTCACCATCCCCAGCTGCTGGCGGCTCCGGCGGCGGTTGCCGCCGCCAGTGGCACCCGATCCCGATCAGGATGGGAGACCGACTCCGCCGCCGCGAGCGTCCCCGCTCCCGGCCAGGAACGCGGCCCACTGCTCCATGAGCGCCCGCCGCCGCTCGAACAGGTCGGTGCGCCGGTAGGCGGCCTCGATGGCGTTCGTGTTCACGTGCGCCAGCGCCAGTTCGCACACCTCCCGCGGCGCGTCCGAACACTCCGCCGCCCAGTCACGGAAGCTCGAACGGAACCCGTGGGGCACCGCACCGATCCCGAGATCGCGGACCAGCTTCGCGATCGCCAGCTTGGAGAGCGGCCCGCCCCGCGCCGAGGGGAACACCGGCCCCGAACCGTCCGCCAGACCACGCGCCGCGCGGAGCACCGCGAGTGCTCCCGCGGAGAGCGGAACCCGGTGCTCCCGGCCCGTCTTCATCCGTTCCGGCGGAATGCGCCACTCCCGTGCGTCAAGGTCGACCTCCTCCCAGCGCGCACCGCGCACCTCGCCGCTCCGGCTCGCCGTCAGCACCAGGAACTCGAACGCCAGCACCGTCCCGGGATACGCACCCGAGCCGCGCACCGTCTCGATGGCCTTGCCTACCTCCGCATACGGGAGCGCCGCGAGATGTTGCGCGCGAACACCATTCTTGGGGAGCGCCGCACCGATGGCCTCGCCCGCCGGGTTGTCCTCCCGGTAGCCCCGCGCCACCGCCCAGCGCATCACCGCCGAGATCCGGTGCCGCACCCGGCGCGCCGTCACCCGCTTCTCGTTCCAGATCGGAAGCAGCACGTCCATCACGTCCGACGTGGTGATCCCGTCCACCGGCCTCCCGCCGAGCTTCGGAATCGCGTAGTCCCTCAGCGCCCTGCGCCAGTCCTCCTCGGACCGGCTGCCGGCCTTCCAGCCGGCCCGGTGCACCGCGATCACCTTCTCGGCGGCCTCCTCGAAGGTGGGGACCGTCCGTTTCCGGCCGGTCACGAGTTCCCCGCGCTGCCGCGCCGCGAGGTTCAGGGCGCACTTCACGCGGGCCTCGGCCAGACTGACGTGGGGCCAGGACCCGAGTCCGAGATTGCGCTGGCGGCCGTCCACGTGGAGGCGCTGCGCCCAGGACTTGGCCAGGTGGCCTCGGATCGTATGCTTGACGAGGAGAGAGAGGCCCCCGGAGCCGCGCCCGTCGCCGTAGCGTCCGGGCTGGTCAATGGTGGCGACGAAGCGGGCGGAGAGGCGGTATGGTCGTTCCATCATGTGTTTTTGGTTCCTGAAAGGGGTTCTCGGTTCCTGAGGCTACCGATTGGATATCAGAAAAACGTCGGGAACGACCGGGCTGTGGTCGTCCTCGGATGGAACATTGTAGCACGATAACTCGTTGATATACGACCAGTATGAGGGCATTACGAGGCACCCTTCGGAATCATCTGGAATGTTAGAAATGCGGACCGGAGGTCGGCGTTCCAAGCCGGAGGCGCCACCTTGCCGGCGTGACGACCAGCGATCCCCGTCTTCAATCCGACGGGAGTTCGTCCTTGAGCGCGGCGTTGGCCACGCGGGAGATCCAGCGGATCAGGTAGAAGGTCGCGAGGAGACCGAGGATGGTGAGCGCCGCCGACCAGGAGAAGCTCTCGGTGGCGAGCGTGGCGCCGGCCTTTCCCGCCGCCCCGAGGTGGGCGAAGAAGGAGGCGCCCACGGGTACGGCGAGGAGCGAGCCGAGGGCGTAGTTCCGGAAGCGCACCGGGGTCGCGGCCCACCCGAAGTTCTGGAAGGCGAAGGGGAAGAGGGGGGAAAGGCGCGTCAGGCAGACGGTGCGCACGTTCGCGTCGCCCAGGGCGGCGAGCACCCGGGCGGCCGAGCGGAACTGGCCGAGCCATCCCGTGAGCCAGCGCCGCAGGAACAGCCGGCCGACGGTGAACGCCGCCAGCGAACCGAGGAAGGTGCCGAGGGTGGCGTAGAACATCCCCGGGCCCAGCCCGAACAGGAACCCGGCGGCGAGGCAGAAGATCGTGTTCGGCACCGCAACCGCAACCGCCAGCGCATGCAGGGCAACGAGGGCCGCCGGATCCGTCGGAATCCACTCGGGCGCCACGAACGGCTCGTCCCCGGCCCCGCCGAAGATCAGCGGCATCAGGAGGACGTTCAGGACGAAGAGGGTCCAGAGCGCGGGCTGCCAGAAGCGGCGAACCAGCCGCCGGATCGTCCCCCCGCGGGGATCAGCCGTCAAAAGCGCTTCGAGGCGTCCCGGGGCCAGCGCTCCACGACGACCTTGGTCTGCGTGTAGAACTCGATCGCGTGGGCTCCCTGGGCGTGCAGGTCGCCGAAGAAGCTGCCCCGCCAGCCGCTGAAGGGGAAAAACGCCATCGGCGCGGCCACGCCGACGTTGATCCCCACGTTTCCGGTCAGGACTTCGTGGCGGAACCGGCGGGCGGCTCTGCCATCGTTCGTGAAGACGCAGGCCATGTTCCCGTAATCCCCGCTGTTCACGAAGGCGATCGCCTCCTCGACGCTGTCCACCCGGATGATGCCGAGCACTGGTCCGAAGATCTCCGTGCGGGCGATCTCGCCCTCGGCGGGGAGCTCATCGAGCACCGTGGGCCGGACGAAGAACCCGTCTTCGTGCCCCGGGATCCGGACGCCGCGGCCGTCCACCACCGCGCGGGCGTTCTCTTCGTCCACCGCAACCCCGATCAGGCTCTCGATGCGCTCCCGGCTCGCGCTTCGGATCACCGGGCCCATGTCCACCGCCTCGTCGAGCCCGGAACCCACCACCCGGCTCGCGGCCACCGCACTGACCCGGTCGCGGAACGGCGCATGGGCATCGCCGACGGTGATCGCCAGCGAGGCCGCGAGACACCGCTGCCCCGCGCATCCGAAGGCGCTCTCGGCCACGGTGGACACCGCGGCGTCAACATCGGCGTCTTCCAGCACCACCACCGGGTTCTTCGCCCCTCCCTGGCACTGGACCCTCTTGCCGTTTCCCGCCGCCCGGGCGTAGACGACACGCGCCACCGGCGACGAACCCACGAAGCTGACCGCGGCGACGTCCGGGTGGCCGAGGAGCGCCTCCACGGCCTCCTGCCCGCCGTGGGTCACCTGCACCACACCGGCAGGGAATCCCGCCTCCTCGATCAGCGCCGCCACCCGCTGCATGGTCAGCGGCGTCTTTTCCGACGGCTTCATGACGACCGTGTTGCCGCAGGCGAGTGCGTAGGGCAGGAACCAGAACGGGATCATCGCCGGGAAGTTGAAGGGCGCGATCACCGCCACCACGCCGACCGGCTGGCGGATCATGAGCTCGTCGATGCCGCGGGCGATGTCTTCGAGCACCCGGCCCTGCATCAGCGAGGGAATCCCGCAGGCGACCTCCACGTTCTCGATGGCGCGCCGCATCTCTCCGCGCGACTCGGCGAGCGTCTTCCCGCATTCGGTCGTCACGCACCGCGAGAGCTCCTCGAAATCGCGCTCGAGAAGCGCCTTCAGGCGGAAGAGCGGCTGCACCCGATCGGTCGGCGGCGTCTCCCGCCAGTCGCGGAGCGCCTCCTTCGCGCTGGCCACCGCCCGACCCACATCCTCGGGACCGGAGAGCGGAATCCGGGACAGGACTTCCCCGGTGGCGGGGTTGAAGACCGGCAGGGTTTCCGTGGCCGAGGGAGCCAGGGTTCTCCCGCCGATGAAGTTGGGAAGGATCGCGGTTTCGGCCATGCTCTTGGGCGCGTAGGATACGCGCGGCCCATGCGACGAATCTCCGCCAGTTTCTCCGGCCTCCTGCTGCTCGCGCCGCTCGCCGGGGCCGCCCCCGTCCCTCCGAATGAAAACGCGGTGCAGGCCCTCGGCGAAGGGATGGAAGGACCGGTCGTGGACGGCCTGGTCACCGACGAGCAGTGGGCGCGCGCCGAACCCTTCACCGGGTTCACCCAGCAGGAGCCGGACAACGGCGCGCCGGCCACCGAGCGGACCGAAGTGCGCCTGCTTCTCTCGGAAACCACGCTCTACGTGGGCGTCATCGCCTTCGACAGCGAGCCCGGGCAGGTGCTGGTATCGGAGAGTCGCCGGGACGGCGACCTGAACGAATCGGATTCCGTCCAGATCATCCTCGACACCTTCAACGACAGCCAGAACGCCTTCCTCTTTGGCACGAACCCGGAGGGCATCGAGTACGACGGCCAGATCGCCGGCGAGGGCGCGACCGGCGGCTACAACCCGCGCCCCGGCCAGCGCGGCTCCCAGCGCGGCGGCATCGCCGGATTCAACGCCAACTGGGACGGCGACTGGGTGGTGCGCTCGCAGCGGACCGGCCGCGGCTGGGAGACCGAGTTCGCGATTCCCCTCCGGACGCTTCGCTACGAGGCCGGCCGGGACCGCACCTGGGGACTCAACGTCATGCGGAACATCCGCCGCAAGAACGAACAGGCGTTCCTGGCGCCGATCCCCCGCGGCTACAACATCTACCGGGTTTCGCTGGCGCGGAAGATCACCGGCCTGAACCTCCCCTCGCGGCGCGACCTCAAGGTCACGCCGTTCGCCCTGGGAGAAGCGAACCGGAACCCGCTCGCGGTCCGCACCGAGAACCGCGAAACAGAAGGCCTCGACATCGGCCTCGACGTGAAGTGGGGGGTCACTCCGAACCTCACCGTGGACCTCACGGCGAACACCGATTTCGCCCAGGTGGAGGCCGACGACCAGCAGATCAACCTGACCCGCTTCCCGCTCTTCTTCCCCGAGAAGCGGCCCTTCTTCCTCGAGAACGCCTCCACCTTCCAGTTCGGGGCGCCGCAGGAAGTGGACCTCTTCTTCAGCCGCCGGATCGGGCTCTACGGCGGCCAGCCGGTGGGAATCATGGGCGGCGCCCGGCTCTCCGGGAAGGTGGGTTCCACGAACATCGGTCTGATGAACATGCAGACCGACGACGCCTTCGACGCGGAGACGGGAGCGCTCGCGCTCGCGGCCAACAACTACACGGTCGCCCGGGTCCAGCGGGAGGTAGGGAGATCGAACTTCGGCGGCATCCTGGTGAACCGGCAGTCCACCGGCGAATGGTCCGAAGAAGGCGACTACAACCGGGCCTTCGGCGCCGACGCGGCGATCCAGCTCGGCGAGCACGCCCGCTTCTTCACCTTCCTGGCCAAGACCGCCTCGGACGGTTCGGATCCGGAGGCGAGCGCCGAGGACACGATCGCGGGCCGGGCCTTCCTGAACTACGCCGACCAGCTCCACCAGGGGCACGCCGGCTTCACCCAGGTGGGCGAGGACTTCAATCCCGAGGTCGGGTTCGTGCCGCGGCGCGGATTCCGCAAGTACCAGTGGCGCTACTACCTGGACTGGCAGCCGACGCATCTCCCGGGCATGTCGTGGGTGCGCCGCTTCTCCCCGCACGTGACCTGGAACGCGTACTACGGCTTCGACGGCGAGGTTCAGTCCGGCCGCGGGCACTGGCACCCGATCGAGTTCCAGCCGAACGGCGGGGGCCGCTTCGGGATGTTCATCGACCGGTTCCGGGACCGGCCGCTTCACGACTTCACCGTGTACTCGGGGGTGGACGGCCACCAGGTCGTGATCCCACCCGGGCTCTACCACTGGACGCAGGTGAACTTCAACTACATCGGCAACGCCAGCGCCCGCCTCTATCCGACCTTCTACCTCCGGAACGGCGGTTTCTACGACGGCGACTACCGGGCCTTCACCTCAACTCTGAACGGGCGCATCGGGGCGACCTTCCAGGTCAGCGTCGGCTGGAACCGCGACGTGGTGGACCTTCCCGGGGGCAAGTTCACCACCAACCTGATCCCGATCCGGGTGAACTACTCCTTCACCCCGCTACGGCGCCTCGAAGCGCTGATCCAGTACAACAGCCAGACCGCCTCGGTCTCCTCGAACATCCGGCTCGTGATGCTGGACCGGAGCGGGACCGGTCTGTTCCTCGTCTACAACGACCTCAGGAACACCGCGAACCTCGACCGCTTCGACGACGAGACCGGCTTCCTGGTGCCGAACGTGATGGGCCGGTCGCTGATCATCAAGTACACGCGCCTCTTCGACTTCTAGTCGAGGCGCCACCGAAACCGGCCGTTATCGGCCGGATCGCGTCAGCTCGCGAGGACGGGAATCTTGTCCAGAATCTCGTCGTTCTCGGGGAACCGGCCGGTGTCGTACTTGGAGTAGACGAGTTCGCCGTCCACCGCAACGTCGAAGATGCCCTTGCCGCCTTCGATGAGCTCGGGTTCGATGCCCCGAGCGTCCTTGATTGCCGCCGCCAGACTGGAGGCGTTCGGGAGGTAGTTTCAAACGACGCAGTAGGTGATCGTGATCTTCATCACAGACTCCGCTGGGAAGGGGCGCCGGAACGCGGCTGGAGGGAAGGCGATGATGGCGGGGCCGACGGGACTCGAACCCGCGACCTCCGGCGTGACAGGCCGGCGTTCTGGACCAACTGAACTACGACCCCATCTCTCGCCAGGACGGCGAATTCTAGCAGTCTGCCGGGGTGAAATACAGATGCCCAAGAAGCGGCATTCCGCGGGCCCCGATTGGCGGTGGATACGGCTACATCCGCTGTGTTAGCCTTTTGGGTTGCCTGCCATGCGCCTCACCAAGAGCCAGATCCAGTTCCTCGGGTACCGGATCACCGACGACCTGCAGGTCGCCGGCTACATCGATCCGGAAGACCCGAACGCGCTGATGGACAACATCGTGGATCTCATCACCGAGGACCTGCGCCAGGAAGACGACCTCAACGAAGAGGTCCGGAAGCTCCTCGACGGATACGGCGAGGAGATCCGCACGGGGGGCGTCGAGTACCGCGAAATGTTCAAGCTGGTCAAGAAACGGCTCGCCCGCGAGCAGGGGATCATCCTCTAGGTCCGCAGAGACTCAGCCATGCGCCTGACCAACGGGAAGATCAACCACCTGGCGAACCAGATCATGGATCTGCTTCGTGCGGACGAGACGGTCGAGTTCTACGCGGAGGACACCGAGATCCGCCGCATGATCATGCGGATCATCAACTCCGAACTCGAGGACGACGAGCGCATCGACCAGATCGTGCGCCGGAAGATCGACAGCCAGAGCCGCACGGTCCAGCAGGGCACCGAGACCTGGGACATCCTCTATCGCCGCTACTACGACGAGGAGATGGTCAAGAGCCGGCGGGTCATCCCCGGCCAGGAACGGACGACGGAGTAGCGCTCCGCGCGGAGCCCCCGGAGCGAGTCAGCATCGCGCCGTGCGCGGCGCGGAGCGCCGCGCGTGCCGGTCTGGAGACCGGCGTTCCAA
>VXNL01000015.1 GCA_009840635.1 Acidobacteriota bacterium | reverse complement strand
GGCGCTCCGAGGCCGGCGCTCCGAGGCTCCCCGCTCCTGCTAAATTCATTCGGTTTACCCGGCTCCGACGAGTGTTCCAGAACGTCCTGACCAAGATCGTCGGGAAGAAATCCGATCGGGAACTGAAACGGCTCCGGCAGTTCGTCGCCGAGGTCGGCACCCTCGAGCCCGATCTGCAGGAACTCGAGGATCCGGCGCTCGCTGGCCGGATCGCCGATCTCCGCACCCGCGCGCAAAACGGCGAACCGCTCGAGGAGCTGATGGCCGAGACGTTCGCCGTGTGCCGGGAGGGCGCCCGGCGCACGCTGGGAATGCGCCACTTCGACGTGCAGCTCCTCGGCGGCGCCATCCTGCATCGGGGCCGGATCGCCGAGATGAAGACCGGCGAGGGCAAGACGCTGGTGGCGACCCTCCCCGCGGTCCTGAACGCCCTCTCCGGCAAGGGCGTCCACGTCGTCACCGTGAACGATTACCTCGCGCGGCGCGACTCGGAATGGATGGGCCGCCTTTACAAGTTTCTCGGCCTCAGCGTCGGCGTGATCCAGCACGACCTGAGCGACGAAGAGCGGCGCGCGGCCTACGCGGCCGACATCACTTACGGGACCAACAACGAGTTCGGCTTCGACTACCTCCGGGACAACATGAAGTTCCGCGCCGAGAACTTCGTCCACCGCACCTACCCGCGCACCGAGCGCGACCGCGACGGCAAGCAGGTGGAGCGGCTCTTCCACTACGCGATCGTGGACGAGGTGGACTCGATCCTCATCGACGAGGCGCGCACCCCACTGATCATCAGCGGCCCCGCCGAGGACTCCACCGACCTCTACTACACGGTGGACCGGATCATCCCGCGACTCCGCCGCGACCTCGATTTCACGGTGGACGAGAAGTCGCGTTCCGTCACGCTGACCGAGGAGGGAGTGCCGAAGGCCGAGGAACTCCTGCACGTGGAAAACCTCTACGACCCGGCCCAGATGACGCTCCTCCATCACCTGCTGCAGGCGCTCCGGGCCCACGCTCTCTACAAGCGGGAGAAGGACTACACGGTAAAGGACGGCCAGGTCGTCATCGTGGACGAGTTCACCGGCCGCCTGATGCCGGGGCGCCGCTGGTCCGACGGCCTCCATCAGGCGGTCGAAGCCAAGGAGAACGTGAAGATTGAGCGGGAGAACCAGACGCTCGCCACCATCACCTTCCAGAACTACTTCCGCATGTACGGAAAGCTGGCGGGGATGACCGGCACCGCCGAGACCGAGGCCGCGGAGTTCGAGAAGATCTACGACCTCGAAGTCGTCCCGATCCCCACGAACCGCGAACTGGTGCGGGTCGAGCACGCGGACGTCGTGTACCGCACCGAGCGGGAGAAGCTGAACGCCATCGCCGAGGAAATCAAGACCGAGCAGCAGCGCGGCCGCCCCATCCTCGTCGGGACCACTTCGATCGAGAAGAGCGAGCGGCTCTCCCGGGTATTGAAGCGCCAGCAGGTGCAGCACGTGGTGCTGAACGCGAAGTACCACCAGAAAGAGGCCGAAATCGTCGCCCAGGCGGGACGGAGCGGCTCCGTCACGATCTCGACGAACATGGCGGGCCGCGGGACGGACATCCTGCTCGGCGGCAATCCCGACGAAATCGCCAAGGCGCGGCTCCGCAAGGAAGGCGTGGACTGGGCGGAGGCCGAGGCTGCGGTCTGGGAGAGCGCGGTGTCCCGGGCACGGGACGAAACGAAGGCGGCCCACGACGACGTGGTCGCTCTCGGCGGCCTGCACATCGTGGGCACCGAGCGCCACGAGGCCCGCCGCATCGACAACCAGCTCCGCGGCCGCGCCGGGCGCCAGGGGGATCCCGGCAGTTCCCGCTTTTTCCTCTCGCTCGAGGACGACCTGATGCGGATCTTCGGCAGCGACCGGATGAGCGGACTGATGCAGCGTCTGGGGATGGAGGAAGGCGTTCCGGTGGAGGCCGGGATGGTGACGCGAGCCATCGAGCGCGCCCAGAAGCAGGTCGAGGCCCAGAACTTCGCCTACCGCAAGCACCTCCTCGAGTACGACGACGTGATGAACAAGCAGCGCGTCGCGATCTACGGCCTCCGCCGCCGCATCCTGGAAGGACAGGACCAGCGCGACTACGTCCTCGACCTCGCCGCGGTCGCTGCCGAGTCGCTTATCGACACCTGGCTCTCGACCGAGGTGGATCCGGACGAGTGGGACTACGCGGGCCTCCGGGAAGGGATCCGCGGCCAGTACGGCTTCGTCCCGGACTCGCATGACGGACATGCCTTCGAAGAACTCGGCCGCGAGGAGATGAAGTCGCTGCTCGAGGAAGCGGTGCCCGCCCGCTACGCGGAGAAGGAAGAGGAGATCGGCGCCGAACTCATGCGGATCCAGGAGCGCTACATCATGCTCCACATCCTGGACGCGCAGTGGAAGGACCATCTCCACGCGATGGACCACCTCAAGCAGGGCATCGGACTTCGCGGCTACGGACAGCGCAACCCGCTCATCGAATACAAGAAGGAGTCCTTCGTCCTGTTCGAGGAGATGTGGGACCGCATCGAGCGGGAAACGGTCCGGCTCCTGTTCGTGCTCAAGGCGGTTCGGGCGGCCCCTGCCCCGAAACCGGCTCCGGTGGCGAGGCGGCCGCTTACGTTCAGCGGAGCGGGTTCGAACGCGGGCGCCGGCCTTGCCGCGGTGGGGGCCGGCGGCGGCGGTCTACAGGCTCCCGAGGGAGCTCCGGCTCCCGCCGCCCTCCCGGCGGGAGGACGCCTGGTCCAGGTGAAGAGCGGCCAGAAGAAGGTAGGGAGGAACGATCCGTGTCCCTGCGGCAGCGGCAAGAAGTACAAGAAGTGCCACGCAGCGTGATGACCGAGTTGCCGAACCTGCCGCGCCCGGCCCTGACCTTCGACGACGTCCTGCTGCGTCCACGCTATTCGGACGTCCTCCCGGCCGAAGCTGACCTCAGCACCCGGTTCAGCCGCCACATCGACCTTGCGATTCCCCTCGTGAGCGCCGCGATGGACACGGTTACCGAAGCCCGCCTCGCGATCGCGATCGCCCAGCTCGGAGGCATCGGGGTCATCCACCGCAACCTTTCGGCCGAGGCGCAGGCCGCCGAGGTCGCCAAGGTGAAGCGCTCGGAGAGCGGGATGGTCGTGGATCCGGTGACGGTCCCTCCCGACGCCCCCATCGCGGTCGCCCTCGAGTTGATGCAGCGGCACGGCATCTCGGGACTTCCCGTGATCGAGGACGGCCGGCTGGTGGGCATCCTGACCAGCCGGGACCTGCGTTTCGAGTCCCGCTACGACCTCCGGGTGCATGAACTCATGACCCGGGCGCCGCTCCACACCGCGCCGCTCGGCACCACGCTCGAGGAGGCCAAGGCCATTCTCCACGAGCACCGCGTGGAGAAGCTGCCGGTGCTGGATGACGAGGGTTCGCTGGCCGGACTCCTGACCGTCAAAGACATCCAGAAGGCCATGGCGTATCCGAACGCCACCAAGGACGAACTGGGCAGGCTCCGCTGCGCCGCCGCTGTGGGCGTCGGCGATGGCGCAATCGCCCGCGCCGAATTGCTCGCGGAGCGCCAGGTGGACGCGATCGTGATGGACACCGCCCACGGCCACACGGAAAGCGGACTCGAGACCGTCCGCCGGCTCAAGTCGGCGCTACCCGATTCGGTAGACGTGGTGGCCGGCAACATCGCCACCCCCGAAGCGGCGCGCGACCTCATGGAAGCCGGCGCCGACGGGGTCAAGGTCGGCATGGGCCCCGGCTCGATCTGCACCACGCGGGTGGTGGCGGGAACCGGGATGCCTCAGTTCTCGGCCATCCGGCAGGTGCGTACGGCAGCCGAAGTGCCGGTCATCGCCGACGGCGGGATCCGCTTCAGCGGGGACATCGTGAAAGCGATCGCCGCCGGCGCGGAGTGCGTCATGGCCGGCAACCTGCTCGCCGGCAGCGACGAGAGCCCCGGCGAGACGATCCTCTACCAGGGACGCACCTTCAAGAGCTACCGCGGGATGGGATCGCTCGGCGCCATGAGCGGCGAGTCGGCCGACCGCTACTACCAGGCCGGCCGGCCGGCTTCGAAGCTGGTGCCGGAGGGCATCGAGGGCCGGGTGCCGACGAAGGGACCGCTCGCCGGAGTCGTGGAACAGCTCATCGGGGGGCTCCGCTCCGGCATGGGCTACACCGGCTGCCGCAACATCCGCGAGCTCATGCAGTACGAGGACTTCGTCCAGGTGACCGGCGCCGGGCACCGGGAGAGCCACGCGCACGACGTGGTGGTCACCAAGGAAGCGCCGAACTATCGCCTGGAATAGCGACGCGACAACGGAGTACTGGCGTGAAACGTCTCCTGGTCCTGGCGCTCGGGACGATCCTCTCGCTCTCCTGCCTGCCTACCGGCCAACCCCGCCTCATCACGGTGTACGTGCCCGACATCGCCGTGTCCCTTCCTCTGCCGCAGGGATGGACCTCGGCCGCCAACCAGCAGGGCGGCTACCGGATGACCACCTTCAGCGGCCCTTCGGTGGATGTTCCCGCGCGGGACGGGATCCAGGTGCAGGTCATGGCCGGTCCGGCCCCGACGGACCAGACGCTCCGGGAGGTGGCGGACCGGTTCTACATCGGCGAACAGATCGTGCTTTCGGAGGAGCCGGTCCGGATCGGCTCCGAAGAGGGCTTTATGTGGACCTTCGAGTGGGAACGACGGCCGCAGTCCGGCCGTCTGCTCCTCATCGAGAGAGAGGGGCTCCTCTACGGGGTCTTCGCTACCGGCGAGGCGCGCAGCGTCCAGGCCTACGGGCCGACGCTCGACCGCATGTACGAGGGGTTCTCCATCGAGTCCGCCGACTACTTCGACGTGTACGAGGACCCGGAGTTCGATCTCGCCCTGCGGTATCCGCAGAGCTGGACGCGGTCCCACTTCCTCCGCGAACCCGGTGAAACGCTCTTCGTCGGCTTCCGGAGCGGGCCGCTCGCGGTGGATACCGACGGCACCACCGTGCACGCGACCCTCGAGGTCACCGTCGCCAACGCGGAACCGGGAACGACGCTCGAGGGCTTCTACAGCGCCGCCGCCGAGAGTCTCGGCGAGAACTACCGGATGCTCCGCCACGACATCCTCGAGGACGGTCGCGGGATCGCAGTGCTCTACTCGGTGGAAACCCAGCTTGCGGACTATCTGGAGTGGGTGATCTACAACCTGGTGGACGGCAGGACCTACCTGTACCGCTTCCACTGCCGCAACACCCTCTACCGCGCCATCGAGCCCTGGCTCGCCGAGATCGCCACCCGGTTCGCGAGCAGCGCTCCGGGCGTGAGCGCCGGTCCGGACAACTAGTGCGCGGACGGGACTCGTGACGATGCGCGCGCGGAGTGTTTGCGCGTCGGCCGTCGTGGCGCTCGCCCTGGCGGCGGCCAGCGCGGCACAGGACGGCCGCGACCCCGTACCGGGCGACCAACTGCAGGGCGGGACTGCTGCGGGCCGTTCGTCGGCGGCCGCCCGGCTGCCGGCGCCCCCGGCGACCTCGCCGAGCGCGGCGGAACTCCGCCGCATGACCCGGGAAGAGCGGGTCCGGGCCCTCAGAGCCCGAACGTGGGAGATCCACGCCGAGCGGGTCCGGGAACCGATCGAGATGGACGGCTGGTTGGACGAGGCCGCCTGGGAACGCGCCCGCCCCATCGGCGACTTCTACGAGCAGGAAACCGACGAGGGGTTGCCTTCCACGGAACGGACCATCGTGCGGGTCGTCTACGACGACGAGAACCTCTACTTCGGGTTCTATTGCACGCTCGGCGAGAACATGGACGAAGGGCACGAGACCTTCCATGCGAGGCGTGAGGCGCATGAAGGCCGTCCGCGCACGATGTTCCGCGACGAGAACATCGGCAGCGACGACGCGGTGGCCATCATGCTGGACGCCTACAACGACCAGCGCAGCGCCATCTTCCTGGCGACCAACGCCAACGGCATCCTGTTCGACATGAGCCAGAACGGTCAGGGGCCGGAGACCCGCAACATGAACTGGGACGCGGTCTGGGAGTCGCGCGGGCAGATGATCCCCGGCGGCTGGACCGCGGAGGTGAGGATCCCGTTCAAGTCGCTTCGCTTCCGCCGGCACCTGCCGGGCCAGGAAGTGGTGTTCGGAGTCGGGTTCAAGCGGAACATCCCCGTGAAGACCGAGGAGGTCTACTGGCCCTTCGTCCCGAACGACTCCACCTGGTACCGGCCCGCCGAACTCGGCAAACTTCGCGGCCTCGAGGGAATCCAACCCGGCCGCCATGTGGAGATCCGGCCCTACGCCCTCGGCCAGATGAACGGAGGCGGGGAGTGGACCGGCGACCGGGGGCGAAGCGACGGCGGACTCGACCTCAAGTGGGGCGTGACCCCCGGCCTCACCGCGGACTTCACCTGGAACACCGACTTCGCCCAGGAGGAAGTGGACGATCTCCAGATCAACTTCACCCGGTTCTCGCTTCGTTTTCCCGAGAAGCGGCAGATCTTCCTCGAGGGCCAGCGGAACTTCTCGTTCGCCGAACGGCGCGACGCGGACATCGTCTTTACCCGCCGGATCGGGCTCTCCGACGACGGCCACGCGGTCCCGATCACGGGCGGCGCCCGGCTCTCCGGACGCCAGGGCGCGTACACCGTGGGTCTCATGGGAATGGCGACCGGCGCCACCGAGAACTCGGTCGCCGAGCGTTTCACGGTCGCCAGGGTGCGGCGGGACATCTTCTCCCGCTCGACCGTCGGCGCGGTCTTCACCGATCGGAGCAGTGACGGCGCCTTCAACCGGGTGGCCGGACTGGATACGAGTCTCCATTTTCGCGGTGCGTGGAGGTTCGAGGGCATCTGGGCCCGAGTGTTCGAGGAGACCGGGCAGAGCAGCACGGGTCTCGCCACCGGGCGGCTGGACTACAACGACGACCTGCTCGGCGGCACGGTCAAGTTCATCGAGATCGGAGAGAATTTCGACCCCGGAATCGGCTTCGTGCAACGGAAGGGGATGCGCAAGACGTACCTTCAGGCGCGGGTGTCGCCCCGTCCGGAGATCCCCTGGCTCCGTCAGTTTCACCTCCAGGCGAGCCTGAACAACACCCTGAACCTCGAGAACGTCCTGGAGACCCGGCGGACCAGCCTGACCGGCCGCGCGACCTTCGAGAGCGGCGACGAGATCTCCGTGGAAGTGACCGATCAGTACGAGTTCACCACCTACGACTACTCGATCAGCGACGTTGTCGTTCCCGCCGGGGAGTACCCGTTCCAGAGGATGCAGTTCTCGCTGAACACCTACCGGCGCCGCTACGCCGCGGTCCGCGCCAGCTACGAGTTCGGCGGTTTCTGGGGCGGAACCCGCGACCTGTGGCAACTCGGCGGCAACTACCGGATCAACAAGAACTTCGGGCTGCGCGGCAACTACGCCTACAACCGGATCCGGCTGCCGCGGGGGGACCTGGACACCCATCTCGTTTCCACCCGGATGCAGCTCGCTTTCCGCAACGACCTGATCCTCCTGGGCCTCTTCCAGTACAACAACACGACCGGCGATCTGGCCTCGAACGTCCGCTTCAACTGGATCCCGAAGCCGGGCACCGACTTCTTCCTGGTGTACACAGAGGTCGACGAGTGGTCCGATGTGTTCTTCGTGCGGAACCGCAGCCTCTCGGTCAAGCTGAACTACTTGTTCCGAATCTGAGCTGTCCGGAAGGGGGGGGCACACCCCGGAATGGCGTTGCACCTTCAGGCCCGCAGAAGGAGCGCCCCCCCTTCCGGACAGCCCGCGCTTCGCGCGCGCATCGAAACTCCCTTGCGCGCTGGCGCGCGCTTCGGCGAGTTCCGATGCATCGATTCTGTCCTTTTGTG
>VXNL01000099.1 GCA_009840635.1 Acidobacteriota bacterium | reverse complement strand
GCGGGCGCCGCGCGGGGGGGGGCGGGGCGGGCTCGGCGGCCGGCCCGCCCCCCCCCCCCCCGCCCCCCTCCGCCCCCGCCGGCCCCCCCCCCCCCCCCCCCCCCCCCCCCCCCCCCGGCCGGAGGCCGGCGCTCCGAGTCCTACCTCCGCTCCAACACGCAGTAGCGGTACAGCTTGAGCGTCTCGCGCCAGTCTTCGGGATAGCTCGCCACCATTTCCCCCAGTCCGAATTCTTCGGCCAGGCCGGCGAACGAGCCATCCTCGGCCACCCGGAACGGCGCCGCTTCCTCGAACACCTTCAGGTCGGCGAAACCCGTCGGGAAACTGGCGCCCATCGCCCGCTCCACGTCCTCGAGGCGCCTACGGTCCACGGGGTCCACGGATTCTCGGTCCTGGAGGTCAATGGCGAAGTAGTCGAAGGCGATGCGAAACGAGGTCATGGCTTCGGCGAGCCGGTTGAGGAACGGCATGATGCGCTCGGGGGGCAGGTACATGGTGTTGCCCTCCCAGACCATCAGCGTCGGCGCCGCGGGGTCGAAGCCGAGTGCGGCCAGGCCGTTCGGAACGTCGGCCTCGAGGTAGTTGGCGAAGAGGGACGGCGGTTGCTCGATCCCGTTCTCCGCGAGCGTCGCCCGCTTGAACTCCACAACGGCCTTCTGGTCGACCTCGAAGAAACGGGCGCCGGCGAAGCGGTGGGCGCGCATGTCGAAGCCGCCCCCGAGCAGGACCACCTGCCCGGCCCCCGCCGCGATCCCGCGTTCGACGAACCGGTCGAAGTAGCGGGTGCGGAAGCGGACCATGCTGGTCGATGGCGGGAAGGCGATGTCCAGTTGCCCGGCGACCGCCCGGGCCCGGTCGTTCGAAAACCATGGGGCGTAGGGGTCGTGGAAGAGCGGATGCGGCTTTTCGGGTTCCGCGGCCCGGATGGCCGCGATGACGAATGCGGTGGCGCCGATTTCGTTGATGTCGGTCATGGCGTTTCGCGGCCCTCCTTTGCCGCGGTGCCGGCCGGCGGCCGGCGCTCCCCTAGCCCAGGGCTTCCCGGGCTTCGCGGTCCGCCTCGCGGCGCCGGAGGGTCTCGCGCCGGTCGCGGTTGCTCTTGCCCTTCGCGAGCGCCACCTGGACCTTGATCCAGCCGTTCCGGAGGTGGATGCGGAGCGGCACCAGCGTCAGGCCGGCGGTGGTCAGCTTGCCGGCGATCCGCCGCATCTCGTCCTCGTGGAGCAGCAGCTTGCGGTTCCGTTCCGGGTTCCCCTGTTCCGGCGGCGCGTTCACGTAGGGCGCGATGTGGCAGTTCACGAGGAAGATCTCGCCGTTCCGCTCGCGGCCGTAGGCGTCCTTGAGGTTCGCCCCGCCGGCCCGGCAGGACTTCACCTCGGCGCCGGTGAGCGCGATGCCCGCCTCGAACTGCTCGAGGATCACGAAGTTCCGCCGCGCCCTCCGGTTCTCGGAGAGCACCTGCTCGTTGCGGAAGCCTCCCCCGTGCGCTCCGGCGGAGCGCAACCGGCGTTTCTTCCTGGCGGTCTTCTTTCGACTCATGGAAACGAGTCTAGCCGTCGCATGCGGGAAACAACACGGGTGCCGCCCTCACGTTTACCATGCGGAAAGCCCCATGCCCGAATTCCTGTGCCAGGTCGGCGAACCCGCGGGCGACCTGCGGCGGCTCCGGCTGACCGCCCGGGACGCCGACGCGGCGCGCCAGGAACTCCAGAGCCAGGGACTGCACGTCTTCGCGGTCCGGCGCCTGTCCTCGCTCGCGGCGTTCGGCCGCTTCTTCGAGGGAGGAACGCCCTTCTGGCGTCGGCGTCCGGTGCGCAGCCGCGAGGTACTGCTCTTCAACCAGGAGCTGGCCGCGCTGCTGCACGCCGGGCTTCCGCTCGCCGAGTCGCTCGGCATCATGGTCGAGCGCATGGAGAACCCGACCCTGCGCGAGGCGGTGCAGACCATCCTCTCCGAGGTCAAGTCCGGCGTGCCGATGAGCACCGCCGTCACCCGCTATCCCTTCTTCCCGTCGGTCTATCCGGCGTGCCTCCAGGCCGGCGAGACCAGCGGCGACCTCGCGGGGATGATCGTCCGGTTCACGGATGCCATGCGCGTCGCGGTGAAGGCGCGGTCGAGCCTGACCGCGGCCATGGTCTATCCCGCCTTCCTGCTCGCCGCGCTCCTCGGCACCGCCGCCTACCTGCTGCTCGGGGTGGTCCCGAACTTCGTTCCCTTCTTCGCCGGGTTCGGGCAGGAACTGCCGCCCCTGACCACCGCGCTGCTGACCACCGCGGAGTTCGTGCGGACCCACCTGCTGTGGGTCGTCTCCGGCCTGCTGGCCGCGATCCTGGCCTTCGCCGGCTGGTCCCGGACCGCCCGGGCGAAGCGCATCCGGGACCGCGTGGTCCTCCGCTTGCCGGCCATCGGCGAAGTGCTCCGGCTGTACGGCGTCTCCCAGTTCTCGCGGGCGCTCGGCACCCTGCTCGCCGGGGGAATGCCGCTCGTCAGCGCCATCCCGGTGGCGGCGCGCGCGGTGGGCAATCGCTATCTCCGGAGCGTGCTGGAGCCGACCGCCGTGCCGGTCCGCGAGGGCCGTTCCTTCGTCGAGACCCTGGCGGAGACCGGCGAGATCCCCGGCTTCGCGCTGCAGATGGTCCGGGTGGGAGAGGGCACCGGCGACCTCGCCCGGATGGTCTCCTCGGTCGCCGACTTCAACGACGAGGTGATCGAGAACCGGGTGACCGTCCTCCTCAGCCTCCTCACCCCGGTCGTGCTCCTCATCCTGGGCGGCTTCGTCGCGCTGGTCCTCCTCGCGATCTACCTGCCGCTCTTCAGCCTCGCCTCGGTGCCCCAATTCTGAAATGCGAGTCCTGATGCGGCCCTTCCGTCCCGCCGGCCAGCGCGGGTTCACGCTCATTGAGCTGGTGGTGGCCGCCGGGATCCTCGCGGTGCTGGCGATGGGGATCATCCCGGTCGCCAAGGTCGCTTCCGTCCGCGCCGACGAGATCGAGCTGAGCCGCACCCTGCGGACCCTCCGGATGGCGATCGACGCCTACCACGAGGCCGCCGAGGCCGGCGAGATCGATCCCGACTTCATCGAGCCCGACCACGAGAACTACCCGCCGGACCTCGAGGCGCTGGTCGAAGGGGTGCCCGGCCCCCGGGGCCCAGACGGCCGCGCCCCGGTCCTCCGCTTCCTCCGGCGCCTCCCGGCGGACCCGATGACCGGCCGCGCCGACTGGATGCTCCGCTCCTACCAGGACGATCCGGGACGACTTTCGTGGGGCGGCCAGAACGTCTACGACGTCCGCTCCGCTTCCCCCCGCCGCGCCCTCGACGGCACTCTCTACCGGTCATGGTGACGAGACCCCCCCGCGCCGACCGATCCGCCGGCTTCAGCTTCATCGAGATGGTGCTGGTGCTACTCGTCCTCGGGATCCTCTTCGCGATCGCCGTGCCCCGCTACCAGGCGCAGATCGTCAAGGCGAAGGAGGCGGTGCTGGAGCACAACCTGGCGACCATCCGGGAGCGGCTCGACCAGTACCGGGCCGACCACGACGAGTTCCCGGCAAACCTCGCCGACCTCGTCGTGTCCGGCTATCTGCGGGAGATCCCCGAAGACCCGGTGACCCAGTCCATCCTCTGGGAGGAGGTGCGCGACGGCTACGACCCCATGTTCCCGGACGCACCGGCCGGGGTCTCCGACGTCCGCAGCCGCTCGGAGGAGATCGGAAGCGATGGACGGCCGTACCGTGAGTGGTGACCGCGCCGGGAACTCCGCCGGTTACGTGCTCTTCGGGGTCCTCATCGGCATCACGCTGCTCGGCGTGGGGTTGACCGCCGCGGTGACGCTCTGGAGCCAGGCCGTCCAGCGCGAAGACGAAGCCGAGCTGCTCTTCCGGGGCGAGGCGGTCGTCCGCGCACTCGAGCGCTTCCAGCAGGACCGCCCGGGGACCCTTCCCGAGACCCTCGACGAGCTGGTGGAGGGCAAGTACCTCCGCCGCGCCTGGCTCGACCCGATGACGGGACGGAGCTTCCGCATCCTGCGGGCCGAGGAAGCGGCGGCGCCCGCCACCTCCGCGGCGGGCACCGTCGGCGCCCGGCCACGGCCCACGAACCCGGCCGGCGAGGAGTTCGAGGTGCGGCAAGAAGAGCAGGAGCGTCCCGAACCCGACGCGCCCGGGACCGTCACCGGGATCACCGGAGTGGTCAGCACATCCGACCTCCTCAGCTTCCGCACCTACGAGGGCGCCCGCCGTTACAACGAGTGGCGCTTCGAGGCCGAGGTCAGCGCCGCCGCGGGAAGCGGTGCGGGACGGTCGGAGGCTCCCGGCGAGGAGCGTCCCGGAACCCGGCCGATCCGTTAGCCGCGGCGCGCGAACGCCTCCAGCCCCGCCCGCGGACAGGTACTCCGCTCCACGTAGTCGAGCAGGTTCGCCGCCAGCTTGCGGGTGCGGCGTTCGACCGCCTCATCGAGGCATCGTCCGTCGCCGTCGAAGACCTTGTGGACGCCCGCGACGGACACCGGGCCCGGAAGGACGATCGCGCCGACGTGGGACAGCACGCTCCGCAGGTGTTCGAGCGCCTTGACCGCCCCGATCGCGCCCGACGCCGCGCCGATGAGCGCCGCCGGCTTGCCGGCCAGCACCGACGGGAACCCGAGGTTCTCGATCACGAGCTTCATGACCGCCGCGTAGCTGCCGTGGTACTCGGGGGTGGCGAAGATCAGGCCATCGGCGTCGCGGATGGCCGCCTGGAGACGCTCCCGGTCGGGGAAGTCCCCGGACTGGCCGGGAAAGGGCAACTCCATCTCCGCCGGGTCGAGCCAGGTCACGACGACTTCGGGGTTCCGCGACAGCTCATCCACGGCGAGGGCCAGGACCTTCGAGGTGACGTTGCCCGGGCGGCCGGTCCCGAGGACCGCGGCGACCCGGACCTCTCTTTGTTCATCCTGCATCGTTCGGACTCTCCGGAAACGGCGTAACGGGAACGAGGACCGGAGGGTTCCGTCCGCTACGCGCCGACGTCCGGGCCGCCGCCGTCGGCGAGGTACTGCGCGATGTATTCCGCCGGGTGGATCGCGTAGCGGCGCGTCGCGTCGAACACCTGGTGCCGGCACGAGGTCCCCGCCGCCACCAGCGCGTCCTCGGTCGCGAGTTCCCGCACCGCCGGGAAGAGCCGGCGCTCGCCGATGGCCAGCGAGATCTCGTAGTGATCGGAGGTGTAGCCGAAGCTTCCCGCCATCCCGCAGCACCCTGAATCGGCCACCGTGACCTGGGCGCCGGTGGTCCCGAGGAGCCCGGCGAGCGGGCCGGTCCCGCAGAACGTCTTCTGGTGGCAGTGGCCGTGGGCGAGGACGTGGGCCCCCTCGCCACGGCCGCCGGTCAGGCGGGAGAGTTCCTCGCGGTGATCGGCCAGGAACTCGTCGAAGAGCACCGCGCGCTGCGCGACGTGCTCGGCCGCCGCCCGCTCCTCCTCGGGAACGAGCTCCGGGATCTCGTCGCGGAAGCTGAACAGGCACGAGGGCTCGAGCCCGACGATGGGGGTGCCTTCGGCGGCGACGGGGCCGAGGGCCCGGACGCTCTCCCGGGCCAGCCGGCGCGCCCGGTCGAGCAGGCCCCGGGAGATCGCCGGCCGGCCGCAGCAGACCTCCGGCGCCAGCACGACGCGGTAGCCGAGCGCCCAGAGCACGCGGCAGGCGGCGATCCCGATCTGCGGTTCGAAGTAGTTCGTGAAGGTGTCCGGGAAGAGCGCCACCTCGCCCCGCGGCGCGGCCGGCTGGGAGGCGGCCGCCACGCTCCGGAACCAGCGCGCGAAGGGCTGGCGGGCGAGGCTCGGCAGGCTCCGGCGCCGGTCGAAGCCGATGGTCCGCGACAGCAGGGAGGCGGCCCAGCCCCGCCGGTCGGCCCAGCGCGCGAGCGGCCCGAACCGGCTTCCCCAGCGGGCCAGCACGTCGGGCGCGCCGAAGATGCGGTCGGCGAGCGGCCGGCGCCGGTCCCGGTAGTAGTGGTGCTGGAAGTCGGACTTGAGCCGGGCCATGTCCACCCCGGACGGGCACTCGGCCTTGCAGGCCTTGCAGCCGAGGCAGAGGTCGAGCGCCTCGAGCACCCGGTCCTCCGATTCCTTTTCCGGCGGCAGCCGCCCGTCGAGCAGCGCGCGGAGCAGGTTCGCCCGGCCCCGGGTGGAGTGCTCCTCGTCCTTCGTCGCCATGAACGAGGGGCACATCGTCCCCACAAGTTCCTTGCGGCAGACCCCGGCCCCGTTGCAGAGCTCGACCGCCCCGGCGAAGCCGCCGTGGCGCTGGTAGGGGTAGACCACCGGCAGCTCCTCGGCCCGGTAGTCCCCTCCGTAGCGGAGGTTGTCGGTCATGGCCGGCGCGTCCACCACCTTCCCCGGGTTCATGATGCCGGCCGGGTCGAACGCCGCCTTGAGGCGCTTGAACGCGTCGTAGACCCGCGGCCCGAAGACCTTCTCGTTGAAGTGGCTGCGCGCGAGCCCGTCGCCGTGCTCGCCGCTCATGGCGCCCCCGAAGTCGAGCACCAGCTCGCAGATCTCCTGGGCGAGGGTGTCCATCTTCCGGATCTCGGCGGGGTCCTTCAGGTTGATGAGCGGCCGGATGTGGAGGCAGCCGGCGCCGGCGTGCGCGTAGAAGCTCCCCTCGGTGTCGCGGCCGGCGAGGATGTCCTCGAAGCCGCGGATGAACTCCGGCAGCCGGGAGGGTTCGACCGCGGTGTCCTCGACGAAGGCGATGGGCTTCTTGTCGCCGGGGAGGCTGAGGAGGAGCGGCAGCGCGGCCTTCCGCACCGCCCAGACGTTCTTCTGTTCGTCAGGGTCGAGCACGCGGAGGTGGGGGCGGCCGCGGTTCCCGAGGCGGCGTTCGAGGTCGGCCAGCTTGGACGTCACTTCCGCGCGGCTGTGGCCGGCGAACTCGACCAGGATGAGCGCCCCCGGCTCGCCCTCGATGAAGTGGAGGCGCCGCGAGTACTCGAGCGACTCGCGGGCGAGCTCCATGACCATCCGGTCCACGAGCTCGACGCAGGTCGGACGCAGCTCCAGCGCCACCACCCCCGCCTCGAGCGCCGGGAGCATCGCGTCGAAGTGCAGGACGGCGAGCCCGACCGCGGGCGGCAGGGAATAGAGCTTCACCCGCGCCTCCACCACGGTCCCGAGCGTCCCCTCGGACCCGACGACGAGGTGCGCCAGGTTCACTCCCCCGGGATCGAGCAGCACGTCCAGGTTGTAGCCGGAGACCCGCCGGGGGATGCGCGGGAACCGCTCCCGGATGTCCTCCGAATACTCCTCCCGAAGCGCCAGCAGCTCGCGGAGCAGCGGGGCGAGCACCCCGTTCCCCCTCGCCCGGCGCCGGATGTCCTCCCAGCTCAGCCAGCCGAGCCGCTCGCAGCTCCCGTCGGGCAGCACCACGGTGGCGTCGATCACGTTCTCCACCGTCTTGCCGTAGACGAGCGAGCGGGCCCCGGCCGAGTTGTTGCCGATCATGCCGCCGAGGTTCGCGCGGTTCGAGGTGGAGGTCTCGGGGCCGAACCGCAGCCCGTGGGGGGCGAGCGCCGCGCTGAAGGCGTCCTGCACCACCCCGGGCTGCACCCGGGCCCACATCTCCTCCCGGTTGATCTCGAGCACGCTCCGGAAGTGCACCGAGAGATCGAGCACCACCGCTTCGCCGACCGCCTGGCCGGCGAGCGAGGTGCCGCCGCCGCGCGGCAGCACCGGCGCCCCCGACTCCGCGGCGACCCGGACCGCTTCCGCCACGTCCGCGGTGTGGCGGGGGATCACCACCCCGAGCGGCTCGACCTGGTAGATGCTGGCGTCGTTCGAGTAGAGGATCCGGCTCGCGCGGTCGCACCGCACGTCCCCCTCGATGCGCGACGCGAGTTCGCGCGCCAGTTCTCCCATGGGCCGTGGAGGGTACCGGGTCAAGGGAGCGCCGGTCTCCAGACCGGCACCCGGGGGGGGGGGGGCGCCGCCCCCCCCCCCCCCCCCCCCCCCCCCCCCCCCCCCCC
>VXNL01000083.1 GCA_009840635.1 Acidobacteriota bacterium | reverse complement strand
CGCCCTCGCCTCCTCGGTGAAGCCGGGACCGAAGATCAGTTCGATGTTGAACGCGCCGGGATCCGGCGCCGGAACCACCCACGTCCGGATCCGCTGCACGGCGCGCAGCCCCTCCGGGTCCGTCGCCGCCACCTCGATCTCCGTCGTGTCCACC
Source organism: Acidobacteriota bacterium (assembly GCA_009840635.1). Lineage (GTDB taxonomy): Bacteria > Acidobacteriota > Vicinamibacteria > Marinacidobacterales > Marinacidobacteraceae > Marinacidobacterium > Marinacidobacterium portitor. The sequence goes on along the minus strand of VXNL01000083.1, from coordinate 8,290 downwards.
GCTCCCGGCTCCAGCCGCAGCGTTCCGCCTTCGATCCTCGCTGCGGCCACGCTCGGATCGCCGGACTCCGCCTCATAGACCAGCGAATCGCCGTCCGGGTCGCCGAAGTATTCGGAGAGCGCGAGATCGGTCGCCGGTCTCCCCGCCTGCAACCGGTGCGCGGGGATCACCGACCGGATCACCGGTGTCCGGTTGCCCGCCTCGGCGAACAGCGCGACCGGATCGCCCGCCACCACGCGAAACTCACCGAATCCCTCGGGCGGGATCGGCGGCGCGCCGAGACTCAGATGGACCGGACCCGCGACGGCCGGAGTCACTTCCAAGGCTCGGCTGACCGTATCGCCCACCTCGACGGACAGGAACGCGCCGGACGCGCCGCCCCGCTGCACGGACAAGGGGACGCGGAACGCGAACGGTGCGCCGCCGGGCACCCGGAGCTCGACGCGCGCCGGTCCCGGCGCGAGCAGGTCGGACGTGTCGGCCCGCGCAAGGTGCGCATGTATCGGGAACGGTACGCCGGGGTTGCCGAACAGGCGCACGTACTCAAGGCTCGAAAGGCCCGCGAAGAGGCGCGGTGGCAGCGAATCGAGATTGTTGGTGTCCAATCTGATCCCCTCCAGGCTCGACAATCCCTCGAACGTCCGGGGCGCCAGTTCCCTGATCTGATTGGTTGTAAAGTCCAGCGCCTTCAGCGTTTCCAGCCCCGTGAACACCCCATCCGGCAAACGCGTCAGCCGGTTGCGTCCGGCGTACAGTAGCTCCAGCTGCTTCATCGGCTGGAGCAGATCGGGCGGCAACTCCGTCAACTTGTTTCTGCTGAGGTACAACACCTTGATTTCTGACAACGCCGCGAAAGCACCCGGCGGCAGCGACTCAAGCGAGTTGTCATCCAAATAGAGCCGTTCCAGGCTTGCAAGGTCGTCGAACACCTGCGGCGGCAGCGTCGAAAGGCCCGTCGTGTTGAGTGCCAAGCTGGAAAGGCTGGTCAGACCCGCGAAGATGCCCGGCGGAAGCTCCCCAAGCGGGTTGAGCCCCAACCATAATCGGGAAAGCGACGGGAGGCCTTGGAAGATGTCCGGCGGCAAATCCCCCAGATGGTTGTCCGTGAGCAACAAGCTCTTCAGTGCTACAAGCCCGGCAAAATCGCCGCTGCGAAGCCGTCTCGTCTCCTTGCCCGACAAGTCGAGGCCGGAAATGCCCTGAAGCATTTTCCCTGTAACCTCGGCGCAGCTGCCGACGCGCGCTTTCCTCGCGATCTCCGCGCTCACGGTCGGGGTCCGGTTGCACACGCCCTCGTCGGATACTGCTGTCGCATCGAACGCCTCCGTCGCAGCACCCGCCGTCACCCCGAGCTGCTGTGCGCCAAACTCCGGCCCCAGAGTCCAAACGGTCGAGGCCAGTCCGAGGCTGTCGGTCACGGTCGTTTCAGGATCCACCCGTCCGCTCCCCGCTTGCGGCTTAAACTGGACCCCCGCTCCCCAGACCGGCTCCCCTCCCTCGTCCACCACGCGTACCGCCACGGGGTCCGGCAATGCGTGCCCCGCCAACGCCCACTGCTTCTGGCCGGAGTGCGCCTCGACCGCGGACACCGCCTGATCCGGGTCCCGCGCCGTGGCGGTGACCTCCAGGCTGGCGTCGCTTCCAGCGGAGACGGACAGAGTCTGGAGCCCGGCATCGGCCCCGAGGGTCCAATGGGTCGAGGCCACCCCGGCAGTGTCGGTCACCGCCATCTCCGGATCCGCGCGGCCGCCCCCTTCCCTCGGCTCGAACCGCACCGTCGCCCCGGACACGGCCCGTCCGCCCTCGTCCAGCGCGCGCACCGCGACGGGTTCGGCCAGGGCGCGTCCGCGCCACGCCCACTGATCCCCTCCCGACCGCAACTCGAAGGACGCGACCGCTTCGTCAAGGCCCAAGGCCGTGGCCGCAATGACCGCGTCGGCCGTGCCCTCGACCGATACCGTCAGCGTCTGCCGCCCCGGCTCCGGTCCCAGCGTCCACCCGGCCGCCGCCATCCCTTCGCCATCGCTGTGCACTTCCGCCGGCTCGACGCGACCGTTGCCCGCGCCCGCCTCGAACCGCACCACGACCCCTGATGCCGGAGCGCCCCCGGCATCCAGCACCCGAACGCCGACGGGCTTGAGCAGCGCGAACCCCACGGCCGCCCGCTGCCCGTCTCCGTTGACTTCGAGCGCGGCCGCGGCCTGCCGCACGCGGACCAGCGCCCCGTCCGCCGACATCGGAGTCCGGGCCACGACTTGAGCCGCTCCATTCCCCCGTGCCGTCACCGAGCCGTTCGCGTCCACACGGAACACCGCCGTATCCCGGCTGCTCCACTGCACCTGGCCTGCGCCCGTCCCGCGGCCCCGAACCGAGAACGCGAAGCGTTGCCCGAGATGCGTCAGGGTCACGGAATCCGGCACGATCTCAAGCGACGGCTCGGGCTCGACGACCGGATCCGAATCGCAGGACCCCAGCGCGGCCATGAATAGCGCAGAGACGACAACCGGCAACATCAGCCGATCTTCCCGGACTCGGTCCAATGCATTCGGAAGGCAGTGGGGATCCGATGGATCTCCGCTCGCGTCCGTTGCGCGGATTCTCGTTCGCATAGTCCTTCCAAGTCGGGTCGCGATCACCATCGTGGGTGCTCAAAGATGCCCAACCTCCGGCTCATCGGGCAAACGGGCGTCGGACTCCGAGGTTCCCGGGTGGCGAATGACACCCGACGCAGGCCCCGCTGCGGATCCTTTCGTGCCGCTGGCCGCGGCGGGGAACGTCGTGCGGATCGTATAGGACCACGTCGGCCAGCATGGGAATCCGAGCCGCCACCGACAGGTTGACTTGCCCGCGCAAGACTGTTCACCGTTTCGGGCATGGCCACACCGGATCGGCAGTTCAGCACCGCAGCGAGCGAAGAGGTCGCCCACCTGAAGGAACGCGCCCAAGCGCTGGAACCGTTGGGTTGGACGGGACGCCGCGCCGAGTGGATCGCGCTCGCCTGCTTTCACGGCGGCGTGTTCACGCGCGTGCAGTGGACGAGCTTCCTCGGGTGCCACCACGAAAAGGTGGGCCGCGCCGTCCGCAAGCTCGTCGCCCAGGGCGTGGCCATCGAGGAGAAGCCGCCCGGCATCAAGGGCATCGGCCGGATATGCCGGATCCACGGTCGCCCGATCTACAAGGCGCTCGGCTTGGGGGACCGCCGCCGCCGGAGGATCACCTCGCCGGAGGTGGTGATGCGGCGCCTGCTCGGACTCGACTACGTGCTCGAACATCCCCGCCTGCCGTGGCTTCCCACCGAAGCCGACCGGGTGGCCGCCTTCGAGGCGCTCGGGATCGAGCGGGGGCTTCTTCCCCAACGGGTCTACCGGGGAGCGCTCGGGGGCCTCCGGCGCTTCTTCCCGCTCGGGCTTCCCATCGCGCTGGACACGGAGCGCGCCGTCTTCGTCTACGCCGAACCGGGTTACGAGACCGCGACGGCGCTCCGCTCGTGGGGCGCGAAGCACGGCGACCTCTGGAAGGCGCTCTGGGACCGGGGCCTCAAGATCGAAGTGGTGGCGGTCGTCCGGAGATGGAGGGGGGCGCGCCGGACCCGGACGGTGCTCGCCAACTGGTCGCGGTATCCCCGCCCTTCCGAAATCGACGGGGAGACCCGGCGCGACCTCGCCCGCATCGAGCAGGCCATCATCGGCGGGGATGTCCGCACGCTCGACGAATACGGTGGCCTGAGCGCCGCCTTGAAGCACGCCAACGCCCTTGAGAACCGGGCGCGCAGGCGGGCGGGCCGGGGGCTGACCGAGAGCGTCAAGACATGGAGTTCGGACCGGCTGGCGGGGGCTCGAATCTGGTGGGAGTCCTGATGCGCTGGGCCGTACCGGAGGTGTGCAAGCGACACGGAGGGTCGATGCACATTTTGGCGCTCCGGTGATGCGCACCGCCCGGCCTGTTTATCCGCGGGCGCGGCAACGTCTTGCGGCTTAGCCGCGCGGCCGGCCGGGGCGCGGGAGCCGCTTGGGGCTTGGTGGGGAGCGACCCCGGGGGCACGGGTGCCCGGTTCGGGCGCGGGGCCGTGCGCGTTTTCACACGCCCGTCCCCGCCCCCTTCCGGGGTCGCTCCCCACCATCTATCCTTGCAGGAAGGCTGCCAGCGCCGCGGCGCGGAGGCGGACCAAGCGTTCGCCGACCGGCTCCAGGTCGGGCGGCTCGGCATGGCCGGGCAAGTGTTCGGGGACGCCCCGTTCAGGTTCGCCCTTGGCCTTCCCGCATGGGATCGCTGGTCCGGGAGCGACCCCGGGCAAGGGTGGGATGGGCGTGCACATCCCGACCGCCGCCGTGGCGTGCGAGGCTTGCCGAACACCGGGGTCGCTCCCGTCAACGGGCGCAAGTGCCCGCGCGTCACCGCCGCCCCGGAGGCAGCGGCACAAACGCAATTGCACCAGCAGCTTGCGTCACCGGCGGCGTGTCACATCCGAGCGCGTTTCTCGTGCACAACGACCCCGATGTCACTGTGCACCTATGGATCGGCAACGGGCCATGTCCACGAAAGGTCAAATCCCGCCTCCGGCGAGGCGGCTCGAACGCCATACCGAATGGCCGTCGATCGCTCCTCCGGGGAGGCCCGATCGGAGCAGTTCCTTCATCTCGGCGATCCGCTGGAGGCAGGCCTGGAAGCCGCCCATCGCCTCGACCGCCGCGTCGTCCATGCCGAGGATGGCATTCTCGATGCGCGTGATCTCGCGCCGGGCCGCAAGGGCGGTTCCGGGCGATTGGACGGGACGCGCGTCCGCGTCCGCATGGGTCCAGTTCCCGAGGATCGTCCGCGCCCGCTCAAGCGGCCTCCGGGCGCACACGACCCCGGCGACCTCGACCGACAGGCCCAGTTCCCTCAGCGCCTCCCAGAGCTTCACGTGGCGGTCCCGCCACGAACGGAGCGCGGTCGAAGTGTCGTAGCCGGGATCGGCGTGGACGAACACGGCGCGGCGGGAGTCCAGCGCCACGGGCATCCCGCGCGGGAAGTAGCGCCGCGCACCCCCGGCGGCGCCCCGGTAGACCCGGACGGGCATGGCCGACCGGCCGATGCCCAGCGCCTCGAACGCGGCGACCTTCTCGGCCTCTGTTGGGAGCCAGGGCAGGTCCGGATGCTCGATCACGTAGTCGAAAGAGAGCAGGCGGCGCACGGCCACCTCCGTCGCGGTGATCCTCCGTAGGCGGATACCTTCGGCCCCGAGCGCCCGGTAGATGCCGCGCGCGCAGATCCGGCAGACCTTCAGGTCTCCGACCATCTCCTCGGCGGCGAGCCTTCTCCGCGTCAGGAACTGCACGAACCGGAGCGTCTTGAAGCGGTCCATGCCGAACCAGTCCGACAACTGCGAGCGGGTGAACACGCCGCCGTGCAGGCTCGCCAGCGCGATCCACTCGGCGCGGCGGCCCGTCAACCCGAAGGGCTCCAGCGCCTTCTCGCGCCCCTTCAGATGGCGGATCAACGCGACGATCGTTGGTCGGAGGCTTCGCGGCACATGAGAGTTTCCTCTCCCGCAGTAGGACGGATTCCGTGGTGGGTATTCGGTGCTGGTGAAGGCGTCACCGCCAGTAGGAATCGTAAGAGCGCCTTCGGCGGCGTCAAGCCGTGGGCGCGGGCAATCGTCCCGAGCCATCCGGTGCTGTCCGGGATGCGGAACGGTCTCCGGCAACCCGCTCCTCCATCGCTTCCCCTACAGCCCAAGGTGTTCGGGTGCGGCTCGCGAAGCCGGCACGAGTGCCGCACTGGTCAAGCGGCCTTCGTCCAGCGAGATTCCGTTGCGCAGATCGTGCAGTCCATCGAGAGAGGAATCGAACGATGGCACGCACGAAACGAGGTCGGCGCTCGTACGGCGCCGGCGAATGGGGCCGGAACCGGGTCCGGATCTTCCCGGACCCGAAGACCGGCAACTTCCAGATCGAGTGGCGCGAGAACGGGCGACGGCGGAGCCGGTCGCTCGGGCACCGCGACTGGGCGAGGGCGACAGCGGCGCGCTCTGTCGAGCACCGCCGTCCCCTACCCGTACCCCTCCGGGACCCGAGTTCGTCGATCCTGGACAATCCTGCGACCCGCAGGTTCCCCGGATCGACCCGCGACGGCATCCGGACTGTCGAGGAGGCGGCGACCCCCTCGACGCACTTATGTTTTACGGCGATTCCGGTTGGGTATACCATGAACATGCGATACTGGGAGCAGGGCAATGGACACGAAGCCACGAATCGCACACACCCTCCTGCCGAGCCTGATGCTGGCCGCTTCCGCAGCCTTCCCGGCCGGCGCGAGCGCTCAAACCGCGCCGCCATTCAAAGCAGCGCCGCTCAGCGCGGCGATGGCCGAAGTGCGCCGGAGCCCCTTTTATGCTACGAGCAGTGTCGAGAGGCTATCGATCATCGGGATGGCCTCGGTCGCCGCGCCCCATGTCGGCGATCGGCTGGCCCGCGACGCCACCGAGGGACCGTCCTTCCACAGGGTGTTCTGGCCGACGCTCGGAGGCGTTTTGCTGTCGGAGTTCGCGTTTCTCAACGCTGTTCTGGACGATGAACGGAATCTGTCGGGTGAGGTTTTCGGTATGGCGATCATGGTCGTGGGACCACCGGCGGTTGCAAGGGCCATGGGGGCTCGGTTCATCCCCGGCCTCCTCGGTTCGGCGGCAGGCCTCGGCATCGGCTTTGGGCTCATTGGTCTGGGGGTTGTAGAGTTGGACGACTCCCGCGTGTTGGCCATTCCCATCACCCATGCCCTCCTGACCACCGTCATCAGCAGGTTGTAGCAGCCTCTCGTCAAGGTTGGGTCCCGGTGCCCGCTCTCCGGCCCGCGAGATACGCTTCCCCGTCCGGGACCGGATCGCGATCAGGGGCCGAGCCGCTGATGCACCGGGAATCTGGCGCGGACGGCTTCGCGCGGCGAACTTTGGTTCGCGCAGATCGTGCGGTCCATCACGAGAGGAATCGAATGATGGCACGCACGAAGCGGGACCGGCGCAGCTACAGCGCCGGCGAGTGGGGCCGGAACCGGGTGAGGGTGTTCGCCGATCCCAAGACCGGCCTCTACCAGATTGAGTGGCGCGAGAACGGGCGCAGGCTCACCAGATCGCTGAAGCACCGCGATTGGGTTAGAGCGAAGCGGCAGGCCGACGAGGCCGCCGCAGGGCTCGCGGTCCATGAGCCCAACGGCAAGGCGGAAGCCGAGCCCGAGCCGCTCACCCTGGGAACGCTGTTTGACATCTACGGTGAAGAGGTGACGCCCACCAAGCGCGGCACGGGCCGCATGCACGACCGGGCGGCGACGGCAATGTTCCTGAAGTTCTTCGGCAGGGACCGAAGGCCGGACACACTCTCCCGGCGCGACTGGGACCGGTTCATCAGGGAGCGGCGTGCGGGAAGGATCGGACCGAGCGGAAAGCCCGTGTCCGACCAGACCATCGGAGGGGACCTGACGTTCCTGATGGCGGTGCTCAACTGGGCCGCGAAGTCGAGAGACGAGCACGGCCGCCTGCTCCTCGACAGGAACCCGCTCAAGGGTCTCAGGAAGCCCGTCGAGAAGAACCCGGTTCGCGTTGTCGTCACGAACGAAGAATACCGGGCGCTGCTCGGGGTCTCCCGGCAGGTGGGATGGCGGTTCCACGTCGCGCTCGTGCTCGCGCACGAGACCGGGCACAGAATCGGGGCCATCCGGAACCTGAAGTGGTCGGATGTGGACATCGACGGCGAGGCCATCCGGTGGCGCAGCGAGCACGAGAAGACGGGATACGAGCATCGGACTCCGTTGTCCGCCCCGGCGCTGGCCGTTCTCAGGCAGGCGTGGAGGAAGAGTCCCCGGATCGAGGACGCGCCGGTGCTGCCCTCGGCAAACCATCCCATGAAGAGCGTGAGTCCGTCGCAGCCGAGCGTCTGGTGGCACAGAGCCGAGCGACTCGCGGGGATGGAGCGGAAGCACCGGAGGGGTTGGCACTCGCTGAGGCGCAAGTTCGCCAGCGACCTCATGGACCAGCCGCTGAAGGTGCTCTGCGAGCTTGGCGGCTGGAGAAACGCCAAGACGGTGCTCGCCTGCTACCAGCAGCCCGACGAGAGACAGCTTCGGAAGGCTCTGGAAGCCCGCCGCGGGGCGAGCGGCTAGAAACTCACTTGGCGGGAGTCAAACAGCAGGAATTCGACCGCGAAATCCCGTAACGTCAAGTGATCCCACCAGATAGCCAGGATCGGCGTCAATGTCGGACCAGCTAAGGTGGCGTATGGCCCCGATGCGGTGGCCCGTCTCGTGCGCGAGCACAAGCGCG
>VXNL01000032.1 GCA_009840635.1 Acidobacteriota bacterium | reverse complement strand
GGCTTGGAACGCCGGCTTCAGCCGGCACAGCCCGCCGCAGGCGGGCGGAGCGCGTCGAGCTGTGCGTCCCGATGGCGCACTCCCGGACCCAGCCCTTACCCTCTCCGAGGCACGCCGCATCCGGGAGGTCCCCATGTCCCACGCGCCCTTCTCCCCCCTCTCCCGACCGCTCGGCTTCGAGTGCTACCCCACCGGCCTCGGCCCGAGCCGACGCGCGTTCCTGCGGGCCGTCGCGGCCAGCGCGGCGGGGGCCGCCACGGCCGGCGCTCTCCCCGGATGTGACACCGCTCCCGGGACCCAAAACGCGGCGCCGGAACCGGCCCCGGCCGGAAGCGCGGCGGACGCCCTGGGTTCGGTCCCGGTTTTCCCGGAAGGCGGCTTCGCCGAGGACGCCGTCCGGATCGGCTTCAACGAGAACCCGCTCGGACCCTCGCCGAAGGCGCTCGCGGCCATCGCCGCCGACGGCCTCGCCGCCGGACACCGCTACAACTATCCGGAAACGGTCCGTGACCAGATCGCCGCGCATCACGGTGCGCGCCGCGAGAACGTCCTCGTCGGCTGCGGCTCCACCGAGTTCCTGCAGTTCCTCCCCTGGGGCTTCCTGAAGCCGGGCACGACGAGTCTCGTCCTTCCCGAGATCACCTACGGGTGGTGCGGCGGGGTGGCGGCACAGGTCGGCGCCGAGGTGATCCGCACCCCGATGGGGCCCGAGGGGACGCTCGACGTGGCGGCCATGCGCGCCGCCATCCGGCCCGACACCCGGATCGTTTATCTCGCGAATCCCAACAACCCGACCGGGGCCGCGGTGTCCGGGGACGAGATCGCCTCACTCGCCGAGGCGGTTCCCGAAGGCGGCATCCTCATCGTGGACGAGGCCTATGCGGAGTTCCTTCCGGAGGACGCCGTCTCCATGGCGCTTGCCGGTGGGCCGGTGATCGTGGCGCGCACCTTCTCCAAGGCGTACGGCATGGCGGGCCTCCGCTTCGGCTACGCGATCGGCTCGGGTCCGATGTTCGAGAAGGCAACCGGCGTCTGGTGGGGCGACTTCGGCCTCAACACCGCAGCGGCGCTCGCCTGCGGGCCGGCGCTCGCCGACCGCGAGCACGTCGACAAGTACGTGCAGACCGTGGACGACGGCCTCGCCGAGCTGCGCTCCGGACTCACCGAGCTGGGCTGCCAGCTGTGGCCGCACCGGGCGCCCTTCCTGATGACGGACCTCGGAAGCGAGGCGCTCCCGGTGGTCTGGGAACTCTTCCGGCGCGGGATCTACGTCCAGGACGGCGCCGACTGGGGCCTGCCCACCTTCCTTCGGATCTCGGTCGGCCTCTCCGAGCACCACCAGGCGCTGCTCGGCGCGCTCCGGGAGATCCGGGCCGCCTGAGGGCGGCGCCGGTGCAAATACGCCAGCGTCCAAGTGTCGGTCAACGGAGCGTCCAAGTGTCGGTTAGCGTGGGGCGATGCCCACGAAGAGTTTGATTCTTCAATGACTTGGCTGCCGGACAAAGTGTCGGTCAGAACGGCGTCCAAGTGTCGGTTATCGCCTCCCCGAAGGGTCGCCGGACACCCCCGCCAAGCTCCATTGGCCCGATTCAGCCATCGGCAGAGGAACCAGCCCGGGATGGCCGGCGGCTGATTCGGCCGGCCGCCCCCTGCGCCTACCGCACGAACAGGAAGTAGTCGTGGGCGGCGCGCGCCGCTTCGGCAATCGCCCGCTCGCGGTCCGGCACCGGATCGTCCGACTCCTTCACGAAGGCGACCATCACCACGTGACCGGCGTCCGACGGCAGGTAGACGATTCCCACGTCGTTCGTGCTGCGTCCGATGGTGCCCGTCTTGTGGGCGACCACGGTGCCCTCCGGCAGGCGGCCCTTCAAACGGCCCGCGCCGGTCTCGCAGCGCTCCATGATGTCGATCAGCAGGTCCCGGCTGTCCTTCGAGAGCCCCTCGCCGTTCCAGATCTTGACCAGCAGGTCGGCCATCCCACGCGGGGTGGCGGTATCGCGTGCATCGGCTTCGAACCCGTCCCGGGCCGCGGCGCGGTCCTCGTCCGAGACCTTCCCATAGTGCTCGGTGTACGTCGCGCGGGTGCGCTCATCCCGCGGCGGGAGTCCCTCGGCGCCCACGTAGTCGGTGATCAGGTCCGCCGTGGAGCGGGCGACCACGACGCCCTCGACGCCGAGCTCCGTCATCCGGGCGGTCACGCGCTCCCCGCCGCCGGCGGCCCGCAGGCAGAGATCGGTCGCCGAGTTGTCGCTGATCAGCAGCATCAGCTCCATCAGGTTCAGGATGGAGAGCGACACGCCGGGATCGTCGAAGAGCCGGCTGAGGGTGCCGCTTCCCGGCGAGAGGTCGGACAGCTCCAGGTCGATCATGTGGTCGAGGCCGAACTCGCCCGCGTCCACCCGGCGGAGGACTTCGACCGCGATGGGGACCTTGTAGGTGCTGGCCATCGGGAAGGGATCGTCGGGATGGAGGAAGGCGGTCCGCCCGGTCTCGAGGTGCACCGCCGCCAGCCCCAACACGCCTCCGGACAGCGGCTCGAGACGCGCCCACTCCGCTTCGAGAGCCGTCTCGGTCCCGCCTTGCGCGAAGGCGAGCGGCGCCAGGAGCAGAGCGGCGAGCGCGGCGGTGGTGATCCGGCTGGTGGAAAGAGCGGGAATGCGGTTTCGCATGATGCGGGTGCCTCCAGGGAGCGTCGAAGGGAGCGCAAGAGTACCGCCCGCCCGGCCCAGACGGCTTGGAACGCCGGCTTCAGCCGGCACAGCGGGCCGCAGGCCCGCGGGCGACGCGTCGCGGTTCAGCCTTGCGGCACGCCACTACCGGAACGTTCGGTCTGATCAGGTCGGCGCAGAAAGAACCACCCGGCAGGTCAACGTCGCGCCGTGCACGGTGCGGAGCACCGCGCGTGCCGGCTAAAGCCGGCGTTCCAAGCCGGTGCGCCATGCGGCTTAACATCGCTGCGTCCCACACCGTGGGTTCCAAGCCGGCCACGCCACCCCGGCACGTGGATTGCGTACGATTCACCTGTGATGCGGGGTTTCGTTTTGCTGGCTGCGGGCCTCCTGCTGGCGCCGGTGGCGTCCGCCCAGGACCCGGACCCCACGGCGCGCGTCCTTGAGGTCACCCTCGCCGATCTCGACGAGGACGCCCTGGACTTCCTGATCGGCTGGGAGCGCTGGAAGGGGGACATCCTCGACCTCGCCTCCGAGGGCTACGCCCGGTTCACGTTCGCGCCGCTCATCGCGATCGCGCCCGGCCTTCCGGCGGACGGCCGGTTCGGGCGCTGGACCTTCGGCGCATCGCTCCAGAGGGCGTTGCCCCGGTCTGCCCGGCTCCGGCGCCCGGCCCGCGCCCGGTCCCCGCGGCCGGTCCGGATCGCCCGCGCCCCCCGTGGCGCGCCGGCCGAGCGCGGACGCCCCCGACCCCCGCGGGGACTCGCGCCTCTCGGCCTCGGCGCGTCCCGCCCACCGCCGCGCACCGGCGGCGCCCGGCCGGCGCCCCGGCGGGGAGCGCCCGCACTGGGCGGAACGTCCCGTGGCGGCAAGCGGGGCGGAGCGGCCGCCGGCCCCACGGGGAGGGCACGGCCCCGGGGCGGGTCCGGAACGCGAAACACGGGGAATCGACACCCGCGCCGCCACCGGTAGAATCGCGCGTTCCCCGCAGCGAGCGGGACGAGGCGACCGGAACCGATTCCGGTCCTGAGCTTGTGGAGGCACGTGCGATGCGCAGGCGACTTTCTTCCTTCCTCTTTGCGGCGTTCGGGACGGCGCTGATGGCCGCGCCCGCGGCCGCCCAGCCCGATCCCGACGTGCTCGGCGCCATGCGCTACCGCATGGTCGGCCCCTCCCGCGGCGGCCGGGTCACCGCGGTGGCGGGACACCGCTCCCAGCCGGGAACGTTCTACATGGGCGCCACCGGCGGCGGGGTCTGGAAGACCACCGACTACGGCCACAACTGGCACCCGATCTCCGATGGCTACTTCAAGAGCCCCTCGATCGGCGCCATCGCGGTGGCCGAGAGCGACCCGGACATCGTCTACGTGACCACCGGTTCGGACGGCCTGCGCAGCAACGTCATCATCGGGAAGGGGGTCTACCGGTCCGACGACGCGGGCAAGACCTGGCGGAACCTCGGCCTCGAGGAGACGGGGAGTTCCGGCGCCGTCCTGATCCATCCCGAAGATCCGGACCGCGTCTGGATCGCCCAGATCGGGAATCCCTTCATCGCGAACCCCGAGCGCGGCGTCTACCGCTCGACGGACGGCGGCGGGAACTGGGAGCTGGTGCTGTTCGTGTCCGAGCAGACGGGCGCCGTGGACCTCGAGTTCAAGCCCGGCGACCCGGACACCATCTACGCCTCCATGTGGGAGGCCGAGCGGAAGCCCTGGACCATCCGCTCCGGCGGCATGGAGGGCGGCGTCCACCGCTCGCGGGACGGCGGAGACACCTGGGAGCAACTCGAGAACGGGCTCCCGACGGGCCTCCGCGGCAAGTCGGACCTCGCGGTCTCTCCCGCCGATCCCTCGCGGGTCTACGTGCTCATCGAGGCGCCGGGCAGCGACGGCGGCGTCTACCGCTCGGACGATGAGGGCGACACCTGGCGCCAGATCACCGACTTCCAGCCGATCCGGAACCGGCCCTTCTACTACAACAACCTGCACGCCCACCCGACCGACCCGGACACCCTCTGGGGGATGGCCGAGGGTTACTGGAAGTCCACCGACGGCGGCGTCACCTGGGAGCGGAAGTTCACCCCGCACGGCGACAACCACGACCTCTGGATCAACCCCGACCAGCCGAACATCCACGTCCAGGCGAACGATGGCGGCGCGAACGTCTCCATCGACGGCGGCGAGACCTGGTCCACCCAGGAGAACCAGCCGACCGCCGAGCTCTACCAGGTGGACGTGAGCGACAACTTCCCCTACCGGCTCTACGCGGGACAGCAGGACAACTCGACCATTTCGGTGCCGAGCTATCCCGAGCACTACCGGCCGGGCGGCCACACCGCGCACTGGGAGGCCATCGGCGGCTGCGAGACCGGCCCGGTGGTCCCGAAGCCCGGCGACCCCGACATCGTCTACGCCAACTGCAAGGGACGGTTCGGCCTCTACAACATGCGGACCGGCCAGGAGGAGCAGTACTACGTGGGTTTCGCGAACCTCTACGGTCACAACCCCAAGGACCTCCAGTACCGCTTCCAGCGCACGGTGCCGATCCACGTCTCGCCCCACAGCCCGAACCGGGTCTTCCACGCTTCGCAGTACGTCCACGTGACGGAGGACGGCGGCCGCACCTGGCGGACGGTCTCACCCGACCTCACGGCGTTCACGCCGGAAACCCAGGTGGTTTCCGGGGATCCGATCACGCTCGACGTGACCGGCGAGGAGCACTTCGCGGTGCTCTACGACGTCCAGGAATCCCCGCACGAGGAGGGCGTCATCTGGGCGGGCGCGAACGACGGGCCCATCCATGTCACCCGCGACGACGGCCGGACCTGGAAGAACGTCACCCCGCCGGAGCTCGGCCCCTACGGCCGGGTGCAGAACATCGAGGTTTCGCCGCACAATCCGGCGCGGGCCTACGCCGCCGTGCTGCGCTACCAGCTCGGCGACTTCACCCCGCACGCCTACAAGACCACCGACTACGGCGAGACCTGGACCCGGATCACCGACGGCGCCAACGGAGTGCCGAACGACCATCCGGTGCGGGTGGTGCGCGAGGACCCGGACCGCGAGGGACTCCTCTATCTCGGCTCCGAGTGGGGGATGTTCATCTCCTTCGACGACGGCATGACCTGGGACTCCTTCCAGCAGAACCTCCCGGTGACGCCGATCACCGATATCAAGGTGGTGCAGCAGGACCTCGCCATCTCCACCATGGGACGGAGCTTCTGGATCCTCGACGACGTCACGCCGCTCCACGAGGCGCCGCCCGCGGACGGGGTGCACTTCTTCCAGCCGCGCGACGCGATCCGCCTCCGCGCCGGGGGGCGCGGCTTTGGCGCTCCGGCGCCGGCGGACCCCGAATACCCGGCACCCGGGCCGCGGTTCACCTACCGGCTGCCGGCGGACGCGCAGAACGCCCGGATCGACGTACGGGACGAGAACGGGGACCTCGTCGGCAGCTTCGAGAGCGCCGGTCCCGGAGAAGAGACCGCCATCACCCAGGAGATGCGGGCCCCGGGGATGATGCGCCGCGGCGCCCCGACGGTGCCGACCAGCGCGGGCGTCCACCGCTTCAGCTGGGACATGCGGCACCCGGGCCCGAAGGACGGTGAAGGCAACGTCGCCGGCCGGGGCGTGATGGCGGCGCCCGGCCGCTACACGGTGGAGCTGACCGTGGACGGCAACACCATGGCGCGGAGCTTCCGGCTGAACATGGACCCGCGGACGGTCGAGGAAGGCTGGGTTACCGCGGAGCACGTCCGCAACCAGGTTGCGCTGGCGCTCAAGGCGCGGGACATGCTCTCCGAGGCGCGGATGGCGGCGGCCCGGCTGGAGGCGGCGATGGAGAACGGCGGCGGCGACGCACTCGACGCGATCCACGAGGAGCTGGTCACCCGGCCGATTCGCTATTCCCGGCCGATGCTGGTGGACCAGATCAGCTATCTCTACTCGAACCTGGACACCGCCGATCAGCCCCCGGGCCTGGACGCGGCGGTTCGCTACGAGGAACTGCGCGGCCAGCTCGACGACGTCCTGAAGCGTCTGTCCGACGCCGGAGTCGCCGGCGAGTAGGCAGGCGGCGGCGATGCCTGGCGGTGCGGCGAAACTCCGGATCAACGGCCCCCGCCTCCTCGACGCCATCGCCCGGCTCGCCGAGATCGGCGCCACCCCCGACGGTGGCGCCGAGCGGCTGGCGTTCACGCCCGAGGACGGCGCCGGCCGCGACCTGGTCCGGTCGTGGATGGAGGACGCCGGCCTCCAGGTCCGGGTCGACGGGATCGGCAACGTCATCGGCCACCGGGCAGGGGAGGACCCGGACGCCGCCCCGGTGATGCTCGGCTCGCACACCGACACGGTCGGGAACGGCGGCCGCTACGACGGCAACCTGGGGGTGCTCGCCGCGCTTGAGGTGGCCCGCACGCTGAACGACGGGGGAATCCACACCCGCCGCCCCCTCGAAGTCGCGATCTTCTCGAACGAGGAGGGCTCGCGCTATCACCCCGACATGCTGGGGAGCCTGGTCTACACGGGCGGGCTCGACCTCGAGAGCGCCTGGGCGCTCCGGAGCCCCGACGGGACCCGGACCCTGAAGGAGGAACTCGAGGCGATCGGCTATCTCGGGGAGGCGCCTCTCCCCGGTCCGGCGCCGGCCGCCTACGTCGAACTCCACATCGAACAGGGACCGGTGCTCGAGGCCGAGGGAATCGACTTCGGGGCGGTGACCGGGGTCCAGGGGATCCTGTGGGAGGAGATCACCCTGAGCGGGAAGGCCAACCACGCGGGAACCACCCCCATGCGGTTTCGCCACGACGCCGGGGTGGTGGCGGCGGAGGCGGTGCTGCTGGCCCGGAAACTGACGCGCGAGATTCCCGGCCAGGTGGCGACGGTCGGCCGCATGTCGTTCGCGCCGGGGCTGACCAACGTGGTTCCCGGCCGGGCGGTCTTCACGCTGGATATCCGCAACCCCGACCCGGACCGTCTGCAGCGCGCCGAGGACGGCTTCTTCACCGGCCTCGAGGCCGCCGCCGAGCGCGAGGGCGTCCGGATCGAGCGGCGCGAACTCGCCCGTTTCGGCCCCGCGGTGTTCGACGAGCGGGTGATCGCGCTGGTCGAGGAAGCGGCGGCGGCGCTTGGCGGATCCTGCCGGCGGATGCCCTCGGGGGCCGGCCACGACGCCCAGATGATGTCCCGCGTCTGCCCCACCGGGATGGTCTTCGTACCGTCCGTCGGCGGGGTCAGTCACAACCCGACCGAGTTCACGCGCGACGAGGACGTGGTGGCGGGAGGCAACGCGCTCTTCGCGGTTGCGTTCAAGCTCCTGAAGTCATAGTTTTTGCGTAGTGTTACGTTGTTGCATCGCTGGTAACGCAGCATTCTCGAAACAGTAGCGGTGTGATAGCGTTTCTGACTCTTTTGGAGCGGCCGGGAGGCTAGGGGAAGACCATGGCAGGCAAGGTAGCGGTTGCCAAAGAGCTCGCCGAAAAGCACGGCGGCAGGTACCGCCGCGGCAAGGGTCCCGATATCCGTACCGACAAGATCACCATCAACGTCGAGACCTCGCGCACCCTGCGCTCCGCCTGCGGCAGGCTCCGCGGCTTCCGCGGTCCGGTCTACATCGCCTGCGCGAACGACGCCGACATCGAAAACGCAAAACTCATCCTCGTGGGAAAGACCGTCGGCCTCATGAACAGCAAGGGCCGCATCCTCAAGAAATCCACCAGAGGACGCTGGCCCTAGCGGCGGACGGGCCTCCAGCGGAGCGCCCGCGCTCCGCTGGAGGC
>VXNL01000077.1 GCA_009840635.1 Acidobacteriota bacterium | reverse complement strand
TACTTAGCGGCGCCCGGCTCCCCGGTGGCGGCCGCCCGGGGGCGGGGCCGGGGGTGGCTCACCGCCGAATACGGAATGCTGCCGCTGTCGTCGGGCGAGCGGATCCGCCGGGACCGGGGCGGGGTTCCCGGACGCACCGCGGAGATTCAGCGGCTCATCGGCCGTTCGTTGCGGGCCGCCGTCGACCTCTCACGACTTGGCGAGCGCACCGTCCGCGTCGACTGCGACGTCATCGAGGCCGACGGAGGTACCCGGACCGCTTCCATCACGGGCGCGTTCGTCGCTCTCGCGCTGGCTCTCCACCGGCTGCAGGAGCGTGGCGTGCTCGAGGAGAACCCCCTGCGCCGCCAGATCGCGGCGGTGAGCGTGGGCGTGGTGGACGGCCGGGTGTTGCTGGACCTCGACTATTCCGAGGATTCCCGGGCCGCGGTGGACCTGACCGTCGTCGCGACGGCGACCGGCGAGTTGATCGAGGTTCAGGGCGCTGCCGAAGCAGCGCCCTTCCGGCGGGAGGTCCTGGACGAGTTGCTCGACGCGGCGCTCGAAGGGATTGCCACCATAGCGGCGCGCCAGCGTTCGGTGCTCGCCGGAGTTCCGTTGGCCTGACGGCCGGCGGGGCGGGCGGGAGTCAGTTCAGCAGGCGCGACAGCCAGTGGAGCACGTTCAGCACGAACTGACGGTTGTCGTAGCCCGGCACGTTCATTCCCATCGGAGCCGTTCGGGGCGGATCACCCCGGGTGGAGACCTGCGCCGACAGCATCGCGGCCTCGCCCAGTACGACGACGCGCCCCGCTCCAAACGTCATGGCGATCCCTTGCGCCCGGCCGCCGACAGGATCCGAGAGTTCTTCGATCAGGTCGTTCGCCGTCGCTGCCCGGTCCGCGACCGCTGCGCGGATGGTCTCCAGGTCGGCGCGGTTCCGCACCTCGCGGGCAGTTCCGCTGAGCTTCATCAGCACCGTGGCTCCTGATGGGATACCCAGACTCTGGCCCGAGAACGCCTTCAGGCTCGTCACCTCCTCCGACGCGTCACGACCGCGGAACACCGGATGGGTTCCGAGCAGGCCGTTCTCGCTCGAGGTGACGAACCGGGTCTCGATCGCGGCGCCCGATTCGAGAAAGTCCCACACCCATCCCTTTCCCATGGTCACTCCGAAGCGTCGGCCGAGGCTTTCCGCCGCGCTCCCGAACGGGGCGTGGTCGGCAATCAGCAAGAGGGATCCGCCTTCCCGGACCCAGCCCGCGACGGCGTCCGACTCCAGCTCGGTGAAGGCGGGTGTGCCGGGCGCGGCTCCGGGCGGGGGCAGGGCGTTCGAGATCACGAGGACGTCCGTCTCCTTCAGCGCGTCCCGATGGATGGGTGTCTTGCCGGGGATCACGGTGTAACCGTCGCTACGCAACAGCTCGGCGAAGGGCTGGTAGCGGCCGGTGGAGGTGTGGAAGTTGGCGTGCGCCTCATCGATGACCACGACCGGTCCGTTCGCTGCGTACGCCGGGTTTTCGACCGAAGCATCGAAGTCCGGGTCCGAGGTCTGCTGCGCAACCGCCGGGTCGGCCCGAAAGGTGATCGCGGCCACCATGAACGCCAACCCGGCGATCCTGCCTGTCGGGAGCATGCGAACCTCCCCGCGTTCTCTTGTTGAGGGCCGGCCGCCAAACGTCTTGACGATCGGCGCCCGAGTGGTGATCGTAGAGTGCCAGATCGTGCCGTCCCTCCTCATCGCGACCGGGAACCCGGGGAAGGTGCGGGAGATACGTGGCGCGCTCGCCGGAGCCGGTGTGCGCCTGTTGGATCTTGGAGATGTCTCCGGTCCCCGTCCCGACGAGCCTGAGGAGACGGGAGAGGGATTCCTGGCCAACGCGGGCATCAAGGCCCTCCACTACCAGGCGGCGACCGGCATTCCGGCGCTCGCCGAGGACTCCGGTCTGGAGGTGGATGCACTGGATGGCGGTCCCGGGGTCCGCTCGTCCCGCTGGCTGGGAGTGGACACGCCCTACGCGGAGAAGAACCGTCACCTCCTCGAGGTGCTTGCCGCCGATCCCGCGAGGGGGAGGGGAGCCCGGTACCGGTCGGCAGTGGCGGTCGCCGTTGCGGGCCGCATCGTCTTCCGGTCCACGGGAACGGTGGAAGGCGCGATCGCGACGGCGCCCCGCGGCAGCGGGGGCTTTGGCTACGACCCGGTGTTCCTGGTTCCGGAATTCGGTAGGACGATGGCGGAACTGAGCCTCGAGGAGAAGGAGCGCATCAGTCACCGCGGCCGGGCGCTTCGGCCGGCGGTCCGTTTCTTGCGGGCGGCCCTGGCCGCTGACCCACCTATACTTCCCTAGTTTCTCGGGGCGTGGCGCAGTCTGGCAGCGCGCCTGCTTTGGGAGCAGGAAGCCGGAGGTTCAAATCCTCTCGCCCCGACAATAGAAGAGGTCGAGCGGGCGCTTCGCGACCGTGCGGCCGGGTCCGATCACGAAGCGCGGGAGCGCCAGTAGCTCAGTTGGACAGAGCGGCGGCCTTCTAAGCCGCGGGTCGGGGGTTCGAATCCTCCCTGGCGCGCCAACGGGGGCCGCTTCTCATCTCGGTGGTGGATGTAGCTCAATGGCAGAGCACCGGATTGTGGTTCCGGTGGTTGGGGGTTCGAGTCCCCTCATCCACCCCGTCGAGCGGTTCCCCGAAGGGGAAGCGCCCGGTGCTTCGCGTCGGGACCTGTCCCCAGCCGGGTGACGCGCCGGCTTGGAACGCCGGTCTCCAGACCGGCACCGCGGCGCTCTGCGCCGCACACGTCGTGACTCCACGCATCCCCGTGGCAGAACGGCGTGGAACGCCAGACCGGCACCGCGGCGCTCCGCGCAGTGAACGACGCAAACCCCATCGATCCTCGCGACGTGTACGGCTTGGAGCGCCGGCTTCAGCCGGCACAGCCGGCCGCAGGCGGGCGGATTCGAGTCCTGCCGCTCGGGTCAGGACGCGGTCGAACGGCTACCGCTTCCGCAAATGGAGAAGCCGGAACAGCGGCGCCACCCGTGGCAGGTCCGTTCGGCTGCCCAGGTAGGGACTCGGGTCGGCGGCCGGGAACTCGTGCCGCAGTACGTCCCATTCCCCGGTGAGTCCCATCCGGTCCACCACCGAACCCGGATCGAACCGGGAGATCATCGGTTCGCCGTGTTTCTCCACGAAACGGAGCAGACTGTCGAAGAGCGCGAGTTCGTCCGCCGGGACGCCCTCGCGGACATTCATGTAGTCGAGGATCAGCTCCGATCCGGGAGCCGACAGGTCGGCGACCCGGGCCAGCGTTCCGGTCACCGCCTCCGGCGCGAGGTAGTACGTCACTCCCATCCAGCTGAAACAGGCAGGGGCATGCCGGTCGAAGCCCGCCGCGAGAAGGCGTTCGTCCAGTGGGTCGCGCTCAAAATCCACCTCGACGAAGTGCAGGTGTTCCGGCACCGTGATGTCCGCGGCGGCGAGCCGTTCCCGCTTGAGCGCTGCGCTCGCGGGAAGATCCACCTCGAACACCTGAACCCCGACATCCGGATAGCGCAGCGCGAACGTATCGAAGCCCGCGCCGAGGATCACAAGCTGTCGAACTCCCCGTTCTGTCGCCGCCAGGACCCGGTCGTCCGTGAAGCGGGCTCTGATGAGCACATAGGTGGTGGTCGGAATGACTTTCCGGAGCAGCACCCGGGTGACCAGCCAGTGGCGCCAGCTCGACCCGATCACCCGCCGCCAGCGCTCACCGGCGAGGTGGATCGCGAACGGATCCTCGGTCACGAGCGGCCGCTCCCCCCGTGCGAAGTGGCCCGCCCGTGCCGCGGCCACCATTTCGGCGGTTCGGCTGCCGCGCACGCGGGCCAGGTTTTCGGGTTCCTCCAGACGTAATTCGGCGATCACGAGCCCCTTCCCCGAAGAATTGAGAACCTGTCGTGACCATGGTACGTCGAGTCGGCCCGGGGGAAGCGCCCGAGGTGTTCACCATCGGGCATTCCAACCATCCCATCGGCGCGTTTCTGGCACTCCTCGAGCGGCATCGAACGGCGGCCGTCGCGGACGTCCGTTCCGTTCCCTACAGCCGGCGTCATCCGCAGTTCAACCGCCGCACGCTTGACCGGTCGCTCGCGGAACACGGCATCCGCTACCTCTTCCTGGGCGCCGAACTCGGGGCGCGCACGCCTGACCCATCGTGCTACGACGACGAAGGAAGGGTGCTGTTCTCCCGGTTGGCTCAGACCGGACGCTTCCTCCGGGGGATCGCGCGGGTTCTGGAGGAAGCGGTGGATTCCCGTCTCGCCCTGCTTTGCGCCGAGCGGGATCCGGCCAACTGCCACCGCACCATCCTGGTCGCGCCGCGACTTCGGGAACGCGGCGCCCCGGTCACCCACATCCTGGCGGACGGCGGCCTCGTATCGCACGAAGAGGTGCTGGACCGGCTGTGCGCCGCGAACGGGATGCCGCCCCGCGACATGTTCCGGCCGCGCGAAGGGCAGCGGGAAGAGGCGCTCCTGCGGCGCGCCCGGGAAATCGCCTGGACCGATCCGGCGCGCGCCCGGGTTACGGAGTGATGACCGCTTTGGTGACCCGGAGCGCCTCCACGTCGTCGAGCGCCTGGTTGGCCTCCTCGAGCTGATAGCGGCGGCCGATCACGTCCGCGAACGGCATCCGCTGCCGGTAGCGGACGAGGGTGTCCAGCGCCCGGGTCCAATGGTGGAACTCGCTTCCCCATTGGCCGCGGACGTCCGCGTGCTTCCGGTTGACATCGAGGTGCGGATTGACAGGCACGGACCCGGCATCCGTGTAGTGGCCGACGATGACGTAGCGGCCTCCGTCCCGGAGCATTCGGAAACCCTCCGGCACCGCCCGTGGGTTCCCGCTGGCCTCGATGACCACATCGGCGCCGCGCCCGCCGGTGGCGGCGCGTACCCGTCCAACCCGTTCGTCCGAATCCGTCTCCGCGAGCGGGAGGGACGCGTCCGCACCCATGCGGCCGGCGAGATCGCGGCGCGCCCGAGGCTCCCCGACCGCCAGGACCGCGCCGGCTCCGGAGATCCGGGCGAAGGCGACGGCCGCGAGCCCCACCGGGCCCACGCCCTGCACCACCACGCTGTCCCCCAGCCGGACCTCCGCCCGGTCCACCGCCGCGAACCCGGTGAAGAGCCCGCAGCCTCCACCGATCAGGTCGTCGACCGAGAGCTCGCCGGGGAGGACGACGGTCCGGACTCCGGGAAGGAGCAGGATGTTCTCCGCCCAGCCGCCGAGCAGTCCCTCCTCCGCGGAATAGGTGATGCCGTACACCCGGCGGGAGGGACAGCGGTTCGGCTGGCGCGCCACCAGGCACTGGTAACAGGAATGGCAGGTGGCGTGGACGTCGAAGAAGGACACCACGCTCCCGGCGGCGAGGGGATTGCCGACCGCGTCCTCGGCCACCTCGTTCGCTTCGACCACGCGGCCGACGCTCACGTGGCCGGGGATGATCGGATAGGGCACCCCGGCAAGGCGCCCGTCCCTCAGGTGCACATCGGTCCCGCAGACCTCGGAAGCGAGCGTTTCCAACAAGATTTCGCCGGGTCCGGGCGCCGGGACCGGAAACTCCCGGAGTTCGGCGGGGCGGCCCGGCGCGGCCAGCACCGCCGCCCGCGCCGAGCGGCTCAAGCCGTCGTTCCCCCGCAGCTCGAGCCGGCGCCGGCGGTGCAGCCGTAGCAGTGGAGGCCGGTCACGATGCGCCGGTTTTCCAGCAGTTCCGGGGAAAAGTCTCGGATGTGGTTCGGCGCGCCGAACGCCACCGTTTCGTCCAGCATCTGGTTGAAGTCGCAGTCGTAGAGCTGGCCGTCCCAACCGACGGACAGGGTGTTCCGGCACATGACCGCCCGCGCCGCCGCCGGGTTGAAGGCGTTCACCAGGCGTTCCATGTAGCGCTCGTAGTTCCCGGTTTCCAGGAGGAAATCCAGAAAGCGGCTGATCGGGAGGTTGGTGATCGCGAAGAGACGGTCGAACCGGATCTGATACCGCCGGTCGAGTTCGCGCTTGAACTCGCGCTCCAGTGCGTCCTGATCGCCGGGGAGAAACGCCCCGGTGGGGTTGTAGACCAGGTTGAGGCGGAGCGCCGGATCCCGGCCATAGCCCAGGCGGTTCAGCAACTTGAGCGCCTGGATGGACTTGTCGAAGACTCCGGCGCCGCGTTGCGCGTCGGTGCGCTCGGCCAGGAAGTAGGGAAGGCTGGCGATGATCTCGACTTCGCGGTCGGCGAGGAACTCGGCCAGATCCGACTGCGAGCGCAGCAGCAGGACGGTGAGATTCGAACGGTCCATCACGTGCCGTCCGAGAGCCTTCGACGCGTCCACCAGGTAGCGGAAGTTCTCGTTCAGTTCCGGCGCGCCGCCGGTGATGTCCACCGTGGGCGCATCCGTCAGTTCGAGCGCCCGGATACAGGCCTCGGCGGTGTCGCGGGTCATCCGTTCCGTGCGGTCCGGTCCCGCGTCCACGTGGCAGTGCCGGCAGGTCTGATTGCAGAGCTTGCCGACGTTGATCTGGAAGACCTCGATGCCGGTCGCGCGCAGCGGGTGCAGGCCGTGCCGCGCGAGCCGGGAGTTGAAGGACGGGAACCGCCTCTCGGACGGACGCGGCGAGAAGTGCGCGTTCCGGGTCGGGAGTTCCAGTTGGGCTTCCATGGCCTACATGCTCAACTGGGCGTTCCGCTTCCGCATCTGGACGCCGTGGACGAGCGCCGCTCCGCCCCGGATGGCGGCCGCGACGTGGACCGCCTCCGTCATCTGGTCGAGGTTCGAACCCTTCTCCAGGCACTCCTGCGACCAGGCGTCGATGCAGTAGGGGCACTGCAGCGCATGAGCGACGCCGAGCGCGATCAGCGCCTTCTCGCGGCCCGTGAGCGAACCCTCCCGGAACGTGGCCTGGTACCAGTCGTTGAACTTGTCCCAAAGGTCGGGCGCGTTCCGGCCCATGTCCCCGAACCGGGACAGATCATGGTCGTCGTAGTAGTGACTCACCCAACATCTCCAATCGATTCTTGTGTCGTCATCCGCAAGGCTAGCGCGGCTGCTCCGAAGGCGTTCGGAGCGGCCGGAGGAGCCCCATTGCGGTGGTAGCCTCGGTCCATCATGTCACTCAACACGATCGGATTCATTGGTCTCGGGGTCATGGGGAAGCCCATGGCGAAGAACCTGCTCGCCGCCGGCTTCGACGTGACCGTCCACAGCCGCTCGCCGGGACCGGTGGACGAGCTGGTGGCCGCCGGCGCCCGGCGCGCCGGATCGGGCGCCGAATGCGCGAGCGGACGGGATGCCGTCATCCTGATGCTGCCGGATTCGCCGGACTCGGAACTCGTGATGCTCGGCCCGGGCGGCGTCCTTGCCGCCCCGGAACTTCCGGCGCTGGTGACGGACATGTCCTCGATCGAGCCCGGGGTTTCCCGAAAGATCGCCGCCGCCGCCAGCGAACGCGGCGTCGCTTTCGTGGATGCGCCGGTGAGCGGGGGTGAGCCCGGCGCCATCGCCGGGGAACTCGCGATCATGGCGGGAGGCGAGGAGGCCGCCTTCCAGGCGCTCGGTCCGGTATTCGACGTTCTCGGCAAGAGCGCGGTCCTCTGCGGCCCGGCCGGCGCCGGCAACACGGTGAAGCTCGCGAACCAGATGATCGTGGCCGCGAACATCCAGGCCGTCGGGGAGGCGCTCGTCTTCGCCGTCCGGTCCGGCCTCGACCCCGCGGTCGTGGTCGCCGCGATCCAGGGCGGCCTGGCCGGGAGCGCCGTCCTGAACGCCAAGGCGGGCAAGATGATCGCGGGCGACTGGAAGCCGGGCTTCCGCCTCGAACTCCACCTGAAAGACCTCGACAACGCCCTCGCCGCCGCCGGCGGAAGCGCGAGCCCGATTCCGTTCACAACAATCGTCCGCCAGTTCGTGAAGACGCTGGTGGAGGGCGGTCACGCCCGCGAAGACCACGCGGCCATCGCCCGCTACTGCGAGGACGCCGCCGGCATCACCATCGCGGCCGGCGCGCGGTAGCGCGGCTGCTCGACGGGGCCCCTGCGTGGGCCGCGGCCGGCGTTCCCGGCCGGCGGGCCACCCGCTGGTAGCATCGATTCATGGGACGACAAAAGCGCGGCGCGGACGGGTACCGCTCCTTCGCCTACCTGACTCCGGGCGAGGACTACGCGCCCCAAGACCTGGTGGACGACGCCGAGCTCTTCCCGGCGCACCCGGTTCCGCTGTCTGCCGAAGAGGAGGCCCGCGCGGAGCGCCTCGCCGGCGAGCTGGTGCTGATCTCGCTGCACGAACATCTCGGCAGCTTTCCGCGGGACATCCACCGGACTCCCGCCTACGTCCGCGAGGGAAGGGTCTTCACTCCCTTCGAAGCGCTCGCCCAGTCCGACTGGGACTGTGTGTTCGACAACCTGCTCGACGGCATCTGCCGGATCGAGTCGCGGACCGGCTGGAAGTGGAACGAAGTCCTCCACGACCTGGGGATGCGCCTTGCGGACATCGCCCACCAGGACTTTCTCATT
>VXNL01000044.1:5884-71594 GCA_009840635.1 Acidobacteriota bacterium | reverse complement strand
CCCCCCCCCCCCCCCCCCCCCCCCCCCCCCCCCCCCCCCCCCCCCACGGCGCCACCCCACGCGGAAAGGGTCGCTCCTGTCTTGGCGTGGAGTTCAAGCGCGGAGCTGGCGCCGCCGGCTTGGAACGCCGGCTTCAGCCGGCACCGCGGCCCACAGGGCCGCGGGCGGTTCGTCGCTACCCCGGGTGCGTCGGCGCGCGCCGCCGCGCCCACGCGGCGCATGAGGTCCGTCCCGCCGCCCGCCTGCGGCGGGCTGTGCCGGCTGAAGCCGGCGTTCCAAGCGGTCCCCGCCACCCCGGGCAGGCGAAGCGCGCGATGACGGACGTCTTCCTTGATTTCGCCCTGATCTCCGGCCTGCTGGTCGTCGCTCACCTCCTTCGGACCTGGGTGCGGCTCTTCCAGGCCATCTTCCTGCCAACGCCGATCCTGGCCGGGCTGATCGGGCTCGCGGCGGGACCCGAGGGCCTGGATCTCCTGCCCTTCGCGCGGGACACGGCCGGCGCCCCGGTGATGGGCCGCTACCCGGGCGAACTGATCGTGGTGCTCTTCGGCACCCTCTTCATGGGCTCGCGCCCGAACGCCCCGCGCTTCCGGCAGATGCTCCGCGACGTCGGAGACACCTTCTTCTACAACCTCTCGGCCTGGGTGGGTCAGTTCGGACTCGCGCTCCTGTTCGCCGGCGCAGTCCTGATTCCGCTGTTCCCCGAAGTGGGCGGACCCTTCGCCCTGATGCTTCCCGGCGGCTTCGTCGGCGGCCACGGGACCGCCACCGCCATCGGATCCGTCCTCGCCGAACAGGGATACGCGGACGCACTCCCGGTCGGATACACCTTCGCGACCATCGGTCTCCTGGCGGCCGTGTTCGGGGGCGTCGCGGCGATCAACCTCGCGACCCGCGCGGGCTGGACCCGCCTCGTCTCGAGCCCGCACGAGCTTCCCGAAGACCAGCGGCGGGGCCTGATCGCACCGGAGGACGCCCGGGACGCGGTGAAGGAGACCGTCAGCCCGCTGGCCCTCGACACCCTGTCCTGGCACTTCGGGCTCGTCCTGCTCGCCTACGGAGCCGCCCACGCCGCAAGCTGGGCGCTCGGGTCGGCAGGAGGCCTCTTCACCGCCCTCCCCATGTTCGCGCTCGCGGTCATCGCCGGCGCGCTGCTCCAGGGCGTGCTCAACCAGCTGGGCGTCGGCCGGAACGTGGACCGGGCCACGATGGCGCGCATCGGGTCCTCCGTCTCGGACTTCCTGGTGGCCTTCGGGGTGGCCTCGATCCCGCTCTCGACGGTGGCGGCGTATGCGGCGCCCATCCTCGTGATGTCCGTGTTCGGCTTCGCCCACGCGGCCCTCATCACCTGGTGGATCGCCCGCCGGACCTTCCGCAACTACTGGTTCGAGCGCGGCCTGTTCACGTTCGGCTACGCCACCGGCGTGGTGGGGATGGGGATCGCGCTGCTGCGGGTCGTGGACCCCCACCGGAAGTCCGGCACGCTCGACGACTACGGCGTGGCGTACCTCCCCATCGCCCTGGTCGAGATCGCCATCCTCACCACGCTGCCGCTGTGGGTCGCCGCCGGCGCCGTTTGGATGCCGGGCCTGGCGCTGACCGCCTTCGCCGCCGCACTGCTGCTGGTCTCGTGGAAGTCGGTCGGCTTCTTCGCGTCCGATCCGCAGACCCGCCGGGCCGGAGAGCCTGGGTAGGCGCGCCGCTTGACGCGGGTAGACTCAGTTCATGACGCTGCGGTGATGGAGGACCCGGCTGGGTCCTCACGGCGCGGGCCGCACCTGGGGAGGGTCGAAACGATGTTCATTCGTGAGCGCGCGCAGCGCGGGCCGCGTTTCCGGCGCCTTGCCGCATTCGGCCTCGCTGCCGCGGTCGCTAGCTGCGACAGCGGCTCGGACGCTCCATCGCCGACCGTCCCGCCTCCGAGCCCGGCTCCGCCCCCGGCACCGGACCCGATGGAGGCCCGTTGCACGGAGGAAGGGCGCATCCTCGAGTACGGGTTCTTCGCTCACTTCGAGCCGATCAGTTACACCGCAGAGCCGGACCCGGGCGCCGAGGCCATCGACGGGCACCTCGGTTACGAGGCCGACCTGCTGACCGCCCTCGAAGCCATGGAGGGCGCCGGGTTGGCCTTCGATCGCCGCGGCATCGAC
Organism: Acidobacteriota bacterium; assembly: GCA_009840635.1. Classification (GTDB taxonomy): domain Bacteria; phylum Acidobacteriota; class Vicinamibacteria; order Marinacidobacterales; family Marinacidobacteraceae; genus Marinacidobacterium; species Marinacidobacterium portitor. Next base: position 69,444 of record VXNL01000044.1, on the reverse strand, counting down.
GTCTGGCCCGGGATCTGGCTGCTTCCGTCCACCCCCGAGTACGACGTCGTGGGCGGCGGCATCACCATCCTCGAGGAGCGGACGCTCGATGCATCCGGGACGCCGGCGATCTCGTTCACGTCCGGGCACGTCGAGTTCGGCCACTCGCTGCTCGTCCGCGCGACCGATGCCGGCACGCTCGCGGAATACAGCGATCTGACGGGCGACCACCGGGTCGGCGTTTCGGCGGAGACCACCAACGAGGCCCGCTTTCTCCAGATCGTCGGGCTCATTGACGAAGACGGCGTGGTGCTCGCACGGACCCGGATCACCACTCCCGGCGGCATCGAGGTGGCCGACGGCAGCGACGCCTACCGGATCGCCGCGAGCGGATCCTCGCCGAATCTCGCGGACCGCATGCATCTGGAACCCCCGTCGCCCGAGCTCCCGCAGGTCGTGTTCTTCGGCACCGACACCGTCCAGACGGAGCAGCCCGAGGCGCTGGCCGACGGACGCGTGGACGCCCTGGCCGGAGACAAGATTGCGAACAGCACGCTCGAACAGATGTGGGCCGGCGTTCTCGTGGTGACCGCCGTCGACACCCTGGTCGACCTCGGCGGATTCGCCCTCGACCGGGACGAAGAAGCGCTGCTCGCCTGCCTCGACGACAAGGTGAACTACCTGACCGACGAACGAAGCATCGGCTTTGCGGAGTGGCTGGCCAACCCCGCGGTGTTCCAGGAGCGCGCCGAAGCCTGGACTCCGTAGCCCTGGGGTGAAGGGGACTTCCAAGAAACGGATCTCCTGTTGGTGAATCCCTGGCGCGACTGACCTGCGCGGGGCGGTCAGTACTGGATTTGGGTCCGGGCGACCGTCACGCCGATGTGCTCCACCCGCCGGCCCATCGTGGTGTGCTCGCCGCTCCCGGCGGTCATCGGTGGCGCTGCCATTTATGTCGCTATAATGGCGCCATTCCTGATGTTCGATTGATGCCGAATCTGCTGCTGCCTCGTTTCCACAACGTCTCCCCGCGTGTGGTTTCGTCCGATCCCGCCGATCCGGCGAGGTCCCTGCCGAAGCACCCATGACCTACTGCTCCAGAGTCGTCGACCAAGATTTGGCGGACCGCCTGGCGGCAACCGGGGCGGTGGTGATCGAGGGCCCCCGCGCGTGCGGGAAGACGACCACCGCCCGGCAGACCGCCGCGAGCGAGGCGCGGCTGGATGTTGACGAGGTGGCGCGACGCCTGGCCAGTCTCGAGCCGGCCCGCATCCTGGCGGGCGACACGCCGCGGCTTATCGACGAATGGCAACTGGAGCCGGCGATCTGGAATCACGTGCGGAGGGCAGTCGACGACCGGCGGCTTCCGGGCCAGTTCATCCTGACTGGGTCCGCCGCACCTGCCGACGACGCGACCCGACACACCGGCGCCGGGCGGTTGACCCGCCTCCGTATGCGTCCCCTATCGCTCTTCGAATGGGGACGGTCGTCCGGCGAAGTCTCGCTGGCGGGCCTCCTGGATGGGAGGCGCGCCTCCGCGGGCAGAACGGTGATCGGCCTTGATGAGCTGTCGGAACTCATCGCCGTCGGCGGATGGCCCGGAAACCTGGAACGCAGCACACAGCGCGCCCTGCGGGCGAACCGGGATCATCTGGACGAGATCCGGCGCTTGGACATCATGAGCGCAGACGACAAGCGGCGAGACCCGACGAGGGTGGGAATGCTCCTTCGATCCCTGGCCCGAAACGTCGCGACGCCGGCCGGGATCGCGACCCTCGCTTCCGACACCGGCGAGGGCGTATCCGCCATCAAGGAACACACCGCCGCCGAATACCTGAGCGCGCTGGAACGGATCATGGTCGTGGAGAACCAGCCGGCCTGGCCCACCCACCTGAGGTCCAGATCCGTGCTGAGAAACAAGCCGATCCGGCATCTCGCGGATCCGTCCCTGGCCGTCGCGGCCGTTCGCGCGACCCCAGACCGATTACTCGGTGAACCCGACTTTCTGGGGCTGCTCTTCGAGTCGCTGGTCATTCGCGACCTGCGCGTTTACGCCCAGGCGACAGACGCCGATGTTTTCCACTACCGGGAGAAAGGTGGCCTGGAAGTGGATGCCATCGTGCAGTCCAGCGCCGGGCCCTGGGCGGCGTTCGAAGTCAAACTGGGGGAGGGCAGAGTCGATGACGCGGCCGGCAACCTCCTCCGACTGGCGAGGCGGGTGGATCCGGAACGGATGGGCGAGCCTCGAGCGCTGGGAGTGATCGTGAGCAGCGGATACGGCTACACCCGCGAGGACGGGGTGCAGGTGATTCCGATCGGGGCGTTGGGACCGTAGAACGCTGGCCGCCTTTGCCACGCTGCTGCCCGGCACGTTGGGTTTGCTGACCAAAGCGCCCGAGGACGGGCGCGGGCGTCAGTACTTGATGTCGGTCCGGCCGACCGTCATCCCGATGTTGCCCACACGGCGCCCCATCGTGTAGTGCTCGCCGCTCCCGGCGGTCATCCCGAAGAAGTCCACGTCGGGCACGATCAGGCGGCCCCCGCCGTCCACCGCTCCCTCGACAGCGGTCGTCGCCACGACCTCCGCGATGAACAGCTTCCGGACGGGAGGCACCTCGAGCGAGGCGATGGTCCGGCACTCGCAGTGGATGGGGGACTCCTCCACGGTGGGGGCGGCGACCACGGACGCCGCACCCCGGGTCAGGCCCGAGAGTTCGAACTTGTCGGCGACCCGGCTGGAGTTCATATCCACGGTGTCGAACGCGTCGATCATCGAGGCCAACGGGACGTTCAGCACGAACTCGTCGTGGAGTTCGAGGAGTTCCCGCGCCTGGTGCTCGAAGCCCGCGCTCACCCCGATCTGGGGCGGGTCGCCGTTCACGACGAACGTCCAGAGCACCGAGATCTCGTCCGGGTCGCCGGGCCGGCCGTTCACGGTGAGCAGGATCGCCGGGCAGGGCGGAACCATCGGGCCGGGCTCCGCGAGCGTACGGCGCAGGCCGGCGAGCGGCGCCGGGCTGCTACTTCTTTCGTCCGAAGGCGACCCGGATCGATCGGCTCCCGTCCGCTCATCCGGCGCACATCCCCAGACCGCGGCGATGGCGGCCGCCGCCGGTCCGCGCTCCAGGAACCGCCTCCGCGACCAGTCGAGCATGACGGCGTCGGACGATACCGCAGCCCTTCCGCCCCGACGGTGCGATGATCCGCGCGTTCAGGGGTAGGCAATGAGAGTCAACGGAGACGATCCAGCGTACCGGCTCGCGCTGAGCGCGACCGCCCTCACCGCCATCCTCGGCGGCGCCTGCACCGTCGCGCCGCCTCAGGATGACTCGTCCGGACTCGACCCGGACCGGCTCGCCCGGCTCGACGCCGCGCTCGAGAACTACGTCGAGTCCGGCGCGCTGCCCGGCGCGGTGGCGCTCGTCGCCGGCCCCGAGGAGATCCTGTACCTCAAGGCCTTCGGCTACCGCGACAAGGAGGCCGACGACCCACTCGAGACCGACGACATCTTCCGGATCGCTTCGCAGACGAAGGCGATCGTGAGCGTGGCCATCATGATGCTGCAGGAGGAGGGCCGGCTGCTGATCTCGGACCCGGTCGGCCGCCATCTCCCGGAATACCTCGAGACCACGGTCGCGACCGCCAATCCCGACGGGACCTACGACGTGGTGCCCGCACGCCGGCCGATCACGATCCGGCACCTGCTCACCCACACCGCGGGAATCACCTACGGCGGTGGGACCGCCGCCAAGGAGTGGATCGAAGCGGACATGACGGGCTGGTACTTCGCCCACCGCGAGGAGCCGATCCGCGAAACGGTGCGCCGCATGGCGTCCCTGCCCTTCGAAGCCCATCCCGGCGACTACTGGGTCTACGGCTACGCCACCGACATCCTGGGCGCGGTGGTCGAGGTCGCCTCCGGAATGCCGCTCGACGAGTTCCTCCGGACCCGCATCTTCGAGCCGCTCGGGATGGCGGACACCCACTTCTATCTTCCGCCCGAAAAGCGCGACCGCCTGACCGTGGTGTATTCGGCCGGCGAGGGTGGCTTCACCCGCGCTCCCGACCCCGGCGGCATGGTGGGACAAGGGGCGTACGTGGACGGGCCGCGGACGAGCTTCTCGGGGGGCGCCGGACTCCTCTCGACGGCCTCGGACTACGGGCGGTTCCTCCAGATGTTGTTGAACGGCGGCAGGCTGGGCGGCGCCCGCATCCTCTCGCCGAAGAGCGTGGAACTCATGACGGTGGATCACCTCGGCGGACTGCTGGTCCGGGACCTGAACGACGCCAGCGCGGTGTTCGGCGCGGAACGGGGCGTCGGGTTCGGGCTGGGCTTCCGGGTGGTGGAGGACGTGGGCGCCCACGGCGTGCCCGGCTCCGAGGGCCTCTACGGGTGGGGCGGGGCCTACCACTCGAGCTACTGGGTGGACCCTCAGGAGGAGCTGGTCGTCGTCTACCTGGCGCAGTTGATCCCCTCTGGAGGCCTGGACGACCACGCGAAGTTCCGCGCGTTCGTCTATCAGGCCATCGACGCGGCCAACTGACCCGCGTCGCCCGCTAAGGGCCGTTCCTCGGGGTGCCGAGGATCAGCGTGTCCAACTCGGCGTCGGGGATCGCCGCGAACTCCCGGGCGCGCCGGAAGTAGAACAGCGCGCCGAGCGCGATCCAGCCCGCCAGGGCGATCCAGGAGGGCGGCGCCATGAAGCCGGGCATCCCGGGAACGCAGAGGAGGACCAGGAACCCGGCGGACAGGGTCGCACCGATCACGGCTTCCACCCGGGCGCGGCGCCGGCGCGCCACCGACAACGCCGCGAGGCACGTGTACAAGTAGCCGCAGGCGGTGCCGACCGCGGCCATGTCCACCACCCAGACGATGACCTCGCGGCCGAACCAGGGCGCGAGCAGCGAAACCGCCCCGGTGAACAGGAGCGCGTTCCGCGGGGTGCCCCGGGTCGGGTCGATGCTCCCGAACCAGGCCGGCAGCAACCGCGCCCGGCCCATGCTGAACAGCAGGCGGCTGCTCGCCATGAAGAAACCGTTGATGCCCGTGAAGATCGCTGTCACGACAGCAACGCTCAGGATGGCCACTCCCGCCGCTCCCAGGCTCGTTCGCACCGTGGCGCCGGTCGCCCAGACGGACTCGCCGGCAACCAGTTCGCGCCAGGGCAGGACCACCCCGGTGGCCAGCACCACCACCACGTACATCGCGGCACCGGCCAGGATCGCCGCCGCCATCAACGGGAACGCCTTCCGGGCCGGGAACGCGAACTCCTCGGCGGCCTGCGGCAGGGTGTCGAAGCCGACGTAGAGCCAGGGCGAGATCGCGAGCATCGCCAGGATGCCGGTCCACGCCGACCGGCCGGGCGCAAACCAGGGCTCCCAGTTGGCCACGCTGGCGGCCGGACCGGTGAACGCGCCAATGCCGACCAGCGCCACCGCCGCCACCATGAGACCGGTCAGGACCACCTGCGCCCTCCCGACCCCCTGGACGCCGCGCGAGTGAAGGAAGCCGACCAGACCCACCGCTGACACCGCGAGGGCGACCTCCCCGGCGAACACCTCGAAGCCGGCGACCGTGTAGAGGTGTCCGCGGGCGAACACCTCCGGTGCGAGGAACCTGCCGAGGACGGCGAGCGCGGTCGCGTTGAGCGGCACGATGCTCAGATAGCCGAGGGCAAGGAACCAGCCGCAGATCACCGCGTGATGCCGGCCGGCGGCCCGGTAGGCGTAGGCGAACTCGGCCCCCGCCACCGGAAAGGTGCGGACCATGCGGCCGTAGCTGCGGGCGATCACGATCATCGCCAGCCCGCCCAGCGCGATGCCCAGCGCCGCGCCGAGCGGTCCGGCGGTCTCGAGGAAGTCGCCGGCGAGGATGAAACAGCCGAAGCCGATGACGCAGCCGAGCGCCAGCGAGCCGACGTGAAGCGGGGCAAGGACCGGCCTGAGTCGGGGGCGGTCGCTCAGGGGTGTGTCAGGCAAGGGTCAGGTCCACCGGGCATCGGCCCGGTGGCGCGGATTATCCGGCTCGGCGGCCGCGCGGGTCGCTGGCTGGTCCATCCGCGAGCCCGTAGAGTTGCCGGCATGAAGCTCTCGCGACGCACCGTGTTGCGGTCAGCGCTGGCGCCCGCGGTGCTGGGATGGGCGCCGGCCGCGCGCGCCGCCGCCCAGACCGCCGTCCGTCATTCCCGTTTCGATCCGTGGATCGAGATCCGGGCCGACCACGTCCGGCACAACGTCAGGGAGGTGAGCCGCCTCGTCGAAGGCCGTCCCATCCTGGCGGTCATCAAGAACAACGCCTACGGCATGGGCCTCCTCAACATGGCCCGGATCCTGGAGTCGGAGACCGCCGTGATCGGCATGGCGGTCGTGAAGCTGAGCGAGGCCCTCGAGCTCCGCGACGCCGGCATCGCCAAGCCGGTGCTCCTGATGGGGCCCTTCGACGACGCCGACCTCGAAGCGGCGGTGATGCGCGACGTGACGCCGATGGTCTATACGGAAGTGGGCGACGCGCTGGACCGGCTGGCGGCCCGGCGCCAGTCGGCGGTCCCGGTGCAGGTCTGCGTGGACACCGGGATGGGCCGGGTCGGCATCTCGCACCGGGACGCGGCCGGACTGATCGCGGATCTCGCCGGGCGCGACGGGGTGGACCTCATCGGCACGATGACCACGCTGAACGAAGACCCCGAGTTCGAGAAGCTGCAACTCCAGCGATTCCGGGAGGTCGAGGAAACGCTCGCCGCGCGAGGGATCGCCATGGGCCGGCGGCACGCGGCGTCGAGCTACGGCCTCTTCGACAACCCGCCGGCCTACCTCGACGCGGTCCGGCCCGGCATGGCGCTCTTCGGTCAGTACTCGACCCAGAGGTTCCGCGAGCTGGACCTGCTCGACCTGCGGCCGTCCATGAGCCTCAAGGCGCGGGTGGCGCTGGTCAAGAAGCTGGAGCAGGGCGACACCGCCGGCTACGAGGCGGCCTACCGGGCGGACCGCGACGTCTGGATCGCGACGGTTCCCGCGGGTCACGTGGACGGCGTGCCCCGGGCGGCGGCGAACGGCGGGTGGGTGAGGATCCGCGACACGCGCTACCCGATCATCGCCAGCGTCTCGGCGAGCCACACGATCGTGGAGATCGGGCCGGAAAAGACCGCGGATGCGGGTGACGTCGCCACCTTTTTCGACTGGCGGGACGGTTCGCGGCCCGAGGATGCGAGCGCGGCCTCCGGCGCGTCTGTTTACGACCTTGTCATGCACCTCAACCCCACGCTGCCGCGGCGACTCGTCTCCTGAGCGGGTCTTCCGGCAGGACGGCTCACCGGCCGGCGGCAGCCTCCGCCACCGACGGAACAATCCCCGCCGCGGCGACGTTCGGGGTTCCATAACAAGCGCCGTTCCTTCAACATGAGGGTCTGCTACCAGGGTCGCGGCGCTTCAGAAAAATCACCGAGGACAACGAAATGGCGCGCCTGACGGACTACCGGGTCCTGACCTTCGACTGCTACGGGACCCTCATCGACTGGGAGGCGGGGATCTGGGAGGCGCTGCAGCCGGTGATCCGGTCGAACGGCGCTACGGGACTCACGCGCGACGAGGCCCTCCGCGCCTTCGCGCGCTCCGAGGGGCAGCATGAGCACGCCACTCCGGACCTTGCCTACCCGGATCTCCTCGCCCGCGTGCACCGGGATCTGGCGGGGAGCTTCGGCCTGCGGACGGACCGCGAACTGGACGCCGATTTCGGGAACTCCATCCCCCGCTGGCCGGCGTTCCCCGACAGCGCGGCGGCCCTCGGGGTTCTGAAGCGCCACTTCCGCCTCGTCATCCTCTCGAACGTCCACCGGAGCGGCATCGCCGCCTCCGCCGGCAAGCTCGGCGTCGAGTTCGACGCCTTCTACACCGCCGAGGACATCGGCTCCTACAAGCCGTCGGACGCGAACTTCGAGTACCTGATCGACCACCTGAAAACCGACTTCGGGCTGGAGCGGGGGGAGGTCCTCCACACGGCGCAGAGCCTCCACCACGACCACGTCCCCGCGAACCGGTTCGGGCTCTCGAGCGCTTGGATCGACCGCCAGCGGCTCTCGGAGGGCGGGAGCTGGGGTGCGACCGCGAAGGTCGCCACCATGCCCCGGCTCGATTTCATCTTCTTCACGCTGGGCGAGATGGCGGAAGCCGTCACCGCGGAAGTGAGTTAGTCGATCAGCCCAGAACCGCCCGGTCCAGCACCAGCACCGCGATCAGGGCCGGCACGTAGGCGATGGACGCCTTCAGCACCCGGCGCGCGTCAGGCTTCCCCCGGCTCCAGCGGAACTCGGCGGCCGCGGTCATGAACCAGATGGCCAGCGCGGCGGCGCCGACGAAGTAGATCCATCCCGCCAGCGAGAGCGCGACGGGCCAGAGGCTCAGCGCGGCGAGCAGGACCGTGAAGAGCAGCGTCTGCCGCACCGTCGAGCGACCCGAAGGATCCACCGCCGGAAGCATCACGAACCCCCCCTGCCCGTAGTCCTCGCGGTACATCCAGGCGAGCGGAAGGAAGTGCGCCATCTGCCAGGCGACGAGGATCGAGAACATCGCGACGCCGCCCCAACCGACGGAACCGGTGGCCGCGGTCCAGCCGCAGAGCGCCGGCAGGGCGCCGGGGACCGTGCCCACGAGGGTGTTCCAGTGGGTCCGGCGCTTCAGGGGCGTGTAAACGAAGACGTAGAGGAGGACGGTCAGGAGCGTCAGACCCCCGGTCAGCGGGTTGACGGCCAGTCCGAGCACCGCGGTTCCCGCCGCCGCGAGCCCGATCCCGCTGCCGAGCGCCGCCGCCGGCGCCAGGCGGCCCGACGGCAGCGGGCGCCCCCGCGTCCGGCGCATGCCGGCGTCTTCCTCCCGCTCGATCCAGTGGTTCAGCGCGCCGGCGCCTCCGCTCGCGAGCGTGACGCCGAGTAGGAGCGACAGGAGCCAGCTCCAGCCGAAGGACTCCGCCGGCGCCAGCACGAATCCTCCCGCCGACGACAGCGCGACGACGAGGGCGATCTCGGGCTTCGTGAGCTCGAGATACGGCGTGAGATTCGGTCGCACGGGTCAGCCGGGGGTGATCGGTTGCCGGCCCCAGCGGTGGGTAGCGAGCACGGCCAGCACCGCCCCCGCCATCAGCAGCGCGCCGACTACCGCGTGCGAGGTGTTCACCGCCACCTGCAGGTTGCTCGGCTGCAGCATGCCGGCGTCATCGAGAGTGACGAAGTACGCGGTCAGGCCCAGGATCAGTTGCACGTCCACGAGGCCGGCCAGGACCCACGACCCCCGGTACAACACCCGTGACTCCCGGAACTCGTCCCGGACCCGGAGCAGGAAGGCGGCCACCACGGCCGCGACCAGGACCGCACCGGCGATGTGGAATCCGACGAGCCACGGATGGATCCCGGTGCCGGGATGGCGGAGGAGCGCGCCGAGGATGATCTGGAGCCAGACGGCGGCGGGGGCGGCGAGCGAGAGCCGCCAGAGGCGGTCGTCGCGGGGACCGTCCCGCGCGGCATCCAGGGTCAGCCACCACTGCGAGGTGAAGGCCCCCAGCGCCACGACCAGCCCGAGGAAGAGCTGCGCCGTCGCGGCGTGGACCACGGCCAGGTCGAGCGACAGCCACACCACCCGGAGGCCGCCCAGCAGGCCCTGGAACGACACGAGGACCAGCGCGCCGAGCGCGAGCCAGCGGAGCCAACGGCGGGACTCCGCGAACCAGGTCCAGACGGCGAGGACGGTGGTCAGGAACCCGACCAGCATTCCGAGCAGCCGGTGGCCGTGCTCGGCCAGCAGCGGCGTGATCCGCCACCATCCCGGCCAGGGATTGAACGGGTCGTAGGAGTCGTAGGACGACGGCCAGTCGGGGACGGCCAATCCGGCTTCGATGCTGGTGACGAAGGCGCCCCAGCCCATGAGGAGGAGGGTGGACAGCGCGGTCAGGACGGTGAACCGGTGCCGCCACCGCATCCCTGCCGCACCCGAGTCTCTCGTCATTCCGAAGCGGCGGAACGATAGCGGCGCGCTTCAGCCCCGGTCCCGGTAGAACGTGATCAGGTCCTGACTCGGCGGCGGTTCCGCGCCGAGTTGGCGGAGCATGGTCGTCACCTGCCCCCGGTGGTAGCTGGCGTGGTTCACCACGTGCTGCAGCATTTCCCAGAACACCGAGCGCGCGGGGACGCCGCCAAGGGCCGGGTATTCGATCTCGCGGCCGATTCCGTCGGTGCCGAGACCTCGGACGAAGTCCCGCACCCGCCGCTCTTCCTCCTCCCAGCGAGTCCGGATGTCCTGCACCGTCCCGAAGTCCTCGGGGGCCAGGTGCGCGCTCGGACCGTTGCCCTCCCAGCGCGAGCACCAGATCCATTCGGCCGAGACGAGGTGGACGAGCGTGCTGCGGATGGAACCGAAGCTGTTGCCGAGGTCCCGGTGGAACTCGAGGGGAGGAATCCGCCCGACCGCGTCCAGCATCCGGTCCCGGGCCCAGTAGTGGTAGTCGAGGAGCGCGATCAGGGCTTCGTGATTCATTGCCGCAGCCTACCGCCGCGGCCCGGCCTCGAGGTCTCCGCGATACCGTAGGACGCCATGACGCTGGCCCAGTTGCTCGCCTTCAACGTCACGCTGCTGGTCGCCATGTTCAGCCCCGGGCCGGCGCTGCTGGTCGCGGTCCAGACCAACCTGAGCTCGGGACGGCGGGCCGGGATCGCCGTCGGGTGCGGCCTCGGCCTCATGGCGGCGACCTGGACGCTCATGGCGCTCATCGGTTTCGCGGCGGTCTTCGAGTTGTTCCCGGCGGCCTACGCGGGCGCCCGGATCGCCGGGGCGCTGTATCTCCTCTACATCGCCTATCGGATGTGGCGGGGCGCCTCGGCTCCCGCGGGCGCGCTGCCGGAACCGGCGCGCCGGGCCTTCCGCCAGGGCCTCCTCATCAACGTGTTCAATCCGAAGGCGGTCCTCTTCGCGGCGGCGGTCCTCATCGCGATCTTCCCGGGTGGGCTGGGAGCCGTGAACAGTGCGCTCATCGCCTTCAACCACCTCCTGATCGAACTCTCGTTCTACACGGCGCTCGCCTTCTGCCTGAACACCGAGGCGGTCGCCGGACGCTACCTGCGGGCGAAGACCTGGATCGACCGCGGCGCCGCGGCGGTCCTCGGCGCGCTGGGACTGCGAATCCTGCTGAGCCGCTGAGGTCTGGCCGGCCATGGACTCCTTCCCGGACCGCTACGGGAAGTGGGCCGTGGTGGCGGGCGCCTCGGAGGGCCTCGGGGAGGCGTTCGCGCCGGCGCTCGCCGCGAGGGGCATGAACGTGGTTCTGGTGGCGCGCCGTGGCCGGATCCTGGAAGACGTCGGGGAGCGCCTGGCCGCGGAACACGGGATCGAGGTGCGCTGCCTCGAACTCGACCTGGCCGACTCCGGGTTCCCCGGCGCCCTGAAGGACGCCACCGATGACCTCGAACTCGGGGTGCTCGTCTACAACGCGGCGTCCGTGCCGATGGGCCCGTTCCTCGACCATGACGCGGACGCGATCGAAGCGGCGGTGGACGTCAACGTGCGCGGGCCGCTCCGGCTGGTGCGGACGCTGGCCCCGGCCCTCAAGGAGCGTGGCCGGGGGGCGGTGGTGCTCATGTCCTCGCTGTCCGGACTGCAGGGCTCGCCCAGCATCGCGGTCTACGCGGCCAGCAAGGCGTTCAACACGATCTTCGCCGAGGGTCTCTGGTACGAACTGACCCCGCACGGTATCGACGTCGCCGCCTGCGTCTCCGGCGCGGTGCCCACCCCCGGCTACCAGGAGCGGTTCGGGCGCGAGGTCCCCGGCATGCTCTCTGCCGACGAGACGGTGCGGCAGACCCTCGACACGCTCCGTCAGGGTCCGCGCATCGTCCCCGGAAGGATCAACCGGTTCGCACACCAGCTTGTCCGGCGGCTCCTGCCCCGGCGGACCGCGATCCGGCTCATCGCGAAGAGCACGAAGCACCTCGGATGACCGGACGGCTGATCGGGTTCTTCGCGCCCTGGGCCGTGTTCGCCGGGATCCTGGCGCTGCACCTCGTGCTGCCGGCGCGCCGGGTCGCGGGTTACGTGCGTGACGAGAAGCGCGGCGAACGCCTGCGCTATCGCCTCAACGGTCCACTGGTGTTCGTCGTCACCCTCGGGGCATGGTTCGCCGCGGGTTGGAGCGGCGTCGTGCCGTGGGACTGGCTCTGGCAGCACCGCTGGCCGGGCGCGGCGGGCGCCATGACCCTCGGGCTCCTGGTCTCCGCCGCGGTGGTGGTGACCGCGCCCGGGGCCGGAGGCAACCTGCTCCGGGAGCTTTATCTCGGCCGCCGGGTCAACCCGCAGCCGTTCGGCGGCCGCGCCGACGCCAAGATGTTCCTCTACCTGGCGGGCGCGGTCCTGCTGGAGCTGAACCTGCTCTCGTTCGCCGCCCACCACGTGCTCACGCACCCGGACGACCCGTCACCGGGAGTCGTGCTCCACGTTGCGCTGTTCACCTGGTTCGTGTGCGACTACCTTGTCTTCGAGCGCGTCCACCTCTACACCTACGACCTCTTCGCGGAACGTCTGGGATTCAAACTGGTCTGGGGATGCCTCGCCTGGTATCCGTACTTCTATGGGGTCGGCCTTTGGTCGGTGGCGGACCTTCCCGACCCGCAGGCGCCAGCGTGGCTTCTGGTCGCCTCCGCCGCCCTCTTCATCGCCGGCTGGACGCTCTCGCGGGGCTCGAACCTCCAGAAGTTCCACTTCAAGCGGGACCCCGAACGGGCGTTTCTCGGCATCCGGCCGCGCGCCGTCGGGGACGGCGAACGCCGGTTGCTGGCCAGCGGCTTCTGGGGCCTCTCACGCCACGTGAACTATCTGGGCGAGATCCTGATGGCCGTGGGTCTGGCGCTCGCCCTGGGACGGCCGGGAATGCTCGGCCCGTGGCTCTACCCGCTCTACTACCTGGCGCTGCTCGTCCCGCGGGAGCGCGACGACGACCGGCGCTGCGCCGCGAAGTACGGTCCGCTCTGGGAGCAGTACCGGGCGGCGGTGCCATGGCGCATCGTTCCACGCGTTTACTGAGGGAGCACCATGAGAAAGCTCGTGATCGCCCGGCTCGGAGCGCCGGCCTCCGGCCGGCATCGACGCCCGAAGGGCGGCGAAAACGCGTATTCGGGAAAGGCGCGCAACCGACTACCGGTCGTGCATGCCCTTCCCCTCGAGAATCCGCGCCGCGTGCTTCTCGATCCGCGCGGCCCGCGTCTTCGACTGCTTCGCCGCCCCGAAGAAGAGGTTGTATCCCCGTTGCCGTCCCGGCGTCAGCGCCTCGAAGGCCGCCTGGAATTCAGGGTCCGACTCGATCTTCGCGAGTAGTTCCGCCACCGGAACCAAATCGTGCTTCTGCCTGAAGTCCACCTTCAGGCCGGCGCGCTCCACCTCTATCGCGTTCTGAAGGGTGGCTCTGATGATCGGTTCCTTCTCCTCGATCTCCCCGACGCTCGTGAACCGCAGTTGACGGGACGCCTGTGAATGCGGTCCAGGCGGAACGAGCAGACCATGGGGATTGTCGAGCAACGCGCCCTTGAAGAAGCCAAGGTCCACCGTCTGCTTGAACCCGCCGACGATGACCACGTTCGAGCCCTCAAACACGTAGCAGGGCTGCCGCCACTTCAGTTCTTCGGTGAGCGGGAAGTCCAGCAGGATTGCCCGAAGCCGCTGCTTCTCCGCCCGCCAGGTCTTGGTGTGCTGGAAGTACCGATCGAGCCTCGGGGTCTTTTGCATCTCACCAGTCCCGCAGCAACGCCGCCATCTCGGGGAGGCCGATGCGCGAAGGCGTTCCCTACCGCACCCGGCGCGAGTAGTTCACTCCGACGAAGATCCGGGTGACCTCGCCCGCGTCGTTCACCTCGAAACGCACCAGCTCCCCGTGGGCGCCGTAGCCGTCGCTCTCCAGCCGGAAGACGTGGGGAGTGTCGGTCGGCTTCAGCACCCCCTGCGAACCGCTCGGATCCTCGGAGAGGGGTGACAGGATCACCAGGTCGTTCTCCTGGCGGAGCACCGCGGTGTCTCCGCTGCGCCTCCGGTAGGTGCCGAGGTAGATGTCCCAGTCGGAGGACCAGACCGCCGGTTTCACTTTTTCGGCGCGGGCTGCCGCAAGGGCGGGGGCGACCCATTCGAAAGCCTTGTCGAGGTAGCGGCCGGGATTGCCGTCACCGCCGTTGGTGAAGACGACGACGCCGATCTTCTCCTCCGGGCTGAGCTGCGTCTGGGTGCGGTAGCCGGGATACCCGCCACCGTGGCCGATCAGGTCGCGGTCTTCGGTGTGGCGCACGGAGAAGCCAAGGCCCCAGCCGCTCGTCCACGAGGCATGGAGCCAGTGCACCCGCTGCATCTCCAGCAGGGTGTTGCTTGCGAGGACCTGCTCGCTGCGGCGGTCGCGGACCCGCATCTGCCAGGACAGGAAGCGGAGCATGTCGGGGACCGTCGAGGAAAGTCCGGTCGCCGGGTCGAACGACCGGGCGTCCACGAACGGGAAGACCTCGCGGGGGCCATCGGGCATCCGGCGGCCGTAGCCGGTCGCGAGCCGGTCGCGCTGGCCCGCCGGGACCGGGCCGACGCTGGTCGAGTCCATCCCCAGGGGCTTCAGGATCCCATCGGCCACGAGGTCGGCGAAGGAATCGCCGGCGGCGGCTTCGGCCACCATGCCGGCAAGAGTGAACCCGAGGTTCGAGTACTTCCACTTGGTCTCGGTGGCGTAGGTGGTCTCCTGATCCGAGACCGTCTCCCGCAGGGCCTCCACCTCCGGGAACTCGAAGTCGGTCCAGGCGGGGTGGATGGACTCGCGCGGCAGCCCCCCGGTGTGGGTCAGCAGGTGGCGGACGGTGACCGGCCGCGCCTCCGGATGCCGGTTCCGGATGTCAAACCATGGCAAGTACCTGGTGACGGGATCGTCGAGACGGAGTTCTCCGGCGTCTCGGGCGCGCAGCACCGTGATCGCGGTGAACAGCTTCGAGTGGGAGGCGATCCGGAAGATGGAGTCCTCGCTCATCGGAACCGGGGGATCCAGCGAGGCGTGGCCGTAGGCCTTCACCCATACCGGTTCCTGGTCGTGGACGATCCCGATCACCAGTCCGGGCAGACCGCCGAATTCCATCTGGGTCTGGATCCAGGTGTCCAGCAGGGTGATGCCGGCCTGCACCGGGGAGTCGGGGCTCTCCTGGGCGACCGCCGGGGCCGCCGCGAAGAGCAGGACGAAGAGCAGGGTTCCTACCCGCATGGTTATTCCTCCCGTCGGAAGACGGTTTCCGATTCTATGGAACTCCCGGACGATGACCCCTACCTCGGGCAGACCCTCCGGGGTCT
This sequence comes from Acidobacteriota bacterium, assembly GCA_009840635.1. Taxonomy (GTDB): domain Bacteria; phylum Acidobacteriota; class Vicinamibacteria; order Marinacidobacterales; family Marinacidobacteraceae; genus Marinacidobacterium; species Marinacidobacterium portitor. The sequence continues at coordinate 54,132 of VXNL01000044.1, read as the reverse complement.
ACGCGCGGCGAACTCCCTCCTGTTTCCGCGGGATTCAGTTCCCCATCGGTTCGACGACGCGCCGGAGTTCCTCCAACAGGCCGCCAAGCACCGGGTCCAGGTCGTCGAACCTCTCGAACGCGGAATCGGTGGGCCGTGAGTCGGCCCCTTCGACGTATCCGTAAAGGAGGTCGAGCTGCTGGATCAGCTTCGGGGCGTAGTCCTGGTCCTCGCGGTCGTAGTCCTCCGGTAGCGGCACCAGCTCGCTTTCGATCCGGTTGAGCCGTTCCGCAACGGAGGCGGACGCCCCCTCGCGCAGTTCCCGGATCTCGGCCACCGCCCGGTGGAGATCGGTGATCCGGTCCCGGATCCTACGCAGCAGGTCGAACTGACTCTGAAACTCATCGGCCGTGGTGGTGACCCGTGGATCGCGCAACACCTCGATCGGCTGCGTCCCGCTCCAGCTCTCGGTCGAGACCCGGACCTGGTACGTCCCCGGCACCACCAGCGGCCCGAGCGGTGCACCGCCCAACGCCGACGGATGCCGGAGATCCCACACGAAGCGGTTCAGGCCGGCATTGAAGAACGTGCTCTCTTCCTTGAAGAACGGCGCCTCGGGCCGGGCGATCACCGAGGGGTCCTTCGGATCGTCCTCGTTGGAAAAGCGCCGGATGACCTCGCCGGCTGCATCGAGGATTTCGAGGGTCGCCTCGCCCTCCGGGACCTGAGCGAACCACGTGTAGATCGTTGCGCCGTTGGGAGCGTCGGTCCCCTGCCGGTCCCGAGTGATCCGCGCCCCCCCGTAGAGATCCCGCGGGTTGGCCACCGAACGCCAGCCACCCACGTACTCGTCCACCGCTTCCTCTTCGGCGGTCCGCACCCGATGGGCGTCTCGCGGCGCGAAAAGGTGCGCCGCCGACGCCGCCACCTCGTCCGTCAACTGGTGGAGCGGAGACAGGTCATCGAGGATCCAGAAGGAGCGGCCCTTGGTCGAGAGGACCAGGTCCTTCTCGTGGACGACCAGGTCGGTCACCGGCGCCACCGGGAAGTTGAGCTGGAGCGACTGCCAGTGCGCGCCGTCGTCGAAGGAGACGAACACCCCGTACTCGGTGCCGGCGTAAAGCAGCCCCTTCCGGTCGGGGTCCTCCCGCACCACCCGCACCCACTGGTCGGCGGGGATCCCGTTCGTCCCGTCGGTGAGCAGCGTCCAGCTCTCGCCGAAGTCGTCGGTGCGGAAGACGTAGGGCCGGAAGTCGTCGAGGCGGAAGCGGACCACCGAGATGAAGGCGCGTCCCGCAGTGTGGGGCGAGACCTCCAGGATGTTCACCGTCCCGGAGTCCGGCATGTCCGGCGGAGTGATGTTCGTCCAGTTGTCGCCGCCGTCCCGCGAGATGTGGACGAGCCCGTCGTCGGTGCCGGCCCAGAGCACCCCCGGCAGGTGCTTCGATTCGGCGAGCGCGAAGATGGTGCAGTAGACCTCCTCGCTCGTCACCTCGCGGGTGATGGGACCACCCCAGGTGCCCAACCTCTCGGGATCGGCGGTCGTCAGGTCGGGACTGATGACCTGCCAGGTCTGCCCCTCGTTCGTGGAGCGGTGGACCACGTGCGAGGCGTGGTAGAGCACGTTCGGGTCGTGCGGTGAAAGCACGATGGGCGCCGTCCGCTGGAACCGGTAGCGAAGGTGTTTCGCCGGCATCCCGCCCACCTCCGGGTACGCCTTGATCGGGCGGATCTGGCCAGTGGCGCGGTCGAAGCGGGTGATCGCGCCGCTGGTGCTCCCGGCGAAGACGATGTTCGGGTTGTCGGGCCGGATCACCGCGACCCCGCCCTCCATGCCGCCGACGCCGTCCCAGTGCTGGAGCTGGAGGCGCATCCCGTAGTGGGCGGACCGGCTCGGCACCGAAATCACCTCCCAGGTGTCCTGCGCCGAACCGTAGACGCGGTAGGGGAACTGGTTGTCCACGCTCACCCGGTACATCTCGGAAGTCGGCTGGTTCAGTTGGCTGGACCAGGTCTGGCCGCCGTTCCAGGAAACGTTCGCGCCGCCGTCGTTACCCTGCACCATGATCCGGTTGTTGCCCGGATTGATCCAGAGGTCGTGGTTGTCGCCGTGCGGGGTGGCGATGAGGTCGAAGGTCTCGCCGGCATCGTCCGAGCGGTGGAAATAGCGGCTCACCACGTAGACCCGGTCCACATCCACCGGGTCGGCGTAGATATGCATGTAGTACCAGGGCCGGTTCTGGAGTTCGCGGTCGTCGTTGATGAGCTGGAACGAGGCGCCGGCGTCGTCCGAGCGATAGACGCCGCCGTCCCGCGCCTCGACGAGCGCCCACACTCGCTGCGGGTTCGCGCCGGAGACCGAGATTCCGGTGCGGCCGATCATCCCCGAGGGCAGCCCGTTCGTCAGTTCCGTCCAGCTGTCCCCACCGTCCGTCGTCTTGTAGATCCCGCCTTCCTCGCTTCCCGAGATCATGGTCCAGGGCTTCCGCTCGGCGGTCCACATGGTCGCGTAGAGCACGTCCGGGTTCGAGGGGTCCATGGCGATTTCGTTCGTGCCGGTCCGATCGCTGACGTACAGCACCTTCTCCCAGGTGGCGCCGCCGTCGGTGGTCCGGAAAACGCCGCGCATCTCGTTGGGCCCGAAGGCGTGGCCGAGCACCGCCGCGTGGGCGATGTCCGGGTTCTGCGGATGGATGATCACCCGGCCGATCTGCCCGGCGTCGCGGAGTCCGACGTGGGTCCAGCTCTCCCCGCCGTCCGTGGACTTGTACATCCCGTCCCCCGGGGAGACGTTGCCCCGGATGGCGGTCGAACCGCTCCCCACGTACACGATGCTCGGGTCGGAGTCCGCCACGTCGATGGCGCCGATCGAGCTCGAGGTGTAGTAGCCATCCGAGACGTTGACCCAGCTCTCGCCGGCGTCGGTGGTCTTCCAGAGCCCGCCGCCGTTCGTGCCCATGAAGTAGGTCCAGGGCTGCTCGGCGATGCCGGTCACCGCGGTGACCCGGGAGCCCTTGTGGGGCCCGATCATGCGGTACTTGAGGGCCTGGTAGGTGGCGGGGTCGTAGACGTCGTTCTGTGCGCCGGCGGCAAGCGACACACCCAGAAGGGTCAAGGGAAGCAGGCAGGCGGTGGGTCTCATCGTTCCTCCTCTGCCCCGGCGGAGAAGCCGGTCACCGTTGCCAGCGGGACCGCGATGCGGCCGGGGACAGCTGCGGTCTCTCTGTCTCTAGTTCTCGGCGTTCATCGCCAACACTCTCACGTTTTCTGCGTCGTCGGCCTGAGCACGACGGTGTTCACCGAAACGCGTGCCGGCAACCCGATCGCGGCGAGCGTCGCCTCCGCGACATCTTCCGCCGTGAGCATCTCCTCGATGGGAATAGGTGGCTTCAGGGCGTCCGGATTGTCCGGATCGAAATATGTCGTCAACGTCATCCCGGGATAGACCGCCGTCACCTTGATCCCATACTCGAGCACTTCGGATCGAAGCGCTTCCGCGAGCGAGCGCATCGCGAACTTCGTGGCGGAGTAGATCGAACCGCCCGGGGAGTAGCGGTAGCCGGCCACCGAGTCCATCATGACGATGTGCCCCTGCTTCCGGGCGATCATGCCGGGCAGGGCGAATCGGGTGCAGTAGTACGCGCCGAGGAAATTCGTCCGCACCATCAGGTCAACATCCCGCGGGTCGGTGTCCGCGATCTTGCCCCCTATCGCCAAACCCGCGTTGTTCATCAGAACGTCGATGTGGCCGAAGCGCCGCTCCGCCTCCTCGATCAGTCCCTGACACGACGCGCAGTCGCCGACGTCCCCCGGCACTCCGATGACCTCCTGTCCCGTGGGATCCAGTTCTCGGGCCAGAGTTTCCAGCGCCCCTGCGTTTCGTGCCGACAAGGCCAGCTTCATCCCGTCCCGTCGCCCAACCTCCGCCAACGCCCTCCCGATGCCCCGGCTGGCCCCGGTGATTACGGCTGTCATTCCCGACAGCCTGCCGTTCCGACTCACGGGGTCACGGATTGGGAGCCGCTGGCCGGGCGCGTCCGATAGAGCAAGGGAATCGCCACCAGCGCGAGGATGGCCGCCAGCGCGAAGTCCCCGGTGTACCCGATCACGCCCGTCGTCAGTCCCAACACGAACGTGCCGCTGGTGATCCCCAGATCGATGGCCGATCCGAAGAGCCCGTAAGTCAGGCCCCGGTCTTCGCGCTTGGTCATGTCGGCCAGGAGCGCCATGAGCACTGTGAATATGGCCCCGTGACCCACCCCGTACATCACGCCGGCCGTAACCAGGAACGGGAAGGACGCGGAGTACGCGAGCAGGCCAAACGTGCTCGCGATGATCACGATCAACAGCCACGCCGTCCAAACGCGTCCCCAGACGTCGGAGATCCGGCCCATCACCGGGCGGCTTCCGAAGCTCAGAATGGAAAAGACGGTGAAGAAGACGCCCGGATTCGTGACGTCCGAGGCTCGGGCGTAGAGCGGCAGGAACGTCTGGCACGCTCCGTAGCCGAAACAGATGAAGAGGGTCGCCGCCAGTGGACGCGCCAGCGGACGGACGAACCGCGCGGCATCCGCCCAGCGAATCGCGGCCGGCGCCCGTTGCGTTGGCGGGGACAACAAGAGGCTGCACACGACGACGCCACCGGCCAACCCCGCCGCCCCCAGCAGCAATCCCTCGCCGCCAAAGGCGTTCAGCAGGTAAGACCCGAGCGCCGGACCGAAGGTGAAACCCAGGCTGTTCAGAACCCCGAAGATCCCGAGCCCCATTCCGACCCGGTCCTGGGGTACCACTTCGGACGCGAGGGCGGCCGCAGCCGTCGTCGCCATCGCCCAACCGATCCCCTGCAGGATGCGCGCGACCAGGATGATCGCCGAGCTATCGGGAACGAGATAGAGCGGAAGGGGAAGGAACAGGAGGACTCCTCCTGCCAGCATGATCACCTTGCGCCCACGACGGTCGGCTTCGCGGCCCACGAAGGGGCGGACGATCAAGCTCGTCAGGAAATAGGACCCCAGGATCGTCCCGATCGCTCTCGAGTCCCAACCTGCCTCCTCCAGATAGAGGGGCAGATTTGTCACCAGCATCAGGGACAACGCCAGCGCGAGCATCCCGTATGCGCTCAGCAGGACGAAGTTCCGGTTGAAGATGCCGGTGATCGTGCCAATCATCGCTTCGGCGCGAAGCCGCGGGGAAGGGTCCTAGTCAAGCGAGAGCTGCGCGTGGGCCCTTCGGGTCAGCGCGCTGACCGGAACTCCTTCCGGACACGCGCTGAGGCACGCTTGGCTCTCACAGGTCAGGCAGATGTTTGCCCGGCTCTCCACCGGCAGACTCGCGTATTCGAGACGCGCCTGCTCGTGGAGTCCATGATGGTCGTAGTACATGCCGTAGCGCAACACGTCGGCGATCGCGACATCGGCCGGGCAGGCCTCCCGGCAGGGCGCGGAACAGGGAATCGGACAGCCCATACCCGACGCAAACCGGTGGTACACCCGCGCCAGCTCCGCGTCGCCTTCGACGAAGGGAGTCGTACCCGACTCGACGGCGGCGGCGACCGTCCCCGGTCCCGTCATCGTGTACTGCACGACGTCAACGTTTGGGTCGCTGAGGACCCAGCGACTGGCCGCCACCCGGGCTCCAAGATACTTCCCGCGGGCCACGATGTCGTTCGGGTCCACGGCGTCAGGCCCCAGACCGGAGACCGCCCCCGCAGCTACGGCGCCGATCATGATCTTCATGGTCGCTACGGCAATGCCCTTGGCCTTCGCCTCCTCGAGCAGTTTGGGAAGTCGCGGCCAGCCGGCGGACCCATAGAGATCCCCCTCGGTCGTCGGGTTGTAAGCCACGAGCAGGAGGTCGTAGAGGTTCATTTCGATGGTCCGCGCGACGATCTCGTGCAGCTTGGGATCATGGGTGGATGCGCCGAGGAATCGGACCCGGCCCTGAGCCTTGAGCAGCCGGTAGGCATCCAGCCACGCCGGGTTCGTGAGCGCTTCGGGACGCTGCACGTTGTGGATCAACATGCAGTCGATGTAGTCGGTGCCGAGCCAGTCGAGGAAGGTGTGGAAGCGGCGGACGACGTCCTGCGTGGTTGCCGTCAACTCATTCTGGAGTCCAGGCTGAAACTTGGCGGAAACGAAGATGTCCCTCCGCGGCCTCCCCTTGAGCGCCTGCCCCACCATCTTGGCGTGCTCGCCGTCCAGGTAGATCTCGGCCGTATCGAAATAGTTGATTCCCGCATCCGCCGAAGCGATCAGCGCCTCGGCATCCAGGCTCAGCCCCGCCGCAACCTTCGACACCCGGACACCGGTCCGCCCCAGGGTGATGTAGTCAGACGGCTCGATCCGCACCGGGGCGGAGGGCAGGACCTGTCCTCCGGGCGCCGGCACCGATGCCCCGACCGCCGCACCAATGCTCGTTCCGATGAAGGAACGCCGGTTTATCGTGTTGGTTGGCATGGGATGGACTCCTGCACCGGTGCGATGAAAGTCTCGCACAGGCGGGTCTGGTAGCTGCGCGGCTCGTAGTGGCGGCCCTTGACGTAGATGGACACGACTGGCGTGCGCACCTGCAGCGGATCGCCCCGACTGAGAAAGAAGGTGGCCTCCTTGCCCACCTCGAGACTTCCCAACATGTCGTCCACCCCGAAGATCTGCGCGGGATAGAGCGTCAGCGCCTTCAGCGCCTCCTCGTACGGGAGGCCGTAGGCCACGGTCAGACCGATGTTCGGTACCAACTGGCGCGAGAGCGTCGTCTCGTTCGACTGGAAGGCGAGCCGGACACCCGCGCGGGACAGGTGGGCGGCGTTGTCGTAGCGGACGCCGGCCGTTTCCATCGTGCTGGGTTGCAGGTCGGGCTGGACCAGGACCGGCACTTCCCTGGCGGCCAGCTCCGCCGCGACGAGCGGCGCGTCCGCTCCCCCGGCCAGGATCATCCGGAAGCCGAACTCCTCGGACAGACGCAAGGCTATAAGGATGTCGTCGCGGCGATGGGCGCGAACGACCAAGGGAAGCTCTCCGCGCAACACGCGAACGACGGGATCGAGCCGGTGATTCGGGGGCGCGTCCTCCCGCGCGGCGTGGCCCCGCGCCTGTTGGAGAATCTGCCGCAACGCCGTGGCCGCCCCCATGCGCGTGCGGAAGCCGGCCCCCTTTGAAGCCTCGCCGAGATTCGCGTGGACGGCGGCCACCTCCTTTACTGCCGCCGCTTCAACCGTGGTCCCGGCAGCGCGCATCAGGGCGCTCTGGCCCGCGACCACGTTCCGGTCGCCCGGAACCGACAGGACGACCAGCGTTCCGGCATTGCGGACCAGCGGAATGAGCTCCGAATCCAGGAAATAGGCGTCCGCCGCGCGGAGTTGCGGCGTCACGCCCCCAGGCTCCTGGCTGTCGTTCGACGCGGGGACTCCGGCCACCTCGATGAGGCCGATCCCGGTGTAGGTATCGAAAAAGCCGGGCGCGGCCGTGAGACCGGCCCCGTCGACCACCTCGGCGTCCGGTGGGATCGTGATGTCGGCTCCAACCCCGGCGATGCGGTCACCGCGGATCAGCAGGACGCCCCGCTCAATCGGGGGTGTTGCCACCGGGAGGATGCGGACGTCCCGAATGGCCACCACGCGTTCCGCTTCCGCCTGGGACTCGCCACCGGGAACCAGCGGTACTGCGATCACCACGGCCGAGGCGAGAAGGGCGATCACGGCGTCCGCTCCAGCCATGCCCGGTCCCGGCCGCGGTCGAAGACGAGTTGTCCATCGACGAACGTCTTCTCGACGCGCGCAAAGGAATCAAACGGGTGTTTGTCGTACACCGCGATGTCCGCATGTTTCCCTGCCTCGAGACTCCCGACCCACCGGTCCACACCGATCAGACGCGCCGCACTCAACGTAATCGTCTTCAGCGCATCGCCCTCCGAAATGCCGCCGTAACGGACGAGTTTGGCCGCCTCGGTGTGCAGCCGCTGGGCGAAGAACGGGAAGTCGGAATGCAGCGTGACCAGAGCTCCCAGGGAGTTCAGGTACGCAGCGGTCTGCGGCACCTGCTCCCAGTGCTCGAGCTTTCGTCCGAACGCGTCCGCATAGACCGCGACGCCCACGCCCCGGCGGGCGAGTTCCGGGCCGAGCCGGTAGGCGTCCATCGCGTGGTGGAAGGAGCCGAGTTCGAACCCGAATTCGTCAGACAGTTCGAGCAGGGCGAGGAACTCGTCGCGGCGGTACGTGTGTGCGGCCACCCGGATCTCCCCGCGCAACACGTCCGCCAGCGCGTCCAGCTTCGGGTCGAAAGCGGGTGCCGCCCCTCTCTCCGATTCGGGCGCCGCGTTCCAGGCGTCCCATCGAGCCCGGTAGCTTTGCGCCTGACTCAGCGCATCGCGCAGGAGAGCCATGACGCCCATGCGCGTGCTCGGCATCTGCCCCCTGCCGCCGTACGTGGCCTTGGGATTTTCGCCCAGGGCCATCTTCATGACCCCCGGAGCCCCCTCGAAGAGCATTTCGTCCGCGGACCGTCCCAGCCGGAGTTTCATCACCGCCCCCTGACCGCCGACGACGTTCGCGCTGCCCGGCAACAACATGATGGTGGTGACGCCCCCGGCGGCCACCCACCGCAGCGCCGGATCGCTGGAATCGAACGCGTCAATCGCCCGAAGCTGGGGTGTCAGCGGGTCGCCGCCATCCTCGTTCACATCGGAATTGCCCGGCACCCAGGGCCAGGGGCTCACCCCCAAGTGCGAATGGACGTCGACAATGCCGGGCAGCACATAGCGGTCCGTTCCGTCAATTACCTGGGCGTCGCTGTCAGCGGTGATGTCCACGCCGACCGCGGTGATGATCCCGTCTCGAAACGAGACGCTACCCCGGGGCAGCGGCGCGCCGGACACGGGCAGGATCGTCGCGTCCCGGATCACGACCTGCCGCTCCTGGCCCGCGTGACCAAGGACTCCGACGCCGGTTGACGCAAGCGCCACGGCCACGCCGAGCGCCAGGGGCGCCCGTCCTTGACGTGATCGAAGCAGGACCACCGTTCCGCCTGGTTGCCGGGTTCGCTTCTTTCTCAGCTCGGTCTCCTAGCGCTGATACGAGAAGTCCTCCGGGATTTCCGAGGTGTGGTCGTGCCAGAGGAACCACTCTCCGTCCGGCTGCTTCAGATACACCCACGTAATCCGACCGTGGTTGCGCTCGGTGAAGCTCCCCTCGGGACGGCGGATCTCCCGGTCCACCGTCACGATCCGCATGTCGTCCCACTCGACCTCCGTCCTGTTGAACTGGTTCAGATCCAGGAACTGCCGGATGTTCATCATCTGTTCCACCCGGGTGCGCCAGATGTCCTTTTCATAGACCCAGGGGGACGCCGGGTCGTACACCGAGACATCGTCGACCATCGTGTCGAAGTAGGCATCGATATCGAAGGAACTGGTGCTGTCGGTGGCCGCCTCCCTGCCCTGTTTTTCGGCCGTCTGCTGGAACTTCAGCATCGGCGGAAGGGCGGAAATGTGCTGGGCGACGACCAGCCAGGTCCCATCCATCTTGCGAAGGACGTAGGTGCCCCTTTCCTGCTTCTTGAAGACGGTGCTGCCGAACTGGACGTGCCGGGTCACATGGAAGGTTGCGAACGCGTTGTTGCCGGAAAGGTGCAGCTTGCGGTGCCGGGTGCGCCACAGCAGCGTTCGACTGACCGTACGCATGTCCTGGAGGTACTGCTGGTACTCCGCCCAACCGTGGATCTTGAAGCCGTCGTCCGGGTCGATCACGGTCAGTCCCGGGTCGTTCCAGTAGTGCTGCAGAACACCGTCGATATCGTCGGCCGCGTTCGCCAGCCGCACCTCGCGGAGCACCTGGGCCACCTGGCCTTCGTCGGTACTGGTATCGATCTGAGCTTCCAGGACCTGTGGCGCCAGAAGCACCAGCGATACTCCGGTAGCCGCGATTCGTGTGAGCATTTTCATTTCCTGCCTTCCTTGTTGCAGTGAATGGCGTCGGGCAATGTCGCGCGAACGCATCATGGGATCGAAGCGGGTTCCCGACTAGAAGTCGAAGCGAATCCCGAGCTGGGCCTGGAACGGATTCAGGGCCTGCGTCGCCTGCCTGAACAGCGCGCTTTGCTCGTTCCCGTTGTAGCTGTTGAAGTTGACCGCGTTGGTGATGTTGAAGCCCTCCACGATCAGTTGCAGGCTCCGGTCACCCCCCAGCCGGAACGTCCGGGACAGCCGCAGATCCAGGCTGAAATAGCCGTCTCCGCGAAGCGAGTTCTAGGTGACGCCCGGCGACCGGTTGTTGGCCGTATTCCCGTCGCCCGTCGTGTCACTCCCAGCGACCTGGTTGTACGGATAGGCCGATCCGTAGTTGAGGACACCCCCAAGCTCCACATCGGCGAAGAGCGTGGCGCTCCCGCTCAAGACCACGTGATGGCGGACATCATTCGGTGTCGGGCCGAAATCCTGATCCCTCAGGTCCGGGGACGTCGATGGCCCATCACCCCGCGCGTCCAGCCAGGTGTACGACGCGAGGATGCGCCCCCGCGAACCGATGCGTCCGCGCAACTGAGCCTGGAGGACATCGCTGTTCAGACGTCCGTCGCTCATATTGAGGACCAGGGGCGAACAACTCGCGATGAACGGGCAGCTGCCGCTGGCGTCAGGGTGGTTCACGTTGACGTCGCGCGGGTTTTGCCGGCTTCGAAGCGCGGCATAGTCAAGCGACAGCGCGACATCCGCCGCGAGCTCCCGGTCCAGCCCCACCGTGAACTGGTGGGCAAAGGCCGACTCGATGAACACTCCCGGATCCGCACTGACGAACGAACTCGGGAAGAACGTCGCCAACAGGTCATCCGGCGGCTGATCCGGGTAGAAGCTGAGCAGGTCAAACGCACCACCGGGCGCGACGTAGAGCTGCGCGCGGTTGGGCCGCAGGACGCCGGCCACCGAGATCGGATCGTGTCCTCCTTCGTAGAAGATCCCGTAGCCGCCCCTGAGCGACGTGCGGCCGTCTTCCGTCGCCGCCCAGTTGAACCCGAAGCGGGGCTGCCATGAGTTCGCGTCGTTCTCCCGCAGCTTGTATAGCGTCCCCGCGTTCTCGCCTCCCGGGCGGGCACTGATGACGAAGTTCACCCGGTCCTCGTAGCTGGAGAGCGCCGGATAGTCCGCGCCTTCGTACGACCCGCGGTTGTAGTCCTCGTAGTCGTAGCGAAGCCCGAGGTTCAGGGTCAGGCGGTCGTTCACGCGCCAGTCGTCATGAATGAAGACTCCGTAGAAGTTGCTGAACAGATCGCCGGTGTCGAAGGCGTAGCGCGCTCCCAGCCAGAGAACCGGCGGATTCATCGGTCCCGGCGGGGCGTCCTGGGTGAACGTGAACCGCCCGAACTGGAAAAGGTTGAGCCCGGTCGGCACCCGCATGACGTTGACCTCGCCGCCGATCTTCAAGGAGTGCTCGCCCCCCGCGGTGAACCCGGTCGTAAACGTGTCCGACACAATCCAGTTCGTCTGAGTGCGCCCCTGGGGCATGTTGGTGGGGGTCCCGGTATAGATGCCCGGGAACTGCTGGCCCGCGGTCCCGAACTTGGATGGCCGATCCGTGAAACTGCGAGAAAACGATGCCCGCAACTCGTTGACGGTGCGCTGCCCCAGTGTGGAGGTGAGCCGGGTGACGAGTACGTCGTCCTGCTGGTCCTCGTCGAAGCGCGCATCGGCCGCGGAATCGGCCGATGCCGCCTGACCGGTCCTCGCCTGCTGGTCGTGGAGATAGCTGAGATTGAACAGATGACTGTCAGAAAGGCTGTGCGTGAGTTTCAGGAAAAAGTTGTTTCTCGCATCCGTGGCCGGAATCTCGGTGCGCGGGTCAGGCAGGAAATCCGCCAACCCCGGAGGGATCGCGATCGTCGCGACCTGCTCGGCATCCCACCGCTCGAAGTTGACGAAGAAGTGCGTTTCGTTCCGGACGATCGGACCCCCGACATTGGCCCCGAACTGCAGCTGACGGAACGGGAGCTCACCGGTGGCGAAGTGGTTCTTTGCGTCCAGGGAGTCGTCGCGCATGAACCCGAAGACCCGGGCTCGCAGCTCGTTGGTTCCACTGCGGGTGACGATGTTGATCACTCCCGCCTGCTGCCTTCCGACTTCCGCAGTGAACTGGTTCCGGAGGATGTTGATCTCCTCGATGGCTTCCATCGAGAACTGGGCTCTCGGAGCGTCCGTAATGCCGGTTCCTCCCCCCGTCAACTCGTCGTTCAGGTCCACGCCGTCCACGTAGATGGACTTGAAGCGCTCGTTGAAACCGAAGAACGAGATCGCGTCCGTGCCTCCGGCCTGCGTGGAGCCCCAGTCGATATGGACACCGGGCGCCAGCGTGGAGAAGTCCTGGAAACGGCGTCCGCTGATGGGGATCTCGTCCAGGACTTCCGAGTCGATCTGGGTGCGGAGCTGCGTCTGATTCAGGTCCACGAGCGGAGCTTCCGCGACAACCTCGACGGTTTCGGTCGCGCCCGCCACACTGAGTTCGAAGGTCAGGGTGGCCACCCCGCCCTGTTCCACCCGAATCTCGGCGAACTCCTGAGGGTTGAAACCGGTGATTTCCGCCCGGACCGCGTAGACGCCCGGCTCGATGAGCTCCATCCGAAAATCACCGACCGCGCCGGTAACGGTCGATCGAACGCGTCCGTTCGCGAGGCTTGTCGCAGTCACGGTGGCTCCCGGCACGACCGCTCCCGATTGGTCCAGCACCGTTCCGCGCAGGGCGCCGGTAGTCAACTGGGCAGCCGCGCTGACGGGTATCCCCAGGAGCAGCGTTGCGAACAGCACCGCCAGGGCCCTCGCCCCGGTCCAGCTACTGAAATTCATACCCCTCTCCTCTTCGAGTGAACGCGCCTGTGGGGAGGCGCTACGGACAGATGCAGTCGCGCGACCGGTCGATCGGCGGGACGCGACCCGTCCATGAACGCAATGGAGAGCCTGCCCCGAGGAGCGCCGCGGCAACTGCACGAACCGAAGCGCGCCGTCCAGCGGACAGGCTGCTTCGGCTCATGTCGCGGTAGCTCTCCTTGGTCGCGCCCATACACGAGGCGCAACCGAATTGGAACCCCCATTAATTCGGTTCTGGGCGCCCGCGTCAAATGCGACTTCCTCACTCCGACTTTGGTCCGCCACCGCGACAATGGACCCCGGGTCGGCAGCGCGGGCCGAAGCTCCGCGAGCGGCATGACTACCGTTCCCCTGCTAATCTCCACAGTCCAATGCAACGACGCGATGCGCTTCGGGCGACGCTCGTCCTGATCGCCGCCCCCGCCGTCACGAGAGCCGCCCGGAACGGACGTGAAGTCATCGTTTCCGGCCGCGCGGTCTGCCTGAAGGACGACCAGCCCGGACCGGTGGCGGACTGCACCTTCGGCGAGCAGCTCGGAATCGAATCGCCGGATGGCACCCTCCACCGGCTGGATCCGACCGACCTGCGGGTCGAGATCCTCACCGACGAACGGGTGAACCGGCATCCGCTGGAGGTCGCGCTCTGGCAGGAGGACGGCCTCGGCAAGATCATCCGCCTCTACACGATTCAGGACGGCGAGACGGTCGAGCCCTACTACTTCTGCTTCACCTGCAACATCACTTCGCACCTCCCGGGGCCCTGCTGGTGCTGCCAGGAGGAGTTCGAGTTCAAGGAGCGCCCCGCGCACCCGTCGACGGGCTGATCCGCGCCGCCGCGGATTGAAGCTTCCCGCCGGCCGATAGCAGCCGAACCGGGTCGGCCCGAGGACGGGTTCGGCGCTCCGTCTCGCGCTAGGTTTCCGTCGTGCCGACCCTGCTGCTTGCCGCCCTCCTGTTGTCAGTCCCGGCGGCTGCGCTCGCCCAGGGAGGCGACCGGCCCACGGACACCGAACTGGGCTGGCTGGAGTCGTTTCTGATGACCGAGGAAGAGCGCCGTTCCTCCATCGAGGCGATCACGCACGGCGACCGGGAGGCCTTCCGGCGGCTGTTCTGGCTACGCCGGGACCCGGACCCGTCCACTCCCCAGAACGAGATCCTCGACCTCTATCTGGCGCGGGTGCGGCTCGCCGATTCGACCTTCTCCGAGGACGGCGGTTACGGCGGGGATGACCGGTCGCGCGTCTTCGTGCTGCTCGGCATGCCGGTGCAGGCCCTGCCCCAGCCCGCTACCGACGAGACTCCCGAAGGACTCCTCTGGGCCTTCCCTCCCGATCCGGACAACGGCCTCGCGGACACGCTGGAGGCGCTCTACTACCGGGACGAGGAGGGCCAACTCTTCCTCGAGAACCGCGCCGCCGTTGACGAGAGCCTGGAAGAGATGAGGCGGCGTCTCATCGCGCGGCCGGAGGTCGGCTTCGACCGCGACGAGGAGGGGCGGCTCGTGATCCCGAACCTGCCGGCGGGAGGATCGAAACGAGCCCGGCGCGTGCTCGCCGATCTGAGCGGCGACGGTCCGCCCGGGGACGGGTTCTCCTTCCGGGTCACCCCGGCCTACTTCCGGGTGGACGACCGCGCGACCTACGTGGCGCTGCTCTTTGAAACTCCCGCCGATGCGCTCGCCCCCGGGACGGACGGCCAGTTGGCGGCGTCCCTGTTTGCCAAGACCGCGTCGGCCGAAGCGGAAGGCCCGGGCGCCGCAACCTACCGGCTCGAGACGGCGCACACCGAAATCCGGTCCGCAGAAGGCCCCGTCCGTTTCGAGGCGTCGCTGGTGCTCCCTCCGGGCCGGCACCGGCTGCTCCTCGGCGTCGTGGACGAGCAGTCGGACGCCTTTGGGACCGCCCGGCTGGACATCGAGACGCCGGCGTTTCCCGAGGCCGAGCCCGGGTTCTCCTCGGTGGTCCTCTACGGCGACACCACCATGCAGGAATACAGCGGCCGCGTTCCCGGACGAGCCTTCCAGTTCGGCCGCACCCACTTCGAACCCCGGTCGACGGCGGTTTTCCGGCAGGACGAGACGCTCGGCGCGTTCTATTTCTTCTACCCGGGGGAACGCGTGGACGACGGGGAGCTACCGGAGATCGTGGCCGAGTACACCCTGAGCCGGGAGGGACGAGACACCGGTTTCGTTCGTCCGGAGGCGCTCCCCACCAGTACCCGCCAGGCCGCTGCCAATGCGGAGATCGAATTGAACGAGTTCGCGCCGGGGCGCTATGAACTCGGAATCCGCGTCCTCTACGGCGAACAGGTGTACGAAACGCGGAAGGCGTTCACGCTGGTCCGCTGAACCCGTAGGCGCGTTTCGCCTCCCTGCGGACCCCCACCGGGAGAACTGGAGCGATGCCGGCCGGAGGCCGGCGCTCCGAGGCCTTCAGGGCCGGCACCGCCCCGTGACCACCGTGTCGTCGTCGTCCATGTAGTGGACTTCGTACGGGCATTCGATTCCGGTGATTCCGGCGAACTTCCCCGTGCCTCCGGTGAACACGAAGGCGCCTTGCCCACCGCCGCCGACCTCGGCGTCGCCCAAGTCCCGATGGGCCTCCAGATACACCTCGTCCTCGTCGGGATCCCGGAGAGTGCAGTGCGAGTCGATTGCGATCGCGGAACCCTCGACCTTGATGGCGGTGGCGCAGGTCCCGTGGAGCCGGGTGTCCTCGGTGAACGGGCTCTCCGGCCCCGCGAAGGGAATGGTCAGGACGCCGTGGAGCCCGCCGGCGGTGAATGAGTGATCTCCGTGGCCGACGGTGGTGTAGTCGCGCTGGCCGACGAAGACGAAGTGAAAGATGTCGTCGGTTTGGGTGAAGGCGGGCGCGGCGGCCCCGGCGAGCAGGGCGGCGAGTAACAGCGGACGGTTCGAAACCACGGGTACCTCCTGGTAACGAGGTGCGGGAATCCCGCGTTCAGGAACCGAGATGTTCCCGGAAGAACCGGACGGTCATCGGCCACGCCTGCGAGGACGCCGTCAGATTCCGTCCCTCGCGGCCGTCCTGGGCGCGCAGGAACCCGTGCCCCGCACCGCCGAAGATCTCTACCTGGAAGGACTTTCCGAGTGCCTCCATCCGCTCCTGCGCCGGCGGAATCGTCTCGTTCACCCGCGCGTCGTCCTCGCCGTAGAGGCCCAGAACGGGAGCTTCGACCGTGGTGAGCGCCTCGCTGTCGGGGGAGGTTCCGTAGTAAACAACCGCCGCGCCGAGTTCGGGATCGTGGGTGGCGAACGTGAAGCTCGTGCGTCCGCCCCAACAGAAGCCGACCACCCCGTAGGAGTCGCGGGCGGCAGGCAGCGCGGTGGCCCAGTCCGCCACCGCCTTCAGCCGGGTGTGCACCTCGTCGCGGTCGAGTTCCCGGATCAGCGCCCGCGCCCCGTCGTTGTCCACCGAATCGGTCCGCCCCCCGTCCGGTCCCTTGCCGGTCAACAGGTCGGGGGCCACAGCGATGAAACCCTGGGCCGCCATTTCGTCCGCCACCGCCCGAATCCAGTCGGTGAGCCCGAAGATCTCGTGGATGACCACCACCACCGGCGCGGTATCCGACCGCTCCGGATACACGATCCAGGACTCGACCGCGTCACCGCCTGGCGCCGGAACCGAGACCCACTCGCCGTGCCGGGGAGAGGTATTCAACCGGTCGCGGGCGGTGTCCGCGGAGCCCGGAAGAACCTGGGCGTTCGCCGACCCGGCGGTCAGGAAAGCGGCGCCGACTAGCAACGCGGCAAAACGCGGAAGGGGGCGGAACGGTCGCATTCGCCGAGTATAGTCCTGGCCGAACGAGCCGACTCCAACCGAGAGAATGAGCAGCGAAACACCCGGCAAGCGCCCGGGAGTCAGGCACGGCAACGCCCCGCAGCGTGGCGGCAGATGGGCGATCCCCGCCGCCCTGGGCCTCGTGGTGTCCATCTGGGCGGTCTTCTTCTACGCGCCCACCGAACTCACGATGGGCGACCTCCAGCGGATCTTCTACTTCCACATTGCATCCTGGTGGCTCGCCTTCGCCGCCTTTCTGCTGGTGGCCGGGGCGAGCATCGCCTGGCTCCGCACCCGGAATCCGCGCTACGACATGGCGGCGCTCGCCAGCGCCGAGATCGGCACGCTGTTCGCCACTACCGGACTCGCGATGGGGATCATCTGGGCGAAGCCGGCGTGGGGGATCTGGTGGACCTGGGACGCCCGTCTGACCACGGCTTTCGTCCTGTGGCTGATCTACGTCGGCTATCTCCTGCTCCGGGGCTACGTGGACGACCCCACCCGGCGGGCGAACCTGGCGGCGGTGCTCGGCATCCTGGGAGGCGCCGACGTACCCATCGTCTATTTTTCGATCCGCTGGTGGCGCACCCAGCATCCGGCGCCGGTGATCATGGGCGGGCCGGACGCGGGACTGCACCCCGACATGTGGGTCGCGTTGCTCATCTGCCTCGCCGCCTTCACCTTCCTCTTCCTGTGGCTCTTCACCTGGCGGATGGAACTCGAGCGCGAGGCGCGCGCGGTCGAAGCGATGCGCCAGCGGCAACTCGCGGAGGCGCCATGAACGAGTGGCTTGCTGCCGGTTACACAGCCTTCTTCGTGCTGCTCGGGGCGTACGTGGTCCGGTTGGGACTCCTCGAACGCAGCCTCCGCCGCGAGCGGGCGCGGCTGAGCGCCGCCGAACTACCGAGAGAGGGGGCATGAGGCGGCTCGAAGGCATCGCGGCGCTCATCACCGGCGCCTCCTCGGGGATCGGCCGCGGACTCGCCCGAGTCTTCCTCCGGGAAGGCGCTCAGGTGTTCCTCACGGCGCGCGGTGAGGACCGCCTCCGGGAGACTGCCGGCGAACTCGAAGCGGCTCACCCGGGGCGGATCGACTGCGCCGCCTCGGACGTGGGGGACCCGGACTCTGCGGCAGCCATGACGCGCGCCGCGCTCGCCCGTTTTCCGGACCTTTCGGTCCTGGTCAACAACGCCTCGATTCTGGGAGTCCGGGCCCCCATCCTCGAGCAGGACCCGGAGGTCTGGGCGGAGACGCTCCGGATCAACACCGCGAGCCTCCTTTACGTGACGAAGCCGCTCCTTCCGGCCTTCCTCGAACGGGAAACGGCTTCCATCATCAACGTCAGCTCGACCGTAGGCCGGATCGGCAAGCCCAACTGGGGGCCCTACGCGGTGTCCAAGTTCGGACTGGAGGGGTTCACCCAGACGCTCGCCACCGAGCTTGCGGACACCGGGGTCCGGGTAAACAGCGTCAATCCGGGGGCGACCCGCACCCCGATGCGCGCCGCCGCCTACCCAGCCGAAGACCCGCTGACGCTGCCGACCCCTGAGGAGATCGCCGAGGTCTTTGTGGTCCTCGCCTCCCGGAAATCGGCTGGCGTCACCGGCCAGGCGCTGAACGCCCGCGACTACCTCGAGAAGGAGGGACCCCCATGGGCGTAACCGATCGCTTTGGGACCCGCTTCGGAAGCGCGATGGCCCTGATCGGCGTCGCCGTGGGCCTCGCCAATGTCTGGCGGTTCCCCTACATGGCGGGGCAATACGGCGGTGGGGCCTTCGTCGCCGTCTACCTCCTGTTCGTCCTGGTGCTCGGTGCTCCGGCTGTGATCGCCGAGTGGAGCCTGGGCCGGTTGACCCGCGCGGGCCCCGGCGGGGCTTTCACCAAGATCGGGATGCCGGGCGGCCGGTTCGTTGGCGGTCTGCTCTTCCTGACCGTTTTCATGGCCACCTCGTACTACACGGTGGTGGTGGCCCAGGTCCTCTTCTATGCCGCGCTCGGCGGCGTGGTCGCCGAGCCCGAGGCGTTCTACGCCCGGAACTTCGGCGGAATGACGCTGCTCAACGTCAGCCTTACGGTGCTCGTCTTCGGGGCGATGGGCCTGGTGGCCGCCTTCGGGGTGCGGCGCGGCATCGAGCGCCTGTCCCGGATCGCGATGCCGCTCGTCGCGATCGGCTTGGTGGTGGTCGCCATCCGCTCGGTCACCCTCCCCGGCGCTTCCGAAGGGATCCGCTATCTGCTCTGGCCCGACCTCGACCGGGTGACGGCACAGACGTTCCTCGCCGCGCTGGGCCAAGCGTTCTTCAGCATCTCGCTCGGCGGCACCTTCTTCCTCGCCTACGGCAGTTACCTCCCCTCCACCGCCAATCTGCGCCGCTTGGCGGGTTCAACGATTTTCGGCGATTCGGGCGCCGCCATCCTGGGCGGCCTCGCGGTGCTGCCGGCAGCCTTCGCCCTCGGCGTGGAACCAGCCTCGGGACCGCCGTTGCTCTTCTTCACGTTGCCGCGCGCGTTCGGGTCCATGCCGGGCGGCGAGTTCTTCGGCCCGGTGTTCTTCATCACCCTTTTCCTCGCTGCCTTCCTGTCGGCGCTTGCGGGGCTAGAGGTGGTGGTGAACTCCGCGATCCCCTGGACCGGCTGGAGCCGGCAACGGGTGGTCGCCGCCGCAATCGCCGTTCAGATCCCGCTGGCGCTGCCGTCGATGGTCAGCTCCGACTACCTGGCGTGGAGCGACCTGATCTGGGGCTCGACCCTGCAGCCACTCGGCTCGGCGCTCGCCCTGATCGGTCTAGGGTTCTTCGTGTCGCGGGGCCGGACGCTCGCGGAGGCGAACCGGGGCTCCACGAAGCCCGTCGGGGGCCTGTGGCTCTTCTGGATCCGCTGGGTCATCCCCGCGGCCATCGTGGTCATTCTGGTCTGGGGCTGGAGCGGAACGCTGCGGGAACTCTTCTCGTGAGCGGCGAAGGACTGCCACTCCGGGTCCGGCACGGGCAGCTCCATTTCTTCGTCCGGGAGAGCTTGAAGCGGTTGCGGGTGATGCCGGAATTGGCGTCGCAGACCGCGGACGCGATGGTGGCGGCCAACCTGGCGGGCGACGACGGTGACGGAGTGGCCTGGCTGCCCGACCTGGCCCGGAAACTCTCTACCCGGCACGTGAACACCGCGCCGGAGATGAAGCTGGTGGCCTCCTCGGGCGGAACGGCGGTGCTCGACGGCGACAATGGGCCGGGGCCGGCGGTCGCCTACCGGGCGATGACCGAGGCCATCGGGGGCGCGAACCGGCACGGGGTCGGGAGCACCGCCGTGCGGCGCGGCAACCGTCTCGGCTCGGCGGGTCACACGGCTTCGCTGGCGCTCTCGCATCAGATGGCGGGGATCGCGATCGCCGGCGATCCAAAGCACCCGGAACCCGGCGCCTCTCCGATCGCTGCCCAACCGGTGGCGCTCGGCATCGCGGTCCCGACCGCTGAGACGGCGGCACCGCTCGTGCTGAATCTGCGCTTCCCGGAGGGCGGCGACCGGGATCTGGCGCTCGCGCTCGCGCTCGAATTCCTCGTCAGTCTCGGGGGCGCCGCACTCCCGGCGGAATTCACCGCAGAGCCCCGGCCCGAACCCGTGCACGGGGGGACCGGGCAGTTGTTCCTCGCCTTTCGGGTCCGCGCCTTCGCTCCCTGGGCCGGCTTCCGCAATCGGATGGTGGACCGGCTCGCCCAGTTACGGCGAGCGCGGATCGACTATCCCGGGCAGGAAGCCGCCGCGGTCGAGGAAGAACGCCGCACCCGGGGAATCCTGCTCGACCTGAAGACCACCGACGCGCTCCGCCGCCTTGCCTACGGGCTGGGGATGAAGGAGATCTGGGACAGCCTGGGGAAGTAGGGGAAGACGCCAGGGCTGGCGACGTGCGTTTCGCGGCCTCTGGCCGCGATGCCGGCCGGAGACCGGCGCTCCTAGCGGTGGACGAAGGTTGCCGGGGTCCGGGGGCCGTTCTCGATGAAGTTCCGGACCCCGATCCGCATGTCCTCGAGCGCGCAACCCTCACCGAAGAGTCGTATCTCGTGCTCCAGTCCGTCGGCGAGATCCATCGCGGCGCCCTCACGGACCGCCCGCTGGATGAACCCGTCCACCGCGAGGGAGAGATGGCCGAGGTCCACGTCCGGACACGCCCCTGGTGTGGGGATCGGTCCCGCAGGCATCGGCGGCAGCACGCGTTCGCCGCGCGCGGCTTCGGCGACGACCTGGACCGCCCGGTCCCTGAGCCGCTCGCCCGGGACCAGCTCGCTGACCAGCCCGAGTTCGAGCGCCTCCGCCGCCGAGACCGGACGTCCGGTCCGGAGGATCTCCCAGGCCGCCTCCACCCCGATGAGCCGGGGCAACCGCTGGGTGCCCCCGGCGCCCGGGATGATGCCGAGGTTCGGCTCCGGTTGCATCGCGAGCACCCTGAGTCCCTCCCGGCCGATCCGGGCGTGGCAGGCCATGGCCAGCTCGTTGCCGCCGCCGACCGCCATCCCGTTCAGGGCGCAGACGACCGGCTTCCCGAGACCGGCGATCCGGTTCAGGACTTCGTGCGAGGCGCGGGAGAGCCGCTCTCCGTCCTCCGGGCTCGCGATCCGCGCCAGCGTCCGCACGTCGGCGCCCGAAACGAACGCCTTCACCCCGAATCCGGTGATCACCATCCCGAGGATCCGGTCGTCCGCCGCCACGTCGGCACCGTGGGCGTCCAGTTCCCGGAAGATGTCCTCGTCGAGCGCGCCGAGCACCTCCGGGCGGCGGATGGTCAGCACCGCCACTCGGCCCGGCCCCGCCGGAACGTCGCGCCGGCCCACCCGGGAGACCCGCCGGGATGTCCACTCGGGCAGGTGTTCGGCGAACCCGGCGGGATCGAAGAAGTCCGGCTCCTGCTGCCGGTAGGAGGCGACGAGCTCCGAAACCCGCGCCGCCCCCAGCTTCCGCATCAGTCCGAACGGATGCACCACCGCCAGGGCGAGATGGCACGCCATGTCCAGATCCGGGACCGAGATCGCTCCGTCCGCAGCGGTCCAGGCGGCAAGTCCCAGATACGCGGCGGTGATCCGTTCCTCGATGCGTTTCCGGCGGTCCCCGGGAACGAAAACCTCCTCACCGCGCGCTGGCACGTCCCACACCCGGCCGGTGGGCCCCTCCTCCGCCACCGCCTCCTCGAGCAGCCGCGGGACCCGGAACCAGGGGTGGAGACGCTCGTGCATCTCGGAGAAACCCTCGTAGGTGATCGGGTTGCCGCCGGTGAGGTTCATGGCGGTGAACGGCCCGATCCCGAGGCGGAGCGCCCGGCGGGCGACGTCGTCCACCTCCTTCGACGTCCCGAGCCCTTCTTCGACCGCAAGCGCCGCCGCGAGGAAGAGCCCTTCGAAGATGGGGTTCAGGGCGTGGCCGAACCGGCTCTCGACGGCCACCGGCACCTTGCCGATCTCCTCGTAGAACCCGAGCAGCCACGGCACGAGCCCGCGGGCGGGTTCGGCGGCGACGATCTCCACGACCGGGTTGCGCTCCGCCGGGAAGAAGTAGTGAGCCACCACCGCGCGGCCCGGTTCGGCAAGCTCGGAAAAGATGCGGGACGGCTCGATGTGGGAGGAGTTCGAGAGCAGCACCGCCTCGGGACCGGCGAGATCCTCCGCCGACGCGAAGATGCGCCGCTTGATCGCCAGGTTCTCGGACGCCGCCTCGATGACCAGGTCCACCCCCGCGAGCCGGCCGTAGTCGCTCGTGAACTCGACGGAGCCGCGCATCCGCTCGGCCTGGGAATCCCGGAACGCGCCCGACCGGACTCCCTTGTCGATCTTGCCGAACATCTTGCGGCGGCCCGCCTCGAGAGCGGCTTCCGCGATGTCCAGTACCACCGTCTCCACCCCGTGGGGGGAGAGGGTCTTGACCAGGTGAAGGGCGATGTCGGGTCCGATCTGACCCGAGCCGATGATCGCGGCGCGGCGGATGACCCGGCCGCGCCAGGAAAAGCTCCCTGGCGAACTGTCCACAGGCCCCTACCGATCCTCGTCCGAGATCCGTGACTGCCAGCGCTCGATCTGCCGGGCCGCGGCGTCCCGGCCGCCGAGGCCGAAAGCCACCGCGAACGCCACCGCCACCGCGCCCAGCACGATGCCGAAGGCCAGCTCGATGATCTCGTTGGCGATGCCCATCTGGCGGAGGCCCACCGCGGTCGTGAACAGCAGGATGCCCACCCGCGCCGCCAGCGCGAGGAGCCGCGCCTGCGGGACCCGGCTGGCGCTGATGGCGCGCGCCGACAGGTTCGCCAGGAAGACCCCGAAGCCCAGGAACACGACTCCCAGCAGGAACTGGCCGGTGAACTGGAGGAGCCGGGTGAGCAGCCCCGCCGCGTTGTCGAAGCCCACCAGGCTCGCCGCCTCGATGCTCGCGAACAGCATGATGAGCGCCAGCACGATCACCCGCACCACGTTCGAGGCCGTGTGGTCGTCGGCCGTCGCGGTGCTGGTCAACCCGATCCGGGTCAGGACGTGGTCGAAGCCGGCCTGCTGGAGGAGATCCCGGGTCAGGTTCGCGATGACACGGCCCACCACGTAGGCGGTGAGCAGGAGCGCCACCGCCACCAGCAGGAGCGGCAGCGCGCTGAAGACCCGCCCGAGCATGTCGCTCGCCGGCCGCGTGATCACGTCGAGGCTCAAACGGTCGAGCCCGGTCAGGATCACCGGGAAGAGCACCAGCAGATAGGTGATGCCGCCGATCAGCGCCGACGGCGTCCGCGAACCCAGGATCCGCCGGAGCCCGAGCTTCTCCGCCGCCCGGTCGAGCCCCACCGCGGCGAGCAGGTTCGTCACCACGGCCTTCGCGATCCGGGCGATGAACCACCCGACGAGGAAGATGATGATGGCGCCGAGCACGTTCGGCAGGAAGGTGATGACCTGGTTCACGACCGTCTCGATCGGCAGCAGCACCCCCTCCAGGTCCAGCGCCGCGAGGATCGGCGGCAGGAACAGGAGGAGGACGACCCAGTAGACGATCTCGGGCACGGCGTGCGAGATCCGGCCCGGCGGCCGCTCGGTCCCCCGGTCGAGCCGCTCGTCCACGCCGGCCGCCTCGAGGGCCACCCGCACCGCGCGGCGGAGCACCGCGGCCAGGAACCAGGCCGCGAGAAGCAGGACGAGCGCCCGCCCCAACTGGGCGACCATCCCCATGATGCGGCCCAGCAGCGTCCCGCCGATGCCCCCGACCGCCGAGAGGTCCACGACCGACGCGACTCCCGCCACGACCAGGATCAGGAGCCCCCAGAAGACGATCCGGCCGGCGATCGCCTCGACGTCCTGCTGGGAGGCCCGTTCGGGACCGAGCGCCAGCCGGACGCCGCCGGCGACCCGGGACGCGATCCGTTCGCGAAGGCCCAGCCGGAAAAGGGCCCGGCGGAGCAGGATGACCACCACCAGCGCGAAACCGAAAGCGGCCACCAGGACACCCAGCGCGATGACCAGGTGACCCACGGTCGTATCGAAGATCGGGGGCATCCGGCGCAGCAGGTCGGAGAGTGCGTCGAGCATTCCGGGATGGTAGTGAATCCAGCGTTCACCATCCGCCCGCGGGTGCCGCGGCACGCCGGCGGACCGGCGGGCGTACCCGGTCCCGGTGGTAAATTCCGCCGAATTCGGGGCCCCCATCCACCCATTCCGGACCGGATTTCGGGTTCCTCAAGGAGTCGACGATGCGGCGCAGGCGGTTTCTTTCCTCGGTAGGCGAAGCGGGCGGCGCCGCCCTCGTCACCACCCTGTTCGGCCCCGAAACGATCCGGACCGTCGAGGCCGCGGCGCAGCGGACCGTGGGAACGAGCCCCGAAGACCTCGCCCGTGACGAGAACTACTGGAGCGAGATCCAGCAGGCGTTCAGCGTCACCCGCTCGATCATCAACCTGAACAACGGCGGGGTCTGCCCCTCACCCCGGATGGTGACCGAGGCGTTCGTCCGCTACATCTGGGAATCCGAACAAGCCCCCGTCTACACGATGTGGCAGATCCTCCAGCCCCGGAAGGAGAACGTCCGCCAGCGGCTCGCAGTGCTGTTCGGATGCGACCCCGAGGAGGTCGCGCTGGTCAGGAACACCTCGGAAGCCATGGAGATTCTGCTGCTGGGCATGGACCTCCAGTCCGGCGACGAGATCCTCACCACCACCCAGGACTACGGGCGGATGCTCACCACCATCCGCCAGCGGGTGCGCCGCGAGGGCATCGATCTCAAGTTCATCCAGATCCCGACCCCGGCGGAGACCGACGAAGAGGTCGTGGAGGGATTCCGGGGCGCCATCACCGACAGGACCCGGATCATCCTGATGTCCCACCAGATCAACCTCACCGGGCAGATCCTGCCGGTGAAGGCGGTCTGCGACGTGGCCCGCGAACGCGGCATCGAGGTCATGGTGGACGGGGCGCACTCGTTCGCCCAGTTCGATTTCAAGCTCGAGGACATCGGCTGCGACTACTTCGGCACCAGCCTTCACAAGTGGCTGCTCGCCCCCAAGGGCACCGGGATGCTCTACGTGAAGAAGGACAAGATCCCGAAGATCTGGCCCATGATGCCGGCCCCCGAGCGCATGGACGAAGACATCCGCAAGTACGAGGAGATCGGCACCCATCCCGCCGCCAACTTCGTGGCCGTCGGAGAGGCGATCACCTTCCACAACACGGTGGGAGCGAAGAACAAGGAGGCCCGGCTCCGCTATCTGAAGGACACCTGGGCCGATCGCCTCTCGGCGCTCCCGAACACCGAACTCCACACCTCGCGCAACCCCAGGTTGAGCTGCGCCATCGGCAACATCAACCTGACGACGGTCGAGCCGCCCCGGCTCCGCGACTACTTCTGGGAGAAGCACCACATCATCGTCACGCCCATCATGCACGAGGAGTTCCAGGGACTTCGGATCACGCCGAACCTCTACACGACCATGGCCGAACTCGACTACTTCTGTAATGTGTACGAGGATGTCGCGCGGAACGGCCTCCCGAAGTCGGCCTGACGCCTCGATGAACGTCGGATACCGTCCGGTGCCCGACGGGTTGACCCTCCCATGATCCCAGTCGCGGCGACCGCCGCTCCCGCGTTCCGCCAGTACGACCACGACTCGACGTTCTACGACGAGATGTTCGACGGCGACGGGTCCCCGCGCCGGCACTGCGCCGATTTTTTCGAGACCATCCGCGAGACCCCGCCCGACGATCTGAGGCAGATTCAGGAGCGGGTCACGCGCTCGTTCCTTCACGAGGGGATCACCTTCACCGTCTACGGCGACGAGCAGACCATCGAGCGCGTCTTCCCGATCGACTGCCTCCCCCGGATCGTCCGCGGCGACGAATGGGACGAAGTGGCCCGCGGGCTGGAACAGCGGCTCCGGGCGCTCAACCTCTTCCTCCACGACATCTACCACGAGGGCCACATCGTCCGCGACGGGGTGATTCCCGCCGAACTGGTATACGGGAACAAGCACTACCGGATCGAGATGCGCGGCGTCGAGGTCCCCCACGGCGCCTACGTCTCGGTGTGCGGCACCGACCTCGTGCGCACCCACGACGGGTTCGCGGTCCTCGAAGACAACCTCCGCGTGCCGTCCGGCGTCAGCTACATGCTCGCCTGCCGGGACGCGATCAAGCGCAGCATGCCGCGGCTTTTCCGTCGTTCGCGGGTCCGGGACGTGGAGCACTACAGCCGGCGGCTGCTCGAGACGCTCCGGTCGCTCGCGCCGCCGCAGGTGAGCGATCCGAGCATCGTCCTGCTCACTCCGGGCGTCTACAACTCGGCCTACTACGAGCACGCCTTCCTGGCCCGCCAGATGGGCATCGAACTCGTCGAGGGACGGGACCTGCTCGTTCACAACCGGCGGGTGTACATGCGGACGACGGCCGGGCTCCGGCAGGTGGACGTGATCTACCGGCGCATCGATGACGACTTCATCGACCCGGTCACCTTCCGCGAGGACTCGGTGCTCGGCGTGCCCGGGCTGTTCCACGCGTACCGGGCGGGCCGGGTGGTGATCGCGAACGCCCCCGGGACTGGCGTCGCCGACGACAAGGCCGTCTATGCCTACGTGCCGCGCATCATCAAGTACTACCTGGGCGAGGAATCGATCATCAAACCGATCCCGACCACCCTCTGCCGTGAGCGGGAGGGGCTCGCCTACACCCTCGCCAACCTGGACAAGCTGGTCGTGAAGATGGTGGGCGAGTCCGGCGGCTACGGGATGCTGGTCGGTCCCCACGCCTCGAGGACCGAGCGGAAGGAGTTCGCGGCGGCGCTTCGGGCCAACCCGGACAACTACATCTCCCAGCCGACGCTCGCGCTGTCCCGGGCCCCCTGTCTCGTCGGGGCCCATATCGAGCCGCGCCACGTGGACCTCCGGCCGTTCATTCTGCAATCGGAACGGACCGAGATCGTCCCCGGCGGCCTCTGCCGGGTGGCGCTCAAGAAGGGCAGCCTGGTGGTGAACTCCAGCCAGGGCGGCGGCTCCAAGGACGCCTGGATCGTGGACGTGCCGGAGGCGGGCGAGACGCCGGCGGAGGCGGACGGGTAATCATGCTCGCCCGCGTCGCCGACAACCTCTACTGGATGAGCCGCTACCTGGAGCGGTCGGACCAGACCATCCGGCTTCTGGGAGTCCAGGTGCGCTCGGTGACCGACAACACCTCCGCCCAGGTAGCTGCCGGCTGGACCCGGCTCTTCCGCAGCCTGAAGGTGACGCCACCGGGCGGCGACCCGCTCTACAGCGACCAGCTCGAGGACTCGTTCCTGCTCGCCGACGCCTACACGCTCGCGGACTTCATGAGTTTCGAACACGACAACCCCGGCTCGATGGTGTCCCTGTGGGGCATGTCGCGAGAGAACGCGCGGCAGGCGCGGCAGGAAATTACCCAGGAGATGTGGGGTCAGCTCAACCGGACCTACCTCTCGCTCCGCGACACGCAACTGCACTTCTTCTGGAACAAGGAACCCGAGAACTTCTACAAGGAGACCTCCGCGCAGATCTACCTCTTCCGGGGGGTGACCGACAACGGCCTCCGGCACGGACTCGCCTGGGACTTCATCCGGCTCGGGCGGTTCATGGAGCGCATCCAGGTCACCACCGAGATCCTCGACAACTACCGCCCGGCCCTGGACGACGAGGACACCGACCTGGACTGGTCGCTGCTGCTCCGGAGCTGCGCCAGTTTCGAGCCCTACTGCCGCCACTACACGCCCGAGATCGATCCCTGGAAGGTGATGACCTTCCTGATCCACGAACCGGAGTCACCCCACACCCTGCGCTTCGCCGCCGAGGAGATCCGGAACGGCCTGGGCCGCATCGACCCGGCTGGCGGCGCCCGCCACCCGTTGCAGGCTGCGCACCGGATCGCCGGTCAGCTTCGGGCGCTCCTCGTCTACGGATCCCAGGACCGGGAGGACCTCGCGGGCACGCTCGCCGAGGTGCGCCGGCTGTCCCGCGGGCTCCACGACGAGATCTACCGCCGCTACATCTTCTTTCCCGCGGACCAGGCGCTACCGGGCAGATAGGGCCCGCGAAACCAGCCACGTGACCTCCCAAGACACCGTTTACCGCATCGAGCATGTGACCCGGTTCCGGTATTCGGAACCGATCCGGGAATCCGTCGTCACGCTTTACCTCGAACCCCGCAGCGACGCCTCCCAGCATCTCCGGTCCTTCCGGATCACCACCGATCCGGGAGCCGAACTCGGCAGCTACGAGGACTGCTTCGGAAACGCGGTGCATTTCTTCGATGTCCCCGGCGAACACGAACAACTGACGGTCACCTCCCGGTCCCTCGTGGCCCTGCACGCCAGCGATCCCGATGAAACCAGGGGGGCGGCCTGGGACGATCTGGAGGAGCTGCACACGCCTGCGACCTGGCATCTGCTCCACCCCACCCCGCTGACCCGGCCGACCGCCGCGCTCGACGCCTTCGTCGCCCGGCACGGGATCGAGCGGGGCAAGACGCCCCTGGCGTCCGTTCGCGAACTGACTGCCCGCATTCACGAAGCGCTGGGCTTCGAGCGGGGACGGACGCGGGTGGACTCCCCGATCGACGACGCGCTGGCGGCGGAAAGCGGTGTTTGCCAGGACTTTTCCCACATCATGCTCGCCATCGTGCGGAGCTGGGGGATTCCGGCCCAGTACGTCTCCGGATACCTCTTCCCGGTTCACAAAGGGAGGGAGCAGGTCATGGCGCAGGCCAGCCACGCCTGGATCGAGTGCCTCCTCCCCGGGCTCGGCTGGGTGGGCGCCGACCCCACGAACAACACGGTTTCTCCAAGACATCATGTCCGGGTCGCAAGCGGGCGGGACTATCGCGACGTTCCCCCCACCCGCGGCACGTTCCGGGGAGCCGCGCAGCAGGAGCTGGAGGTCGTCGTCAAGATCTCGATGCTGGATCTGGAACCATCCGGCGGTCCCGCACCCCTCAAAGACGTGCGATCCGCAACGCGCGGGCAGTGACAAACCCGCGACAGCGCCCCCGGTTTCCCCCGCTTGTGTGTTGCGTTTCGCCCGGAAAACACCCAGTATTCCGTCGTCGCGCGCCCCGTCCGCCGGATTTCCCACCGGTTTTCCGGCTGACGTCGGTTCCACTACAGGCTGCTAAAGTTGACGCCCCGATGGCACCGAGGCGCGGCCCAGCCGGTAAGTCGAAGGCTCCCGCCTTCTCCTGCAAGCTGGACAAGGACCTGGGCGAACTCAGCGAGATGCTCGTGGCGCTTGAGGAGTTCGCAGAAAAACACGGCGTGTCGCCGCTCCAGACCCAGCGCATCACGCTCTCGGTGGACGAACTGGTCACCAACATCATCAAGTATGGAACCCGCGACCTTGAACACGCCCACATTCACATGTGGGCCACGATCGCGGACGGGACCTTTCACATCGAAATCGAGGATCACGGGATACCATTCGACCCGTTTCACGAGGCGCCGGTCCCCGACACGACCCTTCCCCTCGAGGAGAGGCCGATCGGTGGGCTCGGTGTTTTTCTCGTTCAGTCCCTCATGACCACGACCAACTACGAACGAATCAAGGATCGAAACCGGATCACCCTGACCCGGTCGCTAACAGCCGGCGACCAGGAGGAAGCCCAATGAACCTGACGGATGAAACGAAGAACGGAGTTCTCGTGCTGTCGCCCCAGGGGCGCATTGACACCCGCACGAGCAGCGAGTTCGAGCAGGCCGTGATGGCGCACGCCATCGGGCCGGAGGGCGCGACCCAGGTGGTGATGAATTTCGGCGGGCTGGACTACATCAACTCGACGGGGATGCGCGTTCTGCTGATCCTCGCCAAGCGGCTGGCCGGCGTGAAGGGCAAGCTGGTGCTCTGCGAGATGAAGGAGCACATTCTCGAAGTCTTCAAGATCAGCGGTTTCAATCAGATCCTGACGATCACCGACACCGAAGCCGACGCTCTCGAGCGGTTCTAGCACCGCGAGTCAGTCCCGGGCGGGCTGACCGGCGGGGTCGCGAAACGGCGCCTCGCCGGATCCCGGGACCGAGATGACACCGTAACGTTCCAAGCCTGACAACGGCGGGGACCGCCGGCCAGCGGCTGTGAAAGTGCAGTCCCGCGGGTCGGGCAAGAGCGGTGATGGCGCCGCCGGCCTGGAACGCCGGCCGGTTCTCCCTATCCCGAGGACAGCGGCTTCATTTCCCGGGGCGACCCCCGGTCCACCACCCGCACTCCCCGCGCCCGGAAGCCGCCGGGAATCTTCAGCAGTTCGAACTCCACCGCCTGACCCTCGATCAGGAATCCCGGCTCCCGGTCGAGAAGTGCGCTGCTGGGGACGTGGACATCCGGGCCGTCGAACCGCTGGATGAAGCCTTCGCCGCGCTGGCGGTCGTACCACTTGACGACTCCCTTGGCCATAACTCCGGATTCTGCCACGGTCAGACGATTCAGACCGCCGATTCGGCCGGCTTCCGCCAATCGGTATGGGGCGCGCGGTTGTGGACGAACCACTGCCAGAGGAGCCGTCCGTAGCTGGTGGGACGCGCCCCGATCTCGTCGAAAAAGGGTCGGAGCAGGAAGTGGAGCGCCCGCAGGTTGTAGAACGGCACGCGCGGGAAGTAGTGGTGCTCGAGGTGGTACGCCGACCAGAGGAACGCGACGTCCCAGAACCGGGAGGGCCGGAGCACGCTGCCCCAGAGCGCGGGATTGTCCGGGGCGATGTCGTAGTGCTGGCCCAGCCGGTTCACGGTGAAGGCGACCGGGAACACGAGGAACACCGGGGCGAGGTAGGCCTTGAACGCCGCGAAGAACCCACCGGCGGCGATGAGGACGGCGAGGATGGCGACGTGGCCGGCCACGGTCAGCCTCCGCTCCCGGGCAATCGCCCGCCGTACTTCGTCCGGATAACTCGCCGTCTCGTTCCGCGCCGCCCGGAAGTAGATGGGGATGAGCGCTGGGGTCAGATAGAGCGCCTTGAACCAGCGCGCGTTGCGTTTCGGCGACAGCCTGTGCCGCTTCGGATCCGCCTCGGCATCCCCGAGCTGGGCGTGATGGTCGAGGTGCCATCGCGTGAACTGGGTCGCGGAGATCCCGCTCGGGAAGGCGTAGAGGTGGCGCAGCACCCGGTAGCCGGGATGTCCGCTGGCTCCGAAGACCAGTTCGTGCACCACCTCGTGCAGCATCACGGTGAAGTTGAAGACCGTGAACCCGACGACCAGGGAAGCCGGTAGCCAGATCCACCACTCGGAGGCCCGCCAGGCAATGGCCCCGCCTCCGACGAGCAGGAGGACCTGCCAGCCCAGCACCAGGAAGTGCACCAGGGGACGCCGCTGATGGAGCCGTCTCAACTCCTCTGCCGGCACCGCCGCTGCCAGCCGCGCCCGCAGATCACCGGTTTGATCGGCCCAGTACGAACGCCCCCTGGATTCGGATGTCATTGCCTCGGATGATGGTACTTCCGGCCGTACCTGCCCGACGGCCCACTATCATCGGTTCAAACCGTAGGGAGAAGCCTCATCACCGCGTACCGCGCCCGCCCCTCCTCGCGTAGCGGCGAGCGCCGGGAGGCCCCGCGAGGAGGCTCCGGCCTGGCCGCCGCCTGCCGCCGCCTGGATGGACGCGGTTACCCGGCCTACCGGGATCTCGAGGGGGAGTGGTCGCTCGGGAACGGCGTCGTCGTTTTCGTGGACCGGGTGGCCCGCGATCCCTTCGCTCCTCCCTCCCGGGTCCGGGTCCGGATGGATGGGGAGACCGCCGGCTTTCCCGCTGCGCTCGTTTCCAACCGGGCTCGCCGGACCGCCCTCGCCGACTTCCTGGCCCGGGGATTCCGCCGGGCGATTCCCCGATCGGGAAACTCGGCGGGGACCGGCCACAGCGGCCAGATTCGGATCGATGCGGGCGGCCAGGAGGTCCTCGAACGCACCGCGATCCGGATCTCCGGCGATTCCTCCGGCGCGGGTTTCGTCGAAGCCCGCGTGGAAGTGGGTTTGCCGGCGGCCGGGCGCCGGATCCTCGGCAACCGGGCCGCCGATCTGCTGACCCGTGAAATCCCTGCAATCGCGGGGAAGGCACTCGCGTTCCGGAGCCTTCCGGAGGGGGCGGCAGAGTCGTTCGTGAATGCGGTCGAGAACCACCACCACCTTCGTTCCCAGCTCGAAGCCCGGAGCCTCGCCGCCTTTGTGCCCGACGGGGCGGTCCTGCCGCGCGGGCACGGCGCGAGCGAACGCCCTCTGACCGATGGAGTCGTTCCCTTCGAGAGCCCGGCATCGCTGAGGGTGAGCCTGTCCCTGCTCCACCCGGGAGACGGCCCCCGGGAGATCCACGGAATGGGCATCCCGGAAGGGGTCACGCTCATCGTGGGCGGCGGTTTTCACGGCAAGTCCACGCTGCTCCAGGCGCTCGCCCGCTCGGTGGTCCCCCACGTCCCCGGGGACGGGCGGGAGCTGGTGGTCACCCGCGGGGACGCGGTGACCATCCGCGCCGAGGAAGGGCGCGCGGTGTCCTCGGTGGATGTGAGCCCCTTCATCCGGGAGCTCCCCGGCGGGCGGGCCACCACCGCGTTCACCACCGACAACGCGAGCGGGAGTACCAGTCAGGCGGCCTCCCTCGTCGAGGCGCTGGAAGCGGGGTCCCGGCTCCTGCTGATGGACGAGGACACCTCGGCCACCAACCTGATGATCCGGGACGCCCGGATGCAGGCCCTGGTGGCGCGGGAAGCGGAACCGATCGTCGCGCTGCTGGACCGGGTGCGGGAGCTCTTCGAGGACCACGGCGTTTCCACCATCCTCGTGATGGGGGGGTCCGGGGACTACCTCGACGCCGCGGACACCGTGATCCAGCTGGCGGACTACCGTCCGCGCGAGGTGACCGCGCAGGCTCGCGAGGTGGCCGCGCGCTATCCGACCCGGCGGTCCCCCGATGCCGGGGCCGCCGGTTTCCACGGGCGGGAGCGCTGTCCCGAACCCGGGAGTTTCGACCCGGCCGGCCGCAGGGGGACTCCGCGGATCCGGGCCACCCGCCGCGACCTCCTCCTCTACGGAGAGGAAGAGGTGGACCTGAGGGCGGTGGAACAACTCTTCGACGAGAGCCAGACGCGGGCCGCCGGATACGCCATGGCCGCTGCCTCCCGGGACTGTGCGGGACTCCCGGTCAGCGAACTCCTCGATTCCCTCGACGCCCGGCTCGACGAGGCGGGGCTCGAATCGCTCACCTCCGAGGGCCGCGCCGGCGCCCACCCCGGCCGGCTGGCCCGTCCCCGCCGCTACGAGATCGCCGCCGCACTGAACCGGCTGCGCCGCGGCCGCTTCGAAAGCCGGTCTTCAAGAAACCCAACCCAGTCCGAAGGGAGTCACTGACATGCCGAAGAACACGTTCCGCCTTGCCATCCTCGGAGCGCTCCTGGCAGCGAGCGCCGCCGGGGCTCAGACGAATCCGCTCTGGGGAGAAACGAAGGTCAAGAACTACCTGCCCCATATGAGCTGGACAGAGGTCGAGGACCTCCTCACGCGCACCGACATGGTGATCATGCCGGTGGGTTCGCTGGAACAGCACGGGCCGCACCTCCCCATCGGCACCGACTTCCTGAACGGCATGGAGCGCGCCAAGCTCGTCGCGCAGCGGACCGACGTGCTGGTGGCGCCGATAATGTTCGTGGGCAACGCGGCCTATCACCTGGGGTTCCCGGGGACCGTCAGCCTGCCGGCGGAAACGATCCAGCAGGTCTATTTCGAGGCCGCGAAGAGCCTCATGCGGCAGGGCTTCAAGCGATTTCTGATCCTGAACGCGCATGGGGGCAACCGCGTCATCTCCCAGTACATCGCGGACCGCATCAACCACGAGACGGAGGGGATCGGGGTGGAGCTGGGCGCCGCGTCGGCGCCGTTCCGCCAGGAGACGCGGGCCGAGCCCGAGTCCCGAGAACCCGTCTTCGACCGCCACGGAGGCGTCGGGGAGATGTCGAGTTCGCTCTACCTCATTCCCGATCTCGTGGACCTGTCGAAAGCGCGGGCCGCCACCCTCACCATGCCGGAGCACCTCGAGCGCATGGTCCCCGAGGTGGTCGCGGGCGATCAGACCGCCCTCCGGGTATTCCTCGCCGAGAACCTGAAGGCCGAGGTGACCGGCAAGGGCACCTCCACCCGCGAGATCACCGACACCGGCGTCTGGAGCGTGCGTGACCTGGAGGAATCGAGCGTGGAGCGCGGCCGCCGGGGGGCCGAGGCCTTCGTCGAGGCCGCGGTCGCCTTCATCGAGCGCTGGAAGGAACTCCGTCCGATGGAGTAAGCCGGCTGCTAGGGTTCCGCCCCGCCGAACGATGACGCCCATTCCCACCCACAGCCTGCTGCTCGCCGTTCCGCTCGCCGGTGCCGCGTGTTCCGGCTCCGAGGCGCCCGCCGCCCAGCCGGCCGAGCGCCTCCTGATCGACGGCGGCACCGTGGTGGTCATGGACGACGCCGGGACCATCCTCGAAGGCGGCGCGGTGCTCGTCGAGGGCGACCGGATCGCGGGGCTCTTCGACCGGGCGGCGCCCCGGCCGGCCGGCATCCCCACCCTCGACGCCACCGGCCAACTGGTCATCCCCGGGCTCATCAACACCCACGGGCACGCCGCGATGTCCCTGCTCCGCGGGCTCGCGGACGACCTGCCGCTGATGGACTGGCTGGAACAGAACATCTTCCCGGCCGAAGCCGAACTCGTGGCGCCCGACTTCGTCTATTGGGGAACGCTCCTGTCATCCATCGAGATGCTGAAGAGCGGGACGACCACCTTCACGGACATGTACTACTTCCCGGACGACGTGGCCCGGGCGACGATCCAGGCCGGGATCCGCGCGGTAGTCGGGCCCAATGTGATCGGCTTCCCTGCCCCCGATTTCGAGACCCCGGAGGAATCGCTCGCCGAGGCGGACGTCTTCATGGAGCGGTACCGGGACCATCCGCTCCTCATCCCCGGCACCGCCGCCCACGCGCTCTACACCACTCCCCTGGAGCCCACCCGGGCCGCCTTCGAGGTCGCGGAGCGCCACAACGCTCCCTTCCAGATCCACGTGGTGGAAGCCCGCGACGAGGACGAGCGGATCGAGGCGGCGATCGGCATGCGCACGATCGACGCGCTGGACTCCATCGGGGCGCTGCGGCCGGGAACGGTCCTCGCGCACGGCACCTACATGTCGGACGAGGACATTCGGAAAGTCGCGGCGGGAGGTGCCGGGGTGGCCCACAACCCGGAGAGCAACATGAAGCTCGGAGGCGACCGAGCGGCCCCGGTCGAGGCGCTTCTCGCCGCGGGCGTACCGGTGGGTCTCGGCACCGACGGCGCCGCGAGCAACAACGACCTCGACATGTTCGGCGAGATGGACACCGCGGCGAAGCTCCACAAGTTCGCGACCGGCGATCCGACCGCGCTGCCAGCCGAGACGGTCTTCCGGATGGCCACCACCTACGGCGCACGGGTGCTGAACCAGCAGGACCACATCGGTTCGCTCGACGTCGGAAAGAAGGCCGACATCGTGTTGGTGGAGACCCGGCGCGCCGGGATGACGCCGCTCTATCGCCCCTACTCGCAGCTCGTCTACGTCACGCGCGGCAGCGATGTCCGCACCGTGCTCGTGAACGGGCGCATCGTCGTGCGCGACGGCGAGATCACCACTGTGGACGAGGACGAGGTGATGGAGAAGGCCCGCGGGTTCGCGGATCAGATCCGCGAGGTGGTGGCGCGGGTGAAGGCCGGGCGATAGAGGCGGAGCGATCCCCATGGCCCGCCTGCGGCGGGCGGTCCGGGTCTGAAGGCCCCCACCGGGAGGCCGGCGCTCCCCTCTACTTCCCGCGCACTTCCGCGAGGAGCTCCAGCACCTCGTCGTGGAGGGCGCCGTTGGTGCTCAGCGCGTTCGGCCCGTGGATGGTGCGGTTGCCGTCCCAGTCGGTGAACCGGCCGCCCGCCTCTTCGAGGATCGGCAGAAACGGGCTCGAGTCCCAGGCCTTCATCTCGGGGTCGAGGCCGATCTCGGAACGTCCCGTGCACACCAGCGCGTGGCCGAAGGCGTCGCCCCAGGTGCGGCGGACCGCGCCTCTCGCGCCGACCGCGTCCCAGATGGGGCCGATGGTCGCCGGATCGGTGGTGGTGGCGAGGGCGTTTTCGATCTCCGTCACCTTGGAGACGCGCGCCGGGCGGCCGTTCCAGAAGGCCCCCTCGCCGCGGGCGCCGGTAACCATCTCGCCCAGTCCGGCGATGTTGCACACCCCGACCACGGCCTCGCCGTTGATCTCGAGGCCGATGAGCATCCCGAAGAGCGGGACTCCGTGGATAAACGAAGTCGTGCCGTCGATGGGGTCGAGGATCCAGCGGTGCGCCGGGTCGGAACCCGACTCGCCGTCTTCCTCCCCAAGAATCCGGTGGCCGGGGAACTTCGCCTCGATGCGCTTGCGGAGCAGCCGTTCGCCGGCGATGTCGGCCTCGGTGACCGGCGTCCGGTCCGGCTTCGTGGAAACCCCCACCCCCACCTGGAAGTGGCTCATGATGAGACGGCCGGCCTCCCAGCCGATCTCGGTGGCGAATTCCAGCAGTTCGCGGGTGCTGGCCGGGGCCTTCTCGTTCATGTCCTGCGTGTCTCCTCTCCCGCCGGGTTGGCGGCGCGGCGCGAACTATGTCATGCGGCCGGGGCCGGAACGGCCCGGAAACGGTGTCTCCCGATGGTCTTCACCGTCCTTTCACCGCCGCGTTCCGCGGCTCTCACCCGTCGTGAAAGGCGCGTCCCGGCGCCGCGGTTTTCCGGACGTGCACAAGGGCGTCCGGCGCGGTAAATTTGACCGGCTATGCGCTCTTCGGCCCTCACCCTGCTCGTTCTCGCCGGCGTGCCCCTCGGGGCGAGCCCCGTCACCGGCACCGAAGACGAAACGACCGCGGCCGGCGTCCGTATCGGCCGCGCCTTCTCGACCGTCGAGGCGCCGGCCATCGACGGCCGGCTAGACGAGGACGTCTGGGCGGCTGCCGAGCCGCTCACCGACTTCATCCAGGCGGAACCCTTTGAGGGCCAGCCGGCCACCGAGCGCACCGAGGTCCGCATCCTCTTCGACGACGACGCGGTCTACATCGGCGCCAGGCTCTACGACAGCGATCCGTCGGGGATCATCGCCACCGACGCGCGCCGTGACTCGGGGCTCGATGACACGGACTCCTTCCGCGTCATCTTCGACACCTACCACGACCTCCAGAACGGCTTCGTTTTCGGAACCACCCCCTCGGGCCTCGAATATGACGGGCAGGTGAGCAACGCCGGAGGCGGCGGCGGCTTCGGAGGCGGAGGTCCCCAGTTGCGGCGGGCCGGCACCGGCTCCGGGGGCGGCTTCAACCTCAACTGGGACGCGAGCTGGACGGTGGCCACCCACATCGACGGCGAGGGCTGGTCGGCCGAGTTCGCGATCCCGCTGGGCACGCTGCGCTACGCGGACAGCCCCCAGACATGGGGACTCAACTTCCAGCGAAACATCCGCCGCAAGCGCGAGGAGGCGTACTGGTCTCCGATACAGCGGATCTACAACCTCTACCGGTTGTCCTCCGCGGGGGAACTCCACGGACTCGAGTTGCGCACGCCGCGTAACGTCCAGATCACACCCTACGCACTCGGCGCCGGAGGCCAGGACTACTCCGTCGAGGCGGATTGGCACACCCAGTACGACTTCGGCGCCGACGCCAAGGTCGGGATCACCCCCAGCCTCAACATGGATCTGACCTGGAACACGGACTTCGCCCAGGTCGAGGTGGACGACCAGCAGATCAACCTGTCCCGCTTCAATCTGTTCTTCCCCGAAAAGCGGCCGTTCTTCCTCGAGAATGCCGGGAACTTCTCGATGGGAGCGCCTGGATCGGTCGATCTGTTCTTCAGCCGCCGGATCGGGATCGGCCCCGGCGGAGCGCCGGTTCCGATTCTCGGTGGCGCGCGGCTCTCGGGAAAGGCCGGCGACTACAACCTGGGCTTCCTGAACATGCAGACGGAAGAGGTGGCCGGGGTGGTCTCGGCGAACAACTTCACGGTGGCGAGCCTGAGCCGGGAGTTCGGCGAGCGTTCCTCGCTGGGCGCGATGTTGGTGAACCGGATGGGCACCGGGGCGGCGGCGCTCGACGACGACTGGAACCGGACCTGGGGCGTGGACGGACAGCTCGGGATCGGCGAGGCGCTCACCTTCAGCGGATTCGCGGCGCGAACCCAGACTCCGGGTTACGAGGCGCTCGAGGGCGGTGAGTACGCCTACCGGGCACGCGGCGAGTACTTCACGAACCGGATCCGCCTGTGGCTCGGAATGACGGAGGTCCAGGCCAACTTCAACCCCGAGGCCGGTTTCCTCCGCCGGAAGGCCTACCGCAGCCTCGACTACGGGTGGTTCGGCTACTACCGGCCGAAGATCTTCGAGGGACTGCCCTTCGCCTTCCGCGAGCTGCGGCCGCATATCACCTACAACGGTTTCCGCACGCTCGGCGGCTTCCTCGAGACCAGCCGGCTGCACGTGGACAACCACTTCGATTTCGAGAACGGCTGGTACTTCAGCCCCGCCTTCAACCGCATCACGGAGGGACTGGAGGAACCGTTCGAGATCCGGGAGGGCATCGTGGTTCCTCCCGGCACCTACGCGCACTGGCAGGCCGGCTGGCGGTGGAACACGAACACCGCCGATGCCCTCTCCTACAGCGGCGGCATTGACTACGGAGGTTTCCTTTCCGGAGAGCAGCGCACGCTCGACACCACCGTGAATCTCCGCTGGGGGACTCGCCTCGTGACGGCGATCTCGTGGCTCTACAACGATATCGAGCTCGCCGAAGGGAGCTTCGTGGCCAACCTGGGGCAGTTCCGGGCCTCCTTGAACTTCACCCCCCTTATCTACCTCCAGACGCTCTTCCAGTACAACGACGATGCCGATGTCTGGTCGTCGAACATCCGTTTCAACTGGCTGAACACCGCCGGGACCGGTCTGTTCATCGTCTATAACGACACCGAAGGCCTCGGGAACACGCTGATCGGCCCCCAGAACCGCAGCCTTACCGTCAAGTACACGCGCCTGTTCGACTTGAACTAGGAGTCCCAGCCCGCGTGTCGGCCCCCGTCTCGGGAGGCCTTCCCCGCCTCGGCGCCGGGGCGGCCCGCACCTGATGGGATTCCTGGTCGCGGCGCTCTCAGGGCTCTACACCTCGCTCTGGGGCGGCTTCAAGGACTCGCCCTGGGAAGGGTTCAAGCCGCGCACGTTTCCGCGCAGCATCCTCTTCTCGCTCGTCATCTTCGCGTTCCTGCTCGCGGTTCCCGTCCTTCACGAACGGGTCGCCGAGCTGGGACTGGTTCAGCTCTTCTTCCTGGTGATGGGGCTCGAGCGCTTCCTCACCGAACTCCACAAGGGCTGCTTCCGCGAGGAGCCGCAGGAGAAGTACTTCGTCCCCTCGGCGCTCACGATCCTCGGGCGGCCGGTGAGGAGCCGCGGGCTCCGGATCGCGGCCGGCGTGGTCCTCGTATCCGGAGTCATCGCGGTGCTCTTCATCGGGACGCCGGTGACGGGTTTCTGGGCTTACCTGGTGGTCGCCTACCTGACCGGCCTGCTGGTCTCGGGAGGCGGCGCCTGGAAGGACGCCCCCTTCGAGGGGTTCCACACCCTCAAGTTCTTCCGCTCCGGGCTCACGCTGGCGGTCGCCTCGCCGCTCTTCTACTGGCTCCAGACTCCCGGTGAGCCCGTCGCGCTCGGAATCCTGATCTACATGAACGGAGGGCTGGAGCGCTTCCTCGTCGAGTACTACAAGACCTACATCCAGCGGAACATGTCCGGGAAGTTCCGGCCCGATCTGCCCCGGGTGGAGTCGTTCCGGCGCGAAGCCTTCCACTACGGCGCCTGGGTCCTGATCCTGGCGGTCGCCGCAACGGCGTTTTTCGAGGCCGGCGCCGCCGGGTAACGGACTCCTTCGGGCCGTGTCCCGCTCGGACGATACCGCGGGCTGGGACGCCGTCGTCGTCGGCTCCGGCCTCGGCGGAGCCCTCGCCGCCCACCGGCTCACCGAGGCCGGGGCCCGGGTCGTGGTTCTCGAGCGCGGACGCTGGCCGCGCCGGGACGAGGGCGACTGGAATCCCCGCGCGATCCTGAGCGATCTCCGTTACCGGGGAAAGACGCCGCTTTCGGTGCGGCAACTTGGCGACCGCCGGTATCGCCCGCTCCCGATGAACGAGACCGTCGGCGGGATGTCGGTGTTCTACGGCGGCGCCTCCCTCCGGCTCCGACCCTCGGACTTCGACCGCTGGCCTTTCGACTACCACGAACTGGAGCCCTTCTATGCGGAGGCGGAGCGGCTGCTCGGCGTCCACGGCGCCGCGGGCGCCGATCCTCTCGAGCCCCCGCGGTCGGGGCCCTACCCCTTCCCTTCCATTCCCTGGGCGGCCCCGGCGGAACGCATCCGGCGGGCGGGCGAGAGACTCGGTTTCCGGCCGTTTCCGATCCCGCTGGCGATCAACTTCTTGGGGGCGGAGCGACCGCAGTGCGTGCGCTGCAACACCTGCGACGGCTTCCCCTGCGCCATCGACGCCAAGAACGACGCTGCCGGAATCCTCCGCCGCGCCGAAGGGAAGGGACTCACGGTCCGCTCTGGAATCGTGGTCTCGAGGCTTCAGATCCGTGGCGCGCAGGCGGTCGGCGCCGAGTGCTTCGATCAGGAATCGGGCGAGACGGTCTCGTTCGAGGCGCCCATCTTCGTGCTCGCCGCCGGCGCCCTCGGCAGCCCGGCGATCCTCCTCCGGTCCGGACTTGGTGGAGGCGGCACGGACGCGCTTCCCGTCGGCCGGTGCCTCATGCGACACTGCAACGCGGTGGTCGCCGGACTCTTCCCCTTCCGGACGAACCCGGAAGCGGTGTTCCACAAGCAGGTCTGTTTCACCGACTTCTACGATGAGGTTCGCGAGCGCGACGGCCTCGCGGTCGGAGTCATCCAGGACATCTACACCCCGGACGCCGGCGTCGTGCGGCGAGCCGCCGGGAAGGTCGCCGGCGCCTTCCTCGCGAAGCCGCTCGTGGACCGGCTCCAGAATCTCCTCTGCGTCGCGGAGGACGAACCGGACCCGGCGAATCGGGTCTTTCTGGGAGAGGAGACGGACGCGTTCGGCATGGAGCGGGTCCGGGTCGAGCACCGCTACCGGAGAGCCGACCACGACCGGCTGCGGCTGCTCGTACGGCGAGCGCGGAAGATCCTCCGCGCGGCGGGCGCGCTCGCGACCCACGTCTGGCCCATTTCGTCGTTCTCCCATGCGGTGGGCACCCTCCGGATGGGAAACGAGGCGGATCATGCGGCGCTCGACCCGGCGGGCCGGGTGCGCGGGCTCGACAACCTCTTCGTCACCGACGGCAGCACCTTCCCCGCTTCCGGAGGGGTCAACCCCAGCCTCACCATTGCGGCGGGAGCCCTTCGCATCGCGGACGGAATCGTGAACCGGAGAACGTCGTGACCGGAGAGCCAGCCGCGGACGCGGCCCCGGGGCGTCCGGCGGTCGCCATCGTCGGTTGCGGCCGGATCGCCCGCGTGCACGCGGCCAACCTGGCGTCCCGCGCGCGCCTCGCGTTCACCAGCCGGAGTTCCGAGTCCGCCCGGGCCCTCGCGGCTCGGTTCTCCGGTGAGGCGCTCGCCGGTTTCGAGGAGGCTCTGGAGCGTCCGGACATCGCGGCGGTCGCCATCTGTTCGCCGCTCGAACACCATGCCGCCCAAACGGTCGCCGCGCTCGAAGCCGGGAAGTCGGTGCTCGTGGAAAAGCCGATGGCGCAGTCACGCACCGAAGTCGACGCGATCGGCCGCGCACTGGCCGGGCGGCCGCCCGGGTCGTTGATGGTCGCGGAGAACTACCTGTACAAGCCGTCCCTGGGACGGCTCCGGGGGTGGCTCCCGGAAATCGGGCCGCTGCGCCGGATCCGTGTGTCGAAGCTCACCCGGCAGCAGCCATCCGACTGGCGGGCCGGGCACGGCGCCCTGCTCGAAGGCGGCATCCATTTCGTCGCGCTTCTCGGCGCCATCGTCGGCCCCGAGCCGGCGGCGGTGCGCGCGGACTTCCCGGACGGAGGCGAGCCGGAGCGGCACGCTCATCTCGAACTCGAATACCCGTCCGGAATCCGCGCCGAGGTCCGCTACGGCTGGAACACCCCCTCGCTCCCGGGAGGAATCCTGCAGCACTCGTTCGTGGAAGGTGAGGACGGCCGTGTGGTCTTCGAGAGCAACGGGCTCTACGTCTGGTCGCGCGCCGGGTGGGGAATCCGGCTCCGGGTGGGCCCGTTCGCGGACCTCATGGGGTTTGCTGCGATGGCCAGGGATTTCCTCCGGTCGGTTCGAAATCCCGCGCGCCGACCACGTTCCGATTTCGAAACCGCGCGGCGCGATCTGGAGATCGTTTTCCGGGCCTATGACACTCGGTAATTCAGTGGCTTATGAGCCTCCGGATGTGGTATATTTCCATTGCGCTGGAAAGTTCACCTCCTTACATCCGGCGTCCGGCGTTGCCGGGGGCTGTCGCGCGAAGACCCACCCATCCCCAAGCGGCAGCCCGAAGGGGGGTTTGGTGGAAACCGATCCCAACCGCGTTGGGAAAACGTCTGTCCGGCTAGGAAGAAAAGCGCGCGAGCCGGTAGTCCGAGAGCAGCGTGACCTCGACGTCGTCGAGGATTTCCATGGCGGCGAACATCCCCATGACGGGAGCCATCGTGATCCCGCTGTGCATCGAAGCGAAGTAGATGCCGGGCGCCGCCGGATCGAAACCGACGATGGGGTGCCCGTCTCTCGGTAGCACCCGGTAGCCGAGGCTGACCTCGTCCACCTCCAGGCCGGCCGCCGCCGGAAGGACCTTGGCGGTCTCCCGGAAGATCTCCTCGCCCACCGCGCGCGAGTGGTCCGTCGAGCCCGCACCCGCGAAGCCGACGCCGGCCACCACCTTGCCGCCGGCGGCCTGCTTCACGTGGATGCTCGGCGCCAGCACGATCCGGTTCACCACCGTCTTCGCCGGAGTCGAGTGGGCGAGGATGCCCGGCGACTCGATGAGGGGTACGTCGACCCCCGCCTGGCGCGCCAGCTCGGGCGCCTGAACGCCGGCTGCGAGGACCAGCGTGTCGAGTTCATGGTCTCCTGCCGAGGTCCGGACGCCGCGCAGGACACCGTAACCGATGTCCAGCGCATTCACCTCGGCAATGAGGAATTTCGCCCCGGCGGCTTCGGCCGCCGCCCACAGCGCTCGGGTCGCCGAGCGCGGCTCGATGTGTCCCTCGGCACTCGCCCAGATCGCGGCGAGGACCGGCGCCTCGGGAGTCAGTCCGGGCTCGAGTTCAAGGAAGCGGGCTTCGTCCACCTGGTGGATGGGGTAGCCCCAGCGCTGACTCCGCGCGAGCTGCTCGTGCAGGAGCCGCACGCGATCGGCCTCGATGCGGTACTCCAGGCTGCCCCCCCAACTCACTTCCAGCGCGCCGCCGAGCTCGGCCTCGAGCCGCCGCCAGCCCTGGAGACCCCGCCAGTTCAGCTCGTGATACGAGTGCGGACGCTTCGAGAAACTGGCGTTCATCCAGGCGAAGGAGTTCCCGGTGGCGCCGGCCGCGGGTCCCTCGCGCTCGAAGACGGTGACCTCGGCGCCCCGGCGTGCGAGGTGGAGCGCGATGGAGCATCCCAGGATGCCTCCACCGACGATGCCGATCCGTCCGTTCAGCCGCGTGGCCGCCGGGACCCCGCGGTAGCCCGAGACCACCGCGACACCTGCGACCGAAGTCAGAAACCGGCGGCGTCGCATTGCCT
Source organism: Acidobacteriota bacterium (assembly GCA_009840635.1). Lineage (GTDB taxonomy): Bacteria > Acidobacteriota > Vicinamibacteria > Marinacidobacterales > Marinacidobacteraceae > Marinacidobacterium > Marinacidobacterium portitor. The sequence continues at coordinate 10,272 of VXNL01000044.1, read as the reverse complement.
GCGCTACCCGGCGAGCGCGGAGAGGACGCGGAGCGTCTCGGGTCGGGACTTCGATCTCTGCATGGAAGGCACTCCGGGGGACTGGACGGAATGGCCAATTTAACGGACGGTGCAGGAGACCTCGACTCGCAGCGGCGCGGAACGTGGGAAGATTCAAGGCGGGATGACCAGCGATCGAGACCCCGTTCCTTCGGCCGGCGACACCCGGCGGAGCGACCGCGAACTCGGGATGCACCGGAAGATCAGCCGGCGGGACTTCCTGAACGGGATTCCGATGGGCGTGGGGGCTCTCGCGCTCCCGGGGGCGTCCGGCTGGCTGTTCGGCGCGTGTACGGCGTCCGGACCGACCGGCCCCTATCCCCCGGCGCTGACCGGGTTGCGCGGCAGCCACCCGGGTTCCTTCGAGGTCGCCCACGAACTACGCGACCGGGTGGAGAACGGCGGGTCCTGGGACGATTCGGGCGCCACCGAAGGGGGAAGCTTCGACCTGGTCGTGGTGGGAGGCGGCATCAGCGGCCTCAGCGCAGCCTGGTTCTACCGGAAGGCCTTCCCCGAGGCGCGAATCCTGGTACTCGACAACCACGACGACTTCGGCGGCCACGCGAAGCGCAACGAGTTCACCCACGAGGGCCGCACCGTGCTCGGTTACGGCGGCACCCAATCCCTCGACTCCCCTTCCACCTTCTCGCCGGCAGTGAACGGCCTTCTCGACGATCTGGGAATCGATCTCGACCTCTTCTTCACCGCCTTCGACCGCGATCTCTACCGGTCCCATGGACTCCGGAACTCGGTGTTCTTCGGCAGCGAGGACTTCGGCGAGGACCGTCTGGTGACGGGCATGGGAAGGCGCCCCGCTGCCGAGTTTGCCGCCGAGACCCCCCTGAGCGAGGCCGGGCGCGCCGACTTCGTGCGTCTCTACGAGGCCCCCGGGGATCCGTGGCCCGATCTGGACGGAACCGCCAAGAAGGAGCGGCTGGCAGCTACCAGTTACGAGGCTTTCCTCGAGGCGCTCGGGATGGGCGCCGAGATCCAGGCGCTCTACCGGCAGCGCACTCACGGGCTCTTCGGCATGGGGCCGGACGGGGTTCCCGCGCTCGACCTCTGGGGTCTCGGCTATCCCGGGTTCCAGGATATGGATCTCGCTGCGGGAGACCATCCCCGGCTCAGCCTGACGGCGAAACCGAACGACAACCCGGATCCCTACATCTTCCACTTCCCGGACGGGAACGCCACCCTCGCCCGGCTGCTGGTGCGCAGACTGGTGCCGGGCGCCGCCGCGGGCAGCACCCAGGAGGACATCGTCGAGGCGCGGCTCGACTACGGCGCCCTCGACCGTCCCGACTCCCTCTGCCGCATTCGTTTGAACAGCACCGCGGTTCGGGTGCGGGACGGCGGCGCCGCGCCCGCCAGCGTCACCTATGTCCGGGACGGCGCGGAGACTCGCGTCCACGCGGGCCACGTCGTGCTCGCCTGTTACAACCGGGTGATTCCCTACCTGCTGCCCGAACTCCCCGAGGAGCAACGCGAGGCGCTCGCCTATCCCCCGAAGGTGCCTCTCGTCTATTCGAACGTCCTGATTCGGAACTGGACCTCTTTCGTTTCGCTGGGAACCTCGAACATCTACTTCCCCGCCGGGTTCCACGCCAGCGTGTCTCTCGACTTTCCGGTGAGCATCGGGGGCTACGACTTCTCGAGCGGCCCCGATGACCTCATCGTGCTCCACACGGTGCGCACCCCGTGTCTGCCGGGAGCCAGCGCCCGGGTGCAGCATGCCGCCGGCCAGCACGAACTGCTGGAAATGGGCTTCGAGACCTTTGAACGGGAAACCCGGAGCCAGCTCGCGCGGGCCCTCGGTCCCGGGGGCTTCGACCCGGCCCGCGACATCCTGGGGCTCACCGTGAACCGCTGGCCGCACGGCTACGCCTTCGAGTTCAACTCCCTGTGGGATCCGCCCTTCGCTCCCGGGGAGGCCCCCAACGAGATCGGACGCCGGCCCTTCGGGCGGATCCGCATCGCGAACTCCGACGCCGGCGCCTACGCCTACACCCAGTCCGCCATCGACGAGGCCCACCGCGCCGTCAGCGAAATCCTGAGCGGCTAGCGGGCCTCCCTCCCGAGCACCTTACTTGCCGGAACTGCCGGAAGCGGAAGCGAACCGCGAAAACCTGACCACCTGGCTCGCTGGGGAACGACTGCAGGAAGTCGCGGTTCCCGACCCGCTTACCCGCCGCGGCCAGTCGGAGAGCGTGATCCGGGCGGCGACCGAGGGTCGCGTGGTCGCGGCGGTCCGGCGGCGCGGCAAGTTCCTGCGCATCGAGTTCGAAAGGGGCGGCGTCACGCTCCTCAGCCATCTCGGGATGAGCGGCAAATGGGCGCTCCGCCATCCCGGCGACGCCGATCCGCCGGCGGTCCGCGCGGTCCTCGGGATCGCCGGCGGGCGCCGGATCCTCTTCTCGGACAAGCGCCGCTTCGGCCATTTCTCCATGTGTCTTCCCGCCGACGAGGAGCGGCTTGCCCGCCTCGGTCCGGAACCCCTCGGACCGGCATTCACGGGAAAGCGTCTCGTGGCGCTGCTCCGCGCCAGCCGCCGGCCCGTGAAGTCGCTCCTCATGGATCAGGACCGGATCGCCGGGATCGGCAACATCCAGGCGGCCGAGGCGCTCTGGCGGGCCGGCATCCATCCGGCCCGGAACGCCGCCGAACTCGGGGACCGGGAGGCCGCGAAACTCCAACGCGCGATCCGCTGGACGCTGCGCCGCTCGATCCGCAGCACCCGGACTCGCGAGATCCTCTACCTGAGCGACGGCGAGGCCGGCCGGCAGAGCACCTCGGCCCGCTTCTTCGTCTATGGCCGCGAGGGCGACCCTTGCCCCAGGTGCCGGCGGGAGGTGATCGCCCGCATCCCGATCGCGGGCCGCTCCTCCTTCTACTGCCCCCGTTGCCAGACTTGACGGCCGCGCTCCCGGGCGTGTTAGGCTTCGGATTCAGCAGTCGGGGTTGATGCCCCGCGTCCCTGACGCTCCTCGAACTGCTCCTTTCGTCGGCGATTCAGCGCCGCTGAGTCGTCCGGGCATCCGAATGATCAACGTGTCGCGCCTCGGTTGCGCGTCTGCTCCGGATGGCCCCACGGGCCGTCCCTCGAAATCCCCGTAGATCTTCTTCCCGAATGAAGTACCGCCGCCGCGGACAGCGCAAGCGTCGCGATAGCGAAGAGCAGCGCCGGTTCCAGCGCGAAGTCAACGAGCGGCTCGCCGATCTCGGCAACACCGAACAGCTGCGAACGCTCCGGCTCGCCGGCGACCGGCGCGCCACCATCGTGACCCGGTGCGCACGCTGCGGGTATCAGTGGCCAACCGGAGAGGTCTCGATCGTCGTCGGCTCGATGTGTCCCACGTGCAGCACGCCGCTCCGCTCCTGCCGGCACTGCACGTTCTTCGATCCGAAGGAACGCTACGAATGCCGCGCCGACATTCCGGAGCGCATCGTGAACAAGTGGGCCGGCAACGAGTGCCTCCACTTCCGCCCCACCGAGGTCCTCGACGTGACCGGGAGGAAGCTGGACACCGCCCGGGACGCCAAGGCCGCGTTCGACAGCCTCTTCGAGAGCAGTTGAACCTCCTCGCCGGCACGTCCGGCTACGGTTTCCGGGAGTGGGTGGGCGCCTTCTATCCCGAGAAGACGAAGCCCGCCGACTTCCTTTCCTACTACGCCTCGGTGTTCCGGAGCGTGGAGGTGAATCACACCTTTCGGCGGTTTCCCAAGCCCGACCTCGCGGCGGCCTGGGCCGAGAGCACGCCGGAGTCCTTCCGCTTCGCGGTCAAGGCGCATCAGGGGATCACGCACCGGGCCCGGCTCGCGGATACCGAGGAGTCGGTGGCTTCGTTTCTCAAGGCGCTCGAGCCGCTCGGAGAGCGCCTGGGCCCGATCCTCTTCCAGTGCCCGCCGTGGTTTCGCCGCAACGACGAACGGCTGGCGGTGTTCCTCGGGAGCCTGCCCCCGGGAAGCCGCGCCGCGCTCGAGTTCCGGCACGACTCCTGGGACTGTGACGCCGTGCGCGACGCGTGCCGGGCGGCCGGCGCGGCGCTCGTAGCTGGGATCTCGGAACTGGAAGAGCCGCAGGATGTCCCCGTCACCGCCGATTTCGCCTACGTCCGTCTCCGCCGGGACCCTCCCTACACCCCCGAAGAGCGCGTCGTGATCTCCGGGATGCTGGAGCGGCTACGCGACCGGGTGGAAACCCTGTATCTCTACGTCAAGCACGACGGCCCGGGACTGGCCCCGGAGGCGGTGTCCTGGATCCAGAGCTTGGGGTAGCGGGGCGCCGGCTGAAGGCGGCGGCCCCTTCGTGGTGGGTGGCGTTACGACGTGCGCGGTGCCGAGCACCGCGC
>VXNL01000044.1:0-5874 GCA_009840635.1 Acidobacteriota bacterium | reverse complement strand
CTACCTGTGTAATATGTGCGTCAGCGCACTTTGTCTATACGCCACCCCCCCCCCCCGGGCCGGCGGGGGGGGGGGTGGGGTTACGACGTGCGCGGTGCGGAGCACCGGGCGTGCCGGCTGAAGCCGGCGTTCCAAGCGGTTGGGCGATCGGCGCGAAGCGCCGGGCGGTTTGGGAACGGGGTCCCCGGCCCTTCTCCCTTACGTCCGATGCATCAACGGGCCGGGGACCCCGTTCCCAAACCGCTCGACGTTAGAAGGGCCAGCCCATCCAGAAGTCGAACTTCCAGCCGTCGAGCGTCGTGGCGAAGTCGGTGCGCTTGGACCATGCGAAGTTCAGCGGCAGCCCAAGGAAATAGACGCGGGCATTGAAGCCGTAGGAAGCCACGAAATCGTCGAGGCCGCCCCCTTCCGACACGCAGACCACGTTCTGCCTGGGACCGCAGAGCCGGCCGAGCCGTGACTCCCGGCGTTCCGAGGAGTAGATGTTCAGCTCCTCGCCATCGTAGGCGGCCCCTCCGGCATCAATGAACACGCTGCCGCGGAACGGACCGATCAGCCCCAGGGGGGTGATGGCGGCGTCGATGATCGGGAAGCGGAACTCGACGGTGGCGTGCCCGCCCCGGTTGCCGACGAAGGAATAGAGGTCGTAGCCGCGCAGTTCACCCATTCCGCCGAACCAGAAAAACGCCGGCGCGTCGCCGGAGCTGTGCATCCACTTGAGCCGCGCCGCCAGCACGCTGGAGGTCGTGACCTGGAAGTACTTCCGGGCATCGAGATTGAAGGTCGTCCTCGAAAGGAACGGCCCGCCGGGGGACCACTCGAGTCCCGCATAGACCGTGCTGCCGGCCTGCGGGAACACCGCGGGGCCCAGCTGGCGGAACCGGATCGTGTCCTGAACGAAGGCGGCGCGCGCCGGCAGGACGTGGCCGGTCGGGAAGATCCGCGTGTAGAAGTCGTCGTACTGATCGACAAACTGCTGGGGGAAGAGCGGGTCCTCGCCCGGCTGGAGGTAGATGTTCTCGAAACCGGCCTTCTGGTAGTCGTAGCCGATCCCCATCTCGAACCGCCGGAAACGGCTGAGCGGGTAGAGCGCCCGCGCCGAGGCCCCCGAGGAGCGGATCGTGCCGATGCTGTCCGCGCGCGACCAGAAGTTCGTGAGGTAGTAGGGAAGCCCCGGGTAGAAGAAGGAGGTCTGGTCGTGCGCCTCCACGGCGTACTGGAGCCGCCCTGCCAGGTTGGCGTACTGGGCGTTGTAGATGCGGTAGGAACGGACCGAGTAGGCGGTGAACGAGAGCCGGTCGTCGCCGAGCACGTCGGACAGCGAGATCGCGGTGCCGCCCAGGAAATCGAAGTCGCTCGTGAACCCGGCCGTGATGGGGGGCGGACCGTCGAGGAACAGTTTCTCGAAGCGTCCCTTCTCGCGCTTGTTCTCGCTGATGACCTGGTGATTGACGGTGGGCACGAAGTCGATGACCGGCCCGGGGGTCCGGACGATGGTGTCCGCGAAGATCTCCTTCACCGGCTCGTCCATGCCGAGGGTGTGCAACCCCCAGTTGCCCTTGTAGTAGCTCGTGAAGAGCAGCGTCTCCTGCTCGGTGTCGGGATCCCGGATGACGCTGGGCGCGAAGTTGCCGCCCAGCACATCGGTGTACTGGAGGATGTCGCCGGTCTCGGTATCCAGCGATCGGATGTTGAAGATCCCGTCGTCCTCATTCGAGGAATAGATGAGGTCGCGGCCGTTGGGCGCGAAGATCGGGGCCACGTCGTTGAAGGTCCCGAACGTGACCTGCTCCTTCTCGCCGGTGGCGATCCGCAGGCGGTAGAGCTTGTCGTAACCGCTGATCCGCCGGCTGTAGTAGATCCACTCGCCATCCGGGCTGACCGTCGGGAACTTGTCGTGGAAGTCGTCCCGGGTCATGTTCTCGATCTCCTCGGTCTCGATGTTCACCCGGTACACGTCGGAGATCGCGTTGTTCAGCGCGGTGAAATAGACCCATTCGCCGCCCGGCCCGACGTGCGGGAACTTGGCCCGGTCGAGCGGCATCTCGATGCGCCGGACGATCTTCGACTGCACCACGTCGGCGAACAGCAGCGCCCGGCGTTTCTGGAACCGCCCGAAGAAGGCGACTTGCGCCCCGTCCGGCGTCCAGCTCAAGTTCCGCCCCATGAGCTGGTCCTCACCGCTGAGTCCCACCACATTGAGGAACTCGCCTGCGTAGCCCGGGGTCAGGTTACGGATCACCTCGCCGTCCCTGGCGGACAGCAATACCACGTCGTATTCCGACTCGCGGCGGTTCCCGGCAAGCACTGCGATGACCTCGCCCGACGGCGACTGCGCGGCAGAAATCGCACCGACGTAGCGTCCCTCTCGCGGCGACAGGTCCACGCTGTAGTCCTCCGGAATCTCCTTGTCCCGGTAGGGCTTGAACCGCTCCTTCATCCAGCGCTTGTACTCGCGGTAGAACTCTTCGGAAGGCATCCGGAAGGCCTGCTCGAAGACTTCCTCGCTGACCCCGCCGGTGACGGCACGGCGCAGCGAGAACACGAACTGCCGGACCCCTTCCTTCCCGAAGCGCTCTTCCATGAAGTCGAAGATGGAGGCGCCGAAGGAATACGGCGCGCGGGCGAAGCGCTGGTTCAGTTCCTGGAAGGTGGGGATCTGGTCGGCGACCGCGGCGTCGCGAACCACCATCAGGTCGATCGGATCCCACTCGTCCTCCATGTAGGTGGCGAGCCCCTCGTCGATCCAGAGCGGCACCGTCTGCCGGAAGAGCGACCGGGGGATGATGTCGAACTCGAAGATGTGGGTCAGCTCGTGGAGGAAGAGCTCCTGGAGTTCATCCGGCGGGTTGTCGATGGGGATCACCATCCGGTCCCGCGCCGACTCCGCGAACGCCCCCACCCCTTCCGGGATCTCCGACGGCGAAAGGTTCGTCTGGGCGAACTCGGAAAACGTCTTGTAGAGGATCAGCGGAATGGCGAAGGGGATTTCGTGCTTCAGTTCGTCCGAGAGGGTCTCGTAGGCGCTCTCGGCATAGCTCACCAGCCGGCCCAGTTCCTCCTCCATCTCGGGGTAGTAGTAGACGTCGAAGTGCGGCGACCGGTACACCTGCCAGTCGTGCTTGTCGTACTTGACCTTGTTCTTCCCGTAGAACGGGATGAAGTACTGCGCCGGAGCCACGGCCGCCGTGCCGAGCGCTGCCAGCAGGACGGTAAGAACGAATGGCGCCCGGGCCCGGGAACCGGATTTCGAAGAGCCGTGAATCACGAGCCTTCTCCTTTCAACTGCCTGGGAGCCAATCAACGCAACAGGATTCGGGTGCCTCGGAACGTCTGCGGCGTTACCACGCTCAGGAAATTCGGGAGGATGCGGTCCATCAGTTCGAAGTAGGAGGAGAGCGCCGAGCTCTCCTCGTCCCGTCCGAAGATGACCTCTTCGGTGAAGCGCTCGCGGTGGATGGTCCGGCCGCTCGCGCCGTCGATGAAATAGAACTCCGCGGTCAGGGTGTAGGCGTTGCGCTCCTGAAACTGGGTGCTGCGCACCAGTCGGGGCCGGTTGAAGCTGTCGCGGACGTAGCGGTCGCGGCGGGAAAACCCGGAGCGCTCCTCCGCCGCGAAGCGGAGCCGGCCGCTGATGATCAGCGGCTCCTCGAACTCCTCGCCCAGCTGTCGCCAGTACTCCTCGTCCTCGAGGAGCTTGTCCTGCTCGAGGTCGATCCACTCCTGCCGGGAGATTTCTCCGTCGCCGATCGCGACCGCCTCGGCCGCCATGTCGTCGAACTGTTCGGCGAGCCCGCTGGCTTCGAGCGCCGCATCGGAGAAGTCTCCGAGCGGCTCGACTTCGGCCTCGATCACCGCCAGCCGGGAGTTCAGGCGCAACTGGTTCCTGAGCAGCCGGGAAGTCTCCGAGTCGAGATCCAGGTTTTCGTTGGTCTGGCTGACGAAGCTGCCGACGAGCACGCGTCCGTAGTCCGACAGGTCCAGCTTGGCGTCGATCGGAATCTCGATGGGCACCTCGACGTAGGGCCCGGCCGCGCAGGCGGTGAAGCAGAGCAGCGAGAGCGCGACTCCCGCGGCGAACCGGCGATGGCGAGCAAGACCCATGGGACCGTCAGCGTCTCCGGGAGCGGGCGGCGTCGCGGTCCTTCCGCTTCTTGCGCTCGTAGGCCTCGCGGAACAACTCGTAGTTCTGGCGGATCTGTTCATTGCTGGGCATCAGCTCGAGCGCCGTCTCGTAGGACTTGAGCGCTTCTTCGAACTTGCCGGAACGCTCGTAGGCGACCCCGAGGTTGTTGTGGGCCTTCGGGTTCTGGGGATCGAGTTCCACGGCCTTCTCCCAGCGGTAGGCCGCCTCTTTCCAGAGGCCCTTGCCGGCCACCTCCACCCCGAAGGAGTTCTCCTGACCCGATCGCTCGCCGCCGCCGGATGCGGACGCCTCGAGCGACGCGGTGGGCTGGGCCGCGGCGGACCCCCCGATCAGCAAGGTCGCGGCGACGAGCAACCAGGCGGAGCGGAAGGGAGCGGGCATCCGGTGCATCGTCAGTCTTGAATGCAATGAACAGGCCATTTCGCTGGTTCCCGGGCAACTGCCCTGGCGAAGGCTCCGGACGGGAATCCGGGCGGTCTCCGATAGTAGCGCGTGCCGGCCGGTCGGGGAAAACCCCATCGGGGTGAGAAGAAAACGACGCCAATTACGTCATTACCTACTGAGGACGTTTCGACCCGTTCCGATCCCCGGAGCGGCGGAACCGGCCCCAGGGAGAACACCAATGACGAACCGTCCCGCACCACCCGGAGAACAGCCGCAGGCCCGTCTCGAAGAGGCGGCGCTCGCGATCGCCCTTGCCGAGCGGCCGCCGCCCCGAGAGCGCGCCCGCTGCTTCGAGAGCGGCGACCTCGAAGCAGCCGTTTCCACGTTCCGGCAGAGGTGCGGCGCGTTGCCGGCCGCGCGCCTCGAGGCGGCGCGGCGTTGGCGCGAGGCGGCCACCGCTGCCGGACGCCAGCTGCTGATTCTGGGACAACCCGGATTCCCGCCCCGGCTCGCCGAAATCGCCGTTCCCCCGATCGCCCTCGAGGTCGCGGGCGATACCGACCTCGGGGCGCCGGCGGTCGCGGTGGTCGGCTCCCGGAGAGCGACGCCGTATGGCATCGCGGTCGCGGAACGGCTCGCCGCCGGCCTCGCCGAGGCGGGGCTCGTGGTCGTCAGCGGCCTCGCCCGGGGTGTCGATGCGGCGGCTCACCGGGCCACGCTCCGAGCCGGGGGCAGGACCGTCGCCGTCCTCGGTTCCGCGCACGACTCCCTGTATCCACCCGAGCATCGCGAGCTGGCGCGCGCCTGCTGCGCCGCTGGAGCGGTGCTGACCGAGTTTCCCCCCGGAACGCGTCCCCTTCCCCATCACTTTCCGCGACGGAACCGGATCATCGCCGGCCTGACGCTGGGAACGCTGGTTGTGGAAGCCGCCGAGCGGAGCGGCTCCCTCGCGACGGCCCGCCACGCGGTGGACTCGGGGCGCGAGGTCTTCGCGGTCCCGGGTCCCATCGGGTCGGAAACGAGCGCGGGGTGCCACGCACTGATCCGGCTCGGCGCCACCCTGGTCACCGGAGTGGCCGACATCCTGGAGGAACTGGGGCTCCCGTCCGGTTTCGCCGGACGGGGCACCGAATCGGGAGACGCCGGAAACCGGGAACCGGAGGGCACCTCGCCGAGACCGGGTCCCGGGGCCGAAGCCGCCCGCCTGCTGGACACACTGCGGAAACGGCCGGCCGGGATGGATCTGGACACCCTCCTCGGCGCCACCGGCCTCCCGGTGCCGGTGGCGCTGGCCGCGGTCTCGGAGCTCGAACGGCGGGGGCTGGTACGCCGGTTCCCGGGGG
>VXNL01000021.1:4602-9071 GCA_009840635.1 Acidobacteriota bacterium | reverse complement strand
CCCCCCCCCCCCCCCCCCCCCCCCCCCCCCCCCCCCCCCCCCCCCCCCCCCTCGTCCGGTGCTCCAGCAGCGGCGCGAGAGACCGGGGGTTCGAAGGGGAGGCGGAGCCCCCCTCGCCAGCTCCAGTGTGCACACACTGGGTCGGCTGGCTCTCCCGCCGTAGTGGACCTGGTGACGACCGTCACCGGGGCACACGGAGGCGCGGCTGTGGTCATGCCGGAGCGCCTTCGGTCCCGGCCAGGAACGCGGCCCATTGTTCCATGAGCGCCCGACGCCGCTCGAACAGGTCGGTCCGCCGGTAGGCGGCCTCGATGCTGTTCGTGTTCACGTGCGCCAAGGCCAGCTCGCACACCTCCCGCGGCGCGTCGGAGCACTCCGCCGCCCAGTCCCGGAAGCTCGAACGGAACCCGTGGGGCACCGCGCCGATCCCGAGATCCCGCACCAGCTTCGCGATCGCCTCCCCGCTGAGCGGCCCGCCGCGAGCCGAGGGGAACACCATCCCGGAGCCGTCCGCGAGCGCCTGGGCCTCCTCCAGGACCGCCAGCGCCCTGCCGGACAGCGGGACCCGGTGCTCCCGTCCCGTCTTCATCCGCTCGCCGGGAACGCGCCATTCCCGTCCCGCAAGGTCCACCTCATTCCACAGCGCGCCGCGCACCTCCCCGCTGCGGCACGCCGTCAGGACCAGGAACTCGAACGCCAGCGCGGGCGCGGGAGAGGCTCCCGACGTCCGGACCGTACGGATCGCCGCGGCGACCTCGGCATACGGCAGCGCCGGGTGATGCCGGCGCCGGACGCCGTTGTGGGGCAGCGCCGCGCCGATGGCGTCGCCGGCCGGGTTGTCCTCCCGGTAGCCCTGGGCCACCGCCCAGCGCATCACCGCCGAGATCCGGGTCCGCACCCGTTTCGCCGTCTCCCGCTTCACGTTCCAGATCGGCAGCAGCACCGCCATCACGTCCGACGTGTGGATCCGGTTCACCGGCCGGCTTCCGAGCCGGGGGATCGCGTAGTCCCGCAGGCTCGAGCGCCACAGCTGCTCCGAACGGCCGCCGTCCTTCCAGCCGTCCCGGTGGACCGCGATGACCTTCTCGACCGCCTCGGCGAAGCTGGGAACCCTCCGCCTCTGGCCGGTGACCAGTTCCCCGCGCCGCCGCGCCGCAAGGTTCAGGGCGCACTTCTCGCGGGCCTCGGCAAGGCTGACGTGGGGCCAGGAGCCGAGGCCGAGGTTGCGAGGCCGTCCGTCCACGCTGATGCGCTGGCCCCAGGACTTGGCGAGGTGTCCGCGGGTGGTGAGCTTCACCCGGAGGGACAAACCGCCGGAGCCGCGGCCGTCGCCGTACCATCCGGGTTCCCGGATGGTCTCGACAAAGCGCGCGGAGAGTCGGTAGGGGCGTTCGGTCATGGTTCCGGGCTCCTACGGGCGGTGTCTGGGCGGCACAAAACGGGCGGGAACGGGGGAGTCTGGGCTGTTCCGGGAGGGAACAGTATAGCACGCTAAGCCGTTGAATAATGGAATGGTTAGAGGAACGTCACGGCACTCTGCGGAACCCGTTGGAACCGCCCAGACGCGGTGCTCCGCACCGCGCACGTCGTGACTCCACGCGGAAAAGTGGCTCCCGTCCGGACACAGCGCACCACCTCCACAGCGACTACCATGAACCCCGGTCTCCTCACTTTGAGATCAAGGAACCCTCCGTGCTCGCCAAATTGACATCCAGGAACCGGATCACGCTTCCCAAGGCGGTGATCACCGACTTCCCGGGTTCGGTGTACTTCGACGTCACGAAAGAGAACGGAAGAATCCTTCTGACCCCGGTGCGTCTGACGGGGGCCGACTCGGTCCGCGCCAAGCTCTCGGAACTTGGTATCACCGAAGGTGACGTGGCTGGGGCCGTTGGTTGGGCTCGTCACGCTCGCGAATCATCCTGAGGGCCGTTCCACGGCAGACGCGCCGCGAGGGCGCGCAGCGCTGTGACGCGCGCGGCGCCGAGCGCCGCCCACGTCGTGCCTCCACGCGGAAAGGCGGCTTCCACCGCGGCGTGGCGCTCAACAGCGGAGGTGACGCGTACGGCTTGGAACGCTGGCTTCAGCCGGCACGCGCGGTGCTCGGCACCGCCCACGTCACGGCCCCACTCACCCACCCGGCCCGAAGGCGTTCGGCGTCTGGATCCCATCCGGCGGCAAGGTGCCGATGTAGTCTCCGATCGGGCGTCGGCGAAGGCGAGTTCCCCCACACCCTCCCGCTCAACCTGAACCGGAACCTGGAGAAGGAGCATCGCCATGGGCAAGGTCATCCTCGTCACGGGAGCCTCCTCCGGCATCGGTCGGGCGGCCGCGATCCTGCTGGCCCGCGAGGGCCACACCGTCTACGCCGGCGCGCGCCGGGCGGACCGAATGGAGGACCTGCCCGAACACGGCGTCACTCCCGTCGCAATGGACGTCACCAGAGAGGAAGACAACGAGCGGGCGGTGCGCCGCGTCATCGAGAATCAGGGACGGTTCGACGTCCTGGTCAACAACGCCGGCTTCGGGCTCTACGGACCCGTCGAGGACATCCCGCTCGACGACGCGCGCTACCAGTTCGAGGTAAACCTGTTCGGGCTCGCCCACCTCACCCAACTCGTCCTGCCTCACATGAGAGCACGGGGCTCGGGCCGAATCGTCAACGTCTCGTCGATCGGAGGGAGGATCTTCATCCCCCTCGGGGCGTGGTACCACGCCACCAAACACGCCCTCGAGGGCTGGTCGGACTGCCTGCGCCTGGAAACCGCCCCCTTCAACATACAGGTCGTCGTGATCCAACCGGGCGCGATCAGGACCGAGTTCGGCGACGTGATGGGAGCCCGTCTCAGGAGGTACTTCGGGGACACGGCGTACAAGACCCAGGTGGAATCGTTTCTTGGGCTGATGGACGGCCTCGAACCCGGTAGCCTCGGGACCGCGCCGGAGGTTCTCGCCCGGGTATTCGTCAAGGCCGCGACGGCCCGAAAGCCGCGGCGGCGATACGCGAGCGGCTCCATGGCCCGCCCCTTGATGTTCCTCCGCAAGTGGTTCGGAGACGGGGTCTACGAATTCATGCTGCGACGCATGTTCCGCTGACGGGCCGATCCGGAGCGCTGCGCGTGCCGGCTGAAGCCGGCCCAGTCCTCCCGGTGGGGGCTCCAGGCCAGCGCGCGGCTACCGCTCGTTCTGGGCGGCGGTGGTCTGGACGACCTGGCCGAGCGTCTCCGCGTAGCGGTTCACGCCGTCGGCGATGGCGGACGCGATCTTCTCCCGGTGGGAGGCGCTGCGGAGCTGCCTCGCTTCCTCGCGGTTGCTCACGAAACCCACTTCGACGAGCACGGCAGGCATCTGGGCGCCGAGCAGCACGTGGAAGCCCGCCGTCTTCACGCCGCGGTTCAGCGGGTGGTTTTCCCGGCCGAGAATGCTCTTGGCCATCGCCGCCTGCATGGTCGTCGCGAGTTCCCGGGATTCCTCCTTCCGGCTGTGATTGACGATCTGATCCACCAGCTTGCGGACATCGGCCATCCGGACCATGCCGCTGGAGGCGTTTTCCCGGGCGGCCACCTCCGCCGCGTCCGCTGAAGTGGCCAGATTCAGGTAGAAGGTCTCGAGGCCGCGGGCCTTCCGGTTCCGCGCGGCGTTCACGTGGATGGACACGAACAGGTCCGCCTCGCGGCTGTTGGCGATGAAAGCGCGCTGTTCGAGGGGAATGAACACGTCCTTCTCGCGCGTCATGATCACCTCGAACCCACGCTCCTTGAGGTCGTCGCGCACCCGCTCAGCGATATCGAGCGCGATGTCCTTCTCGCGCAGACTGCCGGCATGGGTGCCGGGATCCTTGCCGCCATGTCCCGCGTCGATGACGATGCGGTTCACTCCCGCGCCGAGCTGGCGGGCCATCGAGTAGCCCCCCTCGGTGGGGCGCGGCGGCGAGGGCGAGGCCTCGTCGCCGGTCTCCGGGGTCGCGGTGGCGCTCCGGTTCGCCTCCGCCGGGGAGTCGTCAGCCTCCGGCGCGGCCCTGTCCCCGGAGCTGTCCGCGACCCGCAGCGGGGGCGCCCCGTGGATGTCCACCACCAGCCGGTAGGGATCAGGAAGGGCGAACACGGTCACCTCCCGGATGCTCGAGAAGTCGAGCACCACCCGCGTGATCTCCTCTTCCGGAACGCCGAGCCGGATGCGCCGGAGGTGCGAGCCTTCGATCGGGAACGCCCGGCGTTCGAGTTCATCGTCCGGGGTCGCCCCGTGGAGGTCGAAGAACACGCGGTCCGGGTCGGTGAGCCTGCCCTCGGTGTGCGGCGTCGGGCCGCTCAGATCGATCACCACCCGGGTGTGCGAATCCCCGACCCAGTGACGGATGTTCTGCACCGTCGTCGGTGGATCTGCCGGCTGCACTTCCTGCCGGACCGCGACGGTGCGCGGCGTCCCGGCCGTCGGCCGCTCGGCCGCGCGGGCGGGGGCCGGGGCGGGAG
>VXNL01000021.1:0-4592 GCA_009840635.1 Acidobacteriota bacterium | reverse complement strand
TCCGGGTCTCGGCGGCGCGCGGCGCGCGCTCCCGGAGCCGTTCGAGGGCGCGCCGCGCCTCGGCCTCGTCGTCGAGGCGGCCGGCGTGGAGGCGCACCTGTTCATAGAGCGCTTTCGGGACCCAGCGGCTCGCCGGATACCCGCGGATCAGGAGAGCGAAGGCATCGGCGGCCCGCACCGCGAAGCGCCGGTCATCGAAACGCTCGGCGGCATCGCGGTAGATCCCTCCCTCGTAGTGGAGCGCGTCGTCGCAATAGCCGCTTCGGGGAAAGGAGAGGACTACCGACCGGTACTTCCGCGCGACCCCTTGCCACTGGTCCCGGTTGCGCATCGCCGTCTCGGAACCGCGGAGCGCCTCTTCGGCCTTCCGGGCCGCCTCGTAGAGCTGTTTCGCAGTGGGAGTGACGGCGCCGGCTTCCGGGAAGGCGGAGCCGGAGCCTGCCAGCGCCAGCCCGGCAAACAGCAGCACGGCGAGCCACGTGGCGCCGAGTCGGACGGATGGGGCCACTGCGATCACCGGAAGCTCAGGACGGGGGTGCGACCAGGACGTCGCGCGGCTGGGCGCCGCGGGCCGGGCCCACGACCCCCTGGCGTTCCAGTTCGGCCACGATGCGCCGCGCCCGCTGGTAGCCGAGGCCCATTTCGGTCTGGAGCATCGATGTCGAGGCCTTCTGCTCCCGGATGATGAGTTCGCGGGCCTGGGGCAGGAGAGAGTCCTCGCCCTTCGAGGCCCGGGCGGCGCCGTTCGCCCTCGGCGCCGCGCCGTTCCCCGGCCCGACGAAGGGAAGCGGCTGTTCCTCCTCCAGCATTCCGGTATCGAAGACCGGCTCCGCCGCGCTTTCCCAGAACCGGACGAGCTTGCCCACCTCCCGTTCGTCCACGTAGGCCCCCTGCGCCCGGGGAAGGTCGGCGCCGGGGCGCATCATCAACATGTCCCCCTTGCCGAGCAGCATTTCGGCGCCCACCCGGTCCAGGATGGTCCGCGAGTCCACGTAGCTGGCCACCCGGAAGGCGATGCGGGTGGGCAGGTTCGCCTTGAGCGTGCCGCTGATGATGTCGGTGGAGGGCCGCTGGGTGGCGAGCACGAGGTGGATGCCCTCGGCGCGGCCCAGGCTGAGCAGCCGCTGGATCGCCGGCGTCACCTCCGCCTTGGCGTGGATGAAGAGGTCGGCCAGTTCGTCCACCACGATCACCAGCCGCGGCAGGGGCGACGGGATCTCGGGTTCCGGCTCGTTCTTCTTGCGGCGCCGCCTCGCCGCCTGCGCGGCCATCTTCTCGACCAGCCGGTTGAATCCGTCGATGTTCCGCACCCCGTGCTCCTCGAGGATCCGGGTGCGCCGGTCCAGTTCGCGGCAGGCGTGCTGCAGCACCGTCTTGGCCTGGTCCGGTTCGAGGATGAGCGGGGTCAAGAGGTGCGGGATGTTCCGGTAGGGCCGGAGCTCCACCCGTTTCGGATCGATCAGGATCAGGCGCAGCTCGTCCGGGGTGCGGCGCGCCAGCAGGGAGCAGAGCAGGGTGTTGAGCTGCACCGACTTGCCCGCGCCGGTGGCCCCGGCGATGAGCAGGTGGGGCATCTCGGCGAGGTCCTTGACCAGCGGCCGTCCGTCCACCAGCCGGCCGATCGCGATGGGCAGGGCGCCGGTCTCGTCCTGGAAGTCGGACGACTCGAGGATTTCGCGGAGGCCCACGACCGAGGGCGATGCGTTCGGCACTTCGATCCCCACCACGCCCTTGCCCTTCACCCGCTCCACCCGGATGGCGGGCGCCCGCAGCGCCATGCAGATCTCTTCGTGGCGGTTCCGGATCTTCTTGAGGGTCTCCCCCTCTCCCAACCGGAACTCGAACGTGGTGACCACCGGCCCCGGCTGGATGCGGTCCACCTCGCCCCGCACCCCGTGTTCGAGACAGGCGGCCTCGAGGGCCTTGCGGCGCTCCTCGAGCGCCCGCTTCGCGGGGGCCGGCTGATGGGCGCGGCGCGTCAGGAGCTGTAGCGAGGGCAGCTTCCAGGCGCCGGGAGCCGGCCGGACGCCCGGGGTCGCCGGCTTCTTCAGCAGGTCCGGGCGGGAAGGAGGCCGGGCCACCGGAACGGGTTCCTTGGCGGGGTCCGTCTCCGGGTCCGGTTTCCGCCGCTTCTTCGGGAAGCGCACCACGAAGGGCCGCCTGGCGACTTCCGCGGCCTCCGGGTCGAGAACCTCCGGGTCCTCCGCCGGACGCCCGGTGGGACGCAGCCGGAGGAAGAGCCGCCGGATCCAGCCGGGCCCGTGGCTGGCGTCGTGTTCCTTGAGCACGGGTCCCCCGAAACCCCACTCCCGGAGCGCGGCGTAGCCCATGAGTCCGATCGCTCCCAGCACGACTCCCGCGCCGAGCGGGTTCATGGCGCCCGAAAGCGCGGCCGCCAGCAGAGAGCCCCCGACGCCGCCCCAGGCGAACCCGCCGCCGGTCCCGTCGCCGTAGACCTGCTGCGCGAGCGAGGCGAGGCCGGTGGCGCTCACCGCGAGGCTCGCGAGGATGAGCAGCCGGACCGCGGTAGAGTCGTCACCTTCCGGAGGTGCGGGCCGGAGGCGCCGCCGCGCCGCCTGGAACAGCACCAGCGGGATCACGAAACCGACCACCCCGACGAGTTGCAGGATGACCTCGGCGAGAAGCGCCCCGGTGGGCCCCAGCCAGTTCGTCACGGTCTCGCCGGTGCCCGCCTTGAGGAGCAGCACGGGATCCGAGGGCGAGTAGGAGACGAGCGAGAACAGGATGAGGGCGGCGAGGGCGATCAGGGCGATGCCGAGGACCCTCCGCCGGCCGAACGCCGTCTTAAGCGCTCGAAAGGCCAATGCCGATTCCTCCGACCGAGAGGCAGTACCAGCCGAACTGGTGGAACCGCTCCCGGGCAAGCCAGTCGAAGACCCAGCGCAACGCGAAGGTTCCGGCCACGAACGCGGTGAGGAACCCGACCGTCAACTCCAGCGCGACGACGCCCCCGGCTTCGGCGAGCGCGCCGCTGCCGAGGGCGGAGGCGCCTTCGAGCAGGGTGGCCCCGGCGATCGCGGGCGCGGACAGCAGGAAACTGAAGCGGGCGGCGTCGGCGGACGCGACGCCGCGCTGGCGGCCCGCGACGATCGTGAGGCCGGACCGCGACACCCCGGGGAAAATGGCCGCCGCCTGCGCGATCCCGATCCAGAGCGCATCGGCGAGACCGCGGGGGAGCAGCGGAATCGTCCGGATCCGGGTAGCGTCTCCGTTGGTCTCCTCGGGGGGCCGCCGGAAATAGAGGAGGACGGCGCCGGTCAGCACGAGGCCCCCGGCGGCGAAGCCCATGCCGCTGAACGCGTGGTGGATCTGGTCCTGGAACGCGACCCCGACCACGGCTGCCGGAATCGACGCGACGAGCAGCAGGCCGACGAGCCCCCGGCCGGCCCGGACGGCGTCCCGGCCCTCGGGAGTGGTCCCACCGGTTCCCGCGAGCGCGCTCAGGAGCCCGAAGACCTCGCGGCGCAGATAGATCAGTGCGGCGGTCAGCGTTCCCAGATGGACCACGATCTCGAAGAGGATCCCCGGACTTCGGAGCGCCTCATCGGGCAGGAGCGCCCTCCCGAGCACCAGGTGTCCCGAACTGGAGACCGGCAGGAACTCGGTGAGACCCTGCACGATTCCGAGGAGTAGCGAAGCGCCGATGTTCATCGGGTTTACCCAAGTACAAGGGTAAGTTATGGTATTCAACCTAAAGCACTGCCGCAAGGGGATGGGGGGTCCAGGCAGTGACTCAGCTTTGGTCTTGTGCCATGCTCGGTCCTGCGAAGAGTGCTGAAAGCCCCGCAAGTCGGGTTACCTGCTGGGAACCAGAGCTACTGAGGGCTCATGGTCGGCCTTGGATTGCCAACCGGTAGCTCTACCGCGCGGACCATTCACGAAACTACTGAGGAGGTTGTAAGTGACTAGGGCTCATTGGATTCCGATACTCACGGCAGCAGTCCTGCTGCTTCCCCTTACGGCTATGGCCCAGCGTGTCACTTGCAACAACGCCAAGACCGCTTCGGGTTTCACGCTGACCTGTAGTCAGGGGGAGGGCGATCCCGATTTCGACATATCGGTGTCGGGGGTCTCGCGATATGACGCCTACACGTCAGACACGGATTGGCTGGAATTCACCCTCCAGGCGAACCGGAATGTCCCGTCCTTCGAGTTCACGATCACATTCAACTTCCCGGACGGCACGAAACAGGTCGAGAAGGAGAACGTTTTCGGAGGTTTGTTCGCCGATGAGGTCGAAACGGCCACGGTGATACCCGACGATGCCGGGTCGAATTGGACTTCGGTCGAGATCCTTGCTCCAGGAACCATCTCCTGTGACGGCTGTGGCACCTATACGAGCACCAGCATCATGACCACGAAAGCGATCGACCCAAGCTCAATCAGCATGGACGATCTCGGGCCCGTTTTTCGGGAGATTCAGAGGTCGGCTCGCTGAGCGCTGGTTGACTCTCACTAGCGAGAGCTGCCGGCCGCGCGTGCGACTGCGTCGTGTGGCTGGATGGAGTTGCGACGTGGGGGGGGGGGGGGGGGGCGGGGGGGGGGGGGGGGGGGGCGGGGGGGGGGGGCGG
>VXNL01000022.1 GCA_009840635.1 Acidobacteriota bacterium | reverse complement strand
TTTTTTTTTTCATTATCCGCCCCCCCGGGGGGGGGTGCCCCCCCCCCCGCCCCCGGGGGGGGGCGGCGCCCCCCCCCGGGAGGTCCAGCTCCTCGCCGCCTTCGCCGGCCTGGCCGGTGACGCCGCCGCCTTCACTCGCGCCGAGCTCGAGGACGGGTTCCCGGCCGGCGAGTCCCCGCTCTTCTCCGCGCTGCGGGCGAAACTCGAGGAAAACCCCGACCGGACGCGGATCCCCGTCCCCGAAGCCCCGGCCGCCGGCCCGGCCGTTCCGCTTCCCGTGAGCCTCGAACGCCAGGCGGCGGGAGCCGTGGATCTGGCCGCCCGGCACCTTTCCCCCTCCGGGCTCGTGCTCTATGCGCGCAACCCGGCGCAGTTCTTCCTCGAGCGCGTGTTGTGGCTGCGGGAAGAGCGAACGCTCACCGACACGGCCTCCCGGACCGCCCGCGGCAGCCGGCTCCACCGGCTGATGGAGGCATCGGTGCCGGCCTTCGTGCAGGAGCACGGCCCGTTTCGCGAGGAGAACCTCGATGACGCGCTCGACTTCTTTCGGGAGCGCTACCGCGAGCTGGAAGATCCGGGCCTGACCCCGGACATCCGGGCCGCGGAAGAACTCTGGCTCTTCGGAGGGGAGGCACACCCGGCAGCCCTCGAATGGTTCCTCCGGGAAGAAGCCGCCCGCGGGCCGAACCGGCCCTCCCGCATCGAGGCGCTCCTTGAGGGGACGGTCGAGCCCGCCCAGGGTTCCCTGCCGCCGCTCCGCGTGCGCGGCACCGTGGACCGGGTGGACGAGACCGCAACGGACGGGGTGCGGGTCCTCGAATACAAGTCGGGATCCTCCGCCGGCCGGGAGGCGGCCCTGCTCCAGGCCCGCCTCTACGCGCGGCTGGCGGATGCGGCCGACCCGGCAGAGATCGGCGTTCCCTTCTTCGGGGACCGGGTGTGGAGCGAACCGGCGAACGTCGTCCAGCTCGACGAGACGATCCGCGGCGTGCGGGACCGGCTCGCCGCCGGCGAGTTCCCGTTGCCGAAGGACCCGCGGGAGATCAAGTTCTTCGACTGGCCGCTCGCCCTCCGGCCCGACCTGGCCGAGGTTCCTCCCGAACCCCGTCCGGTGGGCGCGCCGCCTTCACCGAGGGGCGCCGCGGCGTCGCGGCCGCCGCCCGGCTTCCGTCCGAGCGATCACGCGAACCGCCGCCGGGCGGCCGATCCCACCCGGAACGTGGTGCTCCGCGCCTCTGCGGGAACCGGAAAGACGACGGTCCTCACGGAGCGCTACCTGAATCTGGTCGAGGCGGGGGTTCCCCCCCGGAACATCCTGGCGCTCACGTTCACCCGCAAGGCGGCCGCCGAGATGAAGGAGCGGATCATCTCCCGGCTCGGGGCCGCCGACCTCGAAGCGAACCCCGATCTGGCCGAGGTGGCGGTCTCCACGCTCGACGCCTTCAATCTCGGTCTCATCCGGGAGTTCCCCCTCGACGCCGGAGTCACTCCGGGCGTCGAAGTGCTGGACGAGCGGGAAATGCCGGTGGTCCACCGGCAGGCGGTGGACCGTGTGATCACCGGGATGACCGGCTTCGACCACCGGACGCTCGCGGAACTCCCGCTCCTCGGCAGGAGTCTCGGGCGCCTCGACGAGATCGCGCAGGCGTATCTCGAAAACCGGCTCACCTGGCGGGTGCGGTTCGAGAAGGAGGCCAGGCGGCTCGCCGCCGGGCCGCCGCCGGAACGGCCGGTATTGCGGACGAAGCTCGGGCCCGCGGACCCCCGGATCCGCCGCTTCCTCGCCGGTTATGGAGCGCCGGTTCCCATGCAGGGGGAACTGGCCTTCCGCCTCGCCGCGCAGGGTGGATCGCGGGACGCCCTCGACCGCGAATTCCTCGAGGCCTGGCTGCGTCCCGACCTCACCGAGTGTCCCAGGGGCGCCAAGAGGATTCTCGCGGGCGTCTGGGATGACTACCAGGGCATCAAGGCTGTCCTGAGGGACTTCAGCACGAGCTGGCTGGACTTTCTCAACGAGCGCTCCTTCACCCCCGTCTGGGAACTGCTCCAGGCCGTGGAGTCCGAATACCAGGCGCTCAAGGAAGAAAGGGGCGTCATGGACTTCGATGACCTGACGCTCGCGGCCACGCGCCTGCTGCGGAACACGGGAGAGTTCGCCGAGAGCCGGTTCCGGCTCGAGGCCCGCTACCACCACCTCCTCCTCGACGAGTTCCAGGATACGAGCGACCCGCAGTGGGACCTGCTGCAGGCCATCGCGGAGCCCTGGACCAGCGGCGAGGGGCTGGCGGCGGACGAGGTGCAGCGGGTCACGAAGGGACGTTTGCGCGCTCCGACGCTCTTCGTCGTCGGGGACCACAAGCAGTCCATCTACCGGTTCCGCAACGCCCGGGTGGAAATCCTCGGCCGCACCGAGGCATGGATGCGGCGAGGGCTGGGGAACGACTCCGAACTCCGGGAAGTGCTCCACTGGAACTTCCGGTCCACCGCGCAGCTGCGGGCGTTCGTGAACGACGCCGCCGCCGCCATCGCCGAGCTGGACGCCGGCACCGACGCCGATTGGCGCTTCCGCTTCGACGCGGATGACCGCTTTCCCGAAGAACCGGGCCCGGCGGACGAGGACGTTTCGGAAACCTGCGCGCTGGCCGTGGCGGTGACCCGGGAGCACGACGAGGCGGCGCGCCGGGTGGCGGCCCGGATCGCGGAACTCGCGGCGGCCGGCGCACCCCTCGACCGGATCGCGATCCTCTCGCGCGTGAGCGCCCGTCTCTCGCGCTACCGGGAGGCGGTCGAGCACCTCGGCATTCCCACCTACCTCGTGCGCGGCAGCGGTTTCTTCGAGAGTTCCGAGATTCGCGACCTGACGGCGGTCTGCCGTTTCCTGGCGCGGCCGTACTCGGATCGACGCGCAGTGGAGTTGCTGCGCTCACGCTTTTTCGCGATACCGGGCGCGACGCTCGCGGCGCTCCGGAAGGCCCGGGGGGAAACACAAACGCCGTTCAGCGACCTGCTGGCAAGCGGAGGCGACACGCCGCCCGACCTGCCCGCTTCCGAGGCGACGGTGCTCGGGGAGGCCGGGGCGCAGACCGCCCGCTGGCTCGAACTGGCGAAACAGTTGCCCCCTTCCCTCGCCGTCCAGCGAATCCTGGCCGAGACCGACTATCTGGCCCGGGCCGAGGCCACCGGCTCGGGCGGACCGTTCGACGGCAGGCAACAGACCGCCAACGTGGAGAAGGCGCTCCAGCACCTGCGGCGGCTGGAGCGGGACGGTTTCGCCACCTTCGCGACCGCGGCGCGCCACCTCGAATCGGCCGCCCCGAGCGGCCACGACGGAACGCAGGCGCCGCTCAGGGCCGAAGGCGCCGTGCAGGTGTTGACGATCCACGCGGCCAAGGGATTGGAGTACGAACACGTGTTTCTCGTCGACCTGAACGGCAAGACCGGCGGAGCGGGGAGCGATCTCCGGGTCCAGGAGGGTGATGACGGCCGCTGGAGCATCGCCCTCATCAGCGCTTCGAGCGACTGGGAAATCCGGGACGGCGGACGGAGCAGCGCCGAGGAACGGCGCTGCCTCTACGTCGGCATGACCCGCGCGAAGCGGACGCTCACGCTCGCTGCGGCCACGCAGTTCACGAAGGCCGGAGCGCCCTACAAGCCCCAGGGGCTCGCAAAACACCTGCCCGCCGAGCTCTGGAGCGCCGCCGCGGTCACCGCACGGAACCCCGTCCCCGAGATCCGGTGGAAGCGCCACCGTCTCGCGGTGCTACCTCCCTCGGAACCGGGTTGAACCCTCGCGCTCTCCCGGCCGTCCGCAGGCTCGCCCACCTGCTTCTCGAGCGCGCTGCCGCGGGAACCCCAACCGATCTCGACGGCGCGGCCCGCCTGGTGGACGCCCGTCGGATCCCGTCCAGCGAACAGCGCCTGCTGGTCGCGCGGGAGGCGCTCTCCCTGGCCCGGGCGGCGGCCTCGCGCCTCGGCCGGGATCACCGCTTCACCGGGGAACTCCGCACCAACCTGCGCATCGCGCTCCGGGACCGGAAGGATGCCCCCTTCACGGTCACGGTCCCCAGCGTGGTCGTGCGGCCCGACGGGACCGCGACGGTCGTCGTGTTGGCGCCGGCCGGCGACCGGGCCGCGGAGGCCCGCGCCCGCCGTTACCGCCTCGCGGTGGGGCGCCTCAGAAAGCGCCGGGCGGACGCCTTCCTGTTCCGGTCCGACGGAACCGTCGAGAAAGTGCCGGTCAGTCGCAGCGGACCGCGCGGGGCGGCGTATCCAGGCAGAGGATGTTCGCCGTCCGGCCGTCCGCAATCCGGGCGCAGGCCCCGGTGATCGCGGCGCGGATCGCGTCGGCCTCGGTGGCTCCCTGGGCGGTCACGGTCGCTTGGCGGCCCGCCATCTCCATGGTGACTTCGCAGCGCGTCTGTCCCATCGTCAGCGTGGAATAGACGAGGAAAGCCACCAGCAGGGCGAAGAGCCCGAAGACGAGCCAGCCGATCCGCCGGATCCTGGGGTTCACGACGCCGCCCGGACCAGCGGCCGGGTCAGGCAGGTGGGGCCTCCCGAGCCGTTCTGGCTGATCTCGCTGCCCTCATAGGTCAACACTTCGAAGCCGGCAGCGCGCAGCCGGGCGTTCGTTTCGTGGTTGGCGGCGATGGCCAGGAGGGTCCGTCCCCCGAGGGCGAGCACGTTCGCGGCCATCGTGGGGCGCTCGTTTTCGACAATGGGGATGAACTCCCAGCCACGCGCCCTCAGCATCTCGAAGGTCGGTACACCGAGAAACCGGAGATCGGCCACCATCGTTCGCCGGTCGAGCACGCTGATCAGCGACATCAGGTGGAGGCAGCGGTGCGGCCCGTCGCCGAACGGCAGGGGCGCGGTCACGACCTCCACTCCGTCTTCCGCGAGGACCTCTCCCAGTTGGGCGATGCCCGCGGCATTCGTCCGGTAGCCCTCCCCGGCGAGCAGGGTGTGCTCGTCGAGCCAGACGAGATCGCCCCCCTCCGCCAGCCCCGGCGCCTCGACGGCGCCGATCACCGGGAACCCCGCCGCTTCGTAGATCCGGGCGTGCGCCGCGGGTTCGCCCTCCCGGTTCTGCTTGCCCATCCGCATCAGGATCATGCCCCTCCGCGATGGGAACGAGGCATCGTGGCAGTAAACGGCATCGGGTGTCAGGCCCGAAACCGCCGCGTCCGGCTCCACGATGTCCACGCCGCGTTCGAGCAGCAGCGACCGGATCCGCTCGTGCTGCCGGGCCGCGAGCGCCTCCTCGGGCGGATGGAGGTATCCGAGTTCCCGCCAGGACGCACCCGCGTTCCAGCCCACGGCGCGGGGGCCGATCAGAAGAGCGCGCACGAGCTTCCCGCACATGTTGGGGGGCCCGAGGCCGGCCGGAGCGGGCGCCAACGTCGCGGTCGCCATGAGTCCGGAACGCTAACAGCGACCAAGGTCGCTATGCTCGGGCGCTCTGGAGGCCGATCCATGAGCATCCTCACCCGGAAGAAGCGTTTCCTCCTCATTCCGGTGGCGTTCGCGGCGCTCGCCACCGTCGCCGGCTGCGGCTCCGAGCCCCCGCCGCTGCCCGGCGTGACCGCGTTCACCGGCGCCACCCTCTGGGACGGCACGGGAGGAACGGCAGTCGAGAACGCGGTGATGGTCGTGGACCACGGACGCATCACCGCCGTAGGGTCGGCCGACGAAGTGGAAGTGCCGCCCGGCGCCGCGGTGGAGGATCTTGCCGGCAAGACGGTCATTCCCGGGTTGATCAACGCGCACGCCCACGCGGGCGACGTCATGGGTCTCGAGACGGGCCACTACACGCGGGAAAACCTGATTCGCCAACTCGGCCTCTACGCGCGCTATGGCGTCACCAGCATCGCGTCGCTCGGTGGTGACGGGCCCGAGGCGGCCCAATTGCGCGACGAACAGGACGACGGTCTGGACCGCGCCCGGATCTGGATCGCCGGCGAGGTCATCTCGAGCGGCACGCCGGAGGAGGCCGCCGAATCGGTCGCCCGGAGCCTCGCGCTGCCCGCCGACTTCCTGAAAATGCGCGTGGACACCAACCTCGGCGCGAACGAGCGCGTGTCGTCCGAGACGATCGAGAAGGTGATGGAACTCGGCCGGGAAGCCGGAAAGATGGTGACGACCCACATCTTCTATCTCGACGACGCCAAGGAGGTGCTGCGCCTGGGGTCCGGCCTCATCGCCCACAGCGTGCGGGACCAGCCGGTGGACGAGGAGTTCCTCGAGCTCATGAAGGAGAAGGACGTCTGCTACGTCCCCACCCTGGTGCGGGAGATCTCCACCTACGTCTATGCCGGGGTGCCGGAGTTCTTCGACGACCCGTTCTTCCTGAAGGACGCCGATCCCGCCGTGCTGGAAGCGCTCAAGGATCCGGAGCGCATGGAGCGCGTGGCGAACAGCCGTTCCGCGCAGGGCTACCGCGAGCACTACCCCATCGCGATGGCGAACACCAAGGCGGTGGCGGATGCCGGGGTCACGATCGCGTTCGGCACCGACACCGGGCCACCGGCCCGCTTCCAGGGCTATTTCGAGCACATCGAGGCGGGAGAGATGGCGGAGGCCGGCCTGAGCGCCGAACAGATCCTGATCTCGGCCACGCGTGATGCGGCGGCCTGTCTCGCCCTCGACGGCGTCGGGACCCTCACCGCCGGCAACTGGGCCGACTTCGTCGTGCTGAACGCGAGCCCCCTCGAGGACATCGCGAACCTCCGGTCCATCGACCGGGTGGTGGTGGCCGGGAATACCGTCCCGGGCAGCAGCGCCGAGTAGCCGGCGGGAACCCGCGCCCGGCAGGGCGCGCGCCGGTCAGCCGGTAACGAGCGGGCTCACGCGTTGCTATCCGTCGGGCGGAACCATCGCCCCCCCGCGACGGAAGCCCGGCCCTCGCGTTCCAGCTTCAGGAGACCCGAGGTCAGCGCGACCTCCGCCAGCTGGCGCACCGGCCCCCGGCGCGGGACTTCGCTCGTCGGATAGACCCGGAGCCCAATGGCTTCGAGGCTCGCGGGCTCGGTGTCGAGCGCCTCCAGCAGACTCGCTTCCCGGGCTTCCCTATGCCGCACCTGGGCCCGGAGCAGATCGGCGCCCGCCACCACCGGTACGCCATGGCCCGGATAGACGATCCCGCGGCACTCGGCGGCGAGCCGCCGGAGGGACTCCATGTAGTCCCCGAGATCCCCGTCCTCCGGCGAAACGATGATGGAAGACAGCGAGGACACCACGTCTCCCACCACCATCGCCCCGTAGCGGCTTTCGACGAAGGCGAGGTGGCCCGGCGCGTGGCCCGGCACGAACCGGACTTCGAGCGTCCAGCCGGGTGATCCGTCAGGCGCCTCCCCCAGGCCCAGGGTGTCCCCCTCGGCGAGCGATCTCGTCCCGCAAGGCGCCGGCGGGATCCGGGCGAACGTTTCCGGGTGGGCGCCCACCGGGACCCCGTAGCGCGACGCGGCCGCCGCCACCGAGCCGATGTGATCGGGATGATGGTGGGTGACGAGGATCCCGGCCAGCCGGTCGCCGGGACCGAGCAGCCGGTCCACCATCCCGAACAGCATCTCCCGCTCGGCCGGCGTTTCGGCCGCGGGATCCACGAGGTAGCGACGCGACGTTCCGATCAGTACGGCGTTCGTGTGCGTCGCCGGCGGCAGGGTCCGCGTCCGGCAGGGGATGACCGCGATGCCGGGGGAGTAGCGGACCGCCGGCCGCATCCGCCCCTCGTCGCGGTTGCGGGCGCGAAAGACGCCGTCGTCCGGGGACCAGCGCTCGAGGAGGCCGATGATGGGCGGAGCGAGCGCCATTTCGCCGTCGCGCCAGCGGGCGAGCGCCGCCTCCGGGCTGAGCATCGCCTGGTCGACGATCTCACCTGACCAGACCGACGGTTCGGCGCCGTCGGGCAGCGGCAACCGGTAAAAGCGCGTGTCGAAGCGGTACGGCGCGGATTCGGGGGTGGTGAGTTCCTCGACCTCGACAAAGCGAGTCGCATCGATTCCCGCTTTGAAACTCTGGAGAACCTCGGGGAATCCGGTCCTGCCCGCGAGCAACCGCCGACGCAGGTCGTCCCGTTCGGCGGTGGCGACATTGCGTCCCGCCGTCCCGAGGAACACCCCGGTCTCCTCGAAGACCTCGCGCACCCCGGCCGCGACGCGCGCCGCGGTTTCCCGATCGGGGGCGCCGCTCACGGGGACCTTCGCGTCCTCCGCCGACACGGTTCCGCCGGGGAAGGCCCACAGATTCGCGAAGGCCCGGAGCCGCGGCGAACGCCGTACGAGGAGCACCTCCTGCCCGCGGGTGAGCATTACCGATACGGCGGGACGCGCGGGAGATGCCATCGCGGGGACTTTAGTAGGCGTCTGCTGCGAACATACCGGCGTGCACGAACCCGCCGGAATCCCTTTCGGGGGACTGCTCGCGTCCCGGGCGGACGCCGAGCGGGCCCCCGCCTCGCTGCTCGGCGTCATGGACGCCACCCAGTCCACCTACCGGGACCAGTGCGCCGAGGCGCCACCCGCCATTCGCGCGGCCTACGACGGCGCCTGCTACAACACGGTCTCGGAAACGGGCGTGGACTGTGCCGGCAGCGTCGCCGACCTCGGCGACCTGGGCCCGGACGCGGCCGGCTTCCGGGAGAGCGCCGCCCGCTACTCCGCCGCGGTCGAGGCGGAACTGGCGCGGGGCCGGACGCCGTTCATCCTGGGCGGCGACCACGCGATCACCCCTGCCCTGGTGGCCGCCTATGCCGGGCGGGGTCCCGTCCACGTGGTGCAGTGGGACGCCCATCCGGATATGTACCCCGACTTCGAGGGCAACCGGGACTCCCACGCCTGCGTCGCGGCGCGTCTGCTCGAAATGCCGCACGTGGCGACCATCACCCAGATCGGGATCCGCACCGAGACCGCGGTGCAGCGCGGGATCCGGGAGTCGGCGGGCGGGCGCGTCACCCAGATTCCGGCGTGGGAAGCGGAACAGTGCCCGGCTTTCCTGTCGCACCTCCCCGACGCCGCCGCGGTCTATCTCACCGTGGACATGGACGGGTTCGATCCGGCCTTCGCCCCGGCGGTGGCGCATCCGGTGCCGGCCGGCCTCTCCGGACGCGCCGGGCTCGAACTCGTCAAGGAGATCGGAGCCACCGGACGCCGGCTCGTCGGGATGGACGTCGTGGAAGCCTGTCCCGACGACCGGAACAACCGCACGCTGATCCTCGCCGCGCGCCTCATCCACGAGGGCGTGGCGACCGTCCTCGCACGCCGCTGACGCGTCGGATGGCGCCGCCGGCTTGGAACGCGGGTCTCCAGACCGGCACGCGCGGCGCTCCGC
This sequence comes from Acidobacteriota bacterium, assembly GCA_009840635.1. Taxonomy (GTDB): domain Bacteria; phylum Acidobacteriota; class Vicinamibacteria; order Marinacidobacterales; family Marinacidobacteraceae; genus Marinacidobacterium; species Marinacidobacterium portitor. The sequence continues at coordinate 118 of VXNL01000022.1, read as the reverse complement.
GCCGCGCACGTCGTAACCCCATGCGCGCTCAAGGCGCCGACGACAGGAAACACACAACCGCGCTGACGTCGTTATCGCCCCAGGCTTGAACCCGCCGACTTCGTTATCGCCCCAGGCT
>VXNL01000007.1 GCA_009840635.1 Acidobacteriota bacterium | reverse complement strand
TTTTTTTCACGCCCCTCCCGCCATATGATATTGCCTCTTGTCTCGTGGGCTGGGATTTGTGTTTATGAGACTGGCCCCGGGTACGGAGGGGGATCGGGCGGCGGCGCCTACAGTCCGGGCGGCTACGACGTGGAGCCAACTCTCCTCTACGAACCGCCGGAGCCGCCGTATCCCGAGTCGGCGCGCCGCCGCAAGATCACCGGCGAGGTGATGCTCCAGGTGCTCGTCAAGCTGGACGGGACGACCGAGGTGCTGGGAGTCATCAAGTCCGGATGCCGCGTCTGTGTCGAAACGGCGCGCCAGCACGCGCGCCTCTACCGCTGGAAGCCGGCGCTCAAGGACGGCAAGCCGGTCGAGGCGATCGGGGTCATCAGTGTGACCTTCGGCCTCTTCCCGACCGGGTAACTCCCGACCGGCATTGACTCCCCCGGGCGTCGAGGCGGCGCCGAATCCGCCCGAGGTCCTTTCGGCCGGCGCCATCGCCGCCCGCGTGAAGTCCCTCGCGGAGGAGATCGCGGCGGCGCACGCCGGCCGGAAGCTGCACCTGCTGGTGGTGCTGCGTGGAGCCTTCGTCTTCGCGGCTGATCTGGTTCGCGAACTCCACGCCCGTGGAACCGAGGTAACGGTGGACTTCTGCCGGGTGGCGTCCTACGGGGACGGCACCGAGCCCGGGACTCCCGCGGTCGAGCTGTATCACCCGGAGACCCTCACCGACCGCGATGTGATGATCGTGGAGGACATCGTGGACACGGGGATCGCACTCGAAGCGCTGCTGGGCGCGGTGAAGTCGGCGGCGCCCCGCTCGGTCTGTACCGCCGCGCTGCTCTCGAAGCCGTCCCGCCGCCGGGTCACCATCCAGGCCGACTTCACGGGTTTCATCGTGCCCGACAGGTTCCTTGTCGGCTACGGCCTCGACTACGCCGGCCGCTACCGCCACCTCCCCTACGTCGGCGCGCTGTAGGGAATCCGGAGCGCCGGCGGACGGCCGGCGCCGACCGCCGGCGGACGGTCGAAACCGCGCCCCGTCAGGCGTCCCGGAACTCGGGCTCGCTGGTGGCCGCGCCGAGCAGCCGCACCAGGTCCGGTACCGCCCGGGCCGCGGCCGCGTTCACGTGCGCCGCGTCGAGCGGGCCGTCCCCGATCCCGGCGGCGAGGTTCGAGGCGAAGGCCAGTCCGGCCAGCCGGATCCCGAGGTGCCGGGCCGCGATGGCCTCGTGCACGACGGACATTCCGACCACGTCGGCGCCCAGCGTCCGCAGCATGCGGATCTCGGCCGGGGTCTCGAACTGGGGGCCCCGCACCCCGGCGTAGACGCCGGAGAGCAGCGGCATCCCGAGCCGGCCGGCCGCCCGGGTCAGCGCCGCTCCCAGGTCCTCGTCCCAGGCCCGCGTCAGGTCGGGAAACCGCGGCTCCGGCCCGGGTTCCGGGCCTTCGAGCGGACTCGCCCCGGTCAGGTTGAGGTGGTCTTCGATCCGCAGGAAGTCCCCGACCCGGAGTTCCGGGTGGATGGCCCCCACCGCCGCGGTGAGCACGAGGCGGCGTACCCCGAGGGTTCCGAGGAGCCGCACCCCGAACACCGCCTCGTCCGGCGTCCAGCCCTCGTAGAGATGGTGCCGCCCGAGCAGCATCGCGACCGCCGGCCGCGTTCCCGTTTCTCCGGCCAGCTCGCCGGCCACCAGGCGGCTGCGGTGCCCCGGCGCGGAACAGTCCCGGAAGCCCGGGATCTCCCGGTAGGGTAGGGAGCGGGCGTCCAGGACCGCAGCCGCCGCTCCGGCGAGTCCCGAACCAAGGACGACCCCGACTTCCGGAAAGCGCCGTCCCTCCCCCCACCAACGGCGGACGGTACCGGCCGCCTCCCAGAGCAGGGCGGCCGTTTCGGTCTTCATGCCGTCCCCGCGAGCATCCCCGCGATCGCCGCCGTGATCAGGGTCGCGAGCGTTCCCCCGGCGAGGGCCCGCAGGCCGAGGCGGGCCAGGTCCTTCTTGCGTCCCGGCGCGATCGCTCCGATGCCGCCGATCTGGATACCGACCGACCCGAGGTTCGCGAACCCGCAGAGCGCGAAGGTCGCAATGACCTCGCTCTTCGCGGACAGCGTCCCCGCCGCCAGGAGCGCGGTCAGATCGAGGTAGGCCACGAACTCATTCAGGATGACCTTCTTCCCGAGCATGGCGGCGACGGTACTGACCTCGCCCGCCGGAACGCCCACCAGGAAGGCGATGGGGGCAAAGACCCATCCCAGGATGTCCGAGAGCGACAGGCCCACCGCGCCGAGCGGGAGGTTGATGAGCGCCACGATGCTCAGGAACGCGATCAGCATCGCGACCACGTTCAGCACCAGCTTCATGCCGGCGGAGGCGCCCGTCGCCGCCGCATCGATGAGGTTCACCTCGCTGCGCTCGACCCGGTGTTCGACGCGTCCGGCGGTCTGCGGTCTCCCGGTCTCGGGAACGATGATCTTGGCCATCATGAGCGCCGCGGGAGCGTTCACGAGGCTCGCCGCGAGCAGGAAGCGGGCGTCCACACCCAGCGCGATGTAGGCGGCGAGCATCCCGCCGGACACCGTGGCCATCCCCGAGACCATGACCGCGTGGAGTTCGGAGCGGGTCATGCGCTCGAGATACGGGGCTACCAGCAGCGGGGCCTCCGTCTGGCCCATGAACACGTTGCCGGCCGCGGCGAGCGTCTCCGCGCCGCTGGTTCCGAAGGTGCGCACCATCACCTTGGCCATTCCGACGACGGCGAGCTGGAGGATGCCCAGGTAGTAGAGGACCGAGAACACCGACGCCACGTAGACGATGGCGGGAAGCGCCGAGATCGCGAGGATGACGCCGAATTGCTCCCGGTCGGCGAGTGGCCCGAAGAGGAGTTCGATCCCGGCGTTCGCCTGCTGGAGCGCGAGGTCCACGCCGTTCGCGACCGTCGAGAGCACCGCGGCGCCGGCCGAGCTCTTGAGGACCAGCAGCGCGAACGCCACCTGGATCGCGAGCGACCAGGCGACCACCCTCCAGGGGAAACGGCGCCGGTCGGTCGAGATGGCCCAGGCGATCCCGATCAGGACCGCAATCCCGAGGACCGGGAGTAGCGCCATGGTTCGAAGGACGGTGGATCCGGATCAGCCGCCCGCCAGATACATGATCCAGCCGATTCCCACCGCGAACCCCACGAAGCTGAGGAAGGCCCAGGCGGTGAACCGGAGCCGCGCCGCCCATCCCTCGCGCATGAGACAGGCGAAGGCGGGCGAGACGAGCGCGGCGAAGAGGACGAGCGCCCCAAAATGGCTCATCGCGCGGGGTTCGAAGCTTTGCCGGCCGTTGCCGCGTCTTCCGCGGATCCCTTGGCGCCCGTCGCGATGTCCCAGGCGTCGAGGACCACGAGCATGTTGAGGAGACCCGCCACGATGAGGAAGGCGTATCCGTACTCGTAGGTGGGCGCTTCGGGATTCCCGGCGCCGAGTCCCAGCATGCGGGCCGCCACGTAGAAGGCCCCGGACCCCATCTCGGCGATCCCGGCGAGCAGCGTCAGCGGAGCGGCGGCCTCGAAGGGGAAGAGTTCCCCCTCCATCCCGATGCCGAACACGAACAGCAGCCCGATGGTGATCAGGAACACGGCGCCCGTGCCCCGCCGCCCCAGCGCGATGTGCCCGAGTCCGGGCACCGCGAGGCCCAAGGCGCAGTACAGCAACGGGTTGGACTCCTCGCGGCTGCCGGCCCGGGGTTGCTGTCGGGCGCCCGCCCGCGCCCCTGCCTCGGCCATCCCGGAATCGTAACCGGGCCGGGGCCGCGCGACCGTCCGGATGACGCGCCCGCTGCCATGCCCATCGTCGTTGGTGACGCGCCGGCTTGGAACGCCGGCTTCAGCCGGCACCGCGGGCCCGAGGCCCGCAAAGCGCGTCGGGTCGTATGTCCTGATGACGGAACGGCTTGGAACGCCGACCTCCGGTCCACGGCGTGCGTCTCGTAAGTCATTGATTATGGGGACCACTATACACGGTTCCGGAAAACCGGGCGTGACATCGTGCGGCACATCCTGAATCGACCGGCAGCCTCGGGTTGTCGGCTGCACGAGTGAGGCGCCCAGGCGCCCAGGCGCCCGGTAACCGTTCGGTCGTGGGGGTATAGAACGAGCGTCCCCGTACGCCCGAACCCTGCGACGGGTGGGGACCGTAGAAGCAGGAGTGCATGGGTGAGATCCTCGCCTTCGTCGGCTTGGCGATAGCGGGGTGGCTGGTGGGCCGTCTGTTCAGGCGGTTTTCGAACTGACACACCACCATCGGCCGTGGTCGGGCCGACTCCCGCATCGCCGGGCGTCTTGGCCGCGACCAGAGCAAACGTCGAAGTCAGCTCCTCCTCCCTCACGACCGAACGCTTACGGGTGCGCGGCCCCGCGCAGTGCGCGGTGCGCGGCGAACTGGTTGATCCAGGCAATGACGTTGCCGAACCGGGCTTGAGAGAGGTGGATGGCGCGGGCGATTTGGTAGATGGAGAGACCGCCCCGCGTGAGCAGACGAACGAGATTCTTCGTATGGATGCAGGCGAAGACGTGCCAGAGCTGGTCGCGCTCCACAGGGGTGAGGGCGGCCGCGCGGAACATTCGGCCGAGCGCCGCACCATGGGGGCGGTTCGGATAACCCGCGAGATAGCTGGCGGAAAGACCGGCAAAGAACAGGTCCGGATTAACTGGTGTGGCAGGCGGTGTGGCGCGGGCGCGAGGATGATCGAAGCGGCTCAACGGAAGAGGGTTGCGGGGAAGGCGTTTCTCAGGATTGAATCCGAAGCAGCGGGAGGGTTTTTCCGGCCCGCCGATGAGAGAACCGTGTTCGCCGAGGCCTTCAGCTCTCGGATCGCCGCTCCGGAGCAGACATTCCTCGACCGCCTGGCGTTCCGCAGAGGCCCACAGCTCTTCAGGAGTCGATTCGTGTTCCGGGTCATCGGGCGGAGGATGGAAGTAGAAGTGACGGATCTTCGCGACATCGAGCATTGGCTGTGCGCCCTCAGCGTTCCCAGGGGGTGTCGGTGCGGAACGATCGGGACGGCACCCTGGAACGGAGTGCGTCCGTGATGATCTCATCGGTGATGCGGACAGCGTTGGAGGCGGCACGCCGGCTGACCGGCCTGATGAGTGGCTGGCGATGGTTGCCAGCCCGCGGTCGGGCAACGAACGCAACTGCGCCGTGTCGTGATCAAACCTGACCGTCCGGCGGCACTCCGAAGAGATTGATCCAGGCGATCACGTCCTGCCGGAACGTGCGCGAGAGATGGACGGCGCGGGCGACATCGTGGACGGACATGCCTCCGTGCCAGAGAAGCCCGGGCAGGTCCCAGGGATGGATACACGCGAAGACGTGCCTCACCTGGTCACTCTCGACAGGCGTCATGTGCGCGGAACGAAAGATCCGGGCGAGTTCGACGCCGGTTGGGCGGTCCGGGTAGCCGGCCAGGTGGCCGCCCGAAAGATGGGAGAAGAAGGCGCGCACTTGCTCCGGGGGAGTGGGGGGCGCCGAAAGGGCCTTCGAATGCTCGAACCACGTGAGCGGCAGGGGATTTCGGTGCGGGACCGCGAACTCGGGGTCCACGGAGTAATGACGGGGCGGCTTTCCCGGCCCTCCAATGAGAGCGCCGTGTTCGCCGAGCGTCCATTCGCGCGGGTCTTCTCCGCTCCGGATGCAGTTCTCGACATCGCGCAGCTCCGCGCGGGCGTAAAGCTCCTCGCGGGACGGGAAGTGTTCCCCCGTGCTGGTCTGCGGGTTGGAGAAGAAGTGGCGAATCTTCGGAATATCGAGCATTTGAGATCAGGCGTCGTCAGCGCTCCAAATCGATTTCACGGCGGCGTTCAAGATCCGGCGTTCTGGATAGGATCTCGCGCAAGACCTGTTCGGCCACGAACGGCGCGGGGTCTTTGGCCTCCTCAGTGTAGGCGGGCCGGATGAGGGCACGCTGGTTGGCTCTCTGCGTCCAGCCTTCCCCGAGGCTCGTGAGTTCGTGCTTGAGTTGCCGGAGGTCCGAGACGCCGATGTTCTTCATCGCGGCTTTGACAGCGGCCGGGTCGTGGTGCCTCGCGACGGCGAAGTCGTAGAGGTCCCGTGCCAGCAGCTTCCTGGAGTCAAGCATCCGCCCCCAGAGCTTCTTGGCCAGGATCTCGGCGTTGGTTTCCAGCGGCACACGCGTGCCCCGGACCGTATCCTCGGATCTGGGGTTGTCCGTTTGTGGAAGGCTGGTGAACAGGGTGACCTCCCGTCCGCCGTGCAGCACGATCTTGGTGTTCCAGCGGAGGACAGTCAGGACTTCCATTGGACCGGCCCGGTGGATGATCGCGCGCACGAACGCGTCGCGGCGCTCCCAGAGCCGGACGTACGACTCCTGATCGGTGACGAGGTCCACGTCGGTGCTGTGGCGGTGCGCCCAGCGCGCGGCCAAGGCGGTTCCGCCGCCAAGACGCATGCGGTCTTCCCCGCCCAAGTGCTCCCCGAAGGCCTCGCGGACCGCCTCGAACAGGCCCGCCGGCCCGGCAGGCAGGTCGTATTCCGCCATCAGACGTTACCGGTGTCCTCGTGGAATATCGGCCTGCATCCCGAAGAAAGCGCCACCGATGTTAGCGCGGCCCAGGGGCTCGCCGGAGCGTGAACGACATGGCGTCCGGCGGAACTCCCGAGAGGCGTTAGCGGCTCCAACCATGGTCCTGCTCCGGGCTCCGGCGGCACCGCGGCTGCGGAGGCCGCCGGCGCATCAGGTCGAGAGCCCGCGCAACGTCTCGGCGAGCGTCCTGTAGGCCTGGGCCAAGCCTCTCACTTGCCCGTCGAGCCGCTCGACCTGCCGCCGCAAGGTCGCGTTCTCCTCGCTCTGCCGCTCGGTTCGCTGCTGCAAGGCTTCGATCTGCTCGCCTTGCCGCCGCAGCTCCCGCTCGTAATGCGCGCACAGCCTCTCGAAGGCGGCTGTCGACTGTCCCTCTAACTCGCTCATACAGCTCCCTCACTCGCTCGGCAGCTTCAATGCAGGCCGCCCGCCCACGGTCCAGGGCGGATGCTCCAGCGTCCCGTCCGGCAGCACCGCGAAGCGCCCCCGCTCGGTTTCCACCAGCGTCACGCCCCAAGTCGTCTCCTCGATCTCGGCGAGGGTCGCGCGTGCGTCCTCGATCTGAACGTCCAGCCACGCCAGGGTCTCGATCCGGCTTTGGATGTTCGTCGACAGCCAGTGCATCAGCCCCCAACTCCCGCCGCTGATCGTGAAGAAAATGGTCAGGCCGACCACCAGGGGACGGAGCCACGCGTTCAGCAGCACCACGCGGATCCCGGCGGTCCCCGCCGCCGTAACGGCTTCGATGGAATGCAGTTCGTCGTTCACGACGGCGCGCAAGCTCTCGCCAAAGCGCCGCAACTCGCTCGCCGCCGCCTCCTCGAACTGGCGACGGTCGGCCGCCATCCGGCTCCGCAGCCGGGCGCTCGAGTCGTTCGGGTGTGAAGTCGTGCTCATACAGCGCTCCTTTCAGCCGCCACCGCTGTCCGTTCTCCGGATCGCGGGCGGTCAGGTAGTCCTTGCCCTGGCGGGGCACCTCGAAGCCGGCCTCCTTCAGCGCGGCGACCACGTCGGCGCGGCTCTCCACCATGCCGTTCTCGACCCGCTGCAGGAGGTAGTCGCGGATCAGCTCGCGCGGGCCGGGTTCCACTTCCAGGCCGGCCCGCAGCCTTGCCGCCTCGATGTAGGCGCGGTGGCCCGGCTGCTGCGCCTTGGCCCGCGCCGGGTCGTCGGGGCGAGCCCAGCCGTGCTGGTGGTTGAAGGCGTCGCGCAGCGTGCCGAAGGTCTTCTCCCAGCCGGGGGGAGCGATGTTCAAGCTGCGGCCCGTCTCCAGGTCGTAGCGTGCGGTGAGGACGTGCACGTGGACCCCGGTGCCGTGCTCGCGGTGCAGGACCGCGGTCCAGGCGTAACGGTCCGGCTCCAGTCCCGCCCAGGCCGTCTTCTCGAACTCGTCGAGGACGGCCCCGATCTGCTCGGCGGTCGGTCGGTCCTCCGGCGCCCACGAGATCACGCCCGAGGTGAACTTGCGCTCGAACTCCAGCGAGTCGGCGACATCGGCCACGTGGTCCGGGTTCCCGCGCAGGACCTCGATGCCAGGTCGCACCCGCCCCGCGGAGTCCCGTTCGCCGACGAGATAGTCGGCGGCGGCGCGGGCTGAGCCGGTGCCGCGACCGTGGAACCTAATGTGCACCGCGGTCCGCTCCGTGAGGCAGGGCCAGGGCGCGCAGCGCCCGCTCGACGGCCTTCAGCGCGTCGATCACCCGGAGCGCGTCGAGGGCGGAGGCGCGGGTGTTCGCCCAGCGCGCGAGCTGGTTGAGGTTGTTGCCGATGCGCGCGATCTGCCGGCTGCGCTCCCGCTCCACGGCCAGGGCCGGCGCGGTCCAGGTCTGGGTCCGCGCCATCGCCATCCGCAGCAGTGCGGAGGGCGACACGCCAGCCGCCGCCGCCTTCTCCTTCCAGGCGGCGCGCTCCGCCCGCGTCACGCGGGCGGCGACCACGACGGTGCGCCGCTCAGCCATGAGGGCACCGGCCCGGGGGTTCGGGGGACGGAGTCCCCCGTCCGCGTCCTGCCCCGGCAGCGGCGCGAGAAGCCGGGGGTTCGAAGGGGGACGCAGCTCCCCCTCGCCAGTGCTCAGTGTTTGACACTGAGTATGCTGGCCTAACAGCAAGTGGCCCGCTGGCTGTGGCGTTCTCGCCCGCCGTCGTCGCCCTGGTGACGGAGTCACCGGGGCACCACGGAGGCGCGGCTGTGGTCACGCCGCAGCGTCGCTCCCGGCCAGGAACGCGGCCCATTGTTCCATGAGCGCCCGCCGCCGCTCGAACAGGTCCGTCCGCCGATAGGCGGCCTCCACCCGGTCCGAGTTCACGTGGGCGAGCGCGAGCTCGCACACCTCACGCGGCGCGTCCGTGCACTCCGCCGCCCAGTCCCGGAAGCTCGAACGGAACCCGTGAGGCACCGCGCCGATCCCGAGATCCCGCACCAGCTTCGCGATCGCCTCCCCGCTGAGCGGCCCGCCGCGAGCCGAGGGGAACACCATCCCGGAGCCGTCCGCGAGCGCCTGGGCCTCCTCCAGGACCGCCAGCGCCCTGCCGGACAGCGGGACCCGGTGCTCCCGTCCCGTCTTCATCCGCTCGCCGGGAACGCGCCATTCCCGTCCCGCAAGGTCCACCTCATTCCACAGCGCGCCGCGCACCTCCCCGCTGCGGCACGCCGTCAGGACCAGGAACTCGAACGCCAGCGCGGGCGCGGGAGAGGCTCCCGACGTCCGGACCGTACGGATCGCCGCGGCGACCTCGGCATACGGCAGCGCCGGGTGATGCCGGCGCCGGACGCCGTTGTGGGGCAGCGCCGCGCCGATGGCGTCGCCGGCCGGGTTGTCCTCCCGGTAGCCCTGGGCCACCGCCCAGCGCATCACCGCGGAGATCCGGGTCCGCACCCGCTTCGCCGTCTCACGCTTCTCGTTCCAGATCGGGAGCAGGACCGCCATCACGTCCGACGCGTGGATCCGGTCCACCGGACGCCTGCCGAGCCGTGGGATCGCGTAGTCCCTGAGGCTC
>VXNL01000017.1 GCA_009840635.1 Acidobacteriota bacterium | reverse complement strand
ACCCCCTTTCACACTTTCCCCCGAATTCGCTGCCAGCGAACCAAAGTTCGCTGGCACTGTCTTTTTTGGCTCCTTCCGGGAACCAGCCTCATGGCGCTGCCGGCGTTCCAAGCCGTTGCGCCGTCTCGTTCACCGGCGGCACGCAAAGTGGGCGGGAAGCTGGAGGTTCCCATACGCTACCCGGCTCGCATCCGCCCGGAGAATCCGCATGACGTACCGCACCTCTCTTCTGTTGGTTCTGAGCCTCGCTCTCGCCACGGTTCCGGCCGCCGCCCAGGACGCCGGGGAAACCACTCCCGTCATGGACGACCTGCCGCTCCGCTCCATCGGACCCGCGGTGATGGCCGGGAGGGTCTCCGACCTGGCGGTGGTGCCCGGGCGCCCCTGGGAGTACTACGCGGCCACCGCCTCGGGAGGCCTGTTCCGCACCCGTAACAACGGCGCTACCTGGGACTCCATCTTCGACTACTTCACGACCACCTCCATCGGTGCGATCGCGCTCTCCCCGTCCGATCCGGCGACCCTCTGGGTGGGCACCGGCGAGCCGGCGAACCGGCAGAGTTCCTCCTTCGGCGACGGGGTTTACGTGTCCTTCGACGGCGGGGACACCTTCCGCCACGCCGGCCTCGAGGAAACCGAGCACATCGGGCGGATCGTCGCCGACCCGGACCGGCCGCGGCGCGCCTTCGTGGCCGCGGTGGGGCCGCTCTGGCGTTCCGGCGGCCAGCGTGGCGTCTTCCGCACCGAGGACGGCGGTGCGACCTGGGAGCACGTGCTCGACATCTCGGCTGACACCGGGGTGGTGGACCTCGAGATGGACCCCCGGAACCCGGCCATCCTCTACGCCGGCGCCTACACCCGCCGCCGGACCCCGTGGGGCTTCAACGGCGGCGGTCCCGAGGGCGGCATCTTCCGGACGACCGACGGCGGAGACACCTGGGAGCACCTCCGGGAAGGGCTTCCGGAGGGTCCGCTCGGCCGGATCGGCCTGGAGATCGCCGGTTCCGATCCGTTGAGCGTCTTCGCGCTGGTCGAACACGCCACCGAGTCGGGGCTCTACCGCTCCCGCGACCGCGGCGCCTCCTGGGAGCGGATCTCGGACCTGAACCCGCGCCCCATGTACTACTCCCACGTCGAGGTGGACCCCACGGACATCCGGTGGGTCTACGTGCTGGGCTCGCAGTTCCACATGTCCGACGACGAGGGACGCACCTTCTCGACCAACCGGGACATGACCCCCACCTACGACATCGGGGTCCACGGCGACCACCACGCGCTCTGGATCGACCCGGAGGCCCCCGAGCACCTGCTCCTCGGCAACGACGGCGGAATCTACGAGTCGTGGGACCGGGCCGTGACCTGGAGGAAGATCAACAACATCCCGCTCACGCAGTTCTACGCGATCTCGCTGGACATGGAGACGCCCTACAACATCTACGGCGGGGCGCAGGATACCCACTCCTGGGTGGGCCCCTCCGCCACCCGCAATCAGGCCGGGATCCTGAACAGCGACTGGAAGCAGACCAACTTCGGCGACGGAATGGACCAGGAAGCGATTCCCCGCGAGCCCGGGATCGCCCTGGCGGCCTCGCAGAACGGCAATCCCGTGCGGATCGACACCGCCACGGGGAACCGGACCACCGTCCGGCCCTTCCCCGACGAGGACGAGGACCGCTACCGCTTCCACTGGCTCTCGCCGATGGCCTCTTCTCACCACACGCCGGGGCGCCTCTACTTCGGCGGCAACCGGCTGTTCCTGTCCGACGATCTCGGCAGCGACTGGCGCGCCACCGAGGACCTCACGCTGCGCGAGGACCGGAGCGAACTTCCCATCCTGGGGGTGCTCCCCGCCGAAGGAATGCTCTCGATGCACGACGGGGTGAGTGACTGGGGCACCCTCACCACGCTCGCGGAATCCCCGCTGGTCCCGGGCCTGATCTACGTCGGCTCCGATGACGGGCGGGTGGCCCGCTCCGACGACGACGGCCAGACCTGGGAGTTCCTGGAGGCCAACCTGCCGCTCGAGGCGCTCCGGGCCACGATCAGCCGCGTCACTCCGTCGGCCCACGAGGCAGACCGCCTCTACGTGGCCGTGGACCGCCACCACCTCGGCGACTTCGACCCGTACATCTTCGTGTCCGAGGACCGGGGAGCCAGTTTCGCCCCGATCGGTGCGGGACTGCCGCGGGGATGGGTCAACGACGTCGTCGAGCACCCCCAGGGCGAGAACCTTCTGGTGGCCGGCACCGAGGTCGGAGCGTTCTTCTCCTTCGACCGGGGCGGTTCCTGGGTACGGGTGGGCGGGGGACTCCCCCACGTCCCCGTGGATGACATCGAGATCCACCCGCGCGAGCGGGACCTCGTGTTCGGCACCCACGGGCGCTCCATCTACATCCTGGACGACAGCGCCCCCCTCGCCTGGCACGATCCGGAAACCACGACCGCGGAACTCTTCGAACCCCGTCCCGTATCCGTCTTCCTGGCGTGGAAGCATGAGAGCTACGAGGGGCAGGCCCGTTACGCGGGGGAGAACCCCCCGGCCGGCGCGCTCCTGACCGTGTTCCTTCCCGGTGACGATGGGCCGGCGGAGCGGGCGCTCGAGATCCGGGACGCCTCGGGCGAGGTGGTCGCGAGTCCCGCGGTCGAGGCGCGGTCCGGGTTCCAGCGGGTCGTCTGGGACCTCCGGGCGGGCGCCGCGCCGGAGGACGCCCGGGGCGCCTGCGCCTCACCTCCACCCCGGGTGCCGACCGGAACCTACGAGGTCCGCCTGACGGGGGCCGGGGAAACCCCGCCGGTTCCGCTCGAAGTCCGGCTCGACCCTTCGGTCACGGTGAGCGAGGCCGCGTATGACCAGCGCGCCGCCTTCCTCGCGGAAATTCACGGGGTGATTCGCGAGTCGTGCCGGGCAGCCGCGGCCGCCGGAGATCCGGAGAGTCTCCCGGACGCCGCCCGTGACGCCCTCCGGCAGCTACGGCCCGGCGGCGGCTTCCGGAATCCCTCCACGCTGGCCCGTCTCGGCCGCCTGTACGGCGAGTTCACCGGCGACGACGTCCGGCAGGGGACGCTGGACGCCCCCACGATCGTCCATCGCCGCCGGTTCGAAGCTCTGCGCACCCGGCTGAACGAGGCCATGGAGACGGTCCGCCGGTAGGCGGTCAGAAACCGGCGCCGGCGAGCACCGCCGCCGTGCGCCGGGGGCGTGCTGCCGTGTCCAGCGTCCGGATGGAGGCCGCGAGGCGGGGCAGATCTTCGGGCCGGTCCACGTCCCAATGGCCGGCCAGTTCGCCGAACCCGAGGCCGGCGCGCCGGGCAGCTTCGGCGGTGGCCTCCCGGACGGCTCCGGTGCCCCAGGGAATACCGGCGAACAGGGATTCGACCGCCGCCGCCGGCGCCCGCTCGAGCGCGAGTCCGATCAGCACGTAGCCGCCGTCCTCGGCGGGGGCGAGCAGCGCGTCCCGGTCCGCCAGACCGGAGAACGCGGCCTCCACCAGCGGCAGTGGGAGCAGGGGAGCGTCGGCGCCGATGACGACGAGGCGTCCGATTCCCTCCCGCCGCGCCCCCCGGGCGGCGCGAGCGAGCCGCTCGCCCAGGTGCCCCGCGCCCTGGCTGGTGACGGCCCAACCCTTCGGGACCTCCAGGGCTCCGGACGAGAACGCTCCGTCGTAACGGAGTTCCCGTGAGAGCGGCGGGGCTTCCGGGGCCGCGGCGCCAAAGGTGTGATCCAGCCGCTCCAGCAGATCCTCCGTCATGCCGCGCTGGAGCGCCGCCGCCTGGTCCGCGGTGAGGGGCGGGATCAGCCGCGTCTTGGCCTTGCCTGGTTCGGGTACCCGGGTGAACACGGAGAGGCGGCGGTGCGCAGCCGTGAGGGAGCCGGGGTGGCGAGTGTCCGACCTACGCGCGTTCACATCACAACTCCGGCGCCGCTGCGACGGAGCGCGGAACGGTTTCGCCGGGCGTTGCCGAGCGATGCCGACCGGAGGCCGGCGCTCCGGGCGGCGCTAACTCCCGACCCGGGCCTCCGCCGCACCCGCGTTCCCCATGTCGTCCTCCACCTTCACCACGACGGATCCGGCTCCCACCGGGAAATCGTCGAGGCGCGCGTCGTACTCCTCGCTCGGGGAGTCGGCGATCCCGTCCACGGGCCGCACCACCCGCGCGGGACCGCCGTCCACGGAGACGGACGCGCGCCGAATCGGACTTCCGGCGTCGCTCGCGCGGAAGCGGACGCCACCGTCCGCCGTAACCGTGAGATCCGAAATCACCGGCGGCGTGTTGTCCACCGTGAAGGGCCGGCTGGTCCGGCTTCCGGTGAGGGTCTCTCCGGGAGGATTGTCGGGAGAATCCTCGGCCTCCACCCGGAGTTCATAGCGGCCGTCGGGCATCGTGGAGGTGTCCCAGGCGACGACGGTTTCCGACAGGCCCGACCGCAGGGGTTGCCAGGGAACATCTCCCTGGCGGCGCACCGAAATCCGGTAACGGAGCCGGTCGCCATTGGGGTCGTCCGCCCGGAACGTGGCCGTGCGCACCCCGTGGAGATAGAGCTGGCGCCCACTCCCCACGGGAAGCCCGGAACCCGATTGCCCCCGGCGGGCCGCATCGGTCACCTCCGGCCGGCGCTCCATCCCCTGGAGGCGGGGCGCCGAACTGTTCAACAGTTCCTCGAAAGCGAGTCCGGGCGGGTGGAGCGTGATCCCGGTCACGCGGGGAGCCAGGTTCACGGGGAGATACGCCGCTTCGAGCGACCCCAGTTCCGGAGAGGAACTGCCGTCCGAACGCAGCGTGGCCCGCCACTGCAGAAACCGCGCGGCGGGGCTCGCGATGGCGGCATCCGCCGCGGCGGACACCCAGTTGCTCCAGGTGTCGTCGGGTTCCGCCGAGTTCCCGGTCCGGGTCTCGACGCTCACCGCGGAACCGGGGGGCGTCCGGACCTCCCACGAGATGCGGCCGAAGCTGGCTGCGCCGCCGGCGTCCAGAACACGCGAGAGGTAGGCGCCTTCGGTGCGGGGGGAGGCGGAGAGTTCGAGCACCCTGCCCGGATTCGAGGCGCCGAGCAGGGTCACGCCTCCCTCCGAAACCGCTGCGGTGACCGCTTCCGAGTCCACGCGGGACAGGAGGGTGACCTCGCCTTCGCGCGTGATGCGGTACACCCGCCCGCGGTCGCCGGTGCCGAGGAGGAGACGTTCGTCGCGGAGCATCGCGAGCGATAGCGGCCGGTCGCGGTTCGACTCCCAGATGGTCTGGGCCGCCCCGCTCGGCGCGATGCGGTAGAGCGCGCCCATCGCTCCGTTCGCCGGCGTCGCCGCCGATCCCGGGGGCCGGGCCGGACCGGCGGCCGCGAGCACCCGGAAGGACGTGGTGGCCACCACTCCCGCACTCACCGGAGTGGCTTCGGGCGCACCCGGCACCGCCCCGGCGCCCGCCACCGCGCCGCCCGGAGATGCGGCGACCGCCGCGGCGAAGACCTCACCCGCGGCGTTCAGCGCCAGGGCGCGGATCTCCGCCAGGGGACTGTCGTAAAGCGCCATCGACCCCGATGCGCTGTCGATCCGGAAGACGATGCCGGAAGGCTCGGTTCCGAGGTAGATCGTTCCGTCGGGCGCGCGATGGAGCGCCGTCACGTTTTCCTCGCTGGTGGTGAAGATGGTCTCCGCGCTTCCCGAGGGTTGCACGCGGATCACGGAGCCGGGCATTCCGGTGGCCACCAGGAGGCTGCCTCCGGGTTCGGGGACGATCGCCCAGATGTAGCGGGCCTCCGGCTGGTGGAAGACCCCCCGTTCCCCTCCGGGCTGGATGCGCTGCACGCTGCCCCCCGGGGCGGTCGCGAAGTAGACGGCGCCGTCGGGGCCGACCGCCACCGCGTGGATCCCGACTTCCCCGGTCTCGGCCAGCACCTCGGAGGCGCCCTGCCGGATCCGGATCAGGGTTCCCTGGGCTCCCCCGCCGGCGATGACTCCACCGGCACCATCGGGAGCCACCGACCAGATGAAGGGCTGTTCGGACTCGTGCAGGCTCCGGAGCGCCGGAGCCAGCCGGACCTGACCCTCCGGGCCGATGCTCACGCCGTCGCTCTCTCCGGCCAGGAAGTCTCCCGAGGTCTCGAAGCGCCAGAAGTCCCGGCTCCCGGCGAACCCCAATCCCGCCGCGGACGCCAGCAAGAGCGCGGTCAACAGCCGGAGCCGCCCCGTGTCCCGGCGCCGGAAGCGGGCGGGGCCGCTCACCGGGCCTCCACCTGCAGGGTCAGTTGCCGCGATCCGCTCACCGTGGCGTCGAAGTCGAGGTGCCCTTCCCAGAGGACCGACGCCGGAAGTTCCCGGGTCAGCCCGCCGGAAGAGTCCCGCGATACCACCGAGCGCACGCTCGGCGGCAGCGACGGCAGGTACTCGCCTCCCACCACCGCCGCGCTGCGGCCGGATCCCACGAGCCGCACGTAGAGGCGGCTCTGCCGGCGGTGGCGGCTGATGGCCCGATAGATCTGTTCCACCCGGGCCGGGGTCCCCGTGACGCCCTGGCGCTGGTCGGAGAGCGCCACCGAGAGCGCGTCCGCCACCAGCAGCGTCAGGCGGCTCCCCGCGGCGCTCCGGGGAATCGGCACCTCCAGTTCCCGGGTCGCTTCCGCTCCCCGGAAATCCCTGAAGGCGACCCGGAGCGTGGCGGTCCCTCCCGGACGGACCCGCGAGGACCGGAGCCAGGCGCGGGTGAGGGTGGCCGCCTGCGCCTCCTCGCTGGCGGAGATGTCCACCTCGATTTCCCGGACCGGAATCCGCTCCACGGGGTTGCCGAGCAGTAGGGCCACCGGGGCCGCCACGAGCGCGGCGGCGCCCGTCAGGACGCTGGCGCTTGCGGACGCGAAGACATCCTCGACCGCGAGCGTGCGCCCATCCCCGACGCCGATGCGGGCGCCGAGCCGGATGGTCTGGGTTCCCGCGGGCCGCTCTTCCTGGGAAAGGACCGCCACCAGGGCGGAGAAGGCCAGCACCGGACTGTAGAGGTCGTGATCCACGATTTCGAGGTCGTAATCACGCCGGCCCCCGCGGCTCCCTTCAACCTGTATCCGTAGCGGGATGGTCCGGGCGCGGGCGCCCAGGCGTCCCCGCACTCCGGTGGCCCGGTCCTGCTGCCACACCCCGATCGGACTCCCCGCGCTCGTGATGCGGAACGAGTTGGAGAGCGAAGCCACGTTGGCTTCCACCCGCGCCGCCTGCATCGGGATGGAAATGGTGCCGAGACCGGTGAAGGGATGGCCGAAGGCGAACACCTCGCCGGTGGCCTCGTCCACGTGGGTGACCGTCCCGCTCGCCATCAACACCAGGTCGCCCCCGATGAGGGTGGCGCCCACCGGGCTGCCCGGCTTCAGCGGGGAGACCCCCGCCTGCGCCGCCGCGCCGGTGAAGCCGCCAGGGGAAAGCTCCATTCCGAGCTGGCGGAACAGGGGGGCCACGATCCGGTGCGCGGCGGGACTCAGACCGCTGGCCGCGACCGGCGTCCGGATGGGCAGCAACTGCCGGCCGTCGCGCTCGATGCCGATCTCCGGGGCGGGCGCCGGGTCGAAGGAGGGCTCTCCGGCGGGCGAGAACCGGAGCGCCGGCGTGCCGCCGCCCGGCGTGGCTACCGCGCTCAGCGGCATCTCGGTGAACCGGACCATTTCCTCGAAGGGCGTGATGCCGCAGATGGGGTCCTTGGCGAACGGGAAGGCATACGCCACGGCGCCGAGGAGCCGTCCATCCACGTAGACCGGACTGCCGCTCATCCCCTGCATGACGCCCGTGTGGGCGAGGGGACCGCCGGACAGGTTGGCAAGCACGATGCTGCGGCCCGGCATCGCGCCGTCGAGCACCCCGACGATCTCCACCCCGAAACTCTCGACTTCTTGGCCGGCAAAGACGGTGCGGCCCTCTCCGACCATTCCCGGCCGCACTTCGTCGAGCGGCAGGACCGCGGTCTGGGCGGCGGTCTGGAGTGCGCCACCTGCCAGTGCGGCGAGCACCCCCAGGATCACAAGATGGATTCTCAAGACAAGATCTCGGAAGGGCGGAATGCTACCGCCCGCATCCGGTCCCGCCCGTGAGGCGCCGCGGGGACGCACCGCGGAAACCGCGGCCATGTGGTCCCCGCTGACCGGAGGGTGGGGCCTACGGACTGTCCCGGGCGACCGACAGCGGCCGCACGACCCGGTAGCAGCGATCCATCCACTCATCGTACCGGGCGCTCATTCCCGCGCCGTCAAGCGCGTTCTCGTATCCGCGCTCGGGGTTGAGCAGGAAGCTGAACGCCCGGTAGTGCTCGTCACAGGTGTCGGCTAGGTACTGGGATTCGGCTCCGGCAAGCCGGCCGCGGACGCGGTCCACGCCGTCCTGGGTGGTGTCGCCGTCCACCATGGCCACCGACACCAGGACCACCAGGACCTGCACGCACTCCTGGTACGCGATCAGTTCGACCGACTGGCGGAGCTGGTCCCGATACTGGATGGGGATCTGCTGCCCCGCGGTGTTGGCGAGCACCGTGCAGGTGGCCCGCAGCGGGACCTCGCCGCCGGGAAGGTCCGTCGGATGAGGGACGTTGTCGTCCGGAAGCATCGTCTGGATGGTCGCGCAGCCGAACCCGGCCAGCAGGAACAGGGCGAAGGTGAGTCTCAGAATCCGTCCCTCCATCGTCTCGGCAGACCGCAAGCATTCGACGTGCCAGCGGATGCGTCGCGTACCGGGCAGGTCCCGAGTCCTACACTTTGCGCTGTCCCGCACCATGTCCGACCGCTACTCCCGCCAGACCCTCTTCGCCGGCATCGGCCCGGAGGGACAGGAGCGCCTGGCGCGGGGCCGCGTGCTCGTGGTCGGGGCCGGGGCGCTCGGGTCCGCCACCCTGGACATGCTGGTACGAGCCGGCGTCGGGACCGTGCGGTTTGTGGATCGGGACACGGTGGAGACTTCCAACCTGCAGCGGCAGTCACTGTACGACGAAACGGACGCCCGGGAGGGGATTCCGAAAGCGGAGGGAGCGCGCCGGAGACTGGCCGCCGTGAACCCCGAGGTGGCGCTCGAACCGCTGGCGCTCGATCTCCACGCCGGGAACGTCCGCGAGGTCATGGCGGGAACGGACCTGGTTCTCGACGCCACAGACAACTTCGAGACCAGATACCTCATCAACGACGCCGCGGTCTCCACCGGAACACCCTGGATCTACGCCGCCTGCGTCGGCAGCTACGGAATGACGCTCACCGTGCTTCCGGGGCGCACCGGATGCCTGCGGTGCGTGGTCCCCGACGTCCCGCCTCCCGGCGCCTCTCCGACCTGCGACACCGCCGGGGTGATCGCGCCGGCGGTGCAGGCGGTGGCGTCCTACGCGGTCACCGAGGCGCTGAAGCTGCTGGCCGGGCGCGACGAGGATCTCGCGACCGGCATCTGGCACCTCGACGTCTGGGAACGGACGGCGTACCGCATGGACATCGGAGAGCCGGACCCCGACTGCCCGGCCTGCGCCCGGCGCGAGTTCCCGTTCCTCGAAGGGGACGCGAGCGGAGCGCCCGTGACGCTCTGCGGGCGGAACGCGGTGCAGGTGCGGCCCGCCGCCTCGCCGGTCCCGAACGGCGCCGGCCCGGACTTCCTCGAGCAGCTGGGTGGCCGCCTCGCCGAACTGCCGGAGGTCCGCGAGTCGTTGCGGCTCACGAGCCATCTCCTGCAGTTCGAAGTCGCCGGCCGCCGCCTGGTCGTCTTCCCCGACGGGAGGACGATCGTCCACGGAAGCGGCGATCCGGCGGAAGCCCGCACGCTCGTTTCCCGTTACATTGGCAACTGACCCGTGGGAAGAGTGCCCCGCATGAGAGGCGCGACGAAAGAGACGCGGAGCCTTGTTGACTCTCTTTGCATGCGGGGCGCTCTTCCCACGGGTTGGTGTCGCGACTCGCTTTGCGAGTCTCTCCACCGTTTTTCGCGGGGAGGGGACACCCCTCCCGGGGGGCCGCCGCCCGCCCGGCGGGGGGGGGGGGGGGGGGGGGGGGGGCGGGGGGGGGGGGGGGGGGCGGGGGGGGCGGGGGGGGGGGGGGGGGGGGGGGGGG
>VXNL01000101.1:8697-10048 GCA_009840635.1 Acidobacteriota bacterium | reverse complement strand
GTGGTCTTCTTTTTCTATACCCCCACTCCCCCCACGGCGCGGGGGGCTTCTTTTGGGGGGCGAGGTGGGCGCTCCCGGGCCCGGCGCGCCCCCCCCCCCCCCCCACGTCGTAACTCCACCCATCCTTACGGCGCGGCCGCCCGTTCCCACGCGCATACGATTGCCCGCCATGCGCGCAATCCTCCACCTCGACGCCGGCCTCCTGCTCGCTGCACTCGCCCTGGCGGGCTGCGCCGCGGGCGACCGGGAGGAAACCGGCGAGGAACCGCCGAACGCGGAGACCTGGGCGGCAGACCCCTTCCCGGCCGCGCCCCCCGACGGACCCGTGCCCGAGATCGGGCCGGCGCCCGCGGACTATGTGCCGACGGCCACCGGGGTGCCCGCCACCGACATCTGGCTGGGGACCCTGGTCTCGGACGGCGGCGCGCTCTCGGTTTCCGGCCTGGAGCAGGCCACCGATCGCGACGGCTACGACAACCAGCCCAGCTTCCTCCTCGACGGCTCGGCCATCCTCTTCACGGCGGCGTTCGACCGGCGTCAGACCGAAATCATGCGCCTCGGGGTGACCTCCCGGGCGGAATCGGGCGCCGGTCTCGCCGAGCAGTTGACGCATACGGAAGCAAGCGAGTTCTCGGCGCTCCAAATTCCCGGACAGGAGGCCTTCTCTTCGATCCACGAGCTTCGCGGCAGGCAGTACCTGTGGCGCTACGACCTTTCCGGGGAACCGGTGGGGCCGATCTTCGCCACCGCCGAGCCGGTGGGGTACTTCGCGTGGTCCAACGAGCAGGTCGTCGCGATGTTCATCCTCGGCGATCCAGCCACCCTCCAGATCGGGGACGCGCTGAGCGGGCAGATCCGGATCGTCGCCGAGAACCCGGGCCGGTCGATCCACCGGATTCCGGGGACGGAGGCGATCTCCTTCGTGCGCAAGGTCTCGGACGAGGAGTGGTGGCTCGAACGCCTCGACCCCGCCGCCGGAACCACGGTGCGGATCACCCGGACGCTCCCGGACCGCGAGGACTACGCGTGGACCCCCGAGGGCGAGATCCTGATGGGCGACGGCCCGCGCCTGTTCTCGTGGTCGGAGGGCTCGGACTGGACGGAGATCGCCGACTTCTCGGACCGCGGCGTCGAGGGCATCACCCGTCTCGCCGTGAGCCCGGACGGCGCCCGGATCGCGATCGTCGCCAACCGACCGGGCGGCTGAGTCGCGCAACGGCTTGGAACGCCGGTCTCTGACCGGCACGGGGGGGGGGGGGCGGCGCGCCGCCCGGGCCGCCGCCCCCCCCCCCCCGCGCGGGGCGCCCCCCCCCCCCCCGCCCCCGCCGCCCCCACGCCGGGGGGGGTGTGA
>VXNL01000101.1:0-8687 GCA_009840635.1 Acidobacteriota bacterium | reverse complement strand
CCCCCCCCCCACACCACCCCCCCCTTTTTTCGCGGGGGCGCGTTTTTGTTAAACCCCCCCCGGGGCGCCCCCCGCGGCCGCCGCCCCGCCCCGCGCGCCCCCCCCCCCCCCCCACGTCGTAACTCCACTCGCCCTCAGGGTTCCCCGCCCCGGAACCCCGACCTCCCCTCCCCAATACGATTCCCACCATGCGCGGAATCCTCCACCTCGCCTGCGCCGTCCTGCTCCTCGCCGCCTGCGGCCCGGACCGCCCGGAGCAGGGCACCCTGCCGTCGCTCCACTACCTGGCGACCGCCGACCAGGCCGGCCCGGTCGCCTACCGCGATCCGGTGGGAGCGATCTCCCCCGACGGGAACTGGCTCGCCACCCTGGAACGCGGCCAGATCCGCTTCGCTCCGGCAGAGGGCGGCGCCGTCCAGCGGATCGGCCCCGGGAAGGCATCCATCCGCTACCTGACGTGGTTGCCGGACAGCCGCCGGGTGCTCGTGCACGAGAACGTCTTCGACCGGAGCCGCCAGGAATGGTGGATCTACGACCGCGCCGACGGCAGCCGGAGTCCGCTGTGGCCCGACCGTCCGGCGGACGCCACGCCCCCGACCGGCTCGCTGGTCGAGCTGAGCTCGTCCGCGGACGGGTCGGCCATTGCCGGAGTGACCCGCGGGGACGGCGTTTCGACCCTGTGGATCATCGACGCCGCGGGCATGAACGCCGCGCCGCAGGCCAGCGGAGATCGCCTGTCCTTTCCCGCCTGGTCGCCCGACGGGCGGATCGCATGCCTCGTCCGCACCGATGGTCATCAGCGGCTACACCTGCCCTGCTCGGCGCCCGAGCCGCTGTTCGACGATCAGGAGGCCTATGGACGCATCGCCTTCTCTCCCGACGGGGAGTGGGTGATCTACGGGGTTCCCGGCGAGGGCGGCTTCCTCGACCTCTGGATGCGCCGGGTGAGCGGTGGCCGGCGCACCCGGCTCTCCGGGTTCGCACGGGACGCCTATTCACCTTCGGTGGGCGCCGGCGGCGAGGTGGTCTTCAAGAGCCAGGACTACCGGGTGTTCCTCGCGACGGTCCCGGCCGAAGGAGGACGCCCCGAGCCGGTGACCGCGTTCCAGTCGGAGACCCCGACCTGGAGCCCGGACGGCAGCGAAATCGCCTTCACCTTCGGGAGCTGGCGGCACGTGACCGACGACATCCACTATCCGGACATCGCCCAGCACCTGGGGACGGTCACCGCCAGCGTCGAGACCCCGCACCGCGAGCCGCAGCGCGTCGTGCGCCGGTCCTACTCGGAGGACCAGGGCATGCAGTGGTCGCCGAACGGCCGCTGGATCGTCTTCCACACCCACGAGGAATCGGACGACATCTGGCTGATGGCGGCGGACGGGACCGGGGCCCACCAGATCAGCGAGGATGGTCACGAGACCGGCTGGGCCCGCTGGTCGCCCGACAGCCGCTTCGTGGTCTTCACCAGCTACCGGCGCGACGAGACCGGCGCCCGGCACGGCGGGCTCTACGTCATCGGCGTGGACCAGGAGACCGGCGAGATCACCGTGCCCCAGCAGCAGGTGCCCCTCGAAGGCTTCACGGAGGACGTGATCCAGGCCGAGTGGGCCGATGCGGGCGAGACGCTGCTCTTCGAATCGGCGGCGGCGGTGGGCCGGAAGAGCCTCTGGACGGTGCCGCGCACCGGCGGGTCGCCCACGCGCTTCCACGAGTTCGGCTCGGACCAGATCCACTCAGGGATCGGGGTTTCACCGGACGGCGCGTGGGCGGCCTATATCGATCGCGCCGAGGACGGTTTCTTCCAGGTCTTCCGGGTGCCGGTGGGCGGCGGAGAGGCGGAGCAGGTCACCGCGGATCCCACCCACAAGACCCAGCCCGCCTGGTCACCGCTGGGCGACCGGATCGCGTTCACCGTCTTCAGCTACCGCGCCCACTTCTGGCGGATCCACCCGTTCTCGCTGGCGCGCTGAGCGCTTCGCCTAACCACGGAAGTACAGGTAGGCCACAAGGATCATCCCCAGGACCAGGGCGGACCCCAGGACGTCCCGCCGGTCCCAGCTCGTGCGCGACTGCGCCTTGTGCTCGTCGGTCACCGTGGCGTAGGTCAGCCCCGAGATCCGTTCGTACGACGGCGGCTCGGTCAGGTAGCTGACGGCGACCATGACCGCCACCGAGACGGCGAAGATGAAGAGGCTGTAGTACTGGAAGTAGATGTTGTTGACGATCCACAGGAACGATCCCGGGGCGTACCCGGCCTCGAAACCCTCCATGCCCATGGACACCGGCGTGTCGACGGCCAGCCGGAACGCCCCCAGCACGAAGCCGACGACCAGAGCCGCCAGGCATCCCCGCGCGGTCGCGCGCTTCATGAAGACGCCGAGGAAGAACACAGTGAAGATGGGCGGCGCCAGGTACCCCTGGACGCCCTGCAGATACTCGTAGAGGCCCCGGGAGCCCTGGATGACGGGGATCCACAGCAGGCCGATGATCACCATCGTGGAGGTGGCCACCCGCCCCACCCAGACCAGGCGCTGCTTCGAAGCCTTCGGCCGCCATTTCTGGTAGAGGTCCATCGTGAAGAGCGTGGACGAGGCGTTGAACACGCCCGCCAGCGAACTCATCAGGGCGGCCAGGAGCCCCGCGACCACGAGCCCCCGCACGCCCACCGGCAGGATGCTCGTCACGAGCAGCGGGAAGGCGGCCTGCGCGGCTCCGGGGACCACGTTCCCGTCGGCGTCCACCATCTGGCTGAGCGCGCCGTAGTCCCCCGTGCGGGCCAGGGCCAGCGCGATCATCCCGGGGATGATGAAGATGAAGACCGGCAGCAGCTTGAGCATCCCGGCGAAGATGCTCCCCCGGCGCGCTTCCGTCTCGTTGCGGGCGCCCAGGGCGCGCTGCACGATGTACTGGTCGGTGCACCAGTACCAGAGACCGATGATCGGCGCGCAGAGGAGCATTCCCGGCCACGGGAAGTTGCCGTTGAAGTACCACGCGATTCGGTTCGGCTCCAGCACCGGCGCCCAGGTCCCGTCCATCCCCTCCGGGATGATCGGCTTCCACAGGTTGAAGAGGTCGGGATCGAGGGCTGCCCGGAATCCGCCCCAGCCCCCGAGCGCCGAGAGCCCGAACCAGGTCAAGAGGCCCGAGCCCACCACCAGCACGAGCGTCTGCAGCCCCTCGGTGTAGGCGACGGCGCGCATTCCGCCGGCGACGGTGTAGATCCCCGTGAGCACGATCACGACCAGGGAGCCCACCCAGAAGCTGTTCAGGAGCCACGGGCCGAGCTGCACCTGCACGTCCGGCAGCAGCGTCGCGAAGACCACCCCGCCTGCAAAGATCCCCACCGCGATCTTGGTCAGCACGTAGCTCACCAGCGAGATCAGCGAGAGCACCCAGCGCGCGGCCGGCGAGAAGCGGCGCTCCAGGAACTCGGGCATCGTGTAGACGCGCGACCGCATGAAGAGCGGGACGAAAACCCAGGCCAGCACCAGCAGGCACCACGCGTGCAGCTCGTAGTGCGCCAGGGCAACGCCGTCGGTGGCGCCCGATCCGGCCAGGCCGACCAGGTGCTCGGAGCCGATGTTGGACGCGAAGATCGAGGCCCCGACGATGAACCACCCGAGGTTGCGGTTGGCCAGGAAGTAGTCGTCCGGCGTGTCCTGGCGCCGGTGGAAGACCCAGGCTGCAAGCCCTCCCACCGCGCCGAGGTAGGCGGCGATGATCAGCCAGTCGAGGGTCGCCATCGGGTCAGGGGTCACCAGGCAATGTCGAACTTCTGTTTCATGGCGGGCGTCCTTGCCCATGGCTTGCCGGGAAGCCGATCCACAAGAGTTACAAAAACGCGGCGGAACGCGCCCGACGCCCACTCTCGCGTGAGAGCCTCAGCTGGCGCGGCCGGCAAAAGGGGACGCACGTCGAACAGGAACCGTGGCTTGGCCAGCTTCGCGAACATACGCTGTTGAGCCTGTGCCCGCGAGATGGTCTGGCTGGACTGCCTCAAGTACTGCCCCAACAGCTTGACGATCCGGTCGCAATCGAGCCCCTCGAAGACATCGAGCGCGTGCGCGAGGTCGTAGAGATCCCGACCCTTGTCGCGCTGCAACAGCGCGCGCAGCTTGGTCGCCAGCATTTCCTCGCGGGAGAAGGTCGGGATGGCCGCGGCACCCGAGAACCAGGGATTCGCAACCTTTAGCCGCAATGCCGTCGGCGTATCGAACGCTCCGATCTCGTGGGTGTTGATCTCGATTTTCAATCGGATTGGCGCGGCGAGATCGTCCTCGGCCTCAACCCGGAATCGAAACTTCGGCGCGACGGGGCTCTGATCGAACTGCGCGCGCCCAAGCCATGACTCCAACACGGCGCGCAACCGATCGAGGACCGGACCGATTCGGCCGGCGGAAGTACGGACCAGGTCGATGTCCTCGGAATAGCGAACCGGCGCTGGGAAGTGGAGTTTGTGGAGTGCCGTCCCGCCGCGAAACCGCAGCGCATCGCGCAGCAGCTCGTCAGTGAAGATCTCCACCAGCACGCGAGTGATGATGAGATCCTGCTCGACCTGCCGCTGATCGGCCCAGGGAACCACCCGGCTCCAGGCAACGATGTGCTGCGCCGGGATCATGCGTCGAGTTCCGGTGCGCGCCGCACAACGACGCGCCATCGGGGATCGCGTCTCTGCGGTTCGAGTGCGAAATCCGGGTCGCCTGCCTCCTGCCGGTCGAGTTCGGTCCAGGGCACCGGTCCTCGTGCCCGCAGCGCCTCCAGCATTGCCTCCGGCACGGTGTCATGGCCAAGCTGTTCCAGCAAATGGCCCAGACGCTGGACCACCGGGCGTTCGACCCGCGTCGACAGCGCCGCCAGTTGCGCGGGGTCGATCTTCGGCCCGAGGTCGGAGAGAACTGTGGCGACGTTGTCGATGCCGCCGGACGCCTGCGGGTAGCGCAGCAGATCGAGAGACGTCAACGCGGGCGACGAAACCCTCATCGTGCCTGTATCGGTCTTGTGTTCCTCGATCCCTGCGAGCACCGCTTCCACATCCCTCCGGAAATAGAAAACGATCAGGCTGCGGCCGGCCCGAATCCTCGGAAACCGTTTGCCCGCGACGACCTGAAACTCCATGACCGCCTGATGCGTCGCCCCGTGCAACTCCGCAGCCTTGAGGAGCCCGAGGTAGTAGGTTTGGCCCTCGTAGCGCATGAGTGCATCGATGTACGAGGCCGGCGGCGGCGCCCTCCAGGCTACGTACTGCGGTGGGACGACCACGTAGAAGCCCTGCCGGGGATGCAGCAGAGCCCCACGGCACTGCTGCCGCTCCGCGGCATCCAGGAAGGCTCCGTGCGAGACGCCCATCGCGCGCTCGGCTTCGTCGGCTGTGAACACGGTCCGGCCTGCTGAAAGCAGACCGCTGACGTACTTGGAAAAGGCCGACCGTTGATGTTGAATCATGTCTGAATATCCGCTTTGAGTGCGGAGTTTAATACATGATTTGTCAGATCGCGTGCGCCACCAAGAGCGATTCACGTTGCGACGTGCGCGACGCGGAGCCGCGCGTGCCGGTCTGAAGGCCGCTACCGCGAGAACCGGCCGGCGGTCCCGGCCGTACTAGTACGAGCCCAGGGCTCGGGCGGGATCCACTCTCGCCGCTTCACGTGCCGGAATCCAACACGCAAAGCCCGCCACGGCCAGGATCCCGGCTGCAGCCAGGCTGAGCGTCACCGCATCCGTTCCCGTCACGCCCCAAAGATAGGCCTCGACCAAACCCGAGAGAGTCACGGCGCCCACCAGCCCAAGCCCGACGCCGATCGCGACCGGGAGCAGTCCTCGTGCGACGACCAGGCGCAGTACCGAATCGCCGCTCGCCCCAACCGCCATGCGGATCGCGATCTCGCGATGACGGCTCCGCACGGTCTGCGCGAGCACGCTGTAAACGCCCACCGCGGTCAGGATCAGCGCGAGAACCCCAAAGAGCGACACGAGGACTGTCCCGAACCGTTCCCGGGCGAGCGAATCCGCGACCGTCTCGCTCAGGGGAAAGACCTCCGCGGCGGGAAGGGCGGGGTCCACGGCGCGGATTACCTGCCTGAACTCGCGCTCGAGCCGTGCCACGGGCAGGACGGCCCGAACCACGAACACGGGCATCGCGGGGCGGATGTTGGCGATGACGTCGGCCGTCTGGGCCTGGGGCAGGTAGATCGTGCGCCGCACCGCGGTCCGGAACGAGACGTCCTGCACGTCGGCAGCCACCCCGACGATCACGATCCCCTGCCCGTTCAGAGAGGCGTAGCGGGTCACGTTACCGATTCGCCCCAGGTCGACGCGCGCTCCGATCGCGCCGCCTTCGGGAAAGTAGCGACGGGCGAACGTCTCGTTGACGACGGCGACCGGAGTCGAGCCCCGGACATCCAGCCGAGTGAACGACCGGCCGCGGACCACCGGAATCCCCAGCGTCCGGAAATAGTCCTGGGTAGTGGTGCGCAACTCGACCGAGCCACCGAACTCGGCGCGCCCCGCGCTCGACATCGGGAAGTTCAGGCCCCGCTCGAAGGGGAGGCTGCTCGCTCCGGCAACGGCCGCGACTCCCCGGCTGCGCATCCCCTCGATCACTCTCTCCGCGAACCGATCGAGCCGCTCGGAGGTGTCGTAGTTGGGCGGCCTGATCGGCAGTTGCGCGGCTACGAGAGTGTCGGGGTCGAATCCGGGGTCGGTCTGCCGGAGGTTCGACCAGGTCGCCGAGAGCAGCAGGGCTCCCACGAGCAGGATCATCGAGAGCGCCGTCTGTACCGAGAGCAGCGCTTCCTGCATCCGGCTCTGCCCGGTCGTGGTCCGGGAGCCGCGTCGAAGCTCCCCCCAAGGTCCTCCCCGTAACCGGGGCCACGCGGCCACCATGCTCACCACGACGGACGTCACCAGCGAGACGGCGATCGCGAACGCCACGACTCTCCAGTCGACCCCGATCGCGCCCGCGAGCGGCAACCGGACCGGCGCCAAGGCGACGAGCACGCCCGCGCCCCAGATCGCCAGCAGGAGTCCGGCGGCGCCCGCCGCGAAGGCAACGACGACGGCCTCCGCAACCCCAAGCCGAAGGATCCGGCTCTCGGTAGCCCCGAGCGCCTCGCGGATCGCCAACTCCCCGCGGCGCCGCAGCGCTCTGACCAGGAACAGGCTCCCCACGTTGGCGCAGGCGATCATCAGCACCGCGGCAACGGCCCCCATCAGGATCCAGATCGCATTCGCCGTTTGCCCGGCGTACAGCTCCGCGAAGGAGCCCAGCGTCATGCCGGGTTCCTCCTCGCCGACCTGCTGCGGATAGGCCGCCCTGAACCCGGCATTGAGCCAGGTCACTTCGGTCCGGGCGTCGCCGATCGTCGCGTCGTCCCGAAGTCTCGCGAGGGCCGGCCAGTTGGCGGCCTGGTCATCGGGATCGACCTGTAGCGCGGTGGGGATGATCATCTCCACGGGTCTGGACGCGTAGGGGAAGGCGAAGTCCTCGGGAAGCAGCCCCACGATCGCGTACGGCTCTTCCTCCAGCCTGATCGAGACTCGGCCGGACACATCCACCGGTTCACCGAAGTGCCGGCGCCAGAACCCGGGAGACACGAGCGCAACCCGGCGACCCCCGGGCCGATACTCGTCCTCCGCGAACGCGCGCCCCACCGCCGGCGGCATGCCGACGACGCGGAAGAAACCGTCCGTCACGCGGAGCCCCTGCGCGCCGGTGATCTCGCCGACTTCGCCGACGCGCCCGAAGAACGCTTGCCAGCTCGCAACGGCCGCGAAGGAGCGGGTGTGCTCCCGCCAGTAGGAGTACTTGGCCGACGTCAGGCTCGGGAAGACGTGATCACCGTAGTTCCACGCCAGGCTCACGACCCGGTGGCCGTCCGGAAAGGGCACGGGCCGCAACAACGAGGCGCTCAACACGCTGAAGATCGCGATCGTCGCTCCGATCCCCAACGCGAGGACCGACACGGCGACGACGGCGAACGCGGGGGTCCGCCGTAGCGCTCTCAGCGCATGGCCGACATCATCGAGAAACTCCCGGGTCCGGACCAACCCATGAGCATCGCGGGCCTCCGCACGCAGGGACTCCCGGGAGCCGAATGCGAGGCGGGCGCGGCGTCGAGCCTCCCTGGGAGAAAACCCCTCCTCTCGAAACTGTGCTTCGAGCAGCTCGAGGTGGAACTGCATCTCCGCGTCGAGTTCGCGTTCCGCCCGACGATCCGGGAACAGGAGCCGCAGCCGGCGGAAGAGCGGAGGTCCGCGCAACTACCTAAACGCCGTCCAACACCCGCTGGACTGCCGCGGCAAAGTCGGCCCACTCGTCCCGCTCCGCCTCGAACTGCCGCCGCCCGGCGGCGGTGAGCGAATAGAACCGGGCGCGGCGGCCAGCCTCGGACACTGCAACCTTCGCGCTGATCCAGCCCGCCGCCTCCAGGCGTCGCAGTGCGGGGTAGATGGATCCCTGCCCGACCTCGAACACGCTCTCCGAGAGGACGCGCAGCCGCTGGGCGATGGCCCAGCCGTGCATCGGGCCTCCGGCCAGCGACGAGAGAATCAGCAGGTCCAGGTGACCGTGCAAGCGGTCGTTGGTCGGGGTCATCCAGCTCGATGGTTATGGTAATCGACAACAGAGTCGCGCTGGACCGACCTTCCGGCTTGTGTTGCGCGGTGCGCGGTGCGGAGCACCGGGCGTG
>VXNL01000105.1 GCA_009840635.1 Acidobacteriota bacterium | reverse complement strand
GGGGGCGCCCCCCCCCCCCCCCCCGTGCCGGTCTGGAGACCGGCGTTCCAAGCCGGGGGTGCCATGCGGGAGGATGAGCGTTGCGCGGTGCCGGCTGAAGCCGGCGTTCCAAGCCGTTGCGCCATCAATAGCCGATGGCGTAGGCGGCGCGGCGGGGGTCGGCGCCCGCCGTCATGGTGCCTGCCGCGAGATCCATGAGGATCCCGTTGTTGCTGCCGAGGGCGTAGCCGCCCGTGAGTTCCGCCCGGTGGCCCATCCCGAGCAGCGTTTCCACCACTCCCGGCGTGACCCGGTTCTCCAACCGCACCAGGATGTCGGCGCCCGGGCTGTAGAAGTTGGGGTCGGCGAAGAGGCTGAGCCGTGGGGCGGCCACCGCCTCCTGGATGTTCAGGCCGAAGTCGAGGATGTTGAGCAGCACCTGGAACTGGGTCTGACCGATGGTCTCGCCGCCCGGGGTCCCGAGCGCGAGCATGAATTCGCCGTCCTTGAGGACGATGATGGGCGAGTTGTTCAGGATGGGGATCTGGCCGCCGCGGGCGTAGTTCGGGTGGTCCGGGTGCGGCGCGGTGGAGCCGATCCGGGTCCCGTTGTTGAAGGTGAGGCCCGTGCCTCCCACCACCACCGCGGTGCCGAACATGCCGCCGTGGGTCGGCGTGCAGGCCACCGCGTTGCCGGCCCCGTCCACCACCGAGAAACTGGTGGTACTGCCGGCGAAGGATCGGCTGGCTGTCGGGTTCGCCGCCGAAAGGACACCCGGCGCCGCATCGGTGGCGGCCGTTCCCGGCGGGACGCCGCCCTCGGGATAGGCGATCGCGGTCCGCTCGTTCATGAGCGTGCGCCGCGTCTCGGCGTACTCCTTCGAGAGGAGTCCCTCGAGCGGGACCTCGAACTTGGCCTGGTCCGCCACATAGCGGTAGACGTCCGCCTTGGCGACCTTGATCGCCTCGATCACCAGATGGAGCGTCTCGGCTGAGTTCTGCCCCAGTTCGGCGATGCCGAAGCCCTCGATCAGGTTCAGCTGCATCAGCACTTCCATCCCCCCGCGGGAGGTGGGCGGGCTGGAGTAGACGTCGTAGCCCCGGTAGTTGGTGTGGAGGG
Source organism: Acidobacteriota bacterium (assembly GCA_009840635.1). GTDB lineage: Bacteria > Acidobacteriota > Vicinamibacteria > Marinacidobacterales > Marinacidobacteraceae > Marinacidobacterium > Marinacidobacterium portitor. The sequence continues at coordinate 74,902 of VXNL01000105.1, read as the reverse complement.
GCTCTTTCCACATGGGCTCGTAGGCGGCGAAGTCCTCGAGCGTGAACGGGCCGTCGTTCTCCTCGTAGAAGCGGGCCATCTCCTCGGCGATGTCTCCGCGGTAGAAGCGGTCGAAGGCGGCGTCCAGGGCTTCCGAGCGGCTCTTGCCGGCGCGCCGGGCGGCCTGCTCCGCCTCCACGAGTTTCTCGAGCGTCCGGCCGAGGTCAGGCATCTTGTAGAGCTCGCCGGTCGCCGGCACGCGCCCCTCGGGCAGGAACATCCGCACGCTGGTCGGGAATCGCTCGAAGTCCTCCCGCGAGGCCTCGATCGCCCGCGACACCGACTCCTCCATGGGATGGCCGTTCTTCGCGTAGTCGATCGCGGGCGCCAGCACCTCCTCGAGGCTCATGGTGCCGTGACGGTCGAGCATCGAGATCCAGGCGCCGAAGAGGCCCGGGACCACGCCGGCGTTGATGCCCTTGTTCAACTGGTCCGGCGTCAGGTCCTGGGCGCGGAGCGCGTCAGGCGCCGCGCCGGTGGCGCTCAGGGAGTGGACCGTCCCGGTCGCCTGGTCGAAGTAGGTCAGGAAGCCGTTCCCCGCTGCGCCGGACATCTGGGGCCGGACGACGTTCAGGACCGCCAGCACCGCAACCGAGGCGTCGATCGCGTTGCCGCCCTTCATCAGCGTCTGGATGCCCGCCATGGTCGCCAGCGGGTGTCCCGCGGTCACCAGACCATGGACTCCGGGCACCACCGGGCGGTCCTGGCTCCGCATCTCCCCGACACGGATGGGGTGGGCGCTCTCCTGGGCGATGGAAGGCGCCGCGAGGCTTATCGAGAGTGCTACCGCGAGGAGCGGCAGCGGAACGCTTCGAAACCGGAAACTGTTCATGGTGGTCTCCTCACCGGCGGCTAGTCGCGCCGGTATACCTTGCCTTCCTTGACGACAAGCACAGGTTCGTTCAGCTCCGTGATGCTGAAACGGGGATCGCCCCGCAGCACCACGATATCGGCGATCTTGCCCGGCTCGATGGTCCCTAGCTCGTCCGCCAGGCCGAGGATCCGGGCGTTGACGCGGGTCGCGGCGACCATCGCCTCCATGGGCGTCATGCCCAGATCGACGTGGGCCTTGATCTCCCGCCAGAGGGCCTCGGTGTGGAAGTTCAGCGGCGTCCCGGAATCGGTGCCCATGCCCATCACCGCTCCGGCCTCAATCCACTGTCCGAGGGAGGCGTCGCCGAAGAACATCTGGCGGGCCGTCGTCTGGAAGTAGGGAAGGGTGTGGAAGTTCTGGAAGCTGCGCTGCAGTTCGTCGTACATGGCCGCCGGCAGATCCTCCCGAAGCCGCGGGTCTTGCAGCCGCTCGGGAAACTCCACCGTGGCCGGGAACACCCACACCCGATGGGCACCGGTGATCACCACCGGCCGTCCGGCGACGACGATGTCCCGTACCAGGTCCGGCTCGTAGGGAGGCGTTCCCGCCGAGCCCGCGTGAGTGAGGACATCGATGCCCCCCTCGAGCGCGTTCCGGACGTCGTCCGGCGCGTAGACGTGGGCGTGGACCCGCAGGCCGTGCCGATGCGCCGTGTCCGCCACCGCCTGGTAGTCCTCGCGCGTGAGTCCGACCCAGGCCTTGATGACATCCACGCCCGCCTCGGCCAGCCGCTCGACCGCCGCCGAGGCTTCCTCCGGCGAGCTGATGCCGATCTGGTAGTTCTCCGGCCAGAAACTCACGCGGCGGGTAATCCAGGGACCGGCCATCAGCAGCCGTGCGCCGGGGACCTCGCCGCGGGCGATGCGGTCGCGCACGGCGAGACTGGCTTCGAGCGGCGCCCCGAGATCCACCGCGGTGGTCACCCCGGCGAGCAGGAGCTGCTTCGCCGAGATCTCCATGACGTCCTCGATGTCCACCCCCTCCTCGTCGATCCAGGAGAACCAGCGGCCGTACTCGCCGTGCCCGAGGACCGCGAGGTGGGCGTGGAGATCCATCATCCCCGGCATCATCACGCGGCCGCGCGTGTCCACCACGTCGGTGTTCGGCGGAATCTCCATTTCCGCGGCGCGGCCCACGGCGACGATGCGGTCGCCCTCGATGAGCACCGCCGCGTGGTGGAGCGGGGGAACGTCGTAGCCGTCGAGCAGCATTCCGCCGACCAGCGCCAGCCGGTCCTGCGCCGGGGCGGTGGCGGTGAGCAGCAGCGCGGCGATCAGGGTTGCGCCGGACCTGATCGGCGAGGACATGCCCCTTCCGCGTTCAGTCCCCGAACGCGCGGCGGATGCCCTCGATCGCGGCGTCCCGGCCCTTCGTGAACCGGAGGATTCCCTCGAAGACCAGCCCGACCGCGAGCGCCATGATCGCCCCGCCCACCACCAGCAGGACGAGGTTTCCGGAGTCCGCGTACAGCCGGATGTTGTAGACCATGGCGGCGATGGTGATGCCCACCATGAACACCATCGGGAAGAACGCGAAGGCGAACGGCTTCTTGCGGAAGTAGAGATAGAGCGTCACCGACAGCAGGGTCAGTCCCGCCATGATCTGGTTCGTGGTCCCGAAGAGCGCCCAGAGCGCCGTGCCCGCGGGCACCATTTCCCCGGTCCCCGACGGAACCTTCATCAGCGCGAAGAAGCCGATGATGGCGACTGCGAGCAGCGAGGCCACCTGGCGGTTCCCGAGGATCGGGACCTTGATGCTGTCCGAGATCTCCTCGATGTTGTAGCGGAGGATCCGGGTGGCCGAGTCGAGGGTGGTGAGCGCGAAGGAGACCGCCACCAGCGCCACGAAGGCCTTCCCCGCCTCCACCGGAATCCCGATGGTGACCAGGAAGTTGGCGGCTCCCGTGATGTAGGCGTCCAGCTTCTGGGCGAGACCGTTCGCGGCGTTCCAGTCCGCGTAGTGCTGGTGCCACAGATCGCTGCTGGCGAATCCCGCGGTGCAGGCAAGCACGGCCGAAAGCCCGAGCAGGCTCTCGGCGATCATCCCCCCGTAGCCGATGAGGGGCGCGTCGCTTTCCTTGTTGATCTGTTTGGAGGTGGTGCCCGACGAGACCAGCGCGTGGAACCCGGAAACCGCCCCGCAGGCGATCACGACGAAGACGAACGGAAGGATGGGCGGGGCGCCGGTGGGCTCGGGGTTGTAGGCGGGGGCCGCGAACTCGGGGTTCTGGATCACGAAGGAGACGAAGATCCCGATGAGCCCCAGGTAGAGCAGGATGGAGTTCAGGAAGTCCCGCGGCTGGAGCAGCAGCCAGACCGGCAGGACCGAAGCGCAGAAGGCGTAGACCAGCAGCACATAGCTCCAGGCCGTCGTGGAGAGGTCCGGCGTCGGAATCACCGCCATCCCGAGCCAGATGCTCACGAACAGGAGCGTGGCGCCCACCGGCACGAGGTAGCGGAGCGGGACGCCCTTCCGGTAGGAGAGGTACCCCATGGCGATGGCGAGCACCATCACGGCGGTGCTGGGGGTCACTGCCTCGGGATAGAAGATGCTCGAGAAGAGCTGTGCGACGACCTGGACGAAGACGCCCATCGCGAGCCCGACCAGGAAGACGATCAGGGCGTGGAAGAGGTACTTGGCGCGGCGGCCGATGATGTCCTCGGCGATCCGGCCGATGGACCTGCCCTTCGCCCGGATGCTGATGCAGAGCGCCGAGAAGTCGTGCACCGCACCCACCAGCAGGGTTCCGACGACCACCCAGATCATCGCCGGGACCCAGCCCCAGATCACCGCGATGGCCGGCCCGAGCATCGGGGCCAGACCCGCGATCGACGCGTAGTGGTGCCCGAAGAGGACCGGCTTCGGGGTCGGGACGTAGTCGTGCCCGTCCTTCAATTCGTGCGCCGGAGTGGGCCGCGAATCGTCCAGCTCGAAGGAGCGGCGTGCGATGCGCCGGCCGTAGAAGCGGTAGCCGACGATGTAGAGCGCAAAGCACACGAGCGTCGCGACCAGTGGGCTCATCGGCGTCCTTCCTTTCGCTCCCCGCGCGGTAGCCGACCGAAGATAACAAACGAAAGGCCCGTTTCGGAAGGAACTTCGGGGCCGGAAGGACCCTCACTGGTAGCATCGCCGCCCCCCGCAGGAGGATCACGATGCGCAGCGAAATGGTTTCCTTTGCCGCGAACGGCGGTTCCGCGGACGGCTACCTGGCGATCCCCGACCGGCCGGGTCCCGGGGTCCTGGTCATCCAGGAATGGTGGGGTCTGGTGGGCCACATCAAGGAGGTCGCCGACCGTTTCGCGGCGGCCGGATTCACGGCGCTCGCCCCCGACCTGTTCCACGGCGAGGCGACCACCTCGCCGGACGAGGCCGGCAAGCTGTTCATGGCGCTCGAGGTCGACCGCGCGGAGCAGGACCTGCGCGGCGCCGCGGACCACCTGGCGACGGTGGCTTCCGGCAACTCCGTCGGAGTAGTGGGTTTCTGCATGGGCGGCCAGCTCGCGCTCTATGCCGCCAGCAAATCCCCGCGCATCGGCGCCTGCGTCGACTTCTACGGCGTCCACCCGAACGTTCATCCGGACTACGGAGCGATCCGCTGTCCGGTGCTGGGGCTCTTCGCCGAGAACGACGGCTTCGTGAACGCCGAGGCCGTCGCCGGGTTGGACGCATCGCTCACCGGTGCGGGCGTCGCGCATGAGTTCCACACCTACCCGGGAACCGACCACGCGTTCTTCAACGACGGCCGTCCCGAGGTGTACGACGCTGACGCGGCCGCCGACGCGTGGGACCGCGTGATCCGCCTCCTCCGCGGAAGCCTCGGCTAGTCGGGCCGGCGCGCTGACGGGCCGACGGGCGCCGACGCGGAAGGGGCGATAAAGCTCAGGTAGTTCCCCGGGTGGACCACTTGCCAGGTGGCCTCCGGATAGGCCCTGCGCCAGCCGGCCGGTGGACGGGCCGACGCGCGGGGCGACCACTTCATTTCGGCGGCCGCCAGCGTCCCACCGTGGCTCTCAACCAGGTCCAGCTCCTGCCGGTCGTAGGTGCGCCAGAAGTAGCTTTCCACGGGTCGCCCGGTGTAGAGGTTGAATTTCGACCGCTCGGCCAGGACGTAGTTTTCCCAGAGCGCGCCGACGTCGTCCCGCAATGCGAGCGGGCTGAAGTTCGCGATCAGTCCGTTGCGAACCCCGTTGTCGAAGAAGTAGTAGCGGCGGCTGCGGGTGATTTCCTTCCGCAGGTTGCGGCTGAAGCCGTGGCGGCTGTAGAGGACGAAGGCCTTTTCAAGCAGGTCCAGGTAACGGTCCACCGTCGGGACGGCGAGGCCGACGCGGCTCCCCAACTCCGGTAACGAAACGTCCTTCCCGACCTGAAACGCCAGCGACTGGAGCAGCCGGAGGAGTTTTCCGGCGTGGCGCACGCCCTCCAGCATCAGCACGTCCCGAAAGAGATACGAAGAAACCAGCTCCCTCAGATACACCTCCCGGTCCGCTGACGACTCTTCGAGTACCACTTCGGGGTAAGAGCCGTAGACCAGGCGCATCTCCAGACGGGCCCTCGTTTCGTGGGCAGCTTCGAGGCCCCCGAGTTCCAACTGGCTCAGCGGCAGCAGAAGCAGGGTGCGTTTTCTGCCGGTGAGCGGCTCGCCGGTGCGTTGCGCGAGATCGAATGACGATGAGCCGGTGGCGATGACGCGCAGCCCGTCCACGTGGTCCACGAGCAGTTTGAGGGCCAGGCCGATCTGGCGGACGTGCTGCGCTTCGTCCACGATCAGGGTGTGGCGAGCGCCGACGAAGGAACGGAGCTTCGCAACTGACTGGCTCTCCAGGTAGTCCCGCACCGTGATGTCCTCTCCGCTCACCATGAGGGCATCCGGCGCGTGTTCCCGTGCGAACCGGCGGACCAGGGTCGTCTTCCCGACGCGCCGGGGTCCGTAGAGGACGGCGACCCGCCCGGGCGCTACCGCCCGGACTAACGAGTCGAGCTGTGCTTGTGGAATATAGGCAGGCATATATAGTGATTTTTACGTGAATATCAGCTATTATACATGCTATATCTCACTATTCGGTTGACGTCATTCTCCGTCGTTGGTGCTGTCCGCCGATTACGGAACTGGCGTTTTCTTCCTTGGACCCGGTTTCCCCGCCCGGGTTCCCGCGTCCTTCACCCGCCGGGTGAAGGCCATCATCATCCGGGTCTCGCGCTCGGTGAGGCCGGCGCGCCCGAAGAGCTCGCGCCATTCGGCGAAGCGCGCTTCCGGTTTCTCCGGCGGCAGGAATCCAACCGCCAGCATGGCGTCGCGCAGAGTGAGGAGGGCGCGCTCGGCCTGTTCCGCGGTAGCCCGCCGCACGGGTTCCTCGGGTGGGGGTCCGCTCGCCAGAAAGATCTCGTAGGCGGCGATCATCGCTGCCTGGGCGAGGTTCAGGGAGGGCTGCCGGGGCGAGGAGGGAATCCGCACCTGGCGGTGACAGAGCGAGCGCTCCTCCAGCGTCAGCCCGCTCGATTCGTTGCCGAAGACCACCGCGACCTCGCCGTGGGGCTGGATCGCCGTGATTTCGCCGGCGAGTTCCCGCGGGGTCAGGTGGCGGATCGCTGCCCGGCCCCGGCCACTCAGTCCGGCCACCAGCCGGCAACCGCCGACCGCTTCGGCCAGCGTGGGGAACACCGCTGCCTCCTCGAGTACTTCCTCGGCCTGCCAGGCCATGCGGAACGCTTCGACGGTGCGCCAGTCTCCCGGCTCGACCAGACGGAGGCCGGCAAGGCCGGTGTTGCCGATCACCCGGGCGACGGCCCCGATGTTCTCCGGACGCCGTGGCCGGACAAGGACGAAGTGGACCTGGGCCATAAGCGCCTGCCTATCCTAGGAGTCTGCGCCGCAGACTCCTCGGGAACGCCGGCCTCCAGGCCGGCACGCGCTGGCCGGAGGCCAGCGCACGGCGTTTTGCTGTTCGCGCTCGCGATCACCCCCAAACCTGACGGGAGCCGGTCCGGCGGTAGGCTCGTACCCACCCCGTTCTGCTTTCAAACGATGTCTGATCCCGGCCCCTTCCACGACCTCAGACCGGTGGGAGACCGCGGAGCCTTCAGCGTTCCCCTCCGGAAGTGGCGGGAAATCCTGTTCGTCGGCGCCATGCGCGAAACCGAAGACGGAATCTACGTCCGCGATCCGTCGCGGCCGCTTCCGCCCATGCGGCAGCCCGAGTACTTCGCGGAGGGCAAGCGCTTCCGCGCCGAGCCGCTGGCCGACCCGAGGGAGGGCAGGGCGGATCCCCTGAATCCCCGGGTCCGCGACCGCAGCCGCGTGTTGTTGACGCCGGTGGATTGACCGGCGGCGTCAGGCTTCGAGGGCTCTCGGGACCTCGTCGAGCGGGACGCTGCGCTGCTCGCCGGACTCCAGATTGCGCACGGTGCACTCTCCGCCCTCGAGTTCGACCGGGCCGAGGATCAGCGCGAACCGAACGCCGGCTGCGGCCGCGCGACCGAGCTGCTTCCCGAGCTTCAGGGCGTCCACCTGGACGTCGAGCCGCACTCCGGCGGCGCGCAGGGCGCCGGCGACTCGGAGCGTGTCTTCCATGTCGATGCCCGGGAGGGGACAGAGCATGGCCTGCGGAGCCGCCCCCTCGGCCGAGAACGCGCCGCCTTCCTCAAGCAGCATCAGGATACGTTCCATGCCCAGCGAGAACCCCACCGCCGGGGTTGCCCTCCCGCTGAACATCCCGACCAGCCCGTCGTAGCGGCCGCCGCCGGCCAGCGACCCGGCGCCTCCCGCCGCGACCACCTCGAAGATGGGTCCCGTGTAGTAGCTCAGGCCGCGCGCCAGGCTGGCAGAGAAGCGGATCGGAGCGGCTCCTCCCAGCGCGCCGTCGAGCGCACCGAACAGCTCGATGAGGTCCGAAGCGGCACTTCTGCCGGGCCCCTCGGGGAGCGCCTGCCCGAGACGGCGGAGCCGGGCCAGATCACCGTCCCGATCTTCGGCGTCGCCCGGCACCAGATCGAGGAGCCGCCGGGCCCGGTCCGTCCCCACCTCGGGGAGGCCGCCGAGCTCGCCCGCCACTGCCTCCCGGCCGATCTTGCCCATCTTGTCGAGCACCACGAGCGTCTCCTGCTCGGATGGAGCGGGGATTCCGCTCGCCGCGATCAGCGCCCGAAGCAACTCCCGGTGGTTCAGCAGGATGGTGAAGTCCGAAAAACCGAGCGCCGCCAGCGCGGCGTGCAGCACCACGAGTGTCTCGGCATCGGCGACCAGGGAACCGCTCCCCACGATGTCGGCGTCGCACTGGGTGAACTCCCGGAATCGCCCGCGCTGGGCCCGGTCGGCGCGCCAGACCGACTGGATCTGGTAGCGCCGGAACACCGGCGGCAGTTGGGCGCGGTACTCGGCGGTGACGCGGGCGAGCGGCACGGTGAGGTCGTAGCGCAGCCCGAGTTCCGACAGGTCTCCCGGCTCCACCGGCTGCCGGTCCAGAGCCCGCGCCAGCCGCTCGCCCCGGTGCAGCACCCGGTAGATGAGCTGGTCACCCTCCTCGCCGTACTTTCCGAGCAGCGTCGAAAGCCGCTCCATCGCCGGCGTCTCGAGAGGAACGAAGCCGTGCGCGGCGAACGCGGTCTCGACCCGGCGGAACGCCTCGCGGCGGGTCAGGGCGGCGGCGGGAAGGTGGTCCCGCATCCCGCTGACCGGCTTGGTTGGCGCTTTCCCCATGGACCGCGGGGAGCATACTGGCCCGGACTGCGCCACAATCCCGGAGTCGAGCCGGCCGGTTGGTCGGCGGGAGGTCGTGATGCGCGTGACTCGAACCGCAGCTCTGGTGCTTTCGCTGGTCCTGTTCCTGATGGGCGCCTCCACGTTGGTGGCTGCCCAGGAGGAGCAGACCTGGGAGGCGCACGTCACCGACGACATGTGCGCCAAGGAGCACATGATGGACGGGATGACCGATCCGGAATGCGCCATCGCGTGCGTCGAAATGGGTGCCGCGCTCGCGCTCTTCGTGGAGGCGGACGACGCCGTCTACGCCGTGGACGATCAGGAGAAGGTCACGGAATTCGCCGGGCAGGACGTCACGGTCACGGGTGTTCTCAGCGAGGACAAGACCACCGTGACCGTCCACTCCATCGAGGCTCGCTAGCACCTCTCCGGGCGCGGACGCCACGCCGCGTCGCCGGGAAGATGGACTCCTGCGTGCTAGACTTGCTTCCCGGATTCGCTGGGGGATGACGCGGCTCCACTGGCGGCGCGTTCCCCACCCACTGTGACCCGGTCTCAAACCACCGCGGTTTCGTTCCGCAACTAACGACCGGCGTTCCCGGGGACTCCGATCCGCGGACCGGTGAGCCCGGTTCTGCGCGCCTTGAGGTGCGCCGGCCCGGTTTCGCCCTCGAGGCTGTCGCCCGGCGACCCTCGCCGGTACCGGCGCCGTCCGCTTTCCGGAGCTGTCGAATCAAAGGCACCTGCCCATGCCGGATCTGCACCAAACGGCCCCGCCGAAGCAGACAAAAGTCAACCGAAAGACCTCCTTCTTGGCGAAGACGCCCCCCAACTCTCAGGAAACGCCCATGCCCGACGCGCCCGTCGCCGCCGCGAACGAGGAAGTCGCGGTGGTGGAACCAGTTCCCCCGGCCGGCGAAAAGGAACGCGAACCGCAAGCCAGGGAACAGGAAGTCCCTCGCATCGAGATCACCGGCCTGCTGGACATCGGGCCTCGCGACAGCGGTCATCTGCGGCTCCTCGCCAACAACTTCCTGCCGCGGGCTACCGACGTCCGGGTCCCGTTCGGCCTGATCGATCGTTACAAGCTCCGCGAGGGGCACACGATCCTCGGCTATCACGGCCCGCCGCGACGCGGCCGCCGGCGCGGCGGACCGCCCCGAGCGGAGTTGCACACCGTCGTCGAAGTCAACGGCTATCCGGTCGAAACGATGCCCCCGCGGCGGAACTACGCCGACCTGATCAGCGAGCATCCGGCCCCCCGGATCGAGCTCGCGCGCACCGAACCGGCGCCGCTGTCGCTCCGCGTGGTCGACCTCATCTCCCCCGTTGGGAGGGGTCAACGCGGCCTGATCGTCGCGGCCCCCAAGACCGGAAAGACGATCCTGCTCGAGCAGATCGGCGCCTCCATCTCGGACCACTACCCGGGCATCCACCTGATCATCCTGCTGATCGACGAACGCCCGGAGGAAGTGACCCACATGCGGCGTTCGGTCCCGAAGGCCGAAGTGGTCGCCTCGACGGCCGACAGCGGCAGCGCGGACCACGTGCGGGTCGCCCGGATCGTGCTGGAGCAGGCTCGCCGGCTCGTCGAGATGAAGGAAGACGTGGTCATCCTGCTCGACTCGATCACCCGGCTGGGACGGGCGGCAAACCGGGAGATGCGCGGCAAGGGCCGCACCATGAGCGGCGGCATCGATTCCCGGGCGCTCGAGTTCCCGCGCCAGTTCTTCGGCGCGGCGCGCAAGATCGAGGACGGCGGCAGCCTCACCATCCTCGGGACGGCGCTGGTGGACACCGGAAGCCAGATGGACGAGGTCATCTTCCAGGAGTTCAAGGGCACCGGCAACATGGAACTGGTGCTGGACCGGAAGCTGGCGGAGTCGCGGATCTTCCCCGCGATCGACATTCATCAATCCGGCACCCGCCGCGAAGAGCTCCTCCTCTCGCCCGACGAACTGCCGAAGACCCATCTGCTTCGCCGCGCGCTCGCGGGCCTGAAGCCGATGGAGGCGATGTCGCTGCTGCTCGGCCGGATGGAACGGACGAAGAACAACGCCGACATGCTGGCGTCCATCCGGGTTTCCTGAGGTCCATTCGAGACCGGCTGCGAAGACTCCTCCACTGCTAGAATCCCGCGTTTCTCCGGGCAGACACCTCATGTACGCAATCTTCGAGAGCGGCGGCAAGCAGCACCGCGCCGAGCCCGGGCAGCGCCTCGCGCTCGAGAAGCTCGACGCCGGGGACGGGGACACCGTTTCGTTCGACCGTGTCCTCATGGTGCGGGACCCGGAGGGCGGCGAGTGCCGCATCGGCAGCCCCTACCTGCCGGGAACGACGGTTTCGGCGACCGTGCTCTCGCACTACCGCGATCCCAAGGTGCTGGTGTTCAAGCGCAAGCGCCGGAAGGGTTACCGGAAGAAGCAGGGACATCGGCAGGCTCGCGTTCAGGTCCGCGTGGAGGCCATCCACGAAGGGACGGCGGACGCCGCCGACAGCTCCGCAGCGGAGTAGATCGGTCACGACACAAGAAGCGGCTGGAACACTCGGGAGGTCAACGTGGCGCACAAGAAGGGTCAGGGAAGCTCCCGGAACGGGCGCGACAGCCATTCGAAGCGGCTCGGCGTCAAGCGCTTCGCCGGCGAACGGGTATCGGGCGGGACCATCCTGGTCCGCCAGCGCGGCACCCGCTTCAAGCCGGGCGTCAACGTGGGGCGTGGGAATGACGACACCCTCTTCGCCAAGGTGGGCGGGGTCGTGCAGTTCTGGAACCGCGGGCGGCTGGGCCGGTTCATCTCGATCGCCGCGGACTGATTCCCCCGGCCGGATCTCGAGCGGCCGAATCCCGACCGGCACTCCCGGTCGGTTGCGTCATGCTCGTTGATGAGGTCGTTCTCAAGCTGTCCGGCGGGCGCGGCGGCAACGGGGCCCTCAGCTTCCGCCGGGAGAAGTTCGTTCCCCGCGGTGGCCCCGACGGCGGCAACGGCGGACGCGGGGGGAGCGTCGTGCTGGTCGCGGACCGGGGACGCCACACGCTGGCGGCGTACCGCTACCGGCCCAGTTACCGCGCGGAACCGGGCGGGCACGGGTCGGGGAACAACCGGCAGGGCCGCTCGGGGCAGGACCTGCGGCTGCGGGTGCCGGCGGGTACGGCGGCCTACGACGAGGAGTCCGGCGCGCTGCTCGGGGATCTCGTGGACGACGGGAGTTCCCTCACGGTGGCGCCCGGCGGCCGCGGCGGCCGGGGGAACGCGGTCTTCCGGACGCCGACCAACCAGGCGCCCCGGCGCACCGAGCCCGGGGAGTCCGGGGTCGCCCGCACCGTCCGGCTCGAACTGCGGCTCCTCGCGGACGTGGGCCTGGTCGGCTTCCCGAATGCCGGCAAGTCATCCTTCATCGCCCGAGTGAGCGCCGCGAAGCCCCGCATCGCGGACTACCCGTTCACGACGCTGACCCCGAACCTCGGACTGGTACGGCTCGGCGACGACGCCGAATTCGTGGTTGCGGACCTTCCCGGCCTCATCCCCGGGGCCAGCCAGGGCGCCGGACTGGGGACCCGGTTCCTGAAGCACCTGTCACGGACCGCATTCCTGGTCTATTTCGTGGACCTCTCGGAGTCGTCGCAACGTGTCCCGGTGGCCGATCTCGAGGTGCTCCGGCAGGAAGTGACGCTCTACGGCGGAAACCTGCCGGGAAAGCCGGCCATGGTGGTGGGGAACAAGACCGACATCCTGGCGGACGACGCCCGTCTCGAAGCGCTTTCCGATGCCGCGGCGGCGGGCGGCCTGCCCTTCTTCGCGGTCTCGGCGGCGACCGGGGACGGCTGTGCGGCCCTCGTCGCCGAACTCGGCGCCCGGGTGGCGGGAAGCGCCGGGCCGAGCGACGCATGACGGCTGGGGCGGTCCGCCGGCCCGGGGTGGTCGCGGTCTTTGGCGGGACGTTCGATCCCCCGCATTGGGGGCACGTGCGCGCCGCCGAGGCCGTCCGCGACCGGATGGGGGTGGAAGCGGTATGGCTCGTGCCAGCGCGGATTCCTCCGCACCGGGCGGCACCGCGCCTATCAGCCGAAGAGAGGCTCGGGCTCGCGGAAGAGGCCGTTGCCGGCCGGGAACGCCTGTTCGCGAGTCCCATCGAACTCGAGCGCGAGGGTCCGTCGTTCACGATCGACACCCTCGACGGGTTGGCGGCGGGGCGAGACCGGCCGGCCGGCGGAGCGGCGGTGGTGTTCGTGGTCGGCTCCGACGCCTTTCAGGAAATCCATACCTGGAGCCGCTACGAGCAGCTCCTGGACCGGCATCCGGTTCTGGTCCATCGCCGGGCCGGCTGCGCGATCGCGGAAGCGGTCACGGTACTCCCGCGCCGATTCCGGGCCCGGGTGACCGACGATCTGTCCGCACCGCTGATCCCCCCGCGTATCCTCACCCTGGACATTGACCTCCCTGACCCCAAGTCCTACCGGATTCGAGAACTCCTGAAGCAGCAGACGCCCGTCTATCGCCTCGTGCCCCCGCGGGTCGCGGCCCGCATCGCCGAAAGGGGTTTCTATCGTTGAGCGTTCCGAACGCCGCCGCCGAGTCCTGCGCCCGCTTCTCCGCCGAGGTGGCGCAACTCGAAAAGGCCGAAGACGTCGTGGTGCTCGACCTGCGCGGTCTCGCCGGGTTCACCGATTTCTTCGTGATCGCGACCGCCAGCAGCGAGCGCCGCCGCCGCACCATCGTGGACGCCGTGGAACGCCGCGTCCGGGAGCGGGTCGGACGCAAGCCCATCCACCTCGAGGGGTATCCGGCGGCCGGCTGGGTGCTCGCCGACTACGTGGACTTCGTCGTCCATGTTTTCTCGCCGGAGAGCCGCGAGCTGTATCAGCTCGAGAAGCTCTGGGGCGATGCCGGGCGTTGGTACCCGGAGCCGCCCGGTACGGAGGCTGCCGGGGCTGCGGGCACGCCTTAGAATCGGACCGACGAGAAGAACCCGATGGGCCTTCGCACCCTGTTGTTCGTAGCCGCCGTCCTGCTGACGGCGGGGCTGCTTCTGGTCGTCGTTGCGTCCAACGCGCAGTTCGTGACCGTCACGCTGCCCTTCTTCCTGCCGATCCGGGTGGAACTGTGGAAGGTCATGTTCGCCGGCGTCGGTCTCGGGGCCGCGATCGCCCTGGCTTTCGACCTCGCCGGCCGGGTCCGGCGCCTCGTTCGCGAGCGGCGTCTCCGGCGCGGTCGCCAGGACCTCGAGGAAGGTGAGCGGCTGTACCTCGACGGGCTCGACGAAATGGCCTCCGGCCGGTGGCCGCAGGCGCTCCTGAGTTTCGAGGCGGCGCAGGAGTACGCGGGAGCTGATCCCAAGACGCTCCGCCGGAAGGCCGAGTGCCTGATGCGGCTCGGCCGGCCCGAGGAGGCCGCCGAGGCGCTGGAGCAGGCGCTGGCCGAGGATCGTGGAAACCACGAGGTGTCCTACGCGCTGGCAGAGGCCCGGCAGGCGACGGGAGAGCGCGAGCAGGCGCGGGCGCTGCTCGAGAAGACCATCTCCGAGGACCCGGAAGCTCCCACCGCCGCCCTTGCGCGGCTGCGCGACATCCTGGTGGAGTCGGGCGAGAACCGCGCCGCCCTTTCCGTCCAGCAGCAACTCGTGTCGCACGTCGCTCCCTCCGCCCGCGCCGCCGAAGAGCAGCGGACCCTGTCGCTCCGTCATGGATACGGCAAGGAGCTTCTCGACGAGGGCGAGCCGGCCGAGGCGGCGCGGGTGTTCCGGGCCATCCTCGAGGAGGATCCGGGGGCGGTGCCCGCCTGGGTGCGTCTCGGGGAGGCGTATCTCGCGGGCGGCAATGAAAGGGCGGCGGTCGATACCTGGCAGAGGGCTTTCGAGCAGACCGGGGCCACGGCGCCGCTTTCGGCGCTTCAGGACTACTACCTGGACCGGACCTGTCCGGAGGACGCCATCTCGGTCTGGAAGCGGGCGATCGGATCCGCCGAGAACCCCGCCCAGAGCCAATACCTCCTGGGAAAGCTCTACGACCGTCTCTACATGCTGGACGACGCCCTCAAGACGTTCGCCAACCTGCCCCGGACCGCCGCGCCGGCGCTGGGCGCCCGTCTCTCCCGCATCCTCGAGGGCCGCGGCGACCTCGCCGAAGCCGTGATCCGCGCCCGTGAGGTGATTTCCGCCGCGCCATCGCTGTCCGCCGAGTACTCCTGCTCCGCGTGCGGCGCCCGGCAGGCGGACTGGAGCGACAGTTGTGCCGAGTGTGCGAGCTACGGGTCGGTGCAGCTCGATGTGGAGGCCGTCAGGCCGGTCCCGGTCGGTGACGTAGGAGAGGCACCGCCGGTGGTTTGAGCCTCCGTGCCTGAATCGCTCCCCCAGGTCGCCGGCGCTCTTCCCTCGCCGCAGGGCTTCGGCGTCACGAGACGCGGCGATCCGTGGTGGGTCACGCCGACCGGGGTCCTGGTTGGCCTCAGCGTGTTCGTCATCTATTCGACTTGGGCAGTGTTCACGCACCACGGGGCCGAGTTCGGCAACTACGTTTCGCCGATCCACGTCCCGGTGCTCTTCGGCGACACGCCCCACGCCTGGTTCGGACCCAAACCGGCCGTCTGGCCGGCGTTCCTCCCCTGGGCTCCGGGCGTGTTCCTGTTCTGGGCCCCGGCGGGGCTGCGGCTCACCTGCTACTACTACCGCGGTTCGTACTACAAGGCGTTCTGGGGCAGTCCGGCTTCCTGCACCGTGGGCAAGCCGTGGAACACCTACCGTGGGGAAAACAGTTTCCCGCTCATCCTGCAGAACGTCCACCGCTACTTCCTCTACATCGCGCTGGTCTGGATCGGGTTGCATCTCTACTACGTTGGGGGGGCAACCCGGTTCGCCGATCCGGTCACCGGTGAGGTTTCCTTCGGCCTCGGCGTCGGAACCGTGGTGATGGCCCTGAACGCCGTGCTGCTTGCCGGCTACACCTTGGGATGTCATTCCCTGCGCCACCTCGCCGGCGGGTTTCTCGACCGGCTCTCGGGGCGCCCGCTCCGCCGCTGCGCCTACGAGTGCACGAGCTGGTTCAACCTCCGGCACATGGGCTTCGCCTGGGCCAGCCTGGTCTGGGTGATGGTCACGGACGTTTACGTTCGGCTCTGCGCTACGGGTGTGGTCACGGACTACCGGATCCTGTAGGGCTCGGCCCTTCCCGGCGCCCCGCGCCGCGACGCGTGTCCGCCCAACCTCCGTTTCCGGTGCGGTGGCGGCGCGCCCTCGGACAGCTTGTCTTTCCCCAGCGCTGCTGCCTCTGCGAAGGGCCGCTCGCCGATCCGCTGGCCGGCCCGGCGTGCCCCGAGTGCGCGGCCTGCCTCCGCCCGCTTGCCGTTCCCGCGTGTCCCAAGTGCGGCCTGTTCCTCGCGCCCTCCGCGACGCCGGGCCGCTGTGGCGAATGCCGGGCGCGCCGGCGGCCCTTCCGGATGGCGGTGGCTGCCGCCCCCTACGAGGGCGTGTTCCAACGCGCCCTGCTGGAGCTCAAGTTCCGGCGGCGGGAGGTCCTCGCCGAATTCCTGGCGCGGCCCGCCATTGCGGCCTTTCGCCGAGCGCCCCGGGACCACGACACCGGTACGGCGGGTGCGTTCCCCGCCGCGGTCGTTGCGGTTCCGGCGCCGTTCTGGCGGGGAAGGCGGCGCGGCTTCAACCAGGCCGAACTCCTGGCCCGGCCGGTCGCCGGCGAGTTCGGGATTCCGCTCGTTCGCGGGGTGTTGCGGCGGCGATCGCGGCCACCGCAGACACTGGTCAGCCCGAGCGCCCGCCGCCGCAACGTCCGGGGAGCGTTCCGGGCGGGGCGGCTGCCCGAACGGCTCGTCGGCCGGCCGCTCCTGCTGGTGGACGACGTGTTCACCACCGGAAGCACGGTCGAGGCAGCGGTCCGGGCTCTGATCCGGGCGGGCGCCGGGCCGGTGGACGTCCTGACCGTGGCCCGCGCCGTAGCGGCGACCTCTCGCTAGAATTCGTCCGGCCGTCCACGGGACTGTCGCCCTCACTGCTATGGAAACCACGCGGCGCCGAGCGCTTGCGCTTACGGCCCTTGTCTGCCTGGTCCTTTCGACCGCTCCCGCTCTTTCGTGGGGGCCGGAAGGCCACCGGGAGATCGGTGAGAAGGCCATCGACTCCCTCCGCGATCCGCTGAAGGACTTCTTCGAGGACCGCGAGGACACCTTCTACGAGTTGCTCGACGACCCGGCGCGCAGCCGGAACGCGGCGCACTTCTTTCTCGAGCGGTACGACGAGTTCCCGTTCTGGGACGTGCCCGCCACGCGAGAGCTGGCGCTCAGGCGCTTCTCCGAGGAGGAGATCGTGGAAAACGGGGATGCCCTCTGGCGGCTCCTGGAGGCATACGACGCCCTGGTCGAGGCGTTCGAGGAGGCCGACTTCGATCTCGTGCTGGAGCGCGCCAGCGACGTTGCCTGGCTGGTCGGCGAGGTCGGGGTGCCGCCCAACACGTCGGCGGATGGTGATGGACAGGCCACCCAGCAGGACGGCCTGGCCCGGCGCTACGACACCCAGCTCATCGAGATCTTCGCCGACGAGCTGCGGGTGCGTGATTCGGCCGCCGTGTATCTCGACCGGCCGCACGAGTTCATCCGGTCGCTGCCGCTCAAGGCGCACATCTGGGTGGACAACATCAACTTCACCGACTCCATGTCGCGCCGCGGCGTTGCCGGCTACGACCGGTTCTACATGGACGGGATGTGGAACGAACTTGGTGGGTTGACCGGGGCGTTGATGACCGACGCGGCGCGCGACATCGCGAGCCTCTGGTACACGGCCTGGGTGGCGGCGGGACGCCCCGAGGTTCCCGAAACCTGAGCAGCCTCTGACCGAGCTCACGCCCATCGTCCCGACCCCGGTTGTCTCCGGTTCCAGCGAGGGACCCGGATCGGATGACCTTCGCAATTCGCAGGACATCGCGACCATACAGGCGCTGCGGGCCGGCGAGCTGGACCCCGACACAGCGTGGGCCGACCTCATCGGCCGGCATCGTCGGAGACTCTTCTCCCTGGCGTACCGGTTTACCGGCCAGTATCAGGAAGCCGAGGAACTGACCCACGAGATCATCGTCCGGGTCTACCGGCAACTGGACCGTTTCGATCCGCGGGCGCACTTCGCCGTGTGGCTCAACTCGGTCGCCCGCAACTACTGCATCGACCACTACCGGTCGAAGGTCCGCGAGCGTCAGCGGCTCCTCCCCGAGGAAGCCCCGCTCGAGCGGACGCCGGGAAACGCGCTGCTCGGCCCGGACCGCCTGCTGGAGCAGCGCGAGGCGCGGGCCAGCCTCCTTCGGGCGCTCGACGGCCTTTCGCCCAAGCTCCGGGAAGTCGTGCAGCTCCGGTTCTTTCAGGAGTTGCCCTACGAGGAAATCTGTGAGCGTCTCGGCGTCCCCGAAGGCACCGTCAAGAGCCGCATCCACCGGGGGCGCGCCGAGTTGAAGCGCCTCCTCGTCGCCGCCCGGAACAGCCCCGGCCGGCCACCCGGTTCCACCGCCGGGCGGAGATCCATGTCATGAAGGTCAGCACCCGCACCGACGGCGCCGCCGTCGTGGTTCGCGTCGAAGTCGCACGTCTCGTCTACGCCACCCTCGATTCCTTCGTGGATCAGGTCGGCGCCTACCTCGAGGAGGACCGGCCCGCGGTGGTCTTCGATCTCTCCCCGGTGAACTATCTGGATTCCGCCGCGATCGGGTGCCTCATGGACCTCTACCGGCGCGCCTCGGCGAAGCAGGGCCGGATCGCTCTCGCCGGGGTCCTGGACCGCGTGGAGAGGATGCTCCGAATGACCGGGGCCCACGAGTTCATTCCAATCTACGGATCGGCGGAGGACGCGGTTCGCGCACTCGCGGGAAGCGCCGGGGGGAACGAATGATGCGATCCATTCGAATGCAGGGCGGCCGCGAAGTCGAGCTGGACGGCGACCTGCTCGCGATTCTGGAGGCGCTCTACCGGGAGGTCTCGGTGCGAAGCGAATTCCGCAACACTTACGAGGCCATGACCCGCGAGATCAGCCACCTGGTGGACGAGATGGATGCGGGCGAGCGCCGCAGCTACCTGATAGAGAGCCTGTTCCTGAACGTCGTCCGCTACGAGAACGAGCGGCTGGCGGCGTTTCTCAGGATGGTCGAAACCCCGGATCAGGAGGATTGATCGGTTGAAGCGGCGTCTGCTTCCGAATTGCCTTCTCGCCGCCATCCTGTTCGGGAGTCTGGCGGGGGCTGCCGGGAACGCGGTCCAGCGCGGCCCGCGGCTCGAGATCGAGCCCGGTGAGTGGGATTTCGGACGGGCGGCGCCCGGGAAAGTGCTGGTCCACGAGTTCGCGCTGAGGAACACCGGAAGCCGGGATCTCGAGATCGGCCGCATCGCGTCGGCGTGCGCCTGCGCCGCCGCGGTGACCGACCGCACGGTGATCCCTCCCGGAGAGTCCGGGACGCTCCGGGTGACCCTGGAGACCCGGCGTTACCGGGGCGTGCTCGAACGCTGGCTGACCATCCGTTCCAACGACTCGCGGAGCGCCACGCGGCTCAAGGTACGGGTCTATGTGGAAGACGTCCCCTGACCGGCGCGCGGCCGATTTGGCCGGGAGCCCTCAGCGTCCCACGGCGACCAGGTACAACCAGTTGGCCAGCAGGATGACGAGGACCGCGCGGAACACGAACCGCTGGCGATCCGGAGTGAGCCAGACCGGCGTATTGCCGAAGACCAGCACGGCTCCGCTCGTGAGCATCCCGGCGTGGAGCAGGGTGACCGCGGGATTCCAGGCGAGCGCTTCCGCCAGTGACCCTCGCCCGAGCGCCGCGGTGGCGCGGACCCCGCCGCAGAAGGGGCAGGGCACTCCGGAGAGGGCCTTGACTCCGCAGAGGGTGACGTCGGGAGCCAGGTCCCGGAGGAGGGCGGCGGCTCCCAGGCTGATCAATGACAGCGCGAGGAGCGCCAGACCCTGATGACGGCCGCTGCGCACGGCGACCATTGTCTCTCCTTCGAACCTCGCTGCCCTCGGGCCGGGGGTTGACCCGTGGCGCGATCAAGACAGCGCCCCCTGCCGCCCGGGACGGATAACGGGACGGACGGACTTCCGGCCCCTCTCGGCGAGGTCGTCCAGGACCGCTACCGGACCTATGCGCTGTCGGTCATCGGCAGCCGGGCGCTGCCCGACGTACGGGACGGCCTGAAGCCGGTCCAGCGGCGGATCCTGACCACCATGTGGCGCCAGGGGCTTCGCGCCGACGGCCGTTTCCGCAAGTGCGCCAAGGTGGTGGGCGACGTGATGGGGGGCTACCACCCGCACGGCGACGCCGCCATCTACGAGGCGTTGGTGCGGATGGCGCAGCCCTTCGCGTCCCGCTTGCCCCTGATCGAGGGCGCCGGCAACTTCGGCTCACTCGACGGTGATCCGGCGGCGGCGATGCGGTACACCGAGTGCCGGCTCGCCGAGGCGGCCGAGGACGTTCTCGGCGAGATCGGTCTGGACACCGTTGCCCATCGTCCGACCTACGACGGGACCCGCACCGAGCCGGTCGTGCTGCCCACCCGGCTCCCGCTGCTCCTGGTCGCTGGGTCAACGGGGATCGCGGTCGGCGTTGCGACCAACATTCCACCCCACAATCTCTTCGAGGTCGTGAAGGCGCTCATCCGGCTGCTCGACGATCCGTCGCTCGGCTCCCGCGCGTTGGCGGAGACGGTCCGGGGGCCGGACTTCCCGACCGGCGGCGAGATCCTCGATCCGCCCGAACGGCTCGCCGGGATCTACGAGGAGGGAAAGGGATCCATACGCGTTCGCGGGACCGTCAGGGACGGGGGGACGCGGCGCCACATCCGAACGCTGTTCATCACCTCGGTGCCCTACGGGGTGAACAAGGCGCAGCTCGTCCAGCGACTCGGAGAGATCGTGGCGGACCGGTCGCTTCCCGCGCTCCTGGACGTCAGCGATCTCTCGACCGACGACGTCCAGATCCGGCTCGAGGTGCGGAAGGACGTCGATCAGGACAAGGTCCTTGCCTTCCTCTACAAGCGCACCCCGCTCCAGTCGTCGGTGCCGGTGGACCTGACGTGTCTCCGTTTCGACCGTTCCGAGGGGGGGATCCCCGAAAGAGTCGGCCTGCGCACCGTGCTGCAGGATTTTCTGGACTTCCGGCGCGAAGTCGTGCGGCGCCGTCTCGAGGACGAGCGCCGCAAGCTGGACGGCAGGCTGCACATCCTCGAAGGGTTCGCGCGGGTCTTCGACGCTCTGGACCGGATCCTGGAGATCGTGCGCGCCTCCGACGGCAAGGCCGACGCGGCCGGGAAGATCATGGCCGAGCTGCCCCTCGACCGGGAGCAGACCGACGCCGTGCTCGAACTCAGGATCTACCGCCTCGCCCGTCTCGAGATTCAGGTGATCCTCGACGAGGCGAAGGAACGGAAGAAGCGGCTTCGCGAGGTGAAGCGCCTGCTGGGGAGCGAGGAGGCGATCACGGGACTGATCCGCGACGAACTCGCCGAAATCCGCGACCGTCCCTGGATCGAGCAGGAACGCCGCACGGAATTCGCGGAGTCGGACGAGGTGGCCGAGTTTGCGGAAGAGGATTTCATCCTGGCCGAGGACACCACCCTGGTCCTCACCCGCGACGGCTGGATCAAGCGCCAGCGCGAGATTCGTGAACTGGACAAGCTGCGGCTCCGCGAGGGCGACGAGGTCATCGCGCTCCAGCCGGGCAGCACGCGCGCGCCGTTCATCCTCTTCTCGTCCCAGGGAACGGCCTTCACCGCCCGGCTGGCGGACGTGTCGGCGACGACCGGATACGGAGACCCGGTGCAGAAGATGTTCGCGCTCCGGGACGGCGAGCAGATCGTCAGCCTGCTCGGCCTCGATTCCCGGGGGCTTGACGGCGCGGTCTCCACCGAGAGCGGAGGGGTGCCCGAGCGCCATGCGATCGCGCTCACGAAAAGCGGATATGCCCTCCGGTTCAGCCTGGAGGATTTTCTCCAGCCCTCGAAGCGGAACGGACGCCGCTTCGCGCGGCTGAAGGAGGGCGATGAGATCATCGGGGCCGAGCTCACCACCGGCGAGGACACGCTCATCCTGGCGACCCGCGACGGCCGGGCGCTCCTTTGCGATGTCGAAGAGATCAACGTGCTGTCGGGCGCCGGGCTGGGCGTGAAGGCGATCAACCTCGGGCCCGGAGATCGGGTGATCGGATTCCGCGTCGCCCGGCGGAAGGAGCCGCTCGTGGTTGAAACGCGGGGTGGAGGCACGCGACTCATTGCCCGGGGCGACCGGTTCAAGGTGGGCGCCCGCGGCCGGCGGGGCCAACTCGTGAACAAGGCGGGCTTCGAAAGGGTCAAGATAGAAGTCGCCCTGCCCCAGCCACTGAAGGGACCGCCGTGAGCAACGGGCAGAAGTACACCGCCCGCGACATCACGGTCCTCGAGGGCCTGGCGCCGGTCCGGAAGCGCCCGGCCATGTACATCGGGGGCACCGATGTCGAGGGGCTCCACCACCTGGTCTGGGAAATCCTCGACAACAGCGTGGACGAGGCGATGAACGGCCATGCGTCGCGGATCGACGTGACGCTGAAGGGCGACGGATCGGTCACCGTGAAGGACAACGGCCGCGGGATTCCCGTGGACGTCCACAAGCCTTCGGGCAAGCCAGCGCTGGAAGTGATCCTCACCACGCTGCATGCCGGCGGGAAGTTCGACCGTGGCGCCTACCACGCTTCCGGCGGGCTGCACGGGGTCGGGGCATCGGTGGTCAACGCGCTGAGCGCTTCGTTGACGGCCAGGGTCCGGCGCAACCGGCGGCAGTGGGAGATGCGCTTCCGGCGCGGAAAACCGCTCGGCAAGATGAAGGAAACCGGGTCGGGGAAGGGGAACGGCACGGAGATCGCCTTCACGCCCGACCCGCAGATCTTCCCGGAGCCGAAACTGGATGCGGAGCGGATCGCGAACCGGATGACCGAGACCAGCTATCTCCACAAGGGTCTTCAACTTACGTTCACGGACGAAGCGTCCGGAAAACAGGAGGAGTGGAAGCAGGCGCGCGGCTTGCCGGACTACTTCGACGCGGTGATCGGGGACCGGAAGCTGACGCTGGCCCACGAGGCTGCCTTCGAGCTCTCGCGCGATCCACTGAACGGCGACGGCCGCCTCGAAATGGTGCTCGGCTGGACCGAGGCCCCGCGCGAGGAGTTCCGCAGCTACGTCAACGGGATCCCGACCGGATCCGGCGGGTCGCACGAGGCGGGTCTTCGCGACGGGCTCGCGAAGGCGGTCCGGAACTATCTCGAGACCCATTCGCTGATCCCGCGGGGCGTGACGATCGCCGCGGAGGACATCCGCGAGGGCGTGCTCGCGATCCTGAGCGTGTTCCTCGAGAACCCCCAGTTCCAGGGACAGACGAAGGACCGGCTCAACAACCCGGAGGTACGGGCGCCGGTGGACACCGCCGTCCGGATCGAGCTCGAGCGCTGGCTGAACCAGTCACCGACCGCCGCGGAGCGCATCGCGAACCGCGTGGTGCTCGCCGCCCGAGCCCGCGAGGCGTCCCGCGCCGCCTCGGCGGCGGTCTCCCGGAAGAGCGAGACCCGGACCCGCAGCGTTTTGCCGGGCAAGCTGAGCGACTGCGCCTCGCGGAACGCCGACGAGACCGAGATCTTCATCGTGGAGGGGGACTCGGCGGGCGGCTCGGCGAAGCAGGGACGGGACCGGATGCGCCAGGCGGTGCTTCCGCTGCGCGGCAAGATCCTGAACGCGGCGCAGGCCACCCGCGCCAAGGTCGCCGAGAACGCGGAGCTCCGCGACATCGCGCTGGCGCTCGGCTGCGGCACCGGCGACGACTGCGATCCGGAGAAGCTCCGCTACCGCCGGGTGGTGCTGCTCGCGGACGCCGACGCCGACGGCCACCACATCACCACTCTGCTGCTCGCCTACTTCGTCAAGTTCATGTGGAAGCTGTTGGAAGCGGGACGGGTCTTCGTCGCGCAGCCGCCGCTCTACCGGGTTGACCTGGGGGGCAAATCGCACTGGGCGCGGGACGAGGCCGACAAGGAAGCCATCCTGCGCCGGTCGGCCGGCGGCAAGTCCCCGACGATCACCCGCTTCAAGGGGCTCGGCGAGATGCAGCCCAAGGTGCTCTGGGACACGACGCTGAATCCGGAAACCCGCAGCCTGCTGCGTGTCGAGATCCCCGACCGCCCGGCGGCGGACAACTTCATCGTCAACCTGATGGGCAAGGACCCCGCCGAACGCCGCCTCCTGATCCGCGACGGCGCCCCCGACCCGGCAGCGCTCGATCTGTAGTTCGGAGCGCCGGCCTCCGGCCGGCATCGCGACGCAAGCGCGTCGCGAAACCGCATCACCCCACCCATTCTGACGGCGCACCGGCTTGGAAGCCCGACCTCAGGTCGGCGCCGCGGGCCGAACGTCCGGGGGCAACACTCACCCGCCTGACTAGGATGTACCCCTCGTGCGCGCCGGAATCGTAGGCTTCGCCGCTTCCGGCAAGAAGACCCTCTTTTCGCTCCTGACCCGGATGGCCCAGGCGGGCTATGCGGCGGGCGCCCGGCGGGGGGTGCTGGCGGTCCCTGACGAACGCCTCGAGATCGTCGGGCGGCTCCACAAGTCCAGGAAGCTCACTCCCGCCACCATCGAAGTGGTGCTCATCCCCGCCCTCCGGCGGGGCGCGCGGGGCCAGACCGAGAACCTGGCGGCGCTCCGGGACGTGGATGCCATCGTGCACGTCGCACGGGCCTTCGAGGATCCAACCGTTCCGTCGCCGTTCGATTCGGTGGACCCGGGGCGGGACGCCTCGAAGCTGGAGCTGGAGTTGCTGCTCACCGATCTTGCGGTTCTCGAGAAACGCATCAAGCGACTCGACTACGACCGGGCGCGCGGCATTCCCGAACCCGTCCGAGGGGAGCGCGACCTTCTGGACCGGGCGCGCCGGGAAGTTGAGCAGGAGGTTCCGCTGCGCGAGGCCTTGAGCGTCGAAGACCGCAGACGCCTCGTGGGGTACGGGCTCATGAGCGCGAAGCCGCACCTCGTCGTTCTCAACGCCGGGGAAGACGAGGCGGGCAGGGATCCGGGGAGTTGGCCAGGTCTCGAGGAACTGTCACGGCGCCCGGAGACCCGGCTCGCCACCATCTCCGCGCGGATCGAGGCGGAGATCGCAGAACTGCCGGACGAAGACGCGGCGGAGTTCCGGCGCGATCTGGGAGTCGAGGCGGGGGCGGCGAAGCGGATCATCCGGGCCATCTTCGAGTTGATGGACTACGCCACCTTCTACACGGCCGCCGAGAACGAGGCCCGCGCCTGGCTGTTCCGCCGCAACACGCGCGCCCAGGACATCGCCGGTGACATCCACACCGACATGGCGCGCGGTTTCATCCGCGCGGAGGTCGTCTCCTACGACGCCCTGGTGGAAAACGGGTCCTGGGATGCGGCGCGGAAGCAGGGGGCGCTGCGGCTGGAGGGGAAGGACTATCCGGTGCAGGACGGGGACGTCCTGTTGATCCGGTTCAACGTGGGCTGAGGCGGCGGAGCCGTTCCGCGGGAGCGGGATGCGGTTTCGACCGTCTCTCGGCGGTCGGTGCCGGCTAGAGGCCGGCGCTCCGAGTTGGCGCTTCGAAACCGCTGTTTTCCTTGTGGAAATTTGTGGGTGGAAGTGGTTAAATAGGGCGAACCTTCCTTCTCATCCAGTACTTGAATCCAGACTCACGTCCCGGAGTGGGCGGGGAGGGAAACACACCCGCCCCCCAAGCTCCCCCGATCCCGTGTTTCGCGGCAACCACCCCGCCACCGTGGACGCCAAGGGGAGGTTGAAGGTTCCGGCCGCGTTCCTCGCCACGCTGAAGAAGTTTGGCACGCAGGTCTTCGTGACCAGTCTCAAGGGCGACTGCGTGGCCATCTTCCCCATGACGGTCTGGGAAGAGATCGAGTCGCGGATGCTGGCTCGCGGTGAACTGGACCCGATCCGGCGGAAGTTCCTGAAGGTCACCAGCTACTACGGACAGGTCGCCGAACTCGATGCCCAGAACCGGCTCCTGCTCCCGCAGCAGACCCGGACCAAAGCCAACACCGTGGGCAAGGTGGACGTGCTGGGGCAGGGGCGCTACCTCCACGTGTGGGATCACGAGCCCCTCGACGCCGACATCGAGGCTGATCCGATTACCGACGACGAATTGGCCACTCTGGCGGAGGAGGGGATCTGACGCTGGATTCCGGCCGGCATGTTCCCGCAGCTCTCTCCCGCCCCCCGTCCGGCGCCGTCCGGGTTCCCGCTCCCGCCGCTTCGCGTCCGGCTTTCCTCGGGGGCCGGTTCTGAAATGACGGCGACGCCGACGATGGAGGAGCCGCCCGCGCATCTCCCCGTCCTGCGGGACACCGTGGTGCGCTGGCTGGCTCCCCGCTCCGGCGGGCGGTACCTCGACGCCACGTTCGGGCGCGGCGGGCACGCGGAGGCCATTCTGGAGTCCGATCCCGGCGCCCTCGTGCTTGGACTCGACAAGGACCCGGAAGCGGCTCCGGCCGCCGCGGCGCTTGCTGCCCGCGAGTCCCGCTTCCGTTTCCTGCCCGCCGATTTCGCCGAACTCGGGTCGGCCCTCGACGAGGTGGGTTGGGACCGGGTGGACGGCATCCTCCTCGACCTCGGGCTCTCCAGTCCGCAGCTCGAGACGCCGGAACGCGGCTTCGCGCTCCGCCACGACGGGCCGCTGGACATGCGGTACGACCCCGGCTCCGGGGAGACGGCGGCCGAGCTGCTCGACCGGCTCGACGAGCGGGAGATCGCCGATCTGCTCTTCGGGATCGGCGAGCGGCGGTCCCGCGCCATCGCCCGGCGGATCGCCGCCCGCCGGCCGCTCAGCACCACCGGAGACCTGCGCGCCGCCGTGGTCGCCGCCGTTGGACCGCGCCGGGGACGGATCGACCCCGCCACCCGGACCTTTCTCGCGGTGCGATCGGCCGTGAATCGCGAGCCGCAGGCCCTCGCCGCCGCGCTCCACGAGGCGCCGGCGCGGCTCCTCGAAGGTGGCGCCCTGGCGGTCATCTCCTACCACTCCGGGGAAGACCGTCCCGTCAAGCACGCCTTCCGCCGGCTCGCCGGCCAGCCCGAGTTCGAGCTGGGCACCCGGCGGCCGATTCGGCCCGAAGAAGACGAACTGGAAACGAACCGCCGGTCCCGCAGCGCCTGCCTGCGGATTCTGCGCCGCGTCGAGGCGAGCGGGGCCGGCGCGGCTCGCCAGGAGGAGACCCGGCGATGACTTCGGAGCGCTTCGAGGTCAACTACCGCCCGGACAACCAGTGGTTGCACCGGAAGCTCGACCGCAAGCGGTACGCGCAGCTTCTCCTCTATCTCGCGATCGGGATCTTCGCGCTGACCGCCGCGGTCGCCGCTACCTGGCCGCACCTCGAGGCCATTCGGCTCGGTTACCGCGTCGAGGAACTCCGCCTCGAGCGCGATCAACTCCAGAAGGACATCGAGCGCTACCGGCTCGAGCTGAGCGAACTCACCGACCCGAGTTCCGTCGAGCGGCGAGCCCGCGAGACCTACGGACTCGAGCCCGCCGGGGAGCGGGTGATTCTCGAAACCCCCGACGCCCCGGCAATTGTCCCGATGGAGACCGGGAGTCCGGCGACGCGATGAGCCCCGCGCGAAAGAGGCCGGGTTCGGGCGGCTGGAAGCCTCCCCCCAACAGCCTCTTCCCCGATCTGCCGGCGCCGCTCCTCAAGACCGCCGCTCGGGGACCTTCGCGCCGGCCGCCGCGCCGCGAACCCGCGCCCGCCGAGGTGCCGGAGACGGCGCGGGCGCCAGGCGGCGCCGGACCGCCGGAGGACGGAGGAAGGGCTGGACTGCGCCGGCGGGTGATGGTGGGAGTGATCCTGATCGGCGTTTGGGGGGCTCTCATCCTCGGCCAGCTCGTCCAGATCCAGATCCTCGACCACGAGACCATGGTGCGGCGCGCCGACAGCCAGCATCACCACGAACTCACCATCCCGCCGTTCCGGGGGAGGATCTACGACCGAAACGGGAGGCCGCTGGCGCTGACCGTCGCGGTGGACTCGGTCTACGTGGTCCCGCCCGACTACTCGGCGGCCACGATTCCGGAAGCGGCCGAGCGTCTCGCGGCGTGCCTCGAAGTGCCCGTGGCGCTCGTGGAACGCCGGCTGGGGCGGGACTCGCGTTTTTCGTGGCTCAAACGAAAGGCCGCCGCCGAGCAGGTCGCGTGCGCCCGGGAGACCGGGTTCCCCGTCGGGACCATCGAGGAATTCGGCCGCTTCTATCCCGGCTCGGAACTCGCCGCCCACGTCCTCGGCTTCGTCGGGGCCGACGGCGACGGGCTGGGCGGCATCGAGTTCGCCCTCGACGGGGTCCTGCGCGGAGAACCGGGACGGCGCACGGTCTGGACCGACGGCCGGCGGACCGGACGGGGGAGCCGGGTGGTGCGCGAATCGCGCCCGGGAGCCGACGTCGAGCTGACGATCGATTCCTACCTGCAGGCCGTCGCCGAGGAGGAACTCGCGCGGGCCGTCGCCGAGACTCCCGCGAGTTCGGGGGCCGTGATCCTGGTGGAGCCCCGGACCGGCGAGGTGCTGGCCATGGCCAGCGCGCCCTCCTTCGATCCCAACCGGGCCCGCGAGTTCCCGCTGGCGACCCTAGCCAACCGGAGCATCACGGATCCCTACGAACCGGGATCGGTCTTCAAGATCTTCACTGCGGCGGCGGCACTCGAAGAAGGCGTGACGGACGAGGAAGAGGAATTCGAGACCTTCGACGGCAGCTACCGCATCGGGCGGCGGATCGTCCGCGACTGGAAGCCGCTCGGACCGCTCACCTTCGCCGGCGTCATTCAACACTCTTCCAACATCGGCACCCTACAGGTCGCCGACCGTCTCGGTTCGGAGACCCTGCAGGGATACCTGGACGCTTTCGGGTTCGGCGAGCCCACCGGGCTGCCCCTCGGCGCCGAGAGTCGCGGCATCGTTCCGGAGAAAGGCGTCTGGCGGCCGATCCGCCTCGCGACCGTCTCCTTCGGTCACGGGATCGCGGTGACGCCGGTCCAGCTCATCCAGGGGGTGAACAGCGTCGCGACGGGGGGGATCCGCCAGCCCCTCCGCCTGATCCGCGGGATCGGAGGCGAGGTCCAGCCGCGGGAAGATGGTGTGCGGGTCATCAGCGCGATGACGGCCGCCCGGGTGGGGCAGCTTCTCGCCGGCGCCGTCCTGGAGGGAACCGGCAGAAATGCGGCGGTGGACGGTTTTTCGATCGCGGGGAAGACCGGCACCGCGCAGAAGGCGGAGGCGGGCGGCTACTCCGAGACCGACTACACCGCCTCCTTCGCCGGCTTCGCGCCCGCCCGCAATCCGCTCTTCACCGGGGTGGTGATTCTCGACGTCCAGAGGCCCAATCACAGCGGGACGGGGGCCGCGAGCGTCTTCGGGAGGATCGCCGATCGGGTGCTCTGGCGGCACCGGAGGACCGGGTGGGGAACGGAGCGCTTGGTCAGTGCGGGGAGGAAGGTCCGTCAACTCGCCCGCAGGCGGCGCGCCCGGACCGCGTCCGCGCTCCCGGGCGCGGGAGCCGCGGTCGGCCCCGGGGCCCCGGCGCGCGACGTCGTCGCCTCGCGGCTGAGGATGGCGGAAGCCTCGGACCCCGCGACCCCGGGGACGACCCTGATCGCCATCGCCGCGGGAACGCCGGCGGCTTCCCGCGAGGGGCCGGTCCCGTCCGCCATCCCTGAGTCCCTCCCGCCGGACGCGCCCGGATCTCCGGAAGCCGGGCCGGCGCCGGAGGGCAGCGCCGCCGCGACCGATCGTGAGGCCGGAGGCCCGGTCCCCCAGGAACCGTCCGCCGGAAACCACGAGAGCCGACCGCGATGAACGCCACCGCTATCCCTTCCGGCCGGCTTCGAGACCTTCTCGACGGCCTGGAAGCGGAGCTGCCGGCCGGCGCCGGCGATCTCCGGGTCCGGGGTGTCACCTGCGATTCGCGGACCGTCGAGCCCGGGAGTCTCTTCATCGCCATGCCCGGCGAGCGTTTCGACGGCCACGACTTCGTGCCGGCCGCGGCTGCCGCCGGGGCCGCGGCCGTGATGGTGGAAACGCAGCCGGCGGATCCGGGGATCCCGGTCGTGCGGGTGCGCGACGCCCGCCGCGCCGCCGGACCGGTGGCGGCCGCCTTCCACGGCCGCCCCTCGGACGCGATGCGGCTCGTCGGCGTGACCGGGACCAACGGGAAGACCACGGTCGCCTGGCTGCTCGACGCGTTCTTCCAGCAGGAAACCTCCGGAGGCCTCTACTGCGGGACGGTGGCGCACCGGGCGCACGCCGGCGGCCGTCTCCTCGAACCCGCCGCGGCGGGCCTGACCACCCGGGAGGCCCCTGATTTCCAGTCGCTGCTGGCGCTCGCGCGGTCCGCGGGGTGCCGCTTCGGCGCGGTCGAATGCTCTTCGCACGGTCTCCGCCAGGGACGGCTGGGAGGGACGGCCTTCGAGGTGGCGGTCTTTACCAACCTCACCCGCGACCATCTCGATTTTCACGGCGAGTTCGATGCCTATTTCCGTGCGAAGCGGGAGCTGTTCACGGATCTGCTGCGCCGGGGCGGTACCGCCGTCATCGGCTGGGACGACCCCTTCGGCGCGCGGCTCGCGGCCGAGCTCCAGGAACTGCGTCCCGACGTGAGGGTCGTGGGCTTCGGTGCCGACCCCGGGGCAACGATCCGCCTGTCGGCCATCCGCTCCGACCTCGACGGGACGCGCGTCTCGCTGGACGGCCCGGCGGGGTCCGGCGAGATCTCGAGCCCGATGCTCGGACACTTCAGCGGCCTGAACCTCGCGGCGGCGTGGGGAGCGCTCACTGCGCTCGGGTTCGACGGGGCCCGGGCCGCCGAGGTTCTCTCCGGGGCCGCGCCGCCCCCAGGCCGTATGGAACGGATCGGAGCGCCGCGGGGAAGCCGCCGGGGCCGGAAACCGGCGGTGCTCGTGGACTACGCGCACACGCCGGACGCGCTGGCCCGCGCCCTGGCGGCCGCCCGCTGCCTCGTGGGGGACGGCCGGCTGCACGTGGTCTTCGGTTGCGGCGGCGAACGCGACCGGGGTAATCGGCCGCTCATGGGAGACGCCGCCGCCCGGCTCGCCGACCGGGTCGTCGTGACCTCCGACAACCCCCGCGGGGAGGAACCCGGCGCCATCATCGCCGAGGTGCGGGTGGGGGCGGAGAATCCGGCGCTCGGCGCCGAGGTCCTGACGGAACCGGACCGCCGGCGCGCCATCGAAGCGGCGGTGGCCGTGGCCGGACCGCGCGACCTCGTGGTGGTCGCCGGCAAGGGGCATGAGACGCACCAGCAACTCGGGGACACCCGGATCCCCTTCGACGACCGGCAGGTCGTGGCCGGCGCGCTGGGGTTCCCGCTCTCATGAGACTCCACGGCGAAGCGGCGGCCCGGACGATGCGGGGCGCCCTCGAAGGCCCGGCCGCGATGTTCACCGGGGTCTCCATCGACTCGCGGACGCTCGCTCCGGGGGATCTGTTCTTCGCGATCCGGGGACCGCGCTTCGACGGCCACACGTTCGTTCCGGACGCGTTCCGCGCAGGCGCGGCCGGCGTCGTCGTCGCGAGCGGCTACGACCGCCGGGAGGAAGTCCCCGGGGGTTTCCTGATCCGGGTGGCCGACCCGACCGAGGCGCTCGGCGCCCTCGCCCGCGAGCAGCGGCTCGAGAGCGGCGCCCGGATCGTGGCGATCACCGGGAGTCTCGGGAAGACCACCACCAAGGAGGCGGCGGCCGCCGCCATCGGCGTGGAGCGCTCCGTCTTCCGGTCGCGGGGGAACCTGAACAACCAGTGGGGGCTTCCCCTCTCGCTGCTCGCCCGCGAGGACGAGGAAGTGGGGGTCGTCGAACTCGGGATGTCCGCTCCGGGGGAGATCCGGACGCTCACCGAGATCGCCATGCCCGACTGCGGCGTCCTGACCACCATCGCGGAGGCGCATCTCGAGTACTTCGGATCGCTCGACGCCATCGCCGCCGCCAAGGGGGAGCTCTTCGAGGCCCTGCCCGCCGGCGCGACCGCGGTCGTGAACGCCGACGACGAACGCGTCCGGGCCCAGGCCGGCCGTTTTTCCGGACGGCGCGTGACCTACGGCTTCGCCGAGGGGGTCGATGTGCGGGGTTCGGGCTACGCGGGGCGTCCTTCCGGGCTCGTCTTCGAAGTGAGCGCCTTCGGCGGACCCGCCGTGTCGGTTTCCTGCGGTCTCGCCGGCCGTCACAACGCCGGCAACGTGCTCGCCGGGCTGGCCGCGGCGACGGTACTCGACGTGCCGATCGAACACGCGGCCCGCGGAGTGGCGGACCTTGCCCCGCTGCCGGGTCGGGGCACGAGAGTGCCGCTTCGCGGCGGTGCGCTGGCGCTCGACGAGACCTACAACTCCAGCCCCCGCGCGCTGCGAGCCGTGCTTTCCGAGTTCGCGGTCCTTCCCGCCGGGCGCCGGATCGTGGTCGTGGGGGACATGCGGGAACTCGGCGAGGACGCCGGGCCGCTCCATCGCGCCTGCGGGGAACTGGCGGCGACGCTGCCGCTGGACCTGATCGTCGGGGTGGGGCCCCTGGGACGGACGTTCGCCGAGGCGGCGGCCCCCGGATCGAACACCCTCACCGCGGACGGTCCCGACGAGGCGGCGGCGCTGCTGGAAGGGGTTCTCCGCGCCGGCGATCTGGTGCTGTTCAAGGCATCCCGGGCGGTCGGACTCGACGCCGCGCTCCGCCGGCTGCAGGTCCGTGGCGGGGAAGACGTCCCGTCCGGAGGAGACGCCTGATGCTCGGCGATCTGCTCTTCTCGCTCGCGGACGAGATCAGCGCCTTCAACGTCTTCCGCTACGTCTCGGTGCGCACCGCGGTGGCGGCCGCCACCGCGATCGTCCTCTCGCTCGGCCTCGGTCCCTTCGTGATCTCCCGCCTCTCCCGGCTGCGGGTGGGCGAGCAGATTCGCGCCGACGGTCCGGCGCACCAGCACAAGGCCGGCACCCCGACCATGGGCGGAGTCCTGATCGTGGGGACCGTGATCCTCTCCACCCTGCTCTGGGCGGATCTGGGCAACGTGCTCGTCTGGGTGGCCGTGCTCACCATGGCCGCCTTCGGCACGCTGGGATTCGTGGATGACTGGAAGAAGCTGCGGCGCGCGGACGGGATCGGACTTAGCGCCCGCACGAAATTCGGCGTTCAGCTCCTGCTCGGGCTGTTGGTCGGCGGTTTTCTTCTCTGGTACTCCGGCGGCGGTGAGTTCACCACCCGCGTGGTGTTCCCCTTCTTCAAGGAGTTCCAGCCCGAACTCGGCCTGCTGTTCGTGCCCGCGGCCATGGTGGTGCTCCTCGCGTCCTCGAACGCCGTCAACCTGACCGATGGGCTCGACGGGCTCGCGGCGGGCTGCGTGCTGGTGGCGGCCGCCGTGTACACCGCGCTCACCTATCTGTCCGGGCATGCCGAGTTCTCCGCGTATCTCGACATCCTCTACGTCCCCGGCGCCTCCGAAGTCACCATCTTCGGCGCGGCGATCACCGGGGCCGCGCTCGGCTTCCTGTGGTTCAACGCCCATCCGGCGCGCGTCTTCATGGGCGACGTGGGATCGCTCGCCCTCGGGGCGGGAATCGGAATGCAGGCGCTCCTGATCCGGCAGGAGATCCTGCTCGTGATCGTCGGCGGCGTCTTCGTGGTGGAGACGTTGTCGGTGATCCTGCAGGTCGCCAGCTTCAAGCTCACCGGCCGGCGGCTCTTCCGGATGGCGCCGCTCCACCACCACTTCGAACTCGCGGGCTGGAAGGAGACGCAGGTGAGCGTCCGATTCTGGATTCTGGCCGTCCTCTGCGCGCTCGCGACCCTCACCACCCTCAAGCTGCGATGACCGATGGCGGATCTCCCAGACATCCCGGGACCGGACGTTCTGGTGCTGGGCGCCGGTGCGAGCGGTCAGGCGGCGGTCCGCTATCTCGCCCGCCGCGGACGGCGGGTGCTGGTGGCGGATTCCCGGCCGGAGTCGGAGATTCCCGCGGCCTCCGCCCTCCGGGCGCTCGGAGCGCGCGTTCACTGTGGGGGCCATCCCCCCTCGCTGCTGGCCGGGGCGTCGCTCGTGGTGACGAGTCCGGGAGTGCCGCCCGCGACCGGCATCCTGAAGGCCGCGCGGCGAGAGCGGGTTCCGGTCTGGGGGGAACTCGAACTGGGCTACCGGGCGCTCGGCGAACCCGCGGACCGGCTGGTGGCGGTGACCGGCACCAAGGGCAAATCCACCGTCGTGACGCTCCTCGCGGATGCGCTGCGCATCCAGGGCCTGCCGGCCCGGGCCTGCGGGAACCTGGGGGAACCGCTCACCGCGCTCGCCGGATCCTTCGGTCCCGACGAGGTCGCGGTGGTCGAGGCCTCGAGTTTTCAGTTGGCGACCATCGCCCGCTTCCGGGCGCGCATCGGGGTGATGCTGGAGGTGGGTCAGGACCACCTCGACTGGCATCCGGACCTCGCGGACTACCGCCGGTCCAAGGCCCGTCTCTTCGAGAACCAGACGGCTTCCGACTGGGCCGTCTTCGACGGGGATGATGCGGTGGCTTCCGGTCTCGCGACGGATGGCGTCCGCCGGAGCAGCGCCGGCCGGCTGCCGTTCGGCGGGCCCGCCGGCGCGCACGATCCGGAGGTGCTCCTCGACTCCGGGCGGATCGTCCGACGCGACGGGGCGGCCACCCGGGTCCTCGCGAGCCTCTCGGCGCTCCGCCTGCCGGGCCGGCATCAGCAGCGGAATCTCGCCGCCGCGGCGGCGGCCGGCACCCTGCTCGGGGTCGGCCGGGAGGCGATGGAAGCAGCGGCGGCCGGCTTCTCCGGCCTCCCGCACGCCCTCGAGGAAGCCGGGTCGGTGGCGGGCGTCCGGTTCGTCAACGACTCCCGGGCCACGAACCTCCAGGCGACCCGGGCGGCCCTCGACGCGCTCTCGCGGGAGGCGAGCGGCGGAATCCAGCTCATCCTGGGCGGAATCCTCAAGGGAGGCCGGTTTGCCGACCTGGAGGGATCGCTGGCCGCGGTGCGGGGAATCCAGGCGATCGGGCGGACCAAGGACCGCATCGCCGCCGAGATCCGGAGCGTCCCCGTGGAGGTCTACGACACGCTCGAAGGGGCGATGGAGCGCGCTCTCTCGCGTTCGGTTCCGGGCGGAATCGTCTTGCTCTCCCCGGGTTGTTCCAGCTTCGACCTGTTCGAGAACTACGGTGACCGGGGCCGGCGTTTCCGCGCCGCGGTGGAGCGCCTCCAGGAGGCTGCGGGAGGTGGGCGGTAGTGGCGCGGCGCATGGCCCCCGACCGGCTCGTGTTCCTCCTGACGCTCGGGCTCCTCGTCTTCGGGCTGGTCATGCTCTACAGCGCCTCCGCCATCGTGGCGGACGCCAGCGACCGCAGTCCGTCGTACTTCTTGGGGCGCCAGGTGGTCTGGGCGGTGCTTGGCTGTCTGGCGATGATCGCCGTGGCCCGCTCGGACTACCGGCGGCTGAACCGGCCGGCCGTAGTGTGGGCGTTGTACGGCATGGTCATCGTTTCGCTCTTCGCCGCCCTGCTCTCGCCCGCCATCAACGGCGTGAACCGGTGGGTGCAGCTCGCCGGGTTCACCCTGCAACCCTCGGAGCCGGCGAGGCTCGGGCTGGTCGTGGTGCTGGCCCATCTGCTGGCCCTGAGGGGCGCCGATTCCTTCCGTACCCTGTGGTTGCCGCTTGTCGCTACGGGTTTTCTCGCGGGGCTCATCTATCTCCAGCCCGATCTCGGAACGGCCACCCTGTTGGTGCTGGTCGGAGTGTCGGTGATCTTCCTGGGCGGCGCGCGCCTCAAGCACCTGGGGGGTCTGGCTGCGGTGGGGATTCCGCTGTTTGCCGCCGGCGTGCTGGCCGCGGACTATCGGATCGCCCGCATCCTCACTTTCCTCGATCCCTTCGGGGACCCGCTCGGCGACGGGTTCCAGTTGAGCCAGTCGCTCATCGCGCTCGGGAGCGGGGGTGTGACCGGAGTCGGCTTCGCCGCCAGCCGTCAGAAGCTGCTCTACCTTCCCGAGCCGCACTCCGACTTCGTCTTCTCCGTGGTCGGCGAGGAACTGGGTTTCATCGGAGCCGGACTGGTGGTGGTCTTCTTCCTCCTGTTCACGGTCCGGGGTCTCGTCGTCTCGAGCCGTGCTCCCGATCGCTTCGGCATGCTGCTCGGGGCGGGGGCCACGCTGACCATCGCCCTCCAGGCTTTCCTGCACTTCAGCGTCGCGACCGCGATCCTTCCCACCACCGGGCTGCCGCTTCCGTTCATTTCCGCCGGCGGCTCCTCGCTCATCACCACCCTGCTGGCGGCGGGCCTGGTGCTGTCGGTCTCGCAGAGGGTGCCATGACTGCTGCTCGACTCCTGGTGGCGGCAGCCGGCAGCGGCGGGCACATCTACCCGGGGCTCGCGGTGGCCGGCGCCTTCGCCGACCGGGGGCCCGCCGAAATCCGTTTCGTGGGCACCGCGAAGGGGCTCGAGGGTCGCATCGTTCCGCGCCACGGGTTCGCGCTCGAACTGGTGGAGGTACCGCCCATCCGGGGCCGGTCGCCCCTGGTCCTGCCCCGCACCTCGGTCCGGCTTCTCCGCTCGCTCGGCCAGATGCGCCGGCTCCTGAAGGAGTTCCGCCCCGACGCGGTGTTCGGAACCGGCGGCTCGGTTTCCGGGGTGGCGGTGTTCGCCGCCCGGCTCCTCGGCATTCCCTCGCTGATCCTGGAGCCCAACGCCGAGCCCGGGTTCGCGACCCGGTGGAGCGCTCCGTTCGCGACCGAGGTCGCCGTTGCCTGGGAGAGCACCCGGCGTTACTTCCGGCAACCGGCGCTGCTGGCCGGAGTCCCGGTCCGCCGGGAGTTCTTCGGGCTGGCGCCGGCGCCCGGTAACAACGGGACCGTATCCGTGCTGGTGACGGGCGGCAGCCAGGGCGCCTCCCGGTTGAACCGGCTGGTGACGGATGCACTGCCGGAGCTTCGCGCCTGGGGTGGCCATCTCCGGATCACCCATCAGACGGGCCCGGCCGACGAGGCGCGGGTTCGGGACGCATATCGCGACGCGGGGCTCGGCGCGGACGTGGTGGCGTATCTCGACGACATGCCCCGGGCGATGGCGGCCGCGGATCTGGTGGTCGGCCGGGCCGGGGCCATCACCTGTGCCGAACTCGCGGCCGCCGGGAGGCCGGGAATACTGGTGCCAGCGCCGGTCGCGGGCGGTCACCAGCGGCAGAACGCGGCCGCGCTTGCCGAGGCGGGGGCGGCGCTCACCATGGACGAGGACGCCTCGGGTGCGGAGTTCGCCAGCGCGCTCTGCTCCCTGCTCGACGACCCGTTCCGGCGGGCGGACATGGCGGGCGCGGCCCGCCGGCTGGTGCGCGACCGCCCGGCCGAGCGGCTCGCCGCCCGGCTTCACGACCTCGCGGGAGGTTCGGCATGAACGGCCGTGTGCCGAGGCTCTCCCCCTCCGGAGCGGGCGGTGGGCTCCTGTTCTCCAAGCGGACCCGCGTGCATTTCGTGGGCATCGGCGGAGTCGGAATGAGCGGCATCGCGGAGGTGCTGCTGAACCTCGGGTACCCCGTCAGCGGTTCCGACCTCCGGCTCGGGGAAAACGTCCGGCGCCTGGCCGAACTCGGCGCCATCGTGTTCGAGGGACACGCCGCCGATCAGGTCGAAAGCGCCGACGTGGTGGTCATCTCCTCGGCGGTTCCGGCCGACAACCCCGAAGTGACGGCGGCCCGGGAGCGGCAGCTCCCCATCATTCCGCGCGCGGAAATGCTCGCCGAGCTGATGCGGATGAAGTTCGCGGTGGCCGTCGCCGGGTCGCACGGCAAGACCACGACGACTTCGATGACCTCGGTGCTGCTCGATCACGCGGGCCTCGATCCGACGACGGTGATCGGGGGCCGGGTCGCAACCATCGGGGGCGGCGCACGCGTCGGGAAGTCCGAAATCCTGGTGGCGGAGGCCGACGAGTCCGACCGGACGTTCCTGCGGCTGCTGCCGGTGCTGGCGGTGGTCACCGGAATCGACCGCGAGCACCTGGACGCCTACGAAGGGATGGAGGACCTCCTCGACTCCTTCCTCAGTTTCATCAACATGACCCCTTTCTACGGGGGAGCGATCGTCTGCATCGACTGCGAGAACGTGCGCTCGCTGCTGCCGCGCGTCCGCCGCCGGGTCATCACCTACGGGCTCGCTGCGGACGCCGAGATCTCGGCCGAAGGGATCTCCATCTCCGAGGACGGGACCCGTTACGAGCTGCGGATCCGGGGCGGCCTGGCCGGCGCCGTCCACCTGAAGCAGCCGGGCCGCACCGCGGTCCTGAACAGCTTGGCCGCCGCCGCCGTCGGGCTCGAGTTCGGCCTCGGAACCCCGGCGATCCGTAAGGGCCTCGAGGCCTTCACCGGGGTCGAACGCCGGTTCCAGATACGCGGCAAGCCGGCCGGGGTGCGGATCGTCGACGACTACGCCCACCACCCGAGCGAGATCCGGGAGACGCTCGAGGCCGCGCGGGCGGCGTTCGGCGCCCGCACGGTGGCGGTCTTCCAACCGCACCGTTACACGCGGGTGCGGGACCTGCGCGACGAGTTCTGCCGGGCCTTCGATGGCGCGGACGTCGTCGTGGTCACGGACATCTACCCCGCGGGCGAGAACGCGATTCCAGGAGTGGACGGCGAAGCGCTCGCCGAGGGAATCCGGGGTGCGGGGCATCCCGACGTCCGTTTCCTGGGCCCCCTCGACGAGGTGGCGAGCCGACTCGGTCCCGAACTTCGGACCGGCGACGTGGTTCTGACACTGGGGGCGGGAAGCATCACCCAGTTACCCGACCTGCTCGAGGAGGTGCTCCGTGAAAGGGTGGCGTGATCGGCTGGCGGGACGCCGGGCGGATTCGCTGCCCATCGAACTCCCGCCGCACCGCGACCAGGAGGGCTGGCGCCGCCCCGTGGACGGGGAGCCGCGGCTGGTGGCGCCGCCGGCGCCCAGAACCCCGCTGCCGCGATTGGCCGCCCGCATTGCGGTTGGGTCCGTGGGCCTCGCGTTGGCCGCCGGAGTCATCGTCGGACGAATGACCGCCGTCGAGACGTCCAGCGCGGCGCCCGAAGGCGGCCCGGCGGAACTGCGGATCCGCGGGGCGGGTCATCTGCACCGTTTCGCGGGCCCCGGAGTCCTCGATCCCGGCGGGCTGCTCGCGGATGCGGCGGTCATCCGCGAGCAACTGCTGGCGACGGGAATTCCCGAGCGTGTCTCGGTGGAGCGTCTGCTGCCCGGCGGCGTCCTGGTGGACGTCGAGGAAAAGCGGGCCGTGGCGCTCCTCGACTGGGAGCCGCCCGCTGCCCTCGCGGACGACGGAACGGTTCTCGGGCCGGCCACGGCCGCCGATTTCGCGTGGGCCGACGCGGCGGACCTGGTCCTGATCCGGGGCGCCGACCGAAGCCGCGCCGATTTCGCGGAGCGTGCGGCGCTCGCCGGCCGGCTGGCGGCGGCGCTGTCTCGCCGACCCAACCTGGACCGGCTCGTTTCCGAGATGGACGTGAGCGGCGGCCCCTACCGGGTGCAGGTGATCCTGAGGTCACCGGCGGTCCCGGTCCTGCTGAGCGAACGCAGCTTCGTGGAGGGCCTGGCGCGGGTCGCCGCGCTCCTGCCCGACCTGGTCGAGCGCTGGCCCGGGCTCTCGCGGGTTGATGCCCGGGTCCCGGACCGGTTTCTCGTCCGCAGCGAGCCGGTGCCAGACCCCGAAGAGCTGCCGGACCAACCCGCGGGAGGAGAGACGGAATGACGAGGCCGGCGGGTCTGCTCTGCGGCATTGACATCGGATCCGATCTGGTGCGCACCGTGCTCGCCCGCATGCCCGAGGCTCCCTCCGGAACCGAGGAGGCGATGGGGCTCGAGGTGCTGGCGGTCGGGCAGGCCGAGTCGCGGAACTCCGTCCAGTACGGTGAGGTCGTACGGCTGGGAGGGGTCACCGAAGCCGTACGGCAGGCGGTCGAGGAAGTCGAACAGGCGGCCGGCGTGGAGGTCGGGTCGGCCTTCGTCTCGGTGGGCAGCCGTACCCGCCGCAGCATCAACTCGTCCGGGGCGATTTCGATCCTGACGCCGCAGCACCGCATTGCGGAGTCCGATGTCTACCGGGCCGTCATGGCGGCTGTGCCCAGGGACGGCGGCACGGCCTGGCTCCGCCCTCCGTATGAACTGCTGCACGCGCTTCCTCAGGAGTTCTGGGTGGACGACCTCGATTCCACCGACAACCCGACGGGCTGGACGGGCGAGAAGATCGAATCGCACGTGCACCTGGTGAGCTGTCCCGCCGCCACGCTCCACCGCCTCGAGGAGGCGGTGAACGGCGCCGGCATCCGCATCGAGCGCCTGGTGGCCGCTCCCCTGGCCGCCGGGTACGGCGTCCTCACGGGGGAAGAGCGGCAGGACGGCGTCGTCCTGCTCGACATCGGAGCCATGACAACCGAGATCGCGGTGTTCCGGCACGGAGCGCTGCGGCATTCGGACCTGATGCCGAGCGGCGGCCGGGCGTACACGCGCGACCTTGCCCTCGGACTCAAGACCTCCCACGCTCACGCGGAGCAGGCCAAGCGCCGCTACGGTGTCGCCCTCGCGGAGAAGGTGCCCGAGGACGATCACTTCGAAGTCCACGTTTCGGGCGGCGGCTATCCCAAGCAATGGCGCCGCCGGCTGCTGGCCGACGTCCTTCAGCGGCGCGCGGAGAGCGATCTCACCAAGATCCGTGACCAGTTGGGCACCGTGCTCCGGGAGGTCCCCCGGACCATGGTGCTCACCGGAGGCGGAGCGAACCTCGACGGGCTGAGCGATGTGACGCGACTCGTTTTCGGGGCGTACGTCGAGAGTCGCGGGCCCCAGGGACTGACCGGCCGGCGCGATCTTGCGGAGCGCCCGGACTTCGGCTGCGCCATGGGTCTTTGCCGCTACGGCCTCCTGCATCGGCAGCGCAGGCCCGCCACCAGGCCCCGGTCCGCGCTCTCGGAGATGGGCCGCGCCATCGGTGACAGCTTGCGGCGGGTGGCCGGACACCTCCGGAAGGCCCAATGACCACTTTTCCCCCAAAACCCCCACCCCAAGGAGCGATCCCATGATCTTCTTCGCCGAAGAACCAGTGCCCAAGGCCAGCGATCCCGAAGCAGGCCCCACGGAAACGGGCAAGGCCGCCTCGTCTCCGGACGCGGCAGTGCAGTCGGCCGCCGCCGGGCAGCCGGCGCTCTTCGCTGCCCCCACGGTGGAGTCCGGCGCCTCCGAGGCCACGCCGCCGGAAGCTGCGGATTCCACGCCCGTGGGGCCGCCGGCGGCGGCCGAGGAAGCGGCAGCCACGGCGGAACCGGCCCCAACGGTCGAGGAACCGGCAGCGAGCGCCGCCGACCCGCCGGTTCGGAAGAAGCCGGCTGCGAAGAAGAAGGCCGCCGCCCCCGCCGCTCCGCTCGCCGCGACGGAGGACGCGCCGTTCGCGCCCTCCGACGAAGTGATGGAGAAGCGGGCGGTCATCAAGGTCATCGGCGTCGGCGGCGGCGGTGGCAATGCCGTCAATCGGATGATCGAGGCGGGCGTCACCGGCGTCGAGTTCATTGCGGCGAACACCGACGCCCAGGTGCTCGAGTTGTCGAAGGCGCCCGCGAAGATCCAGTTGGGAATCGAGCGGA
The DNA here is from genome assembly GCA_009840635.1 of Acidobacteriota bacterium. Taxonomy (GTDB): domain Bacteria; phylum Acidobacteriota; class Vicinamibacteria; order Marinacidobacterales; family Marinacidobacteraceae; genus Marinacidobacterium; species Marinacidobacterium portitor. The sequence goes on along the minus strand of VXNL01000105.1, from coordinate 33,625 downwards.
CCGGCGGACTCGGCTGCGGCGGCGATCCGGAGGTGGGACGGCTGGCGGCGCGCGACGACATGGACCGTCTCATCGACGTGCTGGCGGGCGCCGACATGATCTTCATCACCGTGGGTGAGGGAGGGGGTACCGGCACCGGTGCGGCGCCGGTGATCGCCTGCGTCGCCCAGGAGATCAAGGCCCTCTGCATCGCGGTGGCGACCAAGCCGATGAGCGTCGAGGGCAAGCAGCGCCGGACGACGGCCAACGACGGAATTCGCGAACTCCGCGAGTTCGTGGACACCCTCATCTGCGTTCCGAACGACCGGGTCGTCGAGGTGTACGGGAACCTCAAGATCCGGGATGCGTTCCGGAGCGCGGACGACGTGGTGCGGCAGGCGGTTCAGGGGATCTCGGACCTGATCCAGGTCCCGGGGGAGATCAACCTGGACTTCGCCGACGTCCGCTCCGCCATGCGGCTGCGCGGCGACGCGGTCATGGGCATCGGGCAATCCTCGGGCGAGGACCGGGTCGAGGAGGCCACCGAGGCGGCCATCTCTTCGCCGCTGCTCGAGGACACCTCGATTCAGGGCGCGACGAGCATCATCGTCAACGTCACGGGGGGCGAGAGTCTGACGCTCAACGAGGTGCAGCGCGCCGTCCAGGTCGTGCGGGACGCCGTGGCCCCCGAGGGAACCGGAATCTACGGATCGGCCGATCCCGAACCGGGGGACAACATCCTGATCGGGACCGCACTCGATCCGAGAATGGACGAGACGGGCGAGATCAAGGTGACGGTGGTGGCTACCGGGTTCCCCGACCGGAACCGGGCGAACGCGACCCCCAACGACTTCGCGAACTACACCACCCGCGCGACGGGCACGTTCGGCGGGCGGGGCGTCGCGCCCTCGGCGGCCGGGTCGGGGCCGGCGGGGCGCGCCGACCGGGCCGGGGGCCGGGTCGGCCGAACCATCCCGAAACTGGACACCTTTCCCACGATCGCCGAATCCGACGCGAACCGGGTGGAAGCGAAGGGGAACGGGACGGATCAGGAACGCGCCGACGTCTTCGGTTCCGCCTCGCGGCCGGTGATGGACGAGCCCATGTCCCTTCCCGAAGACGTGGGGGACGACCGCTGGGGGGACCTCGAGACGCCTCCGTATCTAAACCGCCGCAGCTAGGAGTGACGCGCCGGCTGGGACCGCCGGTCTTCAGACCGGCACGCGCGGCGCTCTGCGCCGCGCACGGCGCAACCCCACCCAGCCTCGGGGCCTCCGGCGTGGAATCCCAGCCCTTACACCGACAGGATGACGCGCCGGCTCGGAGCGCCGGCCTCCGGCCGGCATCGCCGAGCGCAGCGAGGCGAAACCGCATTTCCCCAGCGAGCAGACTGCGGCTCTCACGTTCCCATGGCGCAGCGACGTCAACGGGGGTTTCGCGCTCCCGCGCGATGCCGGCCAGAGGCCGGCGCTCCGAACCCCGCCGTCAGGACATGCAGCTCGACGCTCGGTGCGGAGCACCGGGCACGGCGCAGCCCTACCTGCCCTCACGCCCTGAGAAAAAGCGCCAACACGGCGGCCGGCGTTGACGCCCTTCCACTTCTCCGACCCGCCCCACGGCTTCCGCTGGCAGCCCCTCGGCCCCGCCGAACCGCTCGAAGTGCTCGCTTCCACCCGCTTCCCGGCCCTCCACGGCTTCACCTGCCGGGTCCAGAACCGCCAGCCGGGCGCTTCGCGTCTTGGCAACCGCGACGAAATGGAAGCCGACCTGGACCTGCTCGAGCGCGCCTCCGGGGTGCGGGCCGTGCACGCCCTGCGGCAGGTCCACGGCAATGACGTGCAGGTGCTCCGTGGCGTCGCGCGGCCGGGTGCCCCGGCCGTCGGCGACGCCGTGGTGACCCGCATCCCCGGAACCGCCGTAGCGATCAAGGCCGCGGACTGCGTCCCGGTGTTGCTGGCGGACCCGGTCTCAGGAGCCGTGGCCGGGGCTCACGCCGGTTGGCGCGGCACCCTGGTGCGGGTGGTTGATGCGGCCGTCCGGGCGCTGGCCGCGGAGGCCGGTGCTCCTCCCTCGCGGCTCAGAGCAGTCATCGGCCCCGCGATCCGCTCCTGCTGCTTCGAGGTCGGACCCGAGGTGGTCTCCGCGTTCCGCGAGCAGGGACACGACGTGGACCGGTTCACGCTCCGGCCACGGGCTGGGGGACGCCCCCACCTCGACCTGGTGCTCGCGAACTGCCTCCAATTGCTCGCGGCGGGCCTGCCGGAGGACGGGATCGAGGACACCACGGTCTGCACCCGGTGTCAGCCGGCGTTCCACTCCTACCGGCGCGAGGGCCCGACCGTGGGACGCAACTGGTCGGTGGTCGTGGCCGGACGGCAGTAAACAGCCGGTGGCAAAACCGAGGCGGCGTTCGCCGACTGATAGGTCATATCTATCACGGCGATAGACACAATGTCTTGGACGAATCAGGCGTCCGGCTTCAGACTGGTAGCACTCGAACCAGACTCGGAGTCAGGCCCGGAAGCCAAAGCGGCCTCCCGACTGCCCGACCACCCCCTCATCGGGAGACAGAACAGATGCTGAAACGAACGCTCACCGTAGCCGTCCTGCTGGCCGTTGGAATCGGTCCCTCCGCGCCAACCCATCACGCCGTTGCCCAGGAACGGGCGCCGACCAACGCGGACTGGTGGCCCAATCAGCTGGACCTCGGTCCGCTGCGGCTCAATTCTCCGGGTTCCAGCCCGCTGGGCGACGATTTCGACTACGGCGAGGCGTTCGAGAGCGTTGACCTCGCCGCACTCAAGGCGGAGCTGGCGGAGTTGATGACGACCTCCCAGGACTGGTGGCCCGCCGACTTCGGCCACTACGGACCGTTCTTCATCCGGATGGCCTGGCACAGCGCCGGAACGTACCGGGAGATGGACGGCCGGGGCGGCGCCGACGGCGGCCAGCAGCGGTTCGCGCCCCTGAACAGCTGGCCCGACAACGCCAACCTCGACAAGGCGCACCGGCTGCTCTGGCCGATCAAGGCGAAGTACGGCCGGGCGGTCTCGTGGGCGGACCTGATCGTCCTCGCCGGCACCGTCGCCATGGAGTCCATGGGCTTCGAGACGCTCGGTTTCGCCGGGGGCCGCGAGGACGACTGGGCGGCCCTCGAGGTGAACTGGGGTCCCGAGGGCGAGTGGCTCGGCGCGGACCGCCGCGACGGCGACGGGGACCTGAATCCTCCCCTCGGCGCCACCCAGATGGGCCTGATCTACGTGAATCCCCAGGGTCCGGGCGGGAACCCGGACCCGCAGGCGGCCGCGGACGCCATCCGCGAGGCTTTCGGCCGGATGGCCATGACCGACGAGGAAACGGCCGCGCTCATCGCCGGCGGACACACCTTCGGCAAGGCGCACGGCGCCGCGCCGGCGGCCGGAAACGTGGGTGTCGAACCGGAGGGCGGCGCGATCGAGGCGCAGGGGTTCGGCTGGGAGAACACCTACGGCGAGGGGCACGGCAAGGACACGATCACGAGCGGCCTCGAAGGCGCCTGGACCAGCAGTCCCGCCCGCTGGACCAACAACTTCCTCCAGAATCTGTACCGGTTCGAGTGGGTCCAGACGACGAGCCCCGGGGGCGCCATCCAGTGGATTCCCGAGGGCGGCGCCGGCGCGAACCTGGTGCCGGACGCGCACGACGCGTCCCTCCGCCACGCCCCGATCATGCTCACCACCGACCTCGCGCTGAAGGTGGACCCGATCTATCGCGACCTGACGTCGCGCTGGCTCGAAAACCCCGACGAGTTCGAGGACGCCTTCGCCCGCGCCTGGTTCAAGCTCACGCACCGCGACCTGGGACCCGTCTCCCGGTATCGCGGCGACCTCGCGCCAGACCAGGTCTTCACCTGGCAGGACCCGGTGCCCGCGGTGGACCACACCCTGATCGACGCGCAGGACGCCCAGGTACTGAAGGCCGACATTCTGGGCGCCGGTCTTTCGAGCGCCGAACTCGTGCGCACCGCGTGGGCCTCGGCCTCCACCTTCCGCGCCACGGACATGCGGGGCGGCGCCAACGGCGCCCGGGTCCGGCTGGCCCCCCAGAAGGACTGGGCCGCCAACGATCCGCAGGAGCTGGCCCGGGTGATCGGGGTTCTCGAAGGGGTCCAGCGCGACTTCAACGGGGCCCAGTCGGGTGACAAGCGGGTTTCGCTCGCCGACCTGATCGTCCTGGGCGGCGCCGCCGGCATCGAACTCGCCGCCGAGCGCGGCGGCGTGCGGGTGCGGGTCCCCTTCGAGCCGGGCCGCGCCGACGCCTCCGAGGCGCAGACCGACATCCACGCGTTCAACCTGCTCGAGCCCCGGGCGGACGGCTTCCGGAACTACCTCTCGAGCGGCAACGTGCGGACCCCGGCCGAGATGCTCGTGGAAAAGGCGTCGCTCCTGAACCTGACCATTCCCGAGATGTCGGTGCTGGTTGGAGGAATGCGAGCCCTCGACGCCAACGCCGGCGGCGCGCCCCACGGCGTGTTCACGGATCGGCCCGGCGCGCTGAGCAACGACTTCTTCGTGAACCTGATCGACATGTCCACCACCTGGTCCGAGTCGGTCACGCCGGGGGTGTACGAGGGTCGTGACCGCGCGAGCGGCGATCTCCGGTGGACCGCCACCGGCGTGGACCTGATCTTCGGCTCGAACTCCGAGTTAAGGGCCGTTTCCGAGTTCTATGCGGCCGACGATGCGGGCGAGCAGTTCGTTCACGACTTCGTGGCGGCGTGGGCGAAGGTGATGACCCTGGACCGCTTCGACCTCGATCGGTAGGCAGGACCGGAAGGGGACCGCGGCGGCGCCCTCCGCGCCGCCTCCCCCTTACGTCGTGCGGACCGCGCCCCGCACGGTCCGCGCGACCTTCCGCATGGCCTCGGCGGTCGCCGACTGCCGGCGCCAGGCGAGGATGACCGTGCGGTGCGGGACCGGCTGCGTCACGGGCTGCGTCCGGAGATCCGACCGGGGCGCCTCGGCCCGCACCGCCATGTGAGGCAGGAGGGTGATCCCCATGCCCGCGGCGACCATCTGCACCAGGGTCGGCAGGCTCGTCGCGCGCACGCTGAGTTCCTCGACACCGCGCCGGCTGCAGAACTCGATGACCTGGTCCCGGAAGCAGTGCCCCTCGTCGAGCAGGAGGATGCGCTCGCCCCGCAGGCGGCGGAACGGAACGGGCGAGGGCGCCCGGCCAAGAGGATGGTCCGCCGGCGTCGCGAGCACGAACGGGTCGTCCTCGATCGTCTCGTAGTCGAGGTCCTCGACCCCGGCTTCCAGAGCGAGGAACCCGCCATCGAGTTTCCCCTGGCGGATCCGGCGAACCAGGGCGTCAGTCTTCGCTTCCAGCCACGTCAGCGTCAGACGCGGATGTTCCTTTCGCAGTGCGCGGGTGGCGGCCGGGAGCAGGTAGGGCCCGATCGTGGGGATCGCGCCGATATGAAGCGTCCGGGCCAGGGGGTCCAGGAACTGTCCTGCGGCGCTCGCTACGTCGTCCACCTCCGCAAGGACGCGCCGCATGCGTTCGATGAGTTCCGAACCCGCCGTCGTGATCATCACGCCGCGGCGGTCCCGCTCGAACAGTCGCACCCCGAGCGCTTCCTCCAGTTCCCGAATCTGCGCGCTCAGGGAAGGCTGGGACACATGGCAGTGCTCCGCCGCCCGGCGGAAGCTGGACGCATCGGCGACCGCAACCGCGTACTGGATCTGCCGCAGGGTGAAGCTGCTGGGTCTCATCGGGTGATAGCGAAGAACTATCACAGGAGTGCCGTGCGCGGCGCAGAGCGCCGCGCGTGCCGCCTGAATCCGGCCCGGTTCTCCCGGTGGGGGCTCCAAGCCGGCGCGCTACCCGGCCGGTCTGGGGAAGGGGTCCAGGCCGCTACGCCACCAGGCGGTCGGCCTTGGCGAGTTGGTCCTTGAGGAGGCTGTCCTTCATCCCGGTGTCCATGAAACCCCAGGGGAGTTCCTCGTCGAGGTCCCGCTGCCGGTAGAGGTAGGCGTCCAGCGAGAGCCCGGCGTCCTTGAGGCTCCGGTTCAGGCCGCGCCCCTGGGCCAGCGCGAGGATCACCGGGGCCAGGCGGCGGTCGCCCAGCGCGAGCAGGGCCTGGAGCCGCTCCATGCGCGGGGACTTGCAGTGCGCCTCGACGCCGGAAAGGGCCCCCAGTTCGCGCTGCAGATAGCGGATCCGGGAGTTCAGGACCGGCAGCGGCGCCATGGGCCGCCACTGGAACGGCGTGCCCGGTTTCGGGATGAAGGGGTTGACGCTCGCGATGGTGCGTCCGCCGCGCCGCTTCGCCCGCACGAGATCCCGGATGCGGCGCACGAGGGGCACGATGGCCTCCACATCGGTATCGGTCTCTCCCGGCAGCCCTACCATCAGGTAGAGCTTCAGGTTCTCGACCCCCGCTTCGAGCAGCGTCCCGGTCTTGTCGAGGATCTCGTCATTGGTCACCCGCTTGTGGATGGCCTTGCGCAGCCGGTCCGTCCCGACCTCAGGAGCGATGGCCACGGTCCGTTCCCCGCTCTCCGCGAGCGGCCGGGCGAACTCGTCCCGCACGTCCTCGAAGCGGATCGACGAAACGCTCACCCGGAAACCCTGATCGCGAAGGTCCGAAACCAGCGGGACGATTTCCCGGTGGGCGCCCACCGCGGTTGAAACCAGCCCGATCCGGTCGGTGTGGGGGCGGGCGGTGCGGGCGAGCGCCAGCAGCCGCTCCACCTCGAAGGACCGCTTCGGCAGGTAGTTGTAGCCGGCCCAGCAGAAGCGGCAGAGCGTCGGACAGCCGCGCGATACCTCGACCAGGAACTTGTCCGACATCTCCGTGTCCCGGGTGAGGATGTAGGTGGCCGGCGGCGGGAACCGGGCGTCCTTGCCCATCCGGGCCCGAACCACCGGGTGTCCGCCGCGAATCCGGCGATGAAGAACCTGGCCGTCCGGCGCGTACTCGACCTCGTGGGTGGCCGGCACGTAGAACCCGGACTCCTCGGCCAGACCCCGGAGCCGCGCGTCGCGGGTTTCCGCCTGAAGAACGTCGGTCAGGGCAGGAAGGAGGGCCTCGGCTTCGCCCACTCCGAAGGCGTCCACGAAGGGGGCGAGCGGCTCCGGATTCAGGAAGGTGACCGGGCCGCCGGCGATCACCAGCGGATCCCGGGCCGTCCGGTCCGCCGCCAGCGGGGGGATCCCGGCGAGCTGGAGCATCTCGACCAGATGGACCAGGTCGGGTTCGAAGGTGATCGAAAACGCCACCACGTCGAAGCCGCGCACCGGGCTCCCGCTCTCGAGCGTGCGCAGGGCGAGTCCGGTCCTCCGGTACTCGTCCATTTCGGCGCGGTCGGGGAGGAAGAAGCGCTCGCTCACCGTGTCGGGCAGGAGGTGGAAGAAGCGGTGCACCGCCTGGAAGCCCACGTTGGACATCCCGAGCGCGTAGCGGTTCGGGTAGCCGACGGCGATCCGGAGTCCCCCCGCGCCGTTCGCCGACGGAACCGGGAAGCCGGTGTCCGGCCCCTCGAGCCAGGTTTCCCGAGCGCGCCGTCTCTCGGCCCGCTCCCTTAGGAACCGGCTCATGCGGACTTCGAAACCTGTTCCTCTTCGAAGAACAGGATGCGGGCGCAGGTTTCGCAGGGGAGGATCGCGTGTCCCGCGTGGATCTCCTCAAGGAGTTGGGGCCGCAGCCGCACGTTGCACGCGGAGCAGCGTTCGTCCCTTATGGGGGCCACCGCAATCCCTCGCCGGGCGCCCCGGATCCGTTCGTAGCGGGCCGCAATCTCCTCGGAGAGCCCCGCGAAGGAAGCCGCCCGGCGCCGCCGGAGCTGATCGCGCTTGGCTTCCTGCTCGCGGGCCTTCGAACGGATTTCGGTCTTCTGCGCTTCCAGCACGGTGCTGCGTTCGCCGAACGTCCGCTTGCGGTCGGCGAGCTTCGCTTCCAGTTCGTCGGCCTTTTCCATCAGCGCGAGGATCCGGTCCTCGATCGTCCCGATCCTCGTCTTGGTGCTGGCGATCTGCTGCTGGAGTCCCTTGTATTCCTCGTTGGTGCGGGCCCCGAGTAACTGGTCCCCGTACTTCTCGACGTTCGCCTCGGCCTCTTCGAGTTCGGTCTCGGCGTGGCGGCGCTCGGCAGCGGTCTGGCCGAGTTCCTCCTCCACCGCCTTGACGTGTGACTTCGCCGCCTCGATCTCCCCGTCAATTCCATCGAGCGCGCCCGGCACCCGCGCGAGTTCGCGATCGCAGGCGGCGAGCCGTATATCGAAGCCCTGAACTTCCCGGAGCGTTGCCAGCTCGGGAAGCATCAAGTCAACCCCTCTTGGGAGGCGCGTTGCAGGGTATGCGGAGTGATCCCCCGCGCACCCTGTTGAAGCCCCGGCCGGTGGGCCCACCAGGACTTGAACCTGGGACCAACCGGTTATGAGCCGGCCGCTCTGACCACTGAGCTATGGGCCCGGCCGATCGGAAGGACCCGACGCCGCTCATTCCGAAAACTGCCGCAGCTTGCGGGCGCGCGCCGGGTGGCGCAGCTTGCGGATGGACTTGGTCTCGATCTGCCGAATGCGCTCGCGGGTCACCTCGAACTGTTTTCCCACCTCCTCCAGGGTCTTCTCCTGGAGGCCGCCGAGGCCGAACCGGCTCTCGAGGACGGCTTCTTCCCGGGGAGTGAGGGTCTTCAGCACGGCTTCGATGGTTTCCTGAAGCCGCTTGTTGATCACGAGGTCCTGCGGGGAGGGGGCGTTCGGGTCCTTGATGAAGTCGCCGAGATGCCCGTCGTCGTCCTCCCCGATGGGAGTCTCCAGGGAGATCGGTTCCTGGGCGATCTTCATGACCTTCCGGACCTTGGACGGGGTCATGCCCATCCGGTCGGCGATCTCTTCCTGGCGCGGTTCGCGGCCGAGTTCCTGCACGAGGCTCCGCTGGGTCCGGTGCAGCTTGTTGATGGTCTCGTGCATGTGCACCGGGATGCGGATCGTCCGGGCTTGGTCGGCGATCGCCCGGGTGATGGCCTGGCGGATCCACCAGGTGGCGTAGGTCGAGAACTTGTAGCCGCGCCGGTACTCGAACTTGTCCACCGCCTTCATCAGGCCGATGTTGCCCTCCTGGATGAGATCGAGGAACTGGAGCCCGCGGTTTGTGTACTTCTTGGCGATCGAGACCACGAGCCGCAGGTTCGCCTGCACGAGGTCCTGCTTGGCGAGCTGGGCGCGTTCCTCGCCGAGGTCGATGTTGTCGACGGCGGCCTCGAGTTCGGGCTGCACCTCGAGGCGCGCCGACTTGATCTTCTTGGCGGTGCCGAACTCGGGCATGACGTGGCCGGCGCGGTCGAGCGTCTCCTGGGCTTCGCGCTGGCGGCCCATCACCTCGCGGCGGAGTGACGTCTTGGCCTCGGGGGTGGTGTCCTGGGCGGCGTCGATTTCCTTCCGGAGGACGGCGCAGATCTCGATCTCGTGGGTGGCCCGGCGGGCTTCGATCGCAAGGCCCTTCAGTTCCTCCATCCAGCGGCTCAGCAGGCCGTCGGTCGGGCGCATGGTCCAGATGACGTGGCTCATGTCGATCCGCGTGCGTGCCGCGGCGTTCGCCCGGCGCCGGTAGGCGCGGGTGCGGCGGGCCACGTTGCGGAGGAGCGACACGCGCCTCCGGTACAGCTTGTAGAGGGATTCGAGCCGGCCCAGGGCGCCGAGAATCCGCTCCCGGTGCTGGTCATGGCGGATGGTGGTCCCGCCCTCGGCAACTTCAAAGTTCTCCCGGAGCTGCATCGTGTCGGCCTCGATCTGCGGCCGGAAGTCAACGAGCAGTTGATTGATGATGTAGAGCCGCCGGGTGATGGCGCGCTTCGAGCGGTTCTTGCCGCGCTCGATGCGTTTGGAGATCCGGACTTCCCCCTCCCGGTCGAGCAGGGGAACGACACCCATCTCGCGGAGGTACATCCGGACCGGGTCGTTGGTGCGCTCGATGGCGCTCGGCGTCAGGTCGAGGGTGGTGCCTTCGGAGTCGCGGGACTTTTCGTACTCCTCCTCGGACTCGAAGAGCGGGATGCCCCATTCCGTCAGGCTCTCGAGGAACTCCTCGGGCGGGTCGTCGCCCCCCCAGGCGTCCTGGACCTCCTCGGTCAGCAGATAACCGCGGTCCTTTCCGAGCGCGACGAGCGCCTTGACCTCATCGGTCTGAGCTTCGACTCCGAAGTCACGGAGCAGCTCCAGGTCGTACCCCGGGGTTTCCGCCTGTTCCATGGTTGATCCTCCGGGGAGTTCTCCGAAACGCTGCTAACAGCCTGTCCGAGATCTCGGCTCCGCGCGGGAAGAGTGGTCAGCCGGCGAACTGCCGTTCACCGGCCGTTTCATTCGGACTGCCGCGCCCCGGTACAGACGGATTCCACAAACTCTCCAAGGAGGCAATTCCCGGCGGGAACAGACAGCAGAGGCGGGCAAGTTCGGATCGGTCCGGCGTTCAGCCCGCTCGTTCGCCGGCCGGGCGACGCCAAACAGCAACCGGGCACTCTAGCATGTACAACGCTTTACAGCCCCGGCTGCTAGTTGCCTCGCGGTCGCGATCCCTGGCGCAGCCGGTCGATCTCCTCGCTCACGCGCTGCAGTTCCGCGAGAGCCGCGAGCGCTTCCTCCCCATCGCCTCCGGCGGCCGCCCGCAGGGCCGGCAGCTTCTGGCGCAGGCTCAGGATCCGCAGGGCGTCGAGGCACTCTCCCGGATTCTGCTTCTCCGTGTTGAGACCCACCTGGTGCTCCAGGACCTCGATGAGGAGCTGCTGGCCGTCGGTAGGTTCGCCGGCGAGCAACTCCCGCATCCGGTCCGCGAGTCGAGAGCCACCGCTCTCGGCTGCCTGTTTCAGGTCGAGAAGCAGGTCCGAGCTGGCGAACCCCTGAAGATCCCCGGGTTCCGCCTCCCGGAGGAGGCCGGCTACCTTGTCGGGCCGGGCATCCGCCCACCGGATCAGGTCGCGTTCGGCCGGTGTCGGTGATCTCCGGGATGGGGCGGGGCCGGGGTCCGCGGGAGAAGGGGCGCTCTCGCTGCGCGTTCTCCCGCCCGCGGGCCGGCTCGGGAGACGCGCCATCTCCTGCCGGGCGCTCTCCAGCGAGAAACCGAGCGATCCGGCGGCCTCGGTGAGCCATTCCTCGCGGTCCAGCGGGCTCGGAGCGCGGGCGATGATCTCGAGCACCCCCCGGGCCGCGGCCGCGCGCCCGCCGCCGGAGCGGGCCCGCTCCCTGGCCTCTTCGACCAGGAACTCCACGAACGCCGGCGCCTTCCGGATCGCCTCCCGGAAGGTGTCCGCGCCGTCTTCACGAATGATGTCGTCCGGGTCGCGACCCCCGGAGAGGGGAGCCACCCGCACCCGGAGCTGGGCCTCGAGCAGGATCGGGAGGCTCGCCAGGGTGGCGCGCCTGCCTCCGGCGTCGGCGTCGAAGGCGAGGACGATGTCGCGGGTCTGGGCGGCGAGGAGCTTCGCGTGGTCGGGCGTGAGGGCCGTGCCACAGACGGCGACCGCGCCGCCGATCCCCGCCTGCCACGCCGAGAGGCAGTCGAAGTACCCCTCGAAGAGGATGGCGGAGCGCTCCCGGCGGATGGTGCTCCGTGCCCGGTGCAGTCCGTAGAGAACGGAGCGCTTCCGGTAGATCGGGCTGTCGGGACTGTTGATGTACTTCGGTTCCGATCCGTCGAGGCTCCGGCCCGCGAAGCCGGCCGCGCGTCCCTGGCTGTCGAAGATGGGAACGATCAGACGGTTCCGAAAGAAGTCGTGGTGTCCACCGCGCTGCGACTCGCGGGCGAGGCCCGCTTCGACCAGGGTGGCCCGGTCGATGCCGGACTTCTCTAGGCTCGTGGTGAGGTCATCCCAGCGATTCCCGGCGAACCCGAGGCCGTACTCGTTGATCGTGTCCTCGCTGAGGCCGCGTCTTTTGAGGTAACCGCGCGCCTGGTGACCCGCTTCGCTCCGCAGCGCCCGCTGGTAGTAGTCGAGCGCCTTCCGGTTGGCCGCCCGGAGACGTTCGTCGCGCGAGAACTTCTTCGGATCGGTTTCGGGGATCGGGATTCCGGCGCGCCGGGCCAGTTGATGGAGGGCTTCCACGAAGGACAGCCCCTCCCGCTTCATCAGGAAACCGAAGACGTCGCCGCCCTCCTTGCAGCCGAAGCAGTGAAAGACGCCGAGTTCCGCATTGACGTGAAAGGAGGGGGCGGTCTCGTTGTGAAACGGGCAGAGTCCCGTGAAGCGGCCGGTCCCCGCGGGACGAAGCGCGACCGCTTCGCCGATGACCTCCACGATGTCGTTCGAGTCCCGGACCTGATCCCGGAACGCCTCCCGTCCGGCCATCGGTCGAGCATACTCCGCGCGATGAACGACGAGACCCTGCGCCGCCTGCTGGACGGCGTCGCCGCCGGCGACGTGACGCCGGGCGAGGCGGCGCGGCGGTTGCGCTTCCCGTTCGAGACGATCGGCGAGGACGGCAAGACGCCGTTCGCGCGCCTCGACCACCACCGGGAACTCCGGCGTGGCTTCCCCGAGGTCGTGCTGGCGGAGGGAAAGAGCGCGGAGCAGGTGGTGGAGATCGTCCGGGCGCTTCGGGAAACCGCCGGTCAGACGCTCGTCACCCGAGCCGCCCCCGAAACCGCCTGCGCCGTCCGGGAAGCGGTCCCGGACGCGGTCTGGCACGCCGAGGCCCGGGCCGTCGTGGTCTCCCGTACGCCTCCCGCGCCCACCGGCGCCCGCATCGGCGTGGTGTCGGCCGGGACCTCCGACATCCCGGTGGCCGAGGAAGCCGCCCTGACCGCGCAGCTCATGGGCGCCGAGGTCCGGCGGACCTTCGACATCGGAGTCGCGGGCATCCAGCGGCTCCTCACCGAGGCCTCCCATTTCCGCTCGCTCCATGCCATGGTGGTTGTCGCGGGCATGGAAGCGGCGCTCGCGCCGGTGGTGGCGGGTCTCGCGCCGTGTCCGATCGTCGCGGTCCCCACGTCCACCGGGTACGGGGCGTCGTGGGGAGGGCTTACGGCGCTGCTTTCCCTGCTCAACAGCTGCGCCCCCGGGGTCACGGTGGTCAACATCGACAACGGGTTCGGCGGCGGTTACGCCGCGGCGCTGGCGGTGGCGCACTTCCGGCGGCTGGAGTCAGGATCCGGTTCGTAGTCTCCGAACGAGGGTGAGGACTCCTCCACCGGTGAGGATCAGGCCCGCCGGGAGGAACTCCGCCAGCCGGACCGGCCAGGGAAGGAACCACGGCTCGCCGAGGGGAACATTCCAGGGCGCCCAGTAGGCGAACGCCAGGGTCCCGGAGAGGGCGAGCGTTGCCGCGAGCAGCACCCGGCGCTCGGGGTGGAGGACCATGAAGGGGAGCGTCCACAGGAAGTACCAGGGGTGGGCCACCGGGGACAGCAGGAAGACGGCGCCCGCCAGCAGCGGGACGGCGAGCGCGGGCGCCACCCGGCGATAGAGGAGGACCCCGAGCAGCGTCGCGACGAAGGCCAGCACTGCGGGCCGGGCGTACTCGCCGAAGATCGTCTCGAACAGGAGGAAGCCCGATTCATTGAAACGCCAGTGGCGCGCGAAAAGCCACAGGCTGCCGGTCATCTCCCCGAGACGCGCCACGAGCCCCCGATCGAGGAGACCGGGCGTGAGGAAGGGGACGGCGGTCAGCGCCGTGGTTCCCAGGGCGGCGAGCAGCACGCGGAGGGGTCGGCGCGCCTCCCGCCGGGCCGGGAACAGGAGGAACGGGAGGAGCACCCCGCCGACGATCTTGGAAAGCGCGGAGAGGGCGGCCAGGCACGACGCGGCGGCCGGACGCGCCGTCTCGGCGGCCAGGATCCCGAGTCCTAGAAGCGCCACGCCGAGGGCGTCCACGTGGCCCCCGCCGGCGATCTCGGTGAGCGGCAGCGGATTCCACACGTAGAGGACGACAAGGCCCGGGGGCAGCCCGCGGCGGCGCAGCAGCAGGACCAGCGCGAGGACAAGGAACCCCTCCACGAGGACCAGCGCCGCCTTCATCACGGACGGGTGGACCGAGACCGCGGTCGCCACCCGGAAGAAGAGCTGGGCCGCGGGTGGATAGATCGCGGGCAGCTTCCAGTAATTGACGCCGTCGTAGGTCTCGGGAAGGGCGGCGGCGAGTTCGGCCAGCTCCGGATCGTCCGGCGCGTGGCGATAGGGATCGCCCCCCACGGACGGAACCCGTCCCTCCCAGATCATTCGGTGAATGTCCGCCTCCGGGGAAGGCGGAACCGCAATCAGGAGGGCCCTGCTGAGGAGCCCGGCCCCGAGAACGATCGGCAACACCCGGCGAGCCCGCGGCCCCGAGTCGCGGCCCCGGAGCAGGGGGAAGGCGGCGAGGAGCAGCGGGACCAGCAGCGACAGCGACACCGCGGCGTGCGCTGCCCAGCCGAGCTCGCGGATGAAGACGAGCGACAGCGCCCCGGCGAGGAGTACGTGGAGCGCCCCGGTCGCTGCGAGCCGACGCCAATTCACCGCGCGCGGAGTGTGTACCAACCCGTTCGTCGCGAACCGCCACCGGCGGAGACAGAATTCGACCGCTTGTCCCTTACCGCCGCCGTCCTGACGGCCTATTTCGTCGTCCTGCTGCTGCTCTCCGTCTACGGCTCCCACCGGTACGTGCTGGTGTACCGGTTATCCCGCTACGCCGCGCGGTCCGCGGCGGCCGCAGAACGGCTGCGGATGCGCGGGGCGCCGCTCCTCGAGAGCAATCCGCCACGGGTGCTCATCCAGCTCCCCGTGTTCAACGAACGCTACGTCGTGGAGCGGCTTATCCGGGCGGTGGCGGCGCTGGACTACCCGCGGTCACGGCTCACCGTGCAGGTGCTCGACGACTCGACGGACGACACCGGAAAGATCGCCGACCGGGTGGTCGAGGAGTGCGCGGCCGCCGGACTCGACATCCGCCGCCTCCACCGCACGGACCGCCGCGGATTCAAGGCCGGGGCCCTCCAGGTGGGTCTCGACGTCTCCGACGCGCCGTTCGTCGCCATCTTCGACGCCGACTTCGTCCCCGAACCCGACTTCCTGCGGAGGACGCTCCCTTATCTGCTGGCGGACAAACGGACCGGGCTCGTGCAGGCCCGCTGGGACCACCTGAACCGGGACTACTCGCTCCTCACCGACGTGCAGGCCATTCTGCTGGACGGACACTTCATGGCCGAGCATGGTGGACGCCACGTTGCGGGGTGCTTCTTCAACTTCAACGGAACGGCGGGCATCTGGCGCCGGTCGGCGATCGAGGACGCCGGAGGCTGGGAGGGCGACACCCTGACCGAGGACCTCGACCTCTCCTACCGCGCCCAGCTCCGGGGGTGGAAGTTCGTTTTCGTGCCCGAGATCGCGGCCCCGGCCGAACTCCCGGTCTCCATGAACGCCTTCAAGTCGCAGCAGCGCCGCTGGGCCCAGGGATCGCTCCAGACCGCCCGGAAGCTGCTGCCGCAGATCCTGGCGTCGCCGCTCCCGCTGCGCGTCCGGGCGGAGGCCTTCTTCCACCTCACGAGCAACCTCGCCTACCCGCTGATGGCGGTCCTGAGCCTGTTGATGACGCCGGTGCTCTTCGCCCGGGTGAGCACGGGGCTCCGGGAGATGGCGCTCCTCGACATTCCCATCTTCGCGGCCGCCACCCTCTCGGTGGTGTCCTTCTACGCGTTTTCCCAAAGCCGCGTGCTGCGGCTCCAGCCGCCGGAGGAGCGGCAGAGCCTGTGGCGCCGGGCGCGGAACATCCCGGCAGCGCTCGCGGTGGGCATCGGAATCTCGTTCAGCAACGCCTCCGCCGTCCTGTCCGGCGTGCTCGGCCACCGCACGCCCTTTGTCCGGACGCCAAAATACGGGATTGCCGGAACGGGCGGCCGGTGGGCTCAGAAGACCTACCGGATGCCGGCCGGCGCCATCCCGGCGCTGGAGTTCGGCCTGGGACTCGTGATGGCGGGCGCCACCTTCTACGCCGTGGTCGAGGGGGTCGCGGCCTCGGCGCCGTTCCTGCTCCTGTTCGCCGCGGGCTACCTCTACGTTGGAGGCCGCTCGCTCCTCGAGGCGCGCCGCGCCGCCGCCGGTGCGCGGGTGGCTGAATGAACCAACTCTCTGAACGCGCGCTCTTCTTCGGGGCCGGACTGGCGTTCGGGATCCTGGTCGGATTCCTCGTCTCCGGGTCGTCGGGGCCGCCGGCGCCGGCCGCGCCGCCTCCGGCGCCCGTTCCGGAGACGGCTTCGGCTCCGCTCCCTGAGCCCCGGCCGGTGGACCCCGAGGCTCTCCAGACGCTCCTGGCCGCGGTCGAGGCGACTCCGGAGGACCCGGCGGCGCGGGCCGCCGTCGGCGACCTGCACCTCGATGCGCTGGACTTCGGGCAGGCGGTCTACTGGTTCCAGCAGGCGCGCAACCTCGATCCGTCGGACCTCGACGTCCGCAGCCGCCTCGCCTTCGCCCAACTCGGCGCCGGCGACGTCGCGGGGGCGGTCGCCGGCTATGAAGCCGTGCTCGCCGAGGACCCGGAACACTTCGAGAGTCTGGTCGCGCTGGGCCGCGTCCGGCTCTTCGTGGAGCAGGACCTGGCCGCCGGCATCGAGCTCTGGGAGCGCGCGATCGCGGCGCGGCCGGATTCACCCGAGGCGGCGGCGCTCCGGGCCCAGATCGAATCGCTCCGGACCGCGCATCCGTAGGGCGGGCTCGGCCCGCCCGCCGGTCACTCGCCTGACTAAGATCAGAACGCCGTGATCGTGCGTTTCCTGCAGATCCTTGTCGCCTTCGTGGTGGTCCGGATCCTGTGGGGCCTGATCCGCGCGCTCTTCAAGCGGTCTGAGGCTCCCGTTCCTCCGCCGCGGACCGGGCCCCGAACCGGGAGGACCGAAGAGCGCGGCCGGGTCGTGGCCTGCGAGCGGTGTGACCTCCACGTCCCGGAGGAACGGGCGGTGGTCCGGGACGGCCGGACATTTTGCTCGGACACTTGTGCTGCATCAGCGTCCTCGAACTGATGGGTGCCAATGGGTAAATATTGAAAGACGAATCATACCCTTGTATACTCAGGCGCCATGACACCGGCGTCGGTAGACGATCAAGGCCAGGCGATTCATGCAGAGGTCCTGGTCGCAGCGCAACGTCTCAGTCGCTCCTCCGACTGGACGTTTCGGCTGGTCGACGTTGTCCGGGCCTTGCCGCATCGGAACGAACGCACCGTTCGGACGCACGTCGCGAGCCGGTGCTGCGTGAACGCCCCGGCGAATCATCCGCATCGCTGGCCGTACTTCCGGCGCCTGCAGCGCGGTATCTACCGGATCGAACCCGCGTTCCAGGCCCAGGCGCCGCCGTCCGGGACCGCCGGAAGGTTCGCGGCGGCGGACCGGGTGGCCGAGCCGAGCGTCGCCTACGGGCACGCCGCAGGTCCGGAGCGGTCCTCGATCCATGCGGTCATCGTCCGAAGTGGTTCCTGGTTTGTCGCGGAATGCGTGGAAGCGGCGGTGGTGACCCAAGGCCGGACGCTCGACGAAACGCTCGACAATCTCGGCGAGGCCCTGGAGCTTCATCTTGACGAGGACGAACTCGGGCGGCTCGGGCTGTCTTCCCGGCCGCGCCTCTTGGTCACCTACGAAACGATGGTTTTCCAACGCTGATGCCTCGCCTTCGGCGCCTCACCGCCCGCGAGGTGCTGAAGATCCTGGCGGACTTCGGGTTCTTTGTGGTGACGACGCGCGGAAGCCACGCCAAACTGGTTCGGGTGCTGCCGTCGGGGAGCCGGCAGGCTCTCACGGTCCCGCTGCACCGGGAGCTCGCGGTCGGCACGCTGCAGGCGATCTATCGGCAGGCGTCCCGCTTCATCGCGGAAGCTGATCTGCGAGAAAGGTTCTACTCGGACTGATGGGCTCGTTCACGTTCGCTCCGCGGGAATCGGCATGCGGATGAACGGCCCGGGACGGGGACCGAGACGACCGTTCTGCGGCCCGGGTGCGCCAGGTCTGGGAGTGGGATTCCTTGCGTTGGTCCTGCCGGCTTCGTCCGCATCTGCGCAGATCGTCCTGCGCGATGTTGCGGAGGCGGCCGGCGTCTCCTTCCGGCACGAACGGGGCGCCCGGGGCGAATGGCATCCGGTGGAAACCATGGGGTCCGGCGTGGCCGTGCTCGACTACGACGGCGACGGGGCGCCCGACCTCTTCTTCGTGCAGGGCGGGGAGGTGCCGGGGACCGGCCGGCCGCCGGGACTCGTGGGCGCGCTGTACCGCAACGAAGGGAACGGGCGCTTCCGGGACGTGAGTGAGGCGGCCGGATTCGGAGCGCCCGCCCCGGTGGAGGGTTACGGTATGGGCGCGGTCGCCGCCGACGTCGACAACGACGGGGACGCCGACCTGCTGATCACCCGGGCGGGAACGGACCTGCTCTACGAGAACCGGGGAGATGGCACGTTCACGCTGCGGGACGCGGGACTGAACGCGGCAGGCTGGAGCGCGAGCGCCGCCTTCTCCGACCTCGACGGGGACGGCGACCTCGATCTCTTCATCACCCACTATCTCGACTGGTCCCCGGCGAACAACCCGCTGTGCGCCCGGACGATCGGCGGCGAGTCCGTACGTTCCTACTGCCTCCCCGACGCCTTCTCGGGAGTGCCGGACCTGCTCTACGAGAACCGCGGCGACGGTTCGTTCGCCGACGTGACCGAGGCCGCCGGGGTGGGCCTCCGGACTGGCAAGGGGCTCGGCGTCCTCGCCGCCGACCTGATCGGCGACCCGCTTCCCGACCTCTACGTGGCGAACGACACGGTGCCCAACTTCCTCTTCGAGAACCTGGGAGGGCTGCGGTTCCGCGAACGGGGTCTCCCCGCCGGCGTCGCCTACGACGGGGACGGGAACGCGCTCGCCGGCATGGGGATCGCGGCGGCGGACATCGAGTCCGACGGGGACGTCGACCTCTTCGTCACGAACTTCCAGGGCGAAGCGAACAACCTCTACGTGTCGGACCGGCACGGCGTGTTCCGTGACGTCTCCTTCCTCTCCGGGGTGGGGCGGCCGTCGCTCGACTGGCTGGGCTTCGGGGCCGTCTTCGCCGATCTCGACAACGACGCCGCGCCGGACCTGTGCGTCACCAACGGCCACGTCCTCGACAACGCGCCGGTCCTCTTTCCCGGAACGGACTACCGCCAGCGGGACGTCTGTTTCCGCAATCTGGGCGGTTCGTTCGAGCCGGTCGTGCTGGAGTTGCCCCCGGCGGTCGGCCGGGGCCTGGTGACGGTCGATTTCGACCGGGACGGCCTCCTCGATCTTGCGGTCTCGCGATCCGGCGGAACCCCGGCGCTGCTCAGGAACGGCGGCGACCCGGCTCCGCGGGCGGCGTTGCGGTTGGTCGGACGGGCGTCCAACCGCGACGGCGTCGGCGCCGAGGTGGTGGTGGAGCGGGGCGGACAGCCGAGCCGGTCGGTGGTCACCGCCGGGTCGAGCTACCTCTCGTCCGGCGCCCGGGAGGTGTGGATCGGGTTGCTCCCGGGCGTTCCCGATTCGGTTAGGGTGCGCTGGCCAACGGGAGCCGAACAAGGGGTTCCGGTGGACGGACCGGGGACGTTCCTCGTCGTCGAAGAAAGCAACTAGGAAGAAACGATGCGCTCAAGGCGACTCATCCAGGCGGTGGACCTGCACGCCGCCGGCGAGCCCGGGAGGGTCATCGTCGGGGGCGTCCTCGACGTGCCGGGCGAGACGATGTTCCGGAAGATGCAGTACCTGGAGCGCCACGCCGACGGGCTCAGAAAGCTGATGCTCCGGGAGCCCCGCGGATACCCGGCCGCGAACTGCAACCTGGTGCTGCCCCCGACGCATCCCGACGCCGACGCGGGGTTCGTGATCATGGAGCAGACCGAGTACCCCCCGATGTCGGGGACGAACACCATCTGCACGGTCACCGCGCTCATCGAGACCGGCATGGTGGCGGCGGTGGAGCCGGTGACCGAACTCACCCTGGACACGCCCGCCGGACTGATCCAGGTGCAGGCCAGCGTGGAGGGCGGCAAGGTCACCCGGGTGACCTTCGAGAACGTTCCCGCCTTTCCGGTCCACCTCGGGGCGAAGGTCGAGGTGCCGACCTTCGGGGAGGTGGAGGTGGATGTGTCCTGGGGCGGGATGTTCTACGCGATCGCGGACGCCGCCCGCTTCGGACTGCGCATCGTCCCGGAGCACGGGCGCGAGCTGGCGCGGGTGGGGGCGATGGTGAAGCAGGCGGCGCGCGAGCAACTCGAGGCCGTGCATCCCGAAAACCCCGAGATCCGGCAGGCGAGCATCGGACAGCTCACCGGTCCCTTCGATCCGGAAACGCGGACCGCCGCGAACGCCGTATCCGTCGCGGTCGGCGATCTCGACTGGGACCGCCCCGAGACCTGGACCGGGGCGCTCGACCGCTCGCCCTGCGGGACGGGCACCTCGGCGCGGATGGCGGCGCTCCACGCCCGCGGCCTGCTCGGGATCGGCGAGGACTTCCACCACCTCGGTCCGGTCGGCACCGAGTTCATCGGGCGGCTGATCCGCACCACCACGGTGGGCGGGGTTCCGGCGGTGGTGCCGACGATCAGCGGCACCGCCTGGATCACCGGGACGGCGCAGTATTCCGTGGATCCGGGGGATCCCTTCCCCGAGGGGTTCACGGTCGGGGACATCTGGTAGCAGCGCTGCCGACCGGGGTCCCGGTGTCAACGGCGGCGCTCCCGGAATAAAATCGCCTGTTGCCCATCGAGGCGACAGCAGGAGGGCTTCCCACGGCCATGGTAAAGATGACTCGTTCTTCTGCCGGCAGGCGTTCTGACCGGCTGGTGCTCCTTGGCGCGCTCGCGTGCGCCGGGATTCTGTTCGCCGGGTCCGCCCAGGCGCAGGATCCGGTGGAACTCGTGGTGGATCCGCCGGAACTGACGCTCGAGGTCGGAACGACCGCGCAGCTCAACGCGACCGTCAGGGACGCGGCCGGCAACGAACTGGAGCGCGGGGTGGTGTTCTTCTCGCGCGCCCGGCGCTACGTGGGGGTGAACCCGGCGGGAATGGTGGAAGCGCACCGTCCCGGCGAGCACACCCTGATCGCCATGGTGCCGGCGAATCCGGAGGCCATGGACCGCCGCGCCGAGCCGGCGCTGATGGTCGAGATCCCGGTGACCGTGCCGTATCCGCCGCTCGCGAGCGTGCAGGTTGCGGCGCTCCCCGCGAATCTCTACACCGGCACCTCCCTCCGGGTCACTGCGGTGGCCACGGACACCTCCGGGGCCGAGCGGAGACCTGACTTCTCCTGGTCGTCGAGCGACTCCTCGGTGGCGACGGTCAGTGAGCACGGGGTGCTCATGCTGAAAGACGAAGGCTCGGCCACGATCTCGGCGAGCTCCGAGTCGGTGAGCGGGGACGTGGCGATCTCGGTGAGCGCCAACCCGGCCGTGCGTCTCGAGATCTCCGCGAACGAGACCGAGGTCCGCACCGGGGACGTGGTCTGGTTCGAAGCGCGCGCGCTCGACGCCGGCGGCAACGCGGTTCCGGACTTCCCCGTCCAGTACGCGGTTTCCACCCGGACCCCCGACACGCTGGTGGCGCCGGGTGCCGCGGCGTTCGTGGAACCGGACGGCGCTTTCGTGGCGGAACGGCCGGGACTGCACACGGTGGTCGCGGCGGGCGGCTCCCTGACCGCCCGCGAGACGATCCGCGCCGTCTCGCGCGACATCAGGAAGGACTGGGAGATCCTGGGCCGTGGCCCGGTCCGCGACCGGCACACCTCGGACCTGTGGGTCTGGGAGGGCCTCGACGGCCGCGACTACGCGATCACGGGAACCTGGGGCGCCGACGGGCACGCCTACTTCTGGGACGTGACCGATCCGACGAGCATCCACCTGGTGGACACCGTCCGGGTGGACGCCCGCACGGTGAACGACGTGAAGGTCTCGCCGGACGGCAAGTTCGCGGTCATCAGCCGGGAAGGGGCCTCCAACCGGCGGAACGGGCTGGTGGTCCTCGACGTCGCGAACCCCACCGACGGCGTGAAGATCATCGCCCGCTACGACGATCAGTTGACCGGCGGGGTGCACAACACGTTCGTGGCCGAGAACCACATCCTCGCGCTGTCCGCCGGGCGGCGGTACGACATCCTGAACGCCGAGGATCCGGAGAACCCCTACCGGGTGGGGCGTTTCGAACTCGACACCCCGGGCCACAGCATTCACGACGTCTGGGTGCAGGACGGCATCGCCTGGTCCTCGAACTGGACCGACGGGGTGGTCGCGGTGGACATCGGGGGCGGCGGCATGGGCGGCGCCCCCAACAACCCGGTGATGATGGGCAGCTTCAAGTACCCGAACGGCTGGAACCACGCCGGCTTCCCGTACCGGAGCCAGTCCACCGGGAAGATGCTCGTCTTCGCCGGCGACGAGAACTTCCCCTTCGGCTTCGACCCCGAGGGCAAGCTGCCCGACCGCGCCGCGGGCTGGGTCCACATCGGCGAGTGGGATGAAGAGACCGGCGAAGGCCGGGAGGTCGCCCGTTACCAGGTGCCCGAGGCCGGCACCCACAACCTCTGGATCGAGGACGACATCATGTACGTCGGCTACTACAACGGTGGCCTCCGGGTGGTGGACGTCTCCGGGGACCTGCGCGGCGACCTCTACCAGCAGGGCCGCGAGATCGCCTTCTTCGAGCCGGCCGATCCCGACGGCTTCAAGCCGAACGCCCCCTTCGTCTGGGGCCCGCAGCCGTTCAAGGGCACCATCTTCTTCTCCGACTTCAACTCGGGTCTATGGGCGGTCAAGCTCGTCGATCCGGAGACCCCGCGCAACATGGGAGAACCGCAGTAATGTCTTTCCGCCGTCCCCGCCTCCTGGCGGCGTCCGCGCTTCTCTTCGGGCTGGGCCTCGCGCCGTTCGCGGCCGCGGAGGACCCCGAGCCGCCGCGACGCAACTACTTCGTGTACGTCTGCGCCGAGTCGGACGACACCGTCCATCTGCTCCGCTACGGCCCGAGCGGGTTCGAGGAACTCGACGTGATCCCGGTCGGCGCCTTCCCGACGGAGACCGAGGGTCCGCACGGGATCAACATCTCGCCCGACGGGAGCTACTGGTTCCTGTCCATCGCCCACGGCATGCCCTTCGGCACCGTGCACAAGTACGAGACCGGGACCAACGAGTGGCTCGGAGACGTCACCCTCGGCCTGTTCCCGGCGACGATGGACGTCTCGCCGAGCACCGGGCTGCTCTACGTCGTCAACTTCAACCTCCACGGCGACCACGTGCCGAGCACCATCTCGGTGGTGGAGACCGGGACCATGATCGAGGTGGCCACCATCGACACCGGGGTCATGCCGCACGGCGCGCGGATGAACGCGAAGGGCGACCGGCTCTACTCGGTGAACATGATGGACGACGAACTCGTCGAGGTGGACACCATGCGCTTCGAGATCGCGCGGCGCCTCTATCTCGGGACCGACCCCCATGCCGGACACGCCGGCATGGACCACGGCGACATGGGCGGCATGCGGATGCCGGTGGTGAAGCCCACCTGGGCCACCAAGCCCTCGCCGGCCGGCAAGGTGTACGTGGCCGGCAACGGCGACAGCGCCATCTACGAGGTGGACCTCGAGGGATGGGAGGTCTCCCGGCGGTTCGACGCCGGCCCGGGCGAGAACCCCTACAACATCGAGCTCACCTCGGACGGCGCCGTGATGATCGCAACCTACAAGTCCGGCAAGAAGCTCGGCTTCTGGGATCTGGCGAGCGGCGAGTTGATCGCGGCGCCGGAGACCACGCGGCGGGTGCCGCACGGCGTGGTGGTCTCGGACGACGACCGCTACGCGATCGTGACCCTCGAAGGGGTCGGCGGCGAGCCGGGGACGGTCGAGGTGTACGACATCGCGACCACCCAGCGCGTCTCCGAGATCGACGTCGGCAAGCAGGCCGGCGGCATCATCTACTGGAAGGGCGAGCCGTAGGGCTTGCTGGCGGGGAGGAACCGACGATGAAGCATTCGAACCCAGGGACGCGGCTGCTGATCGCGTTCGGTGTCGCTCTCGCGCTGGCCCCGGGGCTCGCGCTCGCCCAGGAAGAAGAGGCGGACGCCGGTCCGCAGCCCGCTGAACTCATCGTCACCCCGTCCGAGCTCGAACTCG
Organism: Acidobacteriota bacterium; assembly: GCA_009840635.1. Taxonomy (GTDB): domain Bacteria; phylum Acidobacteriota; class Vicinamibacteria; order Marinacidobacterales; family Marinacidobacteraceae; genus Marinacidobacterium; species Marinacidobacterium portitor. The sequence continues at coordinate 9,558 of VXNL01000105.1, read as the reverse complement.
AGGTCGGGGACTCGCTGACGCTCGAGGCCGAGGTCCGGGACGGGGACGGCAACCCGATGGACCGGCAGGTGGTGTTCTATTCGCGCCGCCGCCGTTCGGTCGGCGTCAACCCGGCGGGGATCGTGGAGGCGTACCGGCCCGGCGAGCACACCCTCATCGCCATGGTGCCGAAGGACCCGGAGGACCTCGATCGGCGCGCCGAGCCCGCGGTCATGGTGGAGATCCCGGTGACCATCCCGAACCCGCCGGTCGCGACCGTCGAGGTCGCGAACCTGCCGGGCCACCTCTACACGGATACCGAAATCGGCCTGCGTCCGACGGTCACCGATACCTCGGGGGCGGTTCGGCATGACGTCGAGGTCGGCTGGAGCAGCGCCGATCCGTCGGTGGCGGCCGTCGACTCCCTCGGGACGCTCACCCTGGTCAGCGCCGGACGGACAACGCTGACGGTCTCGGCCGAGGAGGCTTCGAGCGACACCGCCATCGAGGTGCTCGCCAACCCGGTGGCCTCGATCACCCTCAGCGGAGCGCCGGACAAGTCGGTCCGGACCGGGGACGTGGTGTTCTTCGAGGCGCAGGTCATGGACGCCTCCGGGAACGCGGTGCCGGACTACCCGCTGCAGTTCGCGACCCTCGGGGTCCCGGCGGACGGGATCGTGGCGCCCGGCGCGATCGCCCAGGTCGATGACGACGGCGCCTTCGTGGCGGAGAGGTCGGGAACCCACACGGTGATCGTGGACGGGTTCACGCACTCCGCGAGCGCCACGGTCGCCGTCGTTTCCCGGAACGTGCGGAAGGACGTGGAAGTCGTGGGACGCGGCCCGGTCCGCGACCGGCGCACCTCCGACCTGTGGGTCTGGGAGGGCACCGACGGCCGCGACTACGCCGTCACCGGCACCCACAGCGCCGACGGCCACGCCTACTTCTGGGACGTCACCGATCCCTCGGCGATCTCGCTGATCGACACGGTGCGGGTAGACGCCCGGACGGTGAACGACGTCAAGGTCTCGGAGGACGGGAAGTTCTGCGTCATCAGCCGGGAGGGCGCCTCGAACCGGAAGAACGGCCTGGTGATCCTCGACGTCAGCGACCTGCAGAACGGCATCGAGGTGATCGCCCGCTACGACGACCAGCTCACCGGCGGGGTGCACAACGTCTTCATCGCCGAGGAGCACATCTACGCGCTCTCGGCGGGCCGGCGCTACGACATCCTGAACGCCGAGGACCCGACGAACCCGTATCGCGTCGGTCGTTTCGAGCTGGACACCCCCGGGCACTCCATCCACGACGTATGGGTGGCGGACGGGATCGCCTACTCCTCGAACTGGAACGACGGCATCGTCGCGGTGGACGTGGGCGGCGGCGGTCAGGGCGGCGCCCCCAACAACCCGGTCATGCTGGGCAGCACCCCGTACCCGAGCGGCTGGAACCACGCGGCCTACCCCTACCGCAGCAAGTCCACGGGCAAGTTCCTGATGATCGGCGGCGACGAGGCATTCCCCTACCAGTTGATGGAGGGACCGCGGGCCCGGCGCCGGGCCGCCGGGTGGATCCACATCTTCGAGTGGGATGAGTGGGACAGCCCCCGCGAGGTGGCCCGCTACCAGGTGCCCGAGGCCGGAACCCACAACCTCTGGGTAGAAGACGACATCCTCTATATCGCCTACTACAACGGCGGCCTGCGGGTGGTGGACATCTCCGGCGAGATGCGCGGCGACCTCTACCGGCAGGGCCGGGAGATCGCCTCGTTCCGTCCGTACGACCCCGAGACCGTCAAGCCGAACTCCCCGTTCGTCTGGGGACCCCAGCCCTTCAAGGGCCACATCTACATCGCGGACAACACCTCGGGGCTCTGGGCCCTGAAGCTCGTTGACGCGGAGCCCGTCAACCTGGGCGAGCCCCACTGACAGCGCCACCTACTCTCCGCACAGGCCACGAACCATGAACCGAAAACTGCACCTCCACACCGCTCTCGCCGCGGCTGCCGCTCTTCTCCTCCTTGCCTTCCCGGCGTTCGCCCAGGAAGAGGAGGCCGAGACCGGCCCCGAGCCCGCCGAACTCATCATCACCCCGTCCGAGGTGGAACTGGAGGTCGGCGACTCGCTGACGCTCCAGTCCGAGGTCCGGGACGCCGAAGGCAACCCGATGGACCGCACGGTGGTGTTCTTTTCGCGCCGCCGGCGCTCGGTGGGCGTGAACCCGGCGGGCATCGTCGAGGCCTACCGGCCCGGCGAGCACACCCTGATCGCCATGGTGCCGAAGGATCCCGAGGACACCTCCCGGCGCGCCGAGCCCGCGGTGATGGTGGAGATCCCGGTGACCATTCCCAATCCCCCGGTGGCCACCGTCGAGCTCGTGAACCTCCCGGGCCACCTCTACGCGGGGACCGAGATCGGCCTCCGCTCCCTCGTCACCGACATCTCGGGCGCCGTCCGGAACGACGTGGAAGTGGGCTGGAGCAGTTCCGATCCGTCGGTGGCGAGCGTGGACGCCCTCGGGGTGCTCACCCTGATGGGCGCCGGCGCGACGACCGTCACGGTCTCCGCCGAGGAGGCGTCGAGCGACACCGCCATCGAGGTGCTCGCCAACGAGGTGGCTTCGATCACCTTGAGCGGCACGCCGGATGACGCGGTGCGGACCGGCGACGTGGTGTTCTTCACCGCGACGGCGATGGACGCTTCCGGAAACGAGGTGCCCGACTACCCGGTGCAGTTCGCGACCTTCGGGGTCCCCACCGACGGCATCGTGGCGCCCGGCGCGATCGGCCAGGTGGACGAGGAGGGCGCTTTCGTGGCGGAGCGCACCGGCACCCACACGGTGATCGCCGACGGCTTCACGACGTCAGCCAGCGCCACGGTGGCGGTGGTGCCGAGGAACGTCCGGAAGGACGTGGAAGTGGTCGGGCAGGGCCCCGTGCGCGACCGGCGCACCTCGGACCTGTGGGTCTGGGAGGGCGTTGACGGCCGCGACTACGCGGTGACCGGGACCCACAGCGCCGACGGCCACGCCTACTTCTGGGACGTCACCGACCCCTCGGCGATCGCCCTGATCGACACCGTGCGCGTGGACGCCCGGACGGTGAACGACGTGAAGGTCTCGGAGGACGGGATGTTCTGCGTGATCAGCCGCGAAGGGGCGTCCAACCGGAAGAACGGGCTCGTGATCCTCGACGTCAGCGATCCGCTGAACGGCGTCTCCGTGATCGCCCGTTACGACGACCAGCTCACCGGCGGCGTCCACAATGTCTTCATCGCGGAGGACCATGTCTACGCGCTGTCCGCGGGGCGGCGCTACGACATCCTGAACGCCGAGGATCCCACGAACCCCTACCGGGTGGGACGCTTCGAGCTGGACACCCCGGGCCATTCCATCCACGACGTCTGGGTCCACGAGGGCATCGCGTACTCATCGAACTGGTCTGACGGCGTGGTGGCGGTGGACGTCGGCGGCGGCGGCATGGGCGGCGCCCCGAACAACCCCGTCGAGCTGGGGAGGACCCGCTACCCGAGCGGCTGGAACCACGCGGCCTATCCCTACCGCAGCCAGTCCACCGGCAAGTTCCTGATGATCGGCGGCGACGAGGCGTTCCCTTACCAGACCATGCGCGCCGAGCGCACCCCGGGCCGGGCGGCCGGCTGGATCCACATCTACGAGTGGGACGAGTGGGACGACGCCCGCGAGGTGGCCCGCTACCAGGTGCCGGAAGCGGGAACCCACAACCTGTGGGTGGAGGACGACATCCTCTACATCGCCTACTACAACGGCGGCCTTCGGGTGGTGGACATCTCCGGCGAGCTGCGGGGCGACCTCTACCGGCAGGGCCGCGAGATCGCCATGTTCCGCCCGTTCGACCCCGAGAGCCGGATTCCGAACGCCCCGATGGTCTGGGGACCGCAGCCCTACAAGGGCAACATCTTCCTCAGCGACATGAACTCGGGCCTCTGGGCCGTCAAGCTCGTGGACCCGGAGCCCATCAACATGGGCGAGCCGGAGTAGGGGCGGGGCCACGCCGCGTAGCGCCGCCCACCGGGTGGCGCTTCCGGCTTGGAACGCCGGCTTCAGCCGGCACCCGCTGCGCGCAGCGCAGCGGAATGGCGGATAACTGTTCCGCTTGGCGGCACATGGGCTTGGAACGCCGGCTTCAGCCGGCACCGCCCGCCGCTCTTCGGGAGGAAGGAGCGTCGGAGCGCCGGCCTCCGGCCGGCATCGCCGAACGCAGTGAGGCGAAAAACTCGCGCCCCGCCGTTCGCAGCGGCGGCGCCTCAGACTTCCTTTTGGCGCGTCGGACTGACCGCCACAGCGATCAGCCCAGCAGCTTGATGACGGCGATGATGAACGCCCCCTGAGCCATCAGCGCCCCGAACATCCACTTGACAATCCGGGTTTCGGTGGCAGACAGATCCGCCTTCGTGACCATGTTCTCCTGCATCTGCTCGCGAATCTGTCGGATTTCGGCGAGCACCGACTCCACGCGGTCGCCAGCGATCTCCGAGGTCATGGTCTGAATCCGCCTTTCCGCAGTATAGGCCACCTGAGGCTCGAATCCGGCCTTCACCAGGGTGTGGAACAAAGCGCCGTTTGGCTCTGGTTTCCGTCTCGCATCGTCCCTGCCCGGTGGCGGGGTTCCCCCCGTTCGCGGAGACGTCTCCTGTTCACCTGGGGATGGTTGCGGCGCGCCTGGTGGCATCGGGAACTCCTTTTGGGGAAGGGCTGTCCGTTGAGCAGGAGCGCCTCCCCTGAGGACATAGACGTAATCCCGGCCCGTTTTGACCCACTTCGGCCAGGAATGTGGAAAAGTCGAAGCGAACGTGCAGTAGTGGCGGGCGGGCGTATATTCCCCGGCACGGAGGGACCGCGCTCCATGACCCGAACCTCTCGCTCCCGCTCCCTGATCCTGGCCGTCGCTGTACTCCTCCTCGCCCTCCCGGCGTTCGCGCAGGAGGAAGCCGAGGAGGCCACCGGCCCCGAGCCCGCCGAACTCGTCATCACCCCGAGCGAACTGACGCTCGAGGTTGGATCGACGGCGACCCTGGAGGCCGAGGTCCGCGACGGGGACGGCAACGCCATGGACCGCACGGTGGTCTTCTTCTCGCGCCGCCGCCGCTCGGTGGGCGTCAACCCCGCCGGCATCGTGGAGGCCTTCCGGCCCGGCGAGCACACGCTGATCGCCATGGTCCCGAAGGATCCCGACGACACCGACCGGCGGGCCGAGCCCGCGGTGATGGTCGAGATCCCGGTGACGATCCCCAACCCGCCGGTGGCGACCGTGGAGGTGGCCAACCTGCCGGGACACCTCTACGCGGGCACCGAGATCGGGCTGCGCTCGACGGTCACCGACATCTCGGGCGCGGTCCGGAGCGATGTGGAGGTGACCTGGAGCAGCGCCGATTCGTCGGTGGCGAGCGTGGACGCTCTCGGGACGCTTGCCCTGACCGGAGCGGGACGGACGACCCTCACCGTCTCCGCCGAGGAGGCGTCCAGCGACACCCTGATCGAGGTGCTCGCCAATCCGGTGGCCTCCATCACGCTGACCGGGGCGCCCGAGGAGGCGATCCGTACCGGCGACGTGGTGTTCTTCGAGGCGAAGGTGACCGACGCCTCCGGGAACGAGGTCCCCGACTACCCGGTCCAGTTCGCGACTCTCGGGGTCCCGGCGGACGGGATCGTGGCGCCGGGCGCCATCGGGCAGGTGGACGCCGACGGCGCCTTCGTGGCCGAGCGTTCGGGGACCCACACGGTGATCGCCGACGGGTTCACGACGTCGGCGAGCGCCACCGTGGCGGTGACGTCACGGAAGGTGCGAAAGGACGTCGAGATCGTGGGGCAGGGCCCGGTCCGCGACCGCTACACCTCGGACCTCTGGGTCTGGGAGGGCGTCGACGGCCGGGACTACGCGGTCACCGGCACCTGGGGCGCCGACGGCCACGCCTACTTCTGGGACGTCACCGATCCTTCCGCCATGTCGCTCATCGATACCGTGCGGGTGGACGCCCGGACGGTGAACGACGTGAAGGTCTCGGAGGACGCGCAGTTCTGCGTGATCAGCCGCGAGGGCGCTTCGAACCGGCGGAACGGCCTCGTGATACTCGACGTGAGCGATCCACAAAGCGGGGTGCAGGTGATCGCCCGCTACGACGATCAGCTCACCGGCGGCGTCCACAACGTCTTCATCGCGGAGGACCACATCTACGCGCTCTCGGCAGGACGCCGCTACGACATCCTGAACGCCGAGGACCCGACGAACCCCTACCGGGTGGGGCGTTTCGAGCTGGACACACCGGGACATTCGATCCACGACGTGTGGGTGGTGGACGGGATCGCCTACTCGTCCAACTGGGACGACGGGATCGTGGCCGTGGACGTGGGCGGCGGCGGCATGGGCGGAGCGCCGAACAACCCGGTCGAACTGGGGCGAACCCGCTACCCGAGCGGCTGGAACCACGCCGCCTACCCCTACCGCAGCCAGTCCACCGGCAAGTTCCTGATGATCGGGGGCGACGAGGCGTTCCCCTACCAGACGATCGGCGAGCCGGACACTCCCGACCGGGCCGCCGGCTGGATCCACATCTACGAGTGGGACGAGTGGGAAGACGCCCGCGAGGTGGCGCGCTACCAGGTGCCCGAAGCCGGGACCCACAACCTCTGGGTTGAGGACGACATCCTCTACATCGGCTACTACAACGGGGGCCTGCGGGTCGTGGACATCTCGGGCGAGCTGCGCGGCGACCTCTACCGCCAGGGACGGGAGATCGCGGTCTTCTGGCCGCAGGACCCCGAGAGCTTCATCCCCAACGCGCCGATGGTCTGGGGCCCCCAGCCCTACAAGGGCCACATCTTCGTCGCCGACCACCACTCGGGCCTCTGGGCAGTGAAGCTGGTGGACCCGGAGCCGGTGAACCTGGGCGAGCCGCAGTAGGAGTCGACGCCGGGCCTGCGGGGCGTTCCCGTTAGTCCTGGCGCCTCCCGGGAGCGTCCGGCAGGTGAGAGATGAGCCGGGTCCTGACTTCCTGCGCCGCCGCTTCCAAATCCCACGAGTAGCCGTGCGCGAGCAGGGGACCGATGTCGGCGGCGAACTGCGGGTCGCGAACCTTGGCCGCAAGGTTTCGTTCGAAGATCGCGCGCCTTACGGGACCATCGGTGCGTGCCATATGTTCCGCGAACGCCTCCCGCACGCGGGCGGGGTTGACGGCGCCTCGGTCGAGCGCGGTGGCGAGGTCGAACAGGTCCCGGCCCTTCCTGCGCTGGTAGAGCGCCCGCAGCTTGGTGGCCAGGAGCTCATCAAGTTCGTAGCTCACGATGTCGGCGGTTCCACTGAACCAGCGCGACGTTACGGTGAACGGGATTCTCACGAGCCCGAACACGGAGTAGTGCTCGCGCGAGCTGATCTCGACCTTCAGGCGTAGCCGCAAGGGCGGCGCATCCTCGGATGCGAAGCGATAGATGAAGGTGACGCGAGCTTCGGTCTGCTTCCACTTCGGTTTGCCGAGCCAGGGATCCAGAGCCTCCCGCACGCCGTCCATGACCTCGCCGATCGGTCCGGGAGTGGTCTGCACCAGATCAATGTCCTCCGAGTACCGCGCGGGCGGCGTCAGATAGAGCTTGTAGAGCGCAGTCCCGCCGCGGAACGCCAACTCGTTCGCCACCGCCGCTTGGGAGAAGAGCGCGACCAGTGCCCGCGCGACGACCAGGTCCTGCTCGACCTGAGCGTCCTGGACCCAGGGTGCCCGGGCTCGCCACTCGGTGATGTAGTCGCGTGGGATCACGTCTCCACCTCGACTTCGGCGTTGATGCGTAGTCGCCACCGCTGGTCACGCGGTGCTCGACCCTCGTCGCGGACGCCCGGCACGAGCGGCACGGGGTCGTGGGCGCGTTGGCGCACGTCGCGCTGGAGAGACGACGTCTTGTCGGCTGCGCCAACGAGGTCGAGCAGGTAACCGAGGCGCTGCGCCCAGGAAACCGGGGCCGTCCGCACCGCCGTGGCGAGCCGATCCGGGTGGATGTCCTCGGCGAGTTCCGCGATGACTGTCGCCGCCTGCGACAGTCCGCCGACGCGTTTTTCGTAGCCGACCAGATCAACCGCGGTGGCCTCGAGGCTCGATGCGCGGATCGCCCCACGCGGTGTATTGAAGGACTGAGTGGGAACCTCGGCGAGGCGCGCGCGGGTGATGAAGGAAACGGCGACCCTTCCGCACGAAATTGGCCGGCGATACCCGGCCAGCGCTACCTGGAAGGTTTGCGGACGGTGGTGCGCGGCGCCGTGGAACTGCGCTGCGGACAGGAGCGCGGCGTAGTAGGGGCGGTCGAGATGCGCCATGAGCGCCGGAACGAACTGCTCGGCCGGAAGGCAGCCGAGGCGCCGGTACTCGGGGGGCACAACCACGTAGAAACCACGCGCGGGACTCGCGATCAGTCCTTTGTTCGCCAGCCGGCTGAGAGCGAGTCTGGCCGCCGCTGGCGAAACGCCGAGCAACCGGCGGATCTCCGCCGCCGTGAAGTGATATCGACCCTTGGCCGCAAGATCGGCAATCACGCTGCCGGCTCGGCGTGACCGCACTCCCGATTTCATCTGCACAATATATCAATATTCGATACTTTATGCAGACGACAATGCCTCATCCGTGAACCCTATACTCCGCGCCGCAACGAGGAGCGCAGCAAGCTGGAGCGCATCGAACCGGGACTGGTGGACGCCGTCTGGCTGGGCGTCCTGATCCTGATTTCGGGGGCGTCGGCCTGGTCGGGCGCCCTCGCCGTCCGCGAGGCCCGGGAGGCGCCGCCCGCGGAGTTGACGGCGGCCGAGAAGCGCACCGTCTATCGGCGCGGAAGCGTGATGCTGTGGGTGCTCGCCGTGGGAACCCTGGTCTGGTGGGTTCTCGCCGGGCGCGATTGGGCCTCGCTGGGCCTGGCGGCGCCCCGCTGGACCTGGCCGGCAGCCGGCGCCGCGCTCGCCCTCATCGTCTGGCTGGCCGCGGACACGGCAAGGCAGACGGCCCCGTCACGGATCTCCGGCACCCGGGAGCGATGGCGGACCCAGAACCCCTACATTCCGGTCTCGGGAGCCGAGTTCCGGAGCTACACAGTCCTGGCTCTGAGCGCCGGGATTTGCGAGGAGATCGTCTACCGGGGCTTCATGATCGCCGTTCTCCGCGCGTGGTTCGGCCCCGGATGGGAGGGAGCCGCGCTTGCGGTCGGACTACCGGCGCTCTTCTTCGGGGCCGCGCACGCCGCCCAGGGATGGCGCGGCGTCGTCGGCGCCGCGGCGGGCGCCCTGGCGTGGGGATTCGTGGTGGTCGAGACCGGTTCCGTCTGGCCGGGGGTGGTGTGCCACGTCCTGTGGGATCTGTTCATGGGGTGGTTGGGGTTCCGGTTCCTGCGGGCTTCCGGGACCTGATCGGGGCCGCACCGGCGGGTGAGTCCCTCCCGCCGCCCGCCTGCGGCGGGCTGTGCCGGCTGAAGCCGGCGTTCCAAGCCGTACGCGTCGTCAGGCGGGATGGGGGTTACGCCGTGCGCGGCGCGGAGCGCCGCGGTGCCGGTCTGGAGACCGGCGTTCCAAGCCGT
>VXNL01000071.1 GCA_009840635.1 Acidobacteriota bacterium | reverse complement strand
AGTTGGCGCTGGCGCACGTGAACACGAACGCCATCGAGGCGGCCTACCGGCGCACCGACATGTTCGAGCGGCGGCGGGCGCTCATGGAGCAGTGGGCCGCGTTCGTTGCCGGGACCGGTTGCTAGCATCTGGTCGGCACGAGCCATGCGGCGGCGGGAGTTGGATCTGATTCGTGACCCTGGAGGGCGGCCGCCGGCCGGATGGAGAATCACCGCCTTTATCGAACGAACGGCGGACGGAGCCGTCCGGGTGGCCGACATCAGCCCCAAGGGCTTCGTCCCCCGGGAGCACGTCGGGAAGTCCTACGCCGACGAAGGCGCCGCCGGGTTGGCGATTTCGGAATCGTTCCGCGTGTGGTCGTCGAACACTGCCCTGTCTGTCACGGTCGCCGTCATAGACATCCATGAACCGCACCGATCCGCGTTTGGCGGTTGACGCAGCACCGCGGGCGTGGCCTGTGCCGGACCGAGCACCGCGCCAGTTCTTTCCGACTGGCAAGTGAGCGACAATTGGGGCGCCGCGGTTCGGGATCGCCGCTACCGCTGAGGAACACGCTGTGGTTCCTCCTCGGGGTTGTCGTGAGATACATCGGGATCAACGTCGGGCTCGGACTGAGCTGGCTGTGGCGGGAGTTCCTGAAGAACCGTGACCGCTGGTAGTCTGAGCCGTCCCGGCTCTGAAATCCGAAGCAGATTCGAACACGAATGTGCTGGCGCGGGCGCGTTACGATTTGCCCGTTGGGAGGACGCAAGCCGCATCCAGCCGGGCCGGAGTTACAACCCGTAACGGCGCAAAACCGGTTCTTCCCAGCGCTCTCCCGCGTGCTCGCTCTCACGATCTGCCTCGTGGTCGCCGGGCTCGTGGGGTTCGCCCTCCTGCTGTTCCAGCGCCGACGATGAGACGGACGGACGCGATCCTCGGCTTCCTGGCGGTCAGCGCGCTTGTCGCACTCGCCTTCCTCGTGGGCACCTGCCGGTTCCTTCCCTTTTCAGCCTGAGACACTACGTCCTGACCGAGGCCGGGGGTGCCACTGGCGGCGGCAACCGCCGCCGGAGCCGCCAGCAGCTGGGGATGGGTCGAGGAGGTAACGGGAGTCCGGCTCTCCCGATCCTGTGCTTGGAGAGGTTATTCGATGGCGGGGGCAACTGGGGAGACTGGCCCTTCGTGCCGTGACCGGCGCCAGTTCCGGGACAGCACCTGCCCCTGTGCTGCCGGTCGCCTATGATGGGCTCATCATGGTGAAGGACGACCTCCTCAACCGGGCGGAGAAAGCGACCGGCCTGGAGCGGTGGGTGATCCGCGACGCGGTGGACGCGTTGTTTGAAGGCATCGGCTCCGCGCTGGAGCGCGGCGACCGGGTTGTGCTGCGGCGGTTCGGCCTGTTCCACGCCGCCCCCCGCAGGACCGGCGTGGCCCGGAATCCCCGGACCAACGAGCCGGTGGCCATCCCTCCGGGACGGGAGGTGCGTTTCCGTCCCGCGCCGGGTCTCCTGAGCTTCCCCGAGGGCAACTGAGGGAGCGCCGCTCCCGCGTCCGGCGGCGGGCCGGCGAGCATATGGCGCGCCGTTGGCGCACCATCAATTTGAAGCCTATCCGCCGATAGGCGTCTAACACTCTTCGCGTTACTCAGGGCAGGCTCCGTGCCTTCCCGATGACCAGTAAGGCCCGAGAGCCAGCCTACCCAGTGTGTACACACTGGGCTCTGGCGAGGGATGCTGCGCCCCCCTTCGAACCCCCGGCTCCCGCGCCGCTGCCGGAGCAGCGGACGGACGGGGGTGCAGCCCCCGAACCCCCGCACCGGTGCGCTCTCGCCGCGCAGCGGCGCACCGCGTGGTCGCCCGCGTCACAGACGCGGAGCTGGTCGCCTACGGCTTGGCGGAGGCCCTCCGGCTCCCCAAGGCCTCGCCTGCTTGCACCAACGACCGCACGTCGGCCAAGGTGGGGATCGAACTCGCGGCACCGGCCCGCGTGACCGCCAACGCTCCGGCAGCCGACCCCATCCGAACAGCCTCTTCCATCGTCTCGCCACGGATCAGCGACCCAATCAGGAAGCCGACGAATGCATCGCCCGCCGCAGTTTCGTCCACGACAGGCACGGCGTGGGCTGGAAGCCGCACCAGTCCCGACCCGCGGTCCGAATACACCAAGCCTGCCGACCCGAGGGTCAGCGCGATGGCCGCCTCGGGAGCGCGCCTCGCCAGCCTCGCCACGACTCCGGACCAGTCGCCCGAGACCGCATCGGTGCCCGCCAGGGCCGAAGCCTCGATTTCGTTGACGACCAGCAGCCGGACGCAGGAGAGGTCGTATCCAGCCTCCCGCCCATCCACGGGAGCAACATTGAACGCCACCCGGCATTCGCGGTCGGCCGCCTCACGGAGTACGAGCTCGATATCGTTGATCTCGTTCTGCAGTAGCAGCCAGTCGTCACTTCCGACGCGCGCCACCGCGCCTCGTATGTCCTCCTCGGCAAGCGCCCAGTTCGTTCCGCCGAAAAAGACCATGGCGTTCTCGCCCACCTCGTTCACCTGGATCACCGCGTGCCCGGAGGAGCCCTCGATCATCCTCAGATCCGTCACGTCGACGCCCTCGTCCGCCAGCATGTGCTTCAGCCAACCGCCGTCCTCACCGACGCACCCGACGTGAACGACTTCGACCCCCGAGCGCGCCGCCGCGATCGACTGGTTCAGGCCCTTGCCGCCGGGGAAGGTCTCATGGGTCGGACTGGCCACCGACTCCCCGGCGCGCGTGAAAGCCGGAACCCGGTAGACATGATCGACGCACAGCGAACCGAGGTTGACCAACTTTGGCATGCGGATTCTTGCCGGGCGGCGGGTCGTCTGAAGTCTACCGACGCGGTGGAGAAGCCGAGTAGCGGCTTGAGGCGACACGCGCCTCTCGCGGTCGCTCCGTTCAACAACGTGGGGAAACCGGCCTCGAGGTCGTCACCGGCCTACGCTTGACACCCGCTCGGGTGTCGATAGGCTTGCCCGCCTATGCTTAGGCAGGCGGTTCCGCTGGCCCTCGGCTCTTCCTCCACCGCGCCTCCGCCGCCATCCGGGCTATCTCTGACCGGCGCTCCGGGCTCAGATTCCGGGCTCGGGCAAGCCCACCCTTCCGACCGCCGAGCCGCCCGAGGAGCGCCGCCGCGGCGCTTCTGGCCTCCTCGTCAAGCACCCCCTCGTCCCCCAAGAGTTCGATCAATCATTGAAGCTCCTTGATCCTCGGATCGGGCTTCTCTGACATTCCCCCAAAGGTTCCACAGCAAACGCGCTGATGCTGGCTCGGGTAAGGAGGCCTCCATGACCCGTCTTCTCTTTGTTCTCATTGCTCTCCCGGCGCTCCCCGCCGGGTCTGGTGGGGCGGTGCAACCACCCCCGTCGCCACCGGGTCAATCCGTTCTCACCAGTTACGACGCGGAGTTGGCCAGCCTTCTTGAAGGCGGGTCTTCGTTCTTGGCGGGAATCCCAATTCTCGACTATGAGCAAGAAATGGAAGCGAAGCAGATCTCGGATACGTTCGGCAAACCCGGTGAGATACTCGAGCATGAGGCAGTGCGCCGCCAGCGAGAACTGCGCGATGTGGCCGAAATCGTCCTGGTGGAATGTCGCGTGGCTGGTCAAATCTCCGAGCCTGACGCCGACGTGGCAACCCGGCTCGTGCGGATGCTGGGTTCTCCCACTGCGTACTGGCGGACATATGGCACCTTTGTCCCGAAGGGGTCAAGAGACTCATGGGCTGGCCGGGTCTATACGGCGCTACGTGTCCTGCAACTCTCAACCGAGCTGAATGAGGTTGGTGGGCACCGCACCAAGAAGGGAAAGGCTCTGGTCGAGGCCTTCAATACGGCAGGTTTGAGCACCGAAACAGCTGTCCGGGAAAGCGTCTACCTAGTTGAACTGTATCGGCACATTGCGGCCAACTGTGGAGATGAAGACATAACGGAGTTGCCGGCCCCGTCGAGCAGTGCGGTGAGGCTGCGTGACTAGGACGCACAATCGCAGGAGCGACCGATTCGCTCCATGGATAGGCGAATCGTACGGGGCTCGCAGCCGCTTCGGCGTTGCGGTCTTGGTTGTGGGTGAGTCGCTCTACGGCACCGATTACAGCCCAGATTACAACACGGTGGAGACCGTCCGATGGTTTCGTGACCGTCCACATCGCTTCTACACGGGAGCAGCCTTGATTCTTCTAGGAGTCCACACTGCGGACAACTTGCAGTGGTCTGAGCGCAAGGAGATTTGGGACCACGTCGCCTTCTACAACTACTTCCAGAGCTTTGTCGGTGACACCCCGCGCGTGCCGCCAACGGCTCAGCAGTGGCGTGAAGCTGAGGGGCCTTTCCGCACGGTTTTGGACGAGCTGAAACCGAAGGTGGTGTTGGTGCTCAGCAGGAGAGTCGGCTACCACCTCGTACAAACCGAGCCCGTCCTCGCGGATCTGGAAGTGTGTTTGGCGCGGCACCCTTCAGGGAGAGGATGGAGTTCGATCGCCAAGCGCGAGATCATTCGCGACTTTCAGGACGCTGTACGGAAAGCCGGTTGCCATTGACAGGCGGATACCATGTTCCTCGCGACCAAGCGGGTTCCCATTGTCCGATGCGCCACGTTCCAAGAGTCTCGCTCTTCGGGAGTCCCCAGATGATGAGAGTGCCTTCGGCTTCCATCGTGCTGCTCGCTCTAGCTGTCGGGTGTGGTGGGGGCGTGGATGGAAAGCCGACCTCTCCGCAGGCCACTCTCGCACCAACCACCACCCCTCCGGCACCCGCCCCCCGTACCCCTGTGGGGGTTGACGTAACGGTTGTCTCGACTCGTCCGGCCGGGTGGAACTACGAATGGGACGGCTACGACGGGTATGTGGAAGGCAACACAATCCGCCTGATTGCGCAGTTCAAGGATCCGGTCAGTGTGGAAGGCTCTCCCCGGCTGACGATCGGGATCGGAGAGACGGATCGGCATGCCGTTTTCTCTCCGTGGGTGGAAGACGACTTTCCTCCCGAGCGCTTATCGTTCAAGCAGCGGTTTGACTACATGGTTCACTGGGAAGATCGGGACGATGATGGCTTCAGCATCGGTGCCGACGCATTCGACCTCGCCGACGGGGCGCTCCTGAACACGGAAGGAGCGCCGGTCGAGGTCGAGGTTGTTTCCGTCACGGATACCCGTTCGGGTGTGCAGAGCGAACCCGGAACGAATCTTGGCACTCATCGGGTGCTTGCGAGACAGGAACCGAGGGTCTGCAGCGACGAGAGGGAAATGGCTCGTGCCTACGGCCGCGAAGACCGTGGAGCGCCTCCTCTTCTGGAGGAATGGGACGGTACTCCGTTCCGATTCTATTGGGATGCCGGGGGAGTGCCTGAGAGCGAGCGCACGGACGCGGAACACTACTTTGATGTGGTAGAGCGGCTGGCAGAGCGGATCGAGGATCAGATCGGGTACCCGATCCTAGAGGTGGCAGGCTGGATTCCGGAGGAAGCCCGAGGATTCCGGATAGCTCACCCGGACATACGAGACTGCTCGGGCGTACGCCCAGGCGGGATCGTGGCAACGGTGGTTCCTCGGATACAGAAGGACTCCGCGGGGTTCGTGGGGGCGGGGACGAAGTCCCACTGCGCGGTGCTCTTTTGGACCAGCAGCGACATCGATACGACGCTTGATGGGGTCATGGCGCACGAGATATGGCATCTTTTTGGCTTTACGCATCACCCATTGTCGTTGCATCCCAATCAGACGCCGCCCGGAGTGGGGGTTCCCATGTCCGTTCATCTGACGACAGCTCTTGGTTATCGCACCCCTCGGGAACTTGGCGTCACCTACGAGGATGTGGACGCGCTGCGATGCGTTTTCCCGCAAAACGGCTCGCACGGATTCTGAGCGCTGTACCACCACCCCGCCGTCGGGTCGCCCATCGACCCGCCATGGCGGCAGCCAACCGGTCACAACGACGTCGATCTACTGGTCCTTGGCCAAGCCAACGCCATACCAGAAACACCGGACGACCGTCGTGCGGTCTTTCGGAGGGCGTCGAGGCACGATTCGACCGGTACACCATCCACTTTGCCACGCGTCTGAGCGACTCTGACGACCCCTGACGCTTCGACCAACCGTTCGACCGTTCGTGAGCGTTCGGTCGTGGGGGATGAGCGGCGGTACCAGTCCGCCACACCGGCCACGGGTGACACCGGGCCCGTCGGCGGTCGAACGTGCGGTCCGACCCAAATGACCGCGATAGCATCGCCGGAGCACCGGACGAACGGGGGCTCCGCTCAGGGCTCCGCCACCGAACCCCCGCACCGGTGCGCTCTTGGCGCAGCGGCACCCAGTGTGGTCGCCGGCGTCCCACGGTCGGACCGGGCCGCCGTCGGCCCGGTCGGAGCCCTCCGACTCCCCAACGTCGGAGAGCTGGCCCAAGACGTCGTCAGCGGCCTCGGGGCGCGCTGGCTTGACGCCCTTGTCCGCATCGACGACCAGACGGCGGGAGATGTCAGTGCGGCGAACCGCCCGCGGATGTCGACTGGTAGGCGTATTGACTCGCTCGGCGAGCGTACGCGAGCCTGTAAGCGCACCTCCAAGTACGGAATGCTCGGGATTCTCACATTCGGTCCGCGGCACATTCGGCCGGCTTTCGAGCGTGTCGGTCTGGCGTCTTGGCTGTTCGCGGTCACACGACCGCGGGACGCGAAAGCCGCAACGCTCGGACGGACGACCCTCGGGCTGACGATGTCCTCCGGGACACAGGAGATCCTGATGCGGGACATCCATACCGTCTCGCTGGAACGGCAATGGGCCTGGGGCGGCGTTCGCATCCGCACCGCCCGCGGCGACACCGTGGTGTCGGGCCTCCCGCACCGCGCAGCGGCTTCGCTGGCCGCCGCGGTCGAGGAAACGCGCATGGCGTGGTGGCGTAAATTCCTCGGAGAGCATGCGGACACGTTACGCAACCTCGATCCGCGAGTGGCCGATCTGGAGGCGCCACGGCACTACGTACGTCGCCGGGTCTTCTCGTCACTGGTCGAAGAGATGCAGCGGGCGGCGGCAGAGGTGCCGCAGTGGTGGCCAGACGAGCTCGACACCGAACCTTCTGTCCAGTTGGTGAAGCGCATTCGCTCGTTCCTTTCGGACCCGGAGGCGGCACGAAGACGGGCGAACCAGACCTTCCTGGCTGGCGAACTCGAGCGCTCCCGCAGTTTCCTGGACCGCGTTGAAACGCGCCCACTCACGGAAGAGCAGCGCCGGGCCGTGTGTGTGGACGACGACCGTAATCTGGTGGTGGCGGGCGCCGGCAGCGGCAAGACATCCGTCATGCTGGCCAAGGCCGGCTGGATTGTCGAACGCGGTGACCGGAGGCCGAAGGATCTCCTGCTGCTCGCGTTCGCGCGCAACGCCCGGGACGAACTCGCTCAGCGCATTGAACAACGCCTCGGCGCGAGGGCCGCCGCGGCTATGAACGTGCAGACGTTCCACTCCCTGGGGCTCTCGATCATCGGGGAGGCCGACGGTCGCCGCCCGGCAGTCGCGAAAGCGGCGATGGACGACAGAGCGCTGCTGAATCTATTGGAGAGCATCATCACGGAGCTACAGGTTCACCCCCATCACGGCCGGGCGCTGATCCGATGGCTCGCATACGGTGCCACCCCCTACCGTAGCGAGCATGAGTTCCGGTCGCAGGGCGATTACTGGGACTATGTCCGCAACCACGAGATCCGGTCCCTCCAGGGCGAGTTGGTCAAGAGCTTCGAGGAGTGCATCATCGCCAACTTCCTCTACCTGAACGGGGTCCGCTACGAGTACGAACGCCCCTACGAGCACGACACGGCGACCGCGCAGAAAGGCCAGTACAGGCCCGACTTCTACCTGACCGACGCAGGAATCTACATCGAGCACTTTGCGCTCGATGAGAAGGGGAACACGCCGGCATTCATCGACCAAGCCGAGTACAAAAGGTCGCGGCGGTGGAAGCTGAAACTCCACGCGAAGCACGGCACGACGCTCATCCAGACTTTCAGCCACGAACAGAGGACCGGCCGCCTGACAGAGTGTCTCGCCGAAAGGCTGCGCGCCCGCGACGTGGCGCTGAAGCCGATTCCCCGCGGAGAGGTATTCGCGGTGCTCGACAAGCAGAAACGGGTCGCTCCGTTCACGGGGTTGGTGGCTACCTTCCTGCAGCACTTCAAGGGTGCGCGCCTGTCCATGGAGGCGGTGGAAGCACGGGCTTCCGAGAAACGCGACGGTGGCCGCAGCGAGGCATTCCTGCGTGTGTTCCGCCCGATCTTCGAGCGCTACGAGGCGCAGCTCTCCGAGGCTGGCGAGATCGACTTCCACGACATGATCAACCGGGCCACGGACCTCGTCTCCGAAGGGCGCTACCGCCGTTCCTTCGGCTACATCCTCGTCGACGAGTTCCAGGACATTTCGCCCGGCCGGGCGGCGCTCCTGAAGGCGCTGCTGGGCCAGTCGCCCGCCAGCCAACTCTTCGCGGTCGGCGACGACTGGCAGGCGATCTTCCGTTTTGCGGGATCGGACATCGCCATCATGCGGGGGTTCGAGGAGCACTTCGGCGCGGTGGCGCGCACCGACCTGGAGACGACATTCCGCTGCTCGGACGGTCTGTGCGACGTGGCCACCCGCTTCGTGCTCCGCAATCCCGCGCAAATCAAGAAGAACGTGCATCCCATACGGCGCCTGGACGGACCCGGCGTCTGGATTGGCGGCGATGGCGTAGGGCTGCCCCTGCACGAGGCGCTTAACCGGATCGCCACCGAAGCCGCCCGGACGGAAGGCCGGCCGCGAGTACTCCTGCTCGGGCGTTACAGGCGCCTGAGGCCGGACATGGGACCGCTGCGACGAGAGCATCCAGACCTGAACCTTCACTACGAGACGGTGCACGGCGCAAAGGGACTGGAGGCCGACTACGTTGTCGTGATCGGCATCTGCGCCGGCCGGTACGGGTTCCCGAGCGAGATCACCGACGACCCGCTGCTCGACCTGGTCCTGGGCACGGCCGAAGAGCACCCGCACGCGGAGGAGCGCCGGCTCTTCTACGTCGCCCTGACGCGCTCCAGACAGCGGACATACCTCTTGGAAGACAAAGGACCGCGCTCGGCTTTCGTCGAGGAACTGCTACTAAAGGGGGGCCGGATCGACACCTTCGGCTTGCGGAACGCGGATGATCCGCATTGCCCCGAATGCAGGAAAGGGCATCTTGTTCAGCGAACGGGCAAGGGCAGCCGAGGATTCTACGGCTGCTCCAACTACCCGTACTGCCGGCACACGCAGCCACCGTGTCCCAAATGCCAGCAAGGTCTGGTGGTGCGGGACGGAGACACCGTCCGATGCCGGGAGTGCGGACATCAGTTCGCGGGCTGCCCCCGATGTGACGGGTGGCTTCGGCGAAGGAAGGGATCGCATGGGCCGTTCCTGGGCTGCTCCAATTGGCCCACCTGCGATTTCACCCGCACGATCCGACGCCGTTCGAGCGTCGGATTCTCACGCTCCCCACGGGTGGGTTCGAAGCCTTCCCGCAGGGATCGATCGCGCCGCAGGCGCGGGCTGGGAGCGACCCCGAACCCCGCAACTAAGTCCGCAGGTAAGTCCGGACTGCGGGGCCGCTTTTCCGGAGGAAAAGGGGGGGTCGCTCCGAGCCCCGCTCTCCGCCCGGAAGCGGAGAGCGGGAGTCGCCGGCAGGCGGCCGAAACGCAACGGGGCCAACGGGTTGCGACGACGGCCCGGACGGGTTCGAGAGCAGGTAAGTACGCAACTAAGGGGGGTCTGAGCGTGTGTCCTCCAGATTCGGCCCCTTAGAGCGACCCCGGCGACAGCAGGTTACCCACCGGGACCGGGCCGGGGTCGCGCCTGGCCCGAGACTCCCGGACGCCCGGAGATCCTCACCGGCGGTCGTCGGAGGCTAGCACCTCCTCCCGGTGGTCGTGGTCCAACTGGCCCCGGAGCCTAACCGCCCCGAGACCTACAAGAAGCGGAACCGCCTGGAGGCTTGAGACGGTTCAATACGATCCTCAGCGTCCTCGCGGTCAGCGTGCCGCTCATCCTCGCATTCGTCGTGGAGATGTTGCCGAGGAACATGACCCTGGTGATTCTGACACTCGGCCTTGTGCTGATGGGCTTGCTAGGCCTAGCCGTAGCGCTGTTCGGTCGCCAACCGCCCCCTTAGTCGGGAGGAACCGGGTTCCGCGTTGAACTTGCCGTCTCGGCAATTGACCCGGCCCGCGAGAGTGCGGCTGTTCGTCCTCCCGACATGGAGTGGTGCGGCTAACGCGCTTTTCCGCCCGCCCTTGACGGAGGAATAGGTCGTCGGATTTCGGAAGAGCCCCCGGTGCGCCAGCCGCGTCGGGCGCCGGGCTGCCGCCTAGGATACTTGACATTTTTCGAGAGACACCCACTTTTGCGCAGTTGGGAGACATCCACTTTTACGCACCCAGGGTCGTGAGTCGAGGAGGCGTTTCGGGGCGGTGCTAAGCTTGCCCATCTCGCCGACAGATGGCGGTCATCGGCCCAAGGCGAAACCCAAGCCCATGGCCGCCCTTGACCTGCCCACCGGACCCCGTGGACTTCTGGCTCGGACGCGCACCGTCCTTGCGGCCGCCGTCGGCGGCGAATCCCACCTCATCCTCGGGGGTGGAACGGTGCTCATCGCCCGCTGGCACCACCGCTGGACCCACGACCTGGACTTCTTCATCGAGGCCAGTTCCTTCCAGCGGCTCCACCAGAACCAGGTCGCGTTCGAACGTGACCTCTGGGCACTCGGCGGGGTCCGGAGTGTGGGAGTGCGCTCCGGCACCGCTCTCATCGTGTTCGAGGACGGCGGCGAAATCAGCATCGCCACCAGCCCCGGCTTCACCTCCGATCGCCGGTCGCCTGACACGGTTCGGGGAACGTCCGTCTCCCTCGAATCCAGTGCGGAGATTCTCGCGAAGAAGATCGGCGGCCGGATCCTCGGCAACAACACCTTCGTTCCCCGCGACCTCTACGACCTGGTCATGGCCCGTCAGTGCGAACCCGCCGCGCTGGACCGGGCGCTCCGCTGCTTCACTCCGGACCTCCTGCAGCAGATCGCCGATGAACTCCGTCGCCTGCCTTTCGACTGGATGGACACGCACCCGGTCCCCGTCGTCGCACCCTCGAATCCGGTTGCGGCGCAGCGCGCTCCGAAAACCCTCCACATGATGCTGGACCAGCCCCGGCGGCGCGGACGTGTTGTGTGAATGCTATCCGCCACGCTGGCGGGTTCCGAAGGCGGGAGACGCGGGTCTGGTGTGCGCGGAGTGTGAGTCGGTGGTGTCCTGGGACTGGCTGGACGAAAACCCGGCAGTGGCCAATTGGCTGCTGGCCGCCGAGAGAAGGCGCGACCCGGAAGGATTCGTCGAGTTTTGCGCTGGGGTGGTGCTGGCGAAGATCGAGTATTGGGACGTCCAGGGCGGACGGCCGGTGGCCGCGCGGCGTCCCAGACGCGGCAAACGCAGTGCCCGGCCAGGCGGCCGCCAATCCCGCTGACTGCGAGAGGAGCAAATATGGCAATCCGAGAAATCACCGTCCACGGCCAGCCCTCCGCTCAGGGGGACACCGAGGAGGACTTCGCCAGGGCGATGGACTCCGGCTTCCGCATCGCCCATGCATCGCAGGAGGTCATCGCCACCTTCGGAGTTCCGGTTGCCGACGAGAATGGCGACCCCATCGACATAGGCCCCCTTCTGCCGAGGTCTTCGACCTAGCGGACGGGACTGTTGTGGTCGCTGCCCGTGTCACCGGGGCGGACGCTAGCCGGTGACAAGGCCGTTCGAGCCACGGATACCCGGTCCGTGGCCGATGCCCCACCTCGAACACCGGACGGCCGCCGTGCAGACCCTCGGATGGTCGCCGGACGACGCCCACTGGCTCACCCTGGTCTGCCTCTACTCTGGCGTCTTCACCCGCCTCCAGTACCGGGACTGGCATCACCGGGACAAGTACGCCGCGAGACGCTTCGTGCAACGTCTCACCGCGGCTGGCGTCGCCCGCGAACACCCCCTTCCGGAGCGGCGCACCCCGCAGCGGTTCTGCCATGTCTTCGGGCGAACCCTCTACCGCGCCCTCGGCATCGAGAACGCCCACCAGCGCCGCCTCGGATCGCCGGCCCTCTTCTGGCGCCGCCTGCTCACCCTCGACTGCCTGCTCGCCCATCCCGACGCGAACTGGCTCGCCACCGGCGAGGAGAAGCTGTTGTACTTCCTCAAGCGCGGATACGACGACGAGGATCTGCCACAACGCCGCCTAGGGGACCGCGCCCTGGACCGCGTCACCCTCCATCCCATCGCGGTGGACGAGCGCCGCGTGAGTTTCGTCTTCCCCGACCCCGGCCGCGGAACCACCCGGGCGCTCTACTACTGGGCCTCCGACCACCTGTTTCTCTGGGAGGCGCTGCGCCTCGACGGCGTCGCGGTCGAGGTCATCCTGGCGGTCCGCGACGACCGCGCCGAGAACCTCTACGAACAGACCCTCTATGGCTGGACGCCGGCTGGCGCTGGCCTGAACGAGGACGAACGCTCGTTCCTGGAGGCGATCCAGGCGGCGCGGCAACATCCGGACCCGGACGAGATCGGGAAATGGCTCGGCTGGGTAGAGGCCGACGACATCGAGGCGCGGCTCCGCCCGCGGCTCCATCGGCCCCCGGCCCGGATCGACCGGTACGCCATCCACTTGGCGAAGCGCCTGGACGATTCCGACCTCGGTCTCTGAGGTTTCGACCTCATCGGGGCCGCTTTTCGGACGCAACTAAGCCGACCCCCCCTTTTGCCACTGCTTGTGCCAATCCCGTGAACGCGATTCCCGTTGTCCCCCTCGGGAATTCGCCCCGCTGACCCCGCAATTCGGGGTCATAGGGAGCGGGGCTGGGAGCGACCCACCCTTTCCTGTCGAAAAACTGCCCCGGAGGAGAGTGCTTGTCACACTCTTCCCTCCCTTGCCGTGGGTCGCTCCCAGCCCGCGCCGGTGGCGCGAGTGATCCCTGCGGGAAGGCTATTCCGGACCGATGACATCCGCGTTCCGGTCCTCGTCGAGTGCCACCGACGCCCGGGAGATCGTGGGTCCGCTAGCTAGAGGAGAACCAGCCCGGAATGCTCCGCGAAGTGCCGAAAGTCCCTGTCGCGAGTGATCAGCGGCACTTCGTGATCCAGGCAGCTCTGGCAGATCAGGGTATCCGCTAGCCGCGCGCGCAAGCCCAGCACCAGGATGCCCGCACGAAGCCGGGCGGCACGCTCCCAGAAGCCCGGATGAGTCTCCAGCAGGGAAAGGTCGCGGATCAGGTACGCCACCCCCGAGTCGAGGGCCGGATAGCTCAGTATCTCCGTCAGTACGACCGGCGGTAACACGACAGTCCCTTGGCCCAGCGCTTGGTCCAGCAGCTCGACATCGGGGCCGTCGTCACCCCGGAACAGCGCGCTCAGCGAACTCGAATCGGCGGCGATCACCGGTGGTCCGGATCCCGATCTTCGCGCAGCTTCTCAAGATCCAGCGAGATCGGCACTTGCCCGCGCAGTTCCCGCAACTCCTTTTGCGCGTGGACAGCGGCGATCTGTCGAAGACCACGGCGCACTGTGCTCGTCACACCTTCGCCCGTAATCGAGCGCGCCTGCCGCAGCAAAGCCGTCGAAATATGGACGGTGATTTTCGTAGTCGTTCCCTTCATCGCGTAGCGCCGAGCCATGAGGGTAGCAGAAATGCCATAACGGATTATGGCAAATGATGTCGAGTCGCCATCCCAGAACCGTGTTGATGACCAACCGCGGTTGGGTGATGGTGGGGACGCCGACCGACCCAGTCGTTCGTGAGGCTGCGCGGGAGTGCCCGCGTCTGCAGGAAGGCAGGGAGTAAGGGCTCAACGGACACGGGCGGAACCGCGGGGCTAATCTGACGCGATGAATGCGCGCCACATCGTCCACATCCGGGAGGCGCTATGGAAGCGGCCCCAGCGCGGGGCCTGCGTCATGGTGGGCGCCGGCCTCAGTCGGCAGGCGGGGTCGAGCCATCCGACGGATGCGCGCCCACCTACCTGGGGCGAGCTCGCGGAGTTGCTTCAGAAAGAGCTTCGCTGCGGGAACCCCGATTCAGGGGCAGATTCACGGAAGGAGTCCGTTACTGCCCGCGATTGCTCCCGCCTGGCTCAGCAGTACAAGGCGACATTTGGCCAGTCCGCTCTGGATTCCTTCCTGCTTTCCCACGTCCCCGACGGGGAGCCCGGCCGGGTCCACAAGAGGCTGCTGGATCTGCCGTGGGCTGATGTCTTCACAACGAATTGGGACACCTTGCTGGAGAAGGCGTCAGAAGAAACTTCCAGCCGGACCTATCAACGGGTTTTTCGGGCCGCGGATCTTGTGACGACAGTCGCGCCGCGTATCGTCAAACTCCACGGTTCGTTTCCGTCAAGCCGACCGTTCGTGGTCACCGAGGAGGACTACCGCACCTATCCGACGAAGTTCGCCCCACTGGTAAATACGGTTCAGCAGGCCCTGATGGAGTCCATCTTTCTGCTGGTCGGCTTCTCGGGGGACGACCCCAATTTCTTTCACTGGTGCGGTTGGGTCCGAGACCACCTCGGACCCGCAGCGCCGCGGCTCTATCTCGCGAATTTTCTGGATTTGGATCTGCCGACACGGCTCATGCTTGAGGAGCGCGGTGTCGTTCCGATCGATCTGGCTCCTGAACTCGCCGAGGTGCCGAGCCTCGAGGCCCGGTATCGCGCCGCAACTGAGTGGATTCTGGGCTCGTTGGAGGCGGGCGAAACCAGGGAACAGCGTTGGCCGTTCCCTCCGCCGCAAAGGCCTAAGAACATAGCGGCCGGTATACCGTTGCCGGTTGCTCCATCGGACCAACCGCTCGAAGCACCCGGGGCACCTTCTCAGAGTTCCAGCGCGGAGCCGTTGACCGATCAAGTCAAGAAAGCGGCGACCATCTGGCGCCACAACCGGCGCGTCTATCCAGGCTGGCCCATCCTTCCGTTTTCGAAGCACTTCCATTTGTCCAGCTACACATCGGAGTGGGTCGAGCCGATGCTGGGCACATTGCCGAAGATGGGCTCGACCGATCGGCTGGCCGTCGCGCGGGAATTGGTCGAGCGAATCGAACGGTTGATGGATCCGTTGACACCGGAACTGGCGGAGGCGGTGAACGGAACGCTCACGGCGATCGAGGAACACCTCGACGAGAACGGCACACTGTCCGACGAGCGACGAAGCGAGATAGATGAAGACCGCACAGCGTTGATGCTCGCGCTCCTGACGGATTCTCGCCACGATCTTGACCGAGCCAAATTCGACGAATGGGATGCTCGGTTGGACGACATCGTTCAGCCCGGTGCACCCGCATTGCATCGGCTCCAGCACGAGCGATGCCTTTGGAAACTCGCGCAGCAGGATTTTGCTGGCCTGGGTGAACGCCTGAATGCATGGGATACGGCGGATGGAGACCCGATGTGGTCCCTGCGGAAGGCTGCCCTGACGGTGGGGGCCGGCGATCCTGAGACTGGTCGGGACCTGGCGCTTCGAACCCTCCAACGTGCCGAGCAGGCCTGGGCGCGTGAGGGCTGCGTTCTGACCGCCGCACGACTCGGTTGGGCGCTCCACTGGCGCCGCGCGCTGAACTGGGCGCAGTGGTGGGATGAGTTGCGAGAAGGCACCAGATCCTGGCAACCCGATGACGACCTCTGGGCGCGGCTGGCACCGTACGACTCCGATGCTCGCTATGACCTAGAGGCCTACGTGCGACAAGTGACGCATGATCAGCGCGAAGATTCGCCCTGGACCTTCGATCTTGGGCGAGTCAACCGTTTCTCGCTCTCCAACGCAGAGAGCCGGTCGTTTCATTCCGCTCGGCGTCTGACGCGGCTCCTCGAGCTTTCGGGACTCCCATCCGGTATTCCAGGCATTCGAATCGTGAGCGATCACATCGACCGGGCGGCGCGGGTCTTCGCGCCGCACTTCCCGGCGTACGCTGTCCGCCTGCTCCTAGTGAGTGGGTCCGGGAACGAAAAGGTCCTGGACGCCGTGGTTTCCCAGACGAACGTCGCCAGGATGTCCGACCGAGAAGCCTCAACGCTTTTCGAAACTTCCCAGAGCGCACGCGACCACTTTCTGGAGAAGTGGGCTCCGGGTGTTACGGAAGACGATTTTGTCCGGCAGCGGGCCGAAACGGCCGTGGAAATCATGTCGCGATGCGTTGTCCGCCACGGAGTGGCCCCGGCATCTGAGGTCTTTAGATGGGCACTCCAATACCGCAGATCACGGCGCTGGGTGGACAACGGGTTCTGGTCGAGCATCACCCGCCTTTGGAAACGCAGTTGGGGCGCCATGGACCTCGAATCACGTACACGCGCCGTCCCCGAGATTCTTCAGGCGTCTATTCCGGACGACGCGTTCATCACAGACAAAGATCCCGGCGATCTCCTGCTCGGCGGGCTACCCAGAATTGAGCGGCGTGATATCGACGACTCTGTCTGGGCGTCGTGCGTACACCAGATCTGCACGGCCCTTCGTGGCAGTGACGATGCTCGGCGTCTAGCCTTCGACCGGCTGAATCCGATCGCTTGGAGGCGCCTCCTTACCGAGACTGAAGAACAGGAGGTGGCTCTCAGCCTGTGGGGCACTGTGCATCAAGGACCGATTGGACTGCCCAAGATCCGAAACGTAGACGACTGGGTGTATCTGGTCCTCCCGGAGCCGGAGCCCGGAATGGCGGCTCAACGCTTTCGGGCCACATGGATCGGTCCGAATGCGACGCAGGCGGGTGCCGAGAGGCGGGAAGAGACAATTCGGAACGTCGCCGCGGCTTGGAATCCCGATCATCTCCGCGACCGAGTCATCCGTCTCTCGGCAGATGAGCGGGGTTGGTTCTGGGGGGAGGTGGAAGAATGGCTTCGTCACGAGTCAACCCAGCGCTTGATGCGTGGCACATCTCGCGACCGCGCGGTTCGATTTCTGTTGGGTGTCATGACTCACCAGAGCGCCCCAGACTCGGTCCTGCATCGGCTGGCAGATAACGCGCAACCCGTTACGGGGCGTCGTCACCCGATAGCCGAACAATGGGCAAGTCCCGAGAACGAATTCCTGATGGTCGCGGCATCGGGCGCTCTCGGTGGTGCGGATCGCACGGAAGCAGAGGACCGGCTGCGATTGGGGACGAGGTCTCCCGACGGACGGGTCAGTCTGGCTGCTTGGAATGCCCTCCACTGGTGGATCAGGAAGGCCGGTCAGACAGGAGAACCCCTCATGCGTCCGCCTTCGGTAGAGAGTGTGGGGGACATCGGTGTAGCAGTCGGAACGACCCAACAGAGCGGCCTAATCGGCGCACTGAGGGTGGCCCGCACCATTTACGAGGGCGGGAACCCACAGTTCATCGCGGCCATCCATTCGCGCGTCGTCGAGGGGTTGAGACGGCTGCGGTCGGAACTCGCATATCGGACCAATTCGGCGGATCCGTGGGTTGCGGACGAACTTCCGCTGCGTCGGTACTGGTGCGTGTGGCTGGCTTGGGCCATCACGGGTGCTGGCCGAGGAGACGACGAAATAGTCGAATCCTGGACCAAGGCAGGAGACGAGGATCCGCTTTGCGTCGTCCGATTCGCCAGGGAGTGGTACTCGGCTTCGAGGGCGAGCGACAACGAGGAGGAGAGTCCCTGAAGGGATCGCACTTCAGGACGGAGGGTCTCGACGGCCCTCTTCCGCCAGACTGGATTGGTTCGGTGGTGCACGGGGTCAGCGCCAGCCCGGGGCTGCTCCGTCGGCGGGTGGGCTGAGGTCGGCTGCCTTTCGCCTACGATTTCCCCATGTCGCCGAGAGCTTCCCGGGAGCCAGTAGGGGCGCTCCAGCACCGGGCGAAGCGGAAGAACCTGCCGCCGGCGGGTTTGGAGTCGCACGGGCGAGTCGGTAGCGAGGCTCCCCACCGGTACTGGTTCAACCCGCATCTTCCGCCAGCGCTGCGGTCGTCGCCCGAGGCTGACGACGCGGACCGGCTGCCGGACATCGTGCGGGAAGCGCGGAAGCGGCCGCTAAATGCGGAAGAGGCCCAGATCCTCGCCGAGGCGCTTCGGCGGCACGAGCCGTGGCTCGAGTGGGCGGGCAAGCGCGAGCGGCCGTGGTTCGAGGTGGATCCGGTCGCGCTCCACATGCACGAGCGGGTCTCGACCGAGGCACTCCTCCGGGCGGTCCGCCGGAAGGATGTGCAGAGGAGCCTCTTCGGGGACCCTGAGTTGGACTACGCGAAGGCGGTCCAGTTCTATCGGCACGACGTGGACTGGACGAACCGGCTCATCCTCGGGGACTCACTCCAGGTAATGGCGAGCCTTGCGCACCACGAGGATCTCGCGGGTAAGGTCCAGATGATCTACGTGGACCCGCCCTATGGGATCAGCTTCCGATCCAATTTCCAACCGGACCTAGGTCGCCGGAATGTCAAGGATCGGGAGCAGGACCTAACCCGCGAGCCGGAGATGGTGCGAGCCTACCGGGATACTTGGACGCTCGGCGTCCACTCCTACCTCGCGTACCTTCGCGATCGGCTCGCCATGGCGCGGGAGCTGCTTGCCGATACGGGGAGCATCTTCGTCCAGATCAGCGACGAAAACGTGCATCGGGTCCGGTGTGTGATGGATGAGGTCTTCGGCAAGGACAACGCGGTCGTGACCATCATCTTCAAGAAGAAGGGCGCCACCGTACCCACTGCGTCAGTGCACGACTACCTGCTCTGGTACGCCAAGGACGCGGAACACCAGAAGGTCATTCCGCTGGCCGCGGGGCGGGCAGACACCGTTACGGACTCCAAATACCGGAGCCTGATGGCCCCGTCAGGAGAAATCGTCTCGGCTGGTCGCTTCAACTCACAAGAACTCACAAGTCTGTTGCGGGATGGCTGGCGATGGGTGCGGGTGGACTACCCGATCGTGAGCCAGGATCCGGATCCGTCTCGTAGCCGGGATTACCGCTTTCAGGGACAGCCGAGAAAATGTGGCGCCAACAAACATTGGCGTTTTGACGTGCCGGCCGGACTGGATCGGCTGGCTAGGGCGGAGCGGCTTTTTTCGGGAACGGGCTCTTCCGTGGGAGGCGTCGTGTTCTGGGAGGATCGTGGCAGATCCGCAATCTCCAACCTTTGGACGGACACTAAGGGCGAAGAGCAGCCGATTTACTCCGTGCAGACCGCCCGGAAGGTCGTCGAACGCTGCCTCTTGATGACCACGGATCCCGGTGATCTCGTCCTCGATCCCACCTGCGGCAGCGGGACGACCCCCTTCGTGGCCGAGAAGTGGGGCCGCCGCTGGATCGCGGTGGATACGAGCCGCGTGGCCCTGACCTTGGCGAAACACCGGCTCATGACGGCGACCTTCGACAACTACCGACTCCGTAAACCGAACGCCAGGGACTTGCAACGCAACCCCGATGGGCCGTGGCTCTCGGCGCAGGACCATGCGGGCCGCGCCACTGAGGAACCGGCGACGCTCGACCTCAAGACGGCTCCGCGCGTGACCCTTAAGGGCATTGCCCACAACGTCTCCCTCGACTCCATCTTCGATAAGCACGAGCCCCACCTCGCGGCGGCTCTGGACAACCTGAACGCGGCCGCGACACTCGTCACGGAAGAGACGAAGGCAAAGCTCGTAGGGAAGCTCTTGACCAAACACCGCGAACAGGGCGCGCTCGGCGTCTCCGATGCCGATGTAAGGCGCTGGCTACTGCCGGGGACCTCGTTTGTGGATGTCCGGCCGCAGTCGGCGCGAAGCCCGCTGAGGGCCCTCACGGCGACCCAGATTCGGAAATACGGCTTACATATTCCTAACGGTTCGTGGCGCCCTTGGCAGGTCCCCTTTGACGCCGACCCGGACTGGCCTGTGCCGCTCCGCGAGGCGCTCGGCGCCTACCGGACCGCCTGGCGGGCGAAGATGGACGAGGTGAACGCCTGTATCGCCGCGAACGCCGAATCCGAGGAACTCGTCGACCAGCCCCACATCGAGTCGGGTGCCGTCCGCGTCGCCGGCCCCTTCAGCGTCGAGGGCGTCATCGCGCTCGAAGAGGGGCCGGATTCCCCAATCGGCGGCGCTCCAGAGGCGCTTGAGTCGTTCCCCGAGGACGCCACCGAAGCGGCTGTCCTAAACGGCGAGGCGCATATCGCCAAGGTGATCCGCCTGCTGCGCGCGAGCGGTGTTGAGTTCCCGCAGCAGTCTCCAATGCGCTTCGCCCGGCTGGAAGCCGCGATAGGCGCCCTCCTCCACGCCGAGGGGGAATGGGAGAACGGGAACCGTCGGGTCGCCGTGAGTGTCGGCCCCGAGGTAGGCAACCTCACCGCACTCCAGGTGGAGCGGGCACTCCGCGATGCAAATCGGGCGGGGTACGACGACCTTGTGTTTGCTGCCTTCGGCTTCGACGCAGCGGCCCAAGAAGCGGTCCAGGACGACGCGCATCCTGACGTGAGGTGCCACATGGCCCTCATCAGCCCGGACGTGGCCATGGAAGAACTGCTCAAGACCCAGCCGGGAAGCCAGATCTTCACCGTGTTCGCCGCTCCGCGCGTGAGCGATCCTGAGGTCGGAGAAGATGGCGAATGCCGGGTGACCATGGAGGGGATGGATGTCTACGATCCGGTGGGGAACCAAGTGCTCCCCACGAACCGCGACCGGGTCGCGGCGTGGTTCCTCGACACCGACTACGATGGCCGGACGTTCTGCATCTGCCAAGCGTTTTTCCCGGATCGCAACAAATGGGATCGGCTTGCCCGCGCGCTGGGCGATCTGGGGCTCACTGACCGGGAGTCTTTCGCTGCGCTCAGCGGCTTCCAGAGCTTGGGGTTCCGCCGTCCGGAGCGGCTTGGCGCTGGCGACTCCTGGCGCGTGGCAGTCAAGGTCATTGATCCCCGCGGTATCGAGGGACTCCGGGTGCTGACGTTGACCCCAGCGGAACCGGAGCGGCGTTAACGCAGCGTCCATGCCGGAAGACTTGGGAATCCCGGTCGAACCGGTCGAGCAACCTATCCTCTGTTCCCCCTACGAGGAGCCGAACGAGCACTGGCTCTACACGCGGGACCGCCCACGCCCGGAGCGGATAGCGTCGCGGCGGGACGCCAGCTATTGGTTCAGATCGGTTCGCGCCGGAAGCGCCCAGCGCCTCCTGCTCCCCGACGAGGATGTCGACGACCTGCCGCTCGTCAACGCTTTGCGCTACGACGTGCGCCGTTGGAGGAACTCGGGTTGGCAGAACGCATCCGAGACAACGAAACGGCTGCTGCGCCACTGGTGGCGGCATGATCGGCCCCGTCGCCTGTTCTTCTGCCAACTGGAGGCCGTCGAGACGGTCCTCTACCTTGAGGAGATCCTGCGGGCGAGAAAACGCCCTCGCTGGAAGCCAAGACTCGCGCCGGAGGAGTTCCGGACGCTCTGCGAAGGGAACAACCCGCGGCCCGCGGATTGGGTCGCGAAGGTGGCGCAGCATCCGAAGCTCGCCGACGTTCCGCACGACAAGGCGTTGTCGGCGATCCCGAGGTATGCGTGCAAGATGGCGACGGGAAGCGGCAAGACAGTGGTCATGGCGATGCTCATTGCTTGGGCCTTCTGCAACCGGGGGAGCAAACCCGGCGACCCCCGCTATCCCCGCCGTGTGCTTGTCCTCTGCCCGAACCTCACCATCCGGGAACGCCTCGCGGTGCTCCGACCGGGCACTGCGGGAAACTACTACGAGGAGTTCGATCTCGTTCCCGCCCCGATGCGGCCGGAATTGGTGAAGGGAAGGGTGCTGGTCTCCAACTGGCACCTACTGAACCGGGAGTCGCCGGAAATCCGCGTGGGCACCGCCAAGGTCGGCGACCTCGGGGAGGAGACGCCGGAGGCGTTCGCCCGCGCCCGCCTCGGCGATCTCTGGGACGACGAGCCGCTTATGGTGTTGAACGACGAGGGGCACCACGCCTACCGGCCGGCGGCCGTTGCCGGCAAGCTCACCGACGAGGAGAAGCGGGAACGGGAAGCGGCAACCGTCTGGGTCGAGGGGTTGGATCGCATAAACGCCGCGTGCGGCATCGGGCTCGCTGTGGACCTCTCCGCGACACCGTTCTACATCCAGGGCAGCGGGTATCCGGAGGGATCGCCGTTGCCGTGGATCGTCAGCGATTTCAGCCTTGTGGATGCCATCGAGTCCGGCATCACAAAGATTCCCCGGCTCCCCGCGCGGGATGACTCCGGAAGGCCTGACCCGAAGTACTTTCGGCTCTGGCAGCGGGTTCAGGAGGCGTTGGGTCCGGACGACCGCTTACCTGGGGGCAAGCTGAAACCTGAGGCGGCCTACCGGGAAGCGCAGGACGCGCTGCTGACACTCGCGGGGCAGTGGCGGGAGCGGTTCCGGCAGGTACAGGACGCAGCCCCCGGGGAAGACCGGACCCCTCCGGTCATGATCGTGGTGTGCGACAACACCGACATCGCAAGTCACTTCCACCGCATGATCTCCGGCGAGACCCTCGTTGCGCCAGACGAAAACGGGAACGGCGTACCGGGGTCCGCCGGGCGTCGGCAGCAACGAAAGTCCGGTGCCAAACCAAAGAAGGTCAAGCAATTCGGCACTGGGCTCAGAGGTTTCGACGAGTTCTGGAACACGAGCGGTGTGGAAGTCACCTTGCGGATTGATTCGAAACTGCTGGAGGAGGCCGAAAGCGGTCAGGTGAAGGAAGGCCGCAAGCAGGCGGCCGAGAGACTGAGACGAACGGTCTCCACCGTTGGAAAGCCGGGCAGGGCCGGAGAACGGGTGCGTTGCGTGGTGAGTGTGAACATGCTGAGCGAGGGCTGGGACGCCAACAACGTCACCCAGATCCTTGGGCTACGCGCCTTCAACAGTCAGCTCCTCTGCGAACAGGTCGTGGGGCGCGGGCTTCGCCGCATGGACTACACCCCGGATCCCGAGACCGGACTGCTCACCCCCGAGTACGTGGATGTCTTCGGGATTCCGTTCTCCCTGATTCCCTTCAAGGGCCGCCCCCCCGGACAACACCAAAAGGAAGATCGTCCGAAACATGAGGTGATGGCACTGCCGGAGAGGCGTCATTTGGAGATTCGCTTCCCGGTGGTCGAGGGATACGTGACCGCTCCGGCGCGGAACCGGATCGTGTGTGACGTGGGTGAGGTGGAGCCGACTGTGTTGGATCGAATGACGGCTCCCAAGACGACGGCGATGCGGCCCGAGGTGGGGTACAAGGTCGGCCACCAGATCGAGTACGGCGGATTCGACATGCGGAGAGTGGACCGGACTCAGTACTACCGTTCCGTCCACCCACAGACCTTGGCGTTCGAGATTGCCGCCGGAGTAGTACGGGTGCTGTCCGCCGGCTGGCTCGACGGAAACGGGTCACGTTGCCGGGTGTCGCGGCAGGCCCTTTTTCCTCAGGTGCTGCAGATCGTCCGCGACTACCTCCGGGACCGCATAGACCTTAACGGCATGGCGCCGGAAGAGGTCGGACTCGATATCTACCAGCAGCGGATCGTCGGCCTGCTGTCCGCCGCCGTTCGGCCCGACGATGCCGTCGGGGAACCGCCGGAACTCCCCCGACTGAACCGCTACCGGCCCTCCGGCAGCACGGCCAGCGTGTACTTCAAGACGGTCAAGCCGGTCGTCGCCGCCACCGCGAGCCACGTGAACTTCGTGGCCTGCGACACGGCGCGTTGGGAGCAGGCCGCTACCGGACAACTCGAACAGCTTGCCGAGGCCGGGGTGGTGTCCAGTTTCGTCCGCAACGAACGCCTGGAGTTCGTGATCCCCTACTCGTTCCAGGGAAACGAGCGGGGTTACGAACCCGACTTCATCGTGAGCCTTGCGAACGGCGTCCGCCTGATCGTCGAGATCAAGGGAATGGAGCCTCCCGAAACACCGGCGAAGCACGAAGCTGCGAAACGTTGGGTACGGGCGGTCAACCGCTGGGGAAGGATGGGGGAGTGGGATTTCCTCGTGTGCAGAAATCCCACGCAGCTCGGCGCGCAGATCGGGGAGCGGGTTGCCGAGCGGAAAAAGCGGGTCCATGTCCTCGCCGACCGGCTGCTTGTCGAGTCGCTCGAAGAAACCTAAAGACTGCCAACCCGCAGGCCGGCAGGCCGTAAGCGTTCGGTGGAGGGGATATAGACATGGGGTTGACGTATCCGGCCGCGCCGTCATCGTCTGGAGAAACAGACGCAGGCCGACCAGCACGCCCTCCACCGCCATCGCATTCTCCGCCTCCCGGATCGCCGCCAACTCCTTGCGCCACAACGCTTTTGGCACCGATCCCGAAGCGCCCACACGGCTGCGGGCGGCGAGTTCTACCCTCTGCAACTCGTCCCCGCTCCCTTTCTCCGCTGCTCGGGTTCGCACACCGGCCACCCCGTTGTCGGTCCTCATACACCCACGACCAAACGCTTACCCGCTTACCGTAAGCGTTCGGTGGAGCCGGTATGTGGGACGGGGACCGGGCTTCGACATTCGCTCTCGTCGGAGCCAAGACGCATGGCGATGCGCGAGTGGACTCGACCGCGGCCGATGGCTGGGTGTCACTTCGAAGACCGCCGGAACAGCCGGCCAAGTAGGAACCCCGCTATCGCCAAGCCGACGAAAGCGGTGATCTCACCCATTGAACCCCGGACTCCACGATCCACACCATTTGCAGGGTTTAGGCGGAAGCCGATGCTGGCTCCATACCGGCACGACCGAACGCTTACCGCTTACCCCGGAGTTGCCGATTACAGTTCGTACCGTCAGCGGACCTTGTCAGTGATAGCGAGTCTGATATCGAATTCTGCGGATAACCCATAACCTAAAGAATAAGCAGCGTGTTACAGGTGGGTCCGCAGCGGCCCGCAGGGCCGCGGGCGGTTCGTCGCCACCCCGGGTGCGTTGGCGCGCGCCATCGTGGCGAGTGAGGTTCGTCTCGCCGCCCGCCTTCGGCGGGCTGTGCCGGCTGAAGCCGGCGTTCCAAGCCGGGTACGCCATGCGGAGGAGCACCGGTGCGCGATTATCGCCGCGCTGCGCGCGGCGGTGCCGGTCTGAAGACCGGCGGTCCCGATGGGTGCTACAGCGCGGTCAGGACGATGTCGGTGATTTCCGTGGTGCCGGCGGTTCCGCCGAGGTCGCGCGGGAGGACGTCCCCCCGCAGGCAGGCCGTGACTGCCGCCTCGATGGCCGCGGCCTCCTCCTTCAATCCGAAGGAAAGCTCGAGCATCATCGCGGCGGAGGAGATCGCGGCGAGCGGGTTCGCGATCCCCTGCCCCGCGATGTCCGGCGCCGAGCCGTGCACCGGCTCGTAGAGGCCGCCGCCCGCGCCTACGCTCGCCGACGGCAGCAGGCCGAGCGACCCCGCGAGCACCGAGGCCTCGTCGCTCAGGATGTCGCCGAACATGTTCCCGGTCAGGATCACGTCGAACTGGCGCGGATCGCGCACGATCTCCATGGCCGCCCGGTCCACGTACATGTGGTCGAGGCCCACTTCCGGATAGTCGGAGGCGAGGCCCGCGACCACCTCGCGCCAGAGCTGCGACGATTCGAGCACGTTCGCCTTGTCCACCGAAAGGAGCAGTCCCCGGCGCCGGCCGGCGGCCTCGAAGGCCACCCGCGCGATGCGCTCGATTTCCCGCACTTCGTAGCGGAGGGTGTTGATGCCCACGCGCTGGCCGCTCTCCTCCCGGATGCCGCGCGGCTCGCCGTAGTAGATGCCCCCGGTGAGTTCGCGCACGATGAGGAGATCCGCCCCCTCGATTGCCTCCGGCCGGAAGGGCGAGCTGTCAAGCACCCGCATCACCCTGATTGGCCGCAGGTTCGCATAAGCGCCAAGCATCCGGCGGAGTTCCAGCAGCGCCCGTTCGGGACGCTCGGCGGCAGGGAGCACGTCGTGCCGCGGATCCCCGACCGCGCCCAGCAGGATCGCTTGCGCGCCGGCACAGGCGGCCCGGGTCTCGTCGGGGAACCCCATCCCCGTCCGATCCCAGGCGACGCCCGCGAAGTCGTGGCGCTCCACGTGCAGGCGGTGGCCGAAGCGCTCGGCCACCCGCTCCAGCACGCGTTCGGCCGCGGCGACCACGTCGGGGCCGATCCCGTCCCCGGGAAGACAAACGATGGGCAGATCCATGGTGGCCGGGGATGGTAAACGGCTCCAGCAGCCATAGACTCACCCCGAAATGCCCGCGGCCGCGAAGCTGACGCTCTGGGGATCCCTGCGCCGCTATCTGCTGCGGGGCTTCCTGGTGTGGATTCCGCTCGCGGCGGTGTTCCTGGTGGGCCGGCTGATCTATTCGATCATCCAGTCCTGGTTCTTCCCCTCCCTCCCCTGGGAGCCGCGGCTCACCGCGCTCGGCGTGGTGATCGGGGTGCTGTTCCTGACCGGCTGGGGGGTCACCAAGTTCGGCGTCGCCCGGGTGGTGCTGCGGGCGGTGGTGGAGAAACCGCTCCAGCGGATCCCGGTGGCGCGCTGGATCTATTCCGGGGTGCGCCAGTTGCTGGAGGCGCTCTTCAGCTCCGGCGACGCCTTCGGGAAGGTCGTGCTGATCGAATACCCCCGGCGCGGGGTCTACAGCATCGCCTTCCAGATGGCGGGGGAACTCGGGGAGGTACAGCACCGGGTGCGGAAGCGCATCGCGGAGCGAAACGGAACCGATACGTTGCCCGAGCCCGGCGGAACGGCGCCGGGCCAGCGGGAGGTCATGGCGGTCTTCGTGCCTACCACGCCGAACCCGACCTCGGGCTTCGTCATCACGCTCCCCAAGGAAGACGTCATCGAGCTCTCGATGAGCCGGCAGCAGGCCCTCCAGATGATCATCTCGCTCGGGGTCGTGGTCCCCGAGTGGCAGAAGGAGCAGTTGGACGGGGAACCTCCTCCCCCTCCGGCCTGAGGCGCTCGGCGGGCGGCGCGGCCGCCGGGCGTCCTTTCAGCGGGCCCGTGAGGGTGAGCGAAGAAAGCGCCGTGCGCTGGCCTGCGGCCAGCGGGTGCCGGCCTGGAGGCCGGCGTTCCCGAGGAGTCTGCGCCGCATTCTGCGACGCAGACTCCTACACGACCCCCTGGTCCATCATGGCGTCGGCGACCTTGAAGAACCCGGCGATGTTGGCGCCCACCACGTAGTTGCCGACCGCGTCGAACCGCTCCGACGCCTTGATGCAGGCGTCGTGGACCTCGAACATGATGTCGGCCAGCCGGTGGTCCACCACCTCCCGCTTCCACTGGATCATCCCGATGTTCTGGGCCATCTCGAGCCCGGAGACCGCGACGCCGCCGGCGTTCGCGGCCTTCCCCGGCCCGTAGAGGATCCCGGCGGCCACGAACTGGTCCACCGCATCCGGCACCGACGGCATGTTGGCGCCCTCGGAGATCACGAAACAGCCGTTCGCCAGCAGGTTCGCGGCGTCCCGGGCGCTGACCTCGTTCTCGGTGGCGCTCGGGAACGCGCACTCGGCGGGGATCGCCCAGAGCGGGTTGTGGTCGGCGCCCGGATCGGATTCGTGGTAGCTGACGCCCGGGAACTTCTCGGCGTACTCCCGGATCCGGCCGCGCCGCACGTTCTTCAGCTCCATGACCCAGGCGAGCTTCTCGGCGTCGATTCCGGCGGGATCGTGGACGAAGCCCGACGAATCGGAGAGCGTCACGGCCTTGGCCTCGAGATCGTTCAGCTTCTCCACGGTGAACTGGGCCACGTTGCCACTCCCCGAGACGAGACAGGTCTTCCCCTTGAGTCCGTCGTTCCGGGTGTTGAGCATCTCCTGGGCGAAGTAGACGGCCCCGTAGCCGGTGGCCTCGGGCCGGATCAATGAGCCGCCCCACCCGGGGCTCTTCCCGGTCAGCGTCCCGGTGAACTCGTTGGCGAGGCGCTTGTACTGGCCGAAGAGGAAGCCGATCTCCCGGCCGCCGACCCCGATGTCCCCGGCCGGGACGTCGGTGTAGGGACCGATGTGGCGCTGCAGCTCGGTCATGAACGACTGGCAGAAGCGCATCACCTCGGCGTCGCTCTTGCCCTTGGGATCGAAGTCCGAGCCGCCCTTGCCGCCGCCGAGCGGCAGCGTGGTCAGCGAGTTCTTGAACACCTGCTCGAAGGCGAGGAACTTGAGGATGGAGGCGTTGACCGAGGGATGGAAGCGGAGTCCGCCCTTGTAGGGCCCGATCGCGCTGTTCATCTCGATCCGGAAGCCCCGGTTCACCTGGACCTCGCCCGCGTCGTCGATCCAGGGGACCCGGAACTGGACCAGGCGCTCCGGCTCGACCATGCGGTCGAGGACCCGCGCCGCGCGGTACTCGGGGTGCCGGTCGATGACGACGGCCACCGACTCGATCACCTCCCGGACGGCCTGGTTGAATTCGGGCTCGTTCGGGTTCCGCGCCGCAACCTGGTTCAGGACAGACTCGATATAGCTCATGGCGCCTCCGGCGAATTTGGGCGCGGATTGTAGGGCTGAAGCGCCGGGATTGCTTGTGTTTTTTGCGATTCGCGCTTTGGGCGAACTCCGAACGCGCCCGACTCGGGTGACAAACTAGGAATTCATGCCGCTCCACGGCGCCCTGTCACCGGCCTTCGCGGACCTCGTCGGCTTCCAGATCCACGACGTCCTCTTCGTGCTGAGTCACTACGACTCGTTCATCCTCGCCGAGGACGGCCAGCTCGACGACCGGGTCCTTTCCGGGTTTCTCGACCTGAACCTGCGGACCCTCCCCGGCGTGATCCAGGTGGAATCCGGCGACGAGGCGCTCGAACGCATCGCCCGGATGCCCGACCGTTTCCAGCTCGTGATCGCGTCGCCGGACCTCGGGGACATGGACATCGGGACGTTCGCGCACCGCCTCCGCCACGCGGGGTGCGAGACCCCGGTCACGCTCTTCGGCTACGACACCCGCACCGTGCGCGAATACCTGGCGCGTCACCACGGCCAGGATCTCGAGAAGCCCTTCGTGTGGCAGGGGGACGTCGGGATCTTCCTCGCGATCGTGAAGCAGATCGAGGACCGCCGGAACGCGCCGCAGGACACCGGCCGGCTCGGTGTCCCCGCCATCCTGCTCATCGAGGACAGCATCCGCTACTACTCGTCCTTCCTGCCGGTGGTGTACCAGGCGGTCTTCGAACAGACCCGGAAACTGATCCCGGAAGGGCTGAGCCTCACGGAGAAGTTCGACCGCATCCGGCGGCGGCCCAAGATCCTGCTTTGCGACCGCTACGAAGAAGCGTGGGATTTCTTCGACGCCTACCGGGACCAGATCCTCGGGGTGATCTCGGACGTCGAGTTCCCCCGGGGCGGCCGGCCCGATCCGCAGGCGGGCGAGCGGTTCGTCGCCGCGATGCGCCAGGTGCGGCCGGACATTCCGGCGATCCTCCACTCCCGCCGTCCGGAGAATGAAGCGCTCGCGCGGAGCGTGGGCGCCGACTTCCTCCTGAAGGGTTCCCGGGACCTGCTGCGCCAGATCCGGAACCTGATGCGGGACCGCTTCCACTTCGGCGACTTCGTCTTCCGGATGCCCGACGGGACCGAGGTCGCGCGCGCCGAGGACCTCGATTCCTTCGAACGCATGCTCCCCGACGTCCCGCACGAGGCGATCCTCGAGTCCGCGCGGCGGAACGAGATCTCCCACTGGCTGATGGCGCGCGGCGAACTGGAGCTCGCGCGCCGGCTGCGCGACGTGCGGATCTCCGACTACGGGCCCGGGGACCACATCGGCCGCGACGTGGCGACGCGCCTCGCGAAGCGCCGGCAGGAGCGGAGCCGCTCGGTGGTGGCGGACTTCCCGCGGGACGGGTTCGACCCCGACGCGAGCTTCCTCCGCATCGGCAGCGGATCGGTGGGCGGGAAGGCGCGCGGCTTGGCGTTCACCAACTCGGTGCTCGCCCGCTCGGGAATCCAGGAGCGCTATCCCAACACGGTCGTCGCAGTTCCACAGGCGGTCGTCCTCGCCACCGGCATCTTCGACCGGTTCATGGAGGAGAACAATCTTCTGCCGTTCGCCCTCGAGGTCTCGAGCGAGGCGGAGCTACGGAAGCGGTTCGACCAGGCGCGGTTCCCCGAGGAGGCGTGGTGGGATCTCCGCCGGTTCCAGGAAAACGTGCGGTATCCGCTGGCGGTCCGCTCCTCGAGCCTGCTGGAAGACTCGCCCTACCAGCCCTTTTCCGGCGTCTACGAGACCGTTCTGGTCGCGAACCAGGAGGAGACCGCGCGGGAACGTCTCGACGCCCTGGCCCGGGCGATCAAGCAGGTGTACGCCTCGCTGTTCCTGCCGCGGGTCCGGAGCTTTCTCGACAGCACTCCGTACCGCCAGGAGGAAGAGAAGATGGCGGTGATTCTCCAGCGGGTGGTGGGTCTTCCCCACGGGCGCCGCTTCTATCCGGACATCGCCGGAACCGCGCGCTCGCAGAACTTCTATCCGACCGCGCCGCTCCAGTCCGGGGACGGAATCGCGACCGTCGGGCTCGGGTTGGGCGAGGCGATCACGAGCGGCGGGCCGGCAGTCCGGTTCTCGCCCCGCCATCCCCAGCACCGCCTCGGTCACCAGAGCGGCCAGGACGCCTGGCGCAACTCGCAGAGCGAGTTCCTCGCCGTGGATCTAGAAGCCGGGTCATCGGACGGCGGCGGAGGCCTGCCGCCGCTCCTGAACAGTTCGCTCGCCGACGCCGAGGCCGACGGGGTGCTGGGGCTGCTCGCCTCCACCTGGTCGAAGGACTCGGGCACTCTCTACGACGGCATCTCGCGACCGGGGAGCCGGCTGCTCACCCTCGCGCCGCTGCTCAAGATGCCGGACGTTTTCCCGCTCGCGGGCATCCTCACCGAGCTCCTCGAACTGGGCGAAGAGGCCTGCCGCGCTCCGGTGGAGCTGGAGTTCGCCGCCAACCTCTCGGTGCCGCGCGGGAGCCCCCGCGAATTCGGATTCGTCCAGTTGCGCCGCCTCCAGCAGACCCGGGAACCGCCTCCGGCGGAGGAGATCGCGGTGGCGAGCGGGGACGGCGTCCTCTGCCGGAGTTCCCAAGTGCTCGGTCACGGTCAGATCGACGGACTCCATGACCTCGTGGTGGTGCACCGGGAGACCTACGACCGCCTGAGGAGCCGGGAGGTGGCCCGCGATGTCGCCCGCTGCAACAGCCTCCTCCAGCGGGAGGGCCGTCCCTACGCGCTCATCGGGGTGGGCCGCTGGGGCTCCAGGGACCGCTTCCTCGGGATCCCGGTGACCTGGGAGCAGGTGAGCGGCGCCCGGGTCATCGTGGAGGCCGGGTTCCGGGACCTGGTCGTGACGCCTTCGCAGGGCACCCACTTCTTCGAGAACCTGGTCTCGAACGGAATCGGGTACTTCACCGTGAATCCCGAGCGGGGCGACGGCATCCTCGACTGGGATTGGCTGGGGAGCCAGCCCGCCGCCTGGGAGAGCGGCCCCGTCCGTCACCTGCGCCTTGAAGCTCCGCTGAGCGTCCGGATGCAGGGAAGCCGCGGCGACGGCTGGATCCTGAAGCCGGCGCCCGCCCAGGCAGACGGCTGAGGTTCACCGCCTCACGGAAAGATCAGGTAGATCGCGGCGATCGTCGCCAGCGCGAGCCCACCCTTCCAGTACACCCCGGGCAGCGGCGTGAGGTCCACACCGGTGACCGGGGCGGGCGGCTCCGTGATCTCCGTCCGCGGCCGGCGCCAGGCGGCGAGTGCGAGCCCGGCGACCAGGACGAGGAAGCTGATCCCCATGTGGTGGAGGAAGGCGGTCTCCGGCCAGCCGAGGCGAAGGACGGCATAGATCGGAATGCCCGCCAGCAGGCCGGCACGGGCGGCGAAGGCGGGCACCCGCTTCGAGACCACGCCGGCGAAGAACACCGCCACGATCCCCGGCGTCACGAAGCCCCACACGGTCTGGATGTAGCGGAATACCCCCGGAAACCCGCCGATCAGGGGCGCCCAGAGACACGCGGCGATCACGAACACGGTCGAGGCGACCCGCGCCACCCGGACCGATGAGGCGTCCGGATCCTCGTCCGGCTTCCGCCTCCGGCCGAAGAGCCGGCCGTGCACGTCGAGCGCGTACATCGTGGAGGCCGAGTTCAGCATCGAGTTGAACGAGCTCATGATCGCCCCGGCGAGTGCGGCGAGCAGCACGCCGCGGAGCGCCGGCGGCAGGAGTTCCCGGACCAGCACGGGGTAGGCCTGGTCGGGGTGGACGATCTGGTCCCCGTACAGCTGGACCGCCAGAATCCCGGGGAAGCAGATCAGGAACGGCACCAGGATCTTGAGCCAGGCGCCGAAGATGGTGCCCCGCTGCCCCTCGGCGAGGCTCCTGGCCGCCAGGGTGCGCTGGATGATGAACTGGTTCACCCCCCAGTAGAAGAACTGCGCGATCCAGAGGCCGCCCACGAAGACGGCGGTCCAGGGCACCTCGGGGTGGTCGGCCGGGAGCACCGTGTGCAGCCGGTCCTGGTTCTCCGCGAGGAACCGCGCCGCTCCGGCGAGCACGCCGTCGTCCCCGCCGAGCGTCGAGAAGCCGAGCCAGAGCACCATCCCGCCGCCGGCGAGGATCGCGATCCCCTGGATGAAGTCGGACCAGACCACCGCCCGCAGGCCGCCGTAGATGGTGTAGACGCTCGCCAGCAGGCCGATGCCCCACACCCCGAGCAGCGTGGCGGCGAGCTCCGCGGCGTCCGGGGAGAGGCCGAAGAAACCGCCGAGCAGCTCGGGCAGCAGGAAGATGGCGTTCAGGGCCACCGCGCCGGCGTAGAGCACGGTCGCCATCGCGACAAAGACGGTAGCCGCGGTAAGCAGCGCGGCGAGGATGGTCCGGGCGCCCCGGTCGTAGCGCCGCTCGAGAAACTCCGGCATCGTGAAGACGCCGCTCTTCAGGTAGCGGGGCAGCAGGAACCAGCCGATGATGATGAGCGCCACCGCCGCGGTCCACTCGTAGCTGGCGATGGCGAGGCCTATGTCGGTCGCCGCCGACCCGGACATCCCCACGAAGTGCTCCGTGGAGATGTTGGTCGCCACCAGCGACATCCCGATGGCCCAGCCGCCGAGGTTCCGGCCCGCGAGGAAGTACCCCTCCGCGCTGCGCCTGCCCCGCGAAGCCCGCAGCGAGACGAAGATGACCGCCCCGAGGAACAGGACGAAGGTGACCAGGTCGGTGGTGGAGAGCGGCACGCGGCGCGGGGATTGTGTGGCAGACGGCTTGAAACGCCGACCTCGGAGCGCCGGCCTCCGGCCGGCATCGCCGACCGCAGGGAGGCGAAACGCACGCGGCCCGCAGGGGAGCGATCGCGCTACGTCCCGTCGCCCTGCAGCGCCGACCTACCCGCCGAGCGCCCCGCTGATCAGCCGCGACCCCCCCACGAACGTCCCGAAGATGCTCCCGATGGTGGGCAGGATCAGCGCCAGCGCGATCTTGAGCGCCCGGTTCCGGAACCAGCGCCGGGCGACCAGCGCGTCCGCCTTCAGTTCCCGCAGTTCGAACACCCGCGGCGGCCGCACCCACGCCTGCACGAACGCGGTGACGTAGCCGGTCCCCACCACCGGCGTCAGGCTGGTGAACGGCGCGCTCAGGAACGCCGCCAGGATGGTGAGCGGATGCGCGAGCGCCAGCGCTGCGCCGATCGCCGCCGGGATCGAGTTCACCGCGACCCAGAAGAGCGCCCCCTCGGAGGCGGCGTCGGCCCCGCGCACCGCCCAGGTCCAGGCGAGCGCGCCCAGGATGACCGCCGGAATGGCGAACCCGATGATCCGGCCCATCCGGCCCGGAGGCGGGATCTCGGCCAGCGGCTCGGTGGAGACCGCTTCCTCCATCAACAGCGTCCGTTCGACGCCGTCGAGGTGCCCGGCGCCGATAACGACCACCAGCCGGCCCCCCGGAACCGCCTTTACCGCCTCCCCGATCCAGGTGTCGCGCTCGTCGATGACGACCTCCTTCAGGGTCGGGAACGCCTCGCCCAGTTCGTTGACCAGCCGCGAGACCACGTCCCCCGAAAGCAGCTCCTCGATGTCCTCTTTCGTGGGCTCGTCGGCGCTTCCCGACTCGAGCCCGATGGCGAGCAGCTTCACCCGCTGCCAGAAGCTGGCCCGCCGCCAGACCCGCAGCAGCGTCGTCCGGACCTGCCGGTCCACGAGATGGACCTCCGCGTCCACGTCTTTGGCCGTGCGCGCCGCCTCCTTCAGTTCGGCGCCCGGCTCGACCCCGAGCCGGAGACCCATCCTCGCCTGCCAGGCGCCGAGCGCCACCGAGGCGAGCAGCGGCAGCAGCCTCCGCTCGCGGACCACCTGTCTGAGGTCGAGCCGCTCGATGGCCGCCGGATCCATGAGCGCCTCGTAGCGGGCCTCGTCCAGTTCGATGCACACCCCATCGGGCCGCTCGCGCTCGATGGTTTCCCGGACGAGCCGGAGCGAGTCCGGAGAGATGTGCGCGGTGCCGACCAGCACCACCTCGCGGTCCTCCGGCCAGTCCGGGCGGCGGATACGGCGGACGAGCGGAGCGCTCGCTTCGGTGGTCATTTCGGTGTGAGGCGTCCTTCAGCGTCGATGAGCCGGACCCGGCTCGGCAGCGAGTCACTCCACTTCCACAGGACGAGGTTGCGGTCGTCGGGGCCCGCACCGCGGAAGAAGGCCCTGACCAGCATTCCGGCGTAGCCTCCGGCAATCAGGCGGTCGGAAACCGCCCAGCAGGCGGGGATTCTGCCTCGGTCCCGATCACGTCTCCAGTCGGGCGGATCGAGATGCTCCGACCGAACCCCCTCCCGGGCCATCGCGTCCGGCCGGGTGGCGTCAAAGATCGGGCTGCAATCGACTTCGTAAGCGCAGAGTAGTACCGGCTGGACCGGAAACCCGGCTCGACTGACTTCCCGGACCGCACCCGCCAGCGACAGGGACGTGTAGAAGGCCGGGAC
This sequence comes from Acidobacteriota bacterium, assembly GCA_009840635.1. Lineage (GTDB taxonomy): Bacteria > Acidobacteriota > Vicinamibacteria > Marinacidobacterales > Marinacidobacteraceae > Marinacidobacterium > Marinacidobacterium portitor. Next base: position 42,921 of record VXNL01000071.1, on the reverse strand, counting down.
CCCTCTTCGATTGAACCTTCCGCCGTAGAGCGCTGCTCCTTGCCCGGACAGCGGATCCGTCAGAGCCCGCTCGGGCAGATGTGCCCGGTACACCACGCCTCGGAATCGCATCGAACGAACCGTCAGCGTGCCGAGATGTCAGGCGTACCCGCCGTCCATCATCTCGCTGAGATAATTGTGGACCCAGTCAGCGCGGCCTTCCCGAACAAGTTCCACGGGAGTCATCCCGCCAAACCCGGGCAGCGGCTCCGAGCGGTACCAGGCGTACGCGTACAGCGCCGAACCGCTGTAGTCCGATACCCGGCGGAGGATCTCCAGCATCTGGCGGAGCCGGAGCTGCGTCTTCGCCGCCCCCACCCTCGTCTTCCGCGACAGGGCCTCACGTGGCAGGCCGAGGGTGTCGGCAATCTCCGCCTGCGTGGTCCGAAGCGCCCGAGCAATGAGGCTGGGGGAAAAGAGATCGTCCTGGACGAACTCCTGAATCTGCATGGTTCCCACTTGGATTCACGCACTATAGCGTGATTCGGAGTGCCGCACTCCCTACCCGCTATTGCGGGCTCCGGGACGCCGCGATCAGGTTGCCGAGCAGCCGGAACGCTCCCGGGACCCCCTCCGGGAGTTGCCGGTGCAGCGCGTAGGCGAAGTAGGTGTAGCGCCCTTCGCCGACCTCGGCGCTGAGCGCTCCGCCCCGCTGCGGCTCCTGGCCGGTGTCCTGCGTCTCGAAGAGCGCGGCGTACGCCTCGTCCCACTCGCTCCAGAACTTGGAGCCGCGCTGTTCGACCCAGCCCTCGAAGTCGGCCGGGCCGATCCGGTGCGGCCAGGTCATCAGGGGATGGTCCGGGGCCAGCACCGTCAGCGGGCTGTCCTCCTCGGAGACCTCCTCGGACCGCCGGGGCAGAACGCCCGGAAAGGGCGCGTGCTGGTTCGGGATCAGCTCGTCCGTGTTGTAGAGCACGACCAGGTGACCGCCGTCCCGCGCGTAGTCGAGGAGCCGGCGATTGGCGCGGAGGAGGTCCGGGCGCACCGCGTAGGCCCGGGTCCCCGTCACCACCGCGTCGTACGCGCCAAGGTCCGAGTTCAGAAGGGCCGTCTCGTCCAGCAGCGTCACTTCGGCCCCCAGGGCTTCGATGCCGGCGGGGACCTCGTCACCGGCGCCCACCACGTAACCGACCCGGAGTCCCTCCGGCATCGACAGTTCGACGCCGGCAACCCGGAGCGAGGCGGGGCGCACCAGGTAGCGCAGCGGCAGGTCCCGGTGCGCGATGCGCTGGTAGCCGACGGCCGCCGCTGTCTCACCGGAGCCTCCGTCCACGTTCGCCGTGATCTCGTAGGCGCCCGCCGCCACCCCGGCGGCGTGGACCGTGAAGCGGACGCCCGCCTCCTCCCCGGCCCGGTCAAAGGCGACCGCGCTCCCGGCGGGTTCCGCCCGGAAACCATCCGGCAGTTCGAGGCCCACCCGGAACGCGCCGGGCTGATTCCCGGTGACCGTCAGACTGGCTTCGAAGGCTGCGGTTTCCGCTCCGGCGGGAAAGGCCGCGAAACCCGGATCGAAGGCGACCGAAACCGGCGGCAGGATCTCCAGTTCGCGCCGCTCGTAGCCGTAGGGGAGGTTGGGTTCGAAGCGCTCCACCGGGGCCGCGAGCGCGACGGTGACGGTTTCGCCTCCGCCGCCCGCCGGAATCTCCAGATCGAGGGTCGCCGTCATCGCCGGCGGCGGGGCGCCGAGCGTCCAGTCGCCGTTCGCGCGGTAGCGGCTCTCGCCGAGACCGGAGCGTTCGACGTGAGGGCGGAGCACCGGAGCGTCCGCGGCGAGGGTCACGACGAATCGATGGGTTCCGCCCGCCGCGTCCACCGGCTCGACTTCGCCGGGAACGTCGAGGGAAACACCGGCGACCCGCGCCGGAGCGAGGGCGGCGGCGCTCGCCCGAACCTCGAAACGCTGGCCGGGCACGACCGGGCCGAAGGCCGGGGGCGGCGCGAAGGGCGATCCGCCGCTCTCCGCGGCCGGTTCGCTGGCCAGGGCGTCGAAGGAGACCCCAGCGGCGGCCCGGATCGCGGCGACGAGCTGCTCCTCCTTCCGTTCCAGTTCGTGCCGGACGTCGAAGAACCCGGACGGCGACCGCTCGGAGAGCAGTTCCCGGGCCTCGGCGAGCGCCTCGCCGAGCCGCGGCAGGCTCGCTTCGGGGGCGTTCCAGTCGAACCCGGCGGCAACCGCCCCGAAGTGCGTATCCAGGCGCTCGAGCACCGCCAGGAGCCGCGCCGGCACCACCGGGGCGAAACGGGCGGAGAGCGAGGCCCGCTCCGGGCCGAGCATGGCGAGAAGGTCGTTCCCGGCGTCCGGATCGCCGTCGGCACGTATCAACCGCGTCGTTCCCCGGCCAGCGACGGGCCGGACCACGCCGCGGGTCTGCGAGCGCTGGTAGGAGAGCCCGATCGCGTTCAGTTCGGCGAAGGAATGGGAGAGCCACGGCCGGGAGCCCGCGACGTCGATCTCGAGCGCCCCCGCCTCGTCGCGCGCCCGCTGGAAGAAGGCGAGCGGGAGGTGCGGCCGCCGTCCCTCGCGGGCCGGAAACGCCCCCATGTCCGGGGCGCCGTCGAAGCCGCGCACTGCGATCCGACCCGCGAACTGGTGCTGGCCGTGCCCGTCCCGCGGGTCCCCGGTGAACCGGGCGAGGACGACCATCGGCCGCTCCCGCCGGATCACCTCCACGACATCGGCCGCCGCGGCATCCTCATCCCAGGAGCGGAGCGCCTCCTCCAGGTTCTTCGAGTAGCCGTAGTCGGCGAGCGGGGTGTAGTAGATCCGGTCGAGTCCGTACCAGTTCGCGGACGCTTCGAGTTCGGCGGCCCGGATCAGGCCCAGGCCGTCAAAGAGTTCCGGCCCGATCGCGTTGGCGCCGGCCTCGCCCCGGGTGAGGCTGAGGAGCGCTGTCCGGACGCCGTGGCCGCGGCTCAGCAGCGCGAGCAGCGCCCCGTTCTCGTCGTCCGGATGCGCGGTGACGTGCAGGACCGATCCGGTCGTCTGGAGCTTCTGGATCCAGTGCCAGGCCTCGGCCGCCCGCCCCTGCCCCGGACCCGACGGCTGGGCGAACGCCACGCCGGCAACCGCGATGAACAGCGTTGCCGTTCCCAAGCCGCCAAGAAACCGAACCCAGCGCATGATGCGGAAGTGTAGGAGAACGCCAGCGATCCCTACGACACATCTTTCTGGTCGGAGGCTTATCCAACACAGGACTACTCGCGACATCGGGAGCGCGTTCGACACCCGGAAAATGCGTCCACAAAGGCTCTGTGCGGAACTCACTCCAGCTTCGGTCGGATCCGCGTAGAACGACAAACCGTTCAGTCGGAAGGACACCTGCTTCAGACAAGGTAGCCCCGCAACAGCCATCCGAGTCGAGGGAGACTTCATTCAGTGTCGGTGGCACTCTCGCGCCGGCGCTAGCGCGTTCGCTTAGCCTTCCGTGCCAGAAACCCGGCAAAAGCAGCGCACGCGCTCAACATGAACACGGCCTCTTCAGGCCCCACAGCCGCGTCATTCCCGTCCAGCAGAGCGTGCCTTATCCCCTGCTCATCTGAGGTATATCCGTATAGGTTCAAGAACCCTCCCTTAAGGGCCGGATGCAGCGTGCCATCTTTCTCGAGTGCCTTCAGCGCCGGGCCGAGCGAGTTTGATGACGTCCGGGCCAAGGGTTTAGCAACGGATTCCACCGCGTGAATGCTCTCCCTTATGGAGCCGGAGTAGTCAGCTCTATTGATTAACTGACTGGCCTCTTCTAGGTGCTTCGTGGCGGAACGAAGGCCTGCATCCCTCAGTGTTTGGAACGCATCCGAAATTGCGTGACCCTCTGCTTCGCTGGCAGCCGGGACGATCGTGGGTTCGGTTGCACACTCGATCGAATATGCCAGCTGTTTGGCTGCAAAACAATCGGCCATTGCTTCCACAAGATGCGCCGGGCATGACGGATGTCGAAGGATAAATTGGACAAGGTCAAAAACGACCCAAAACGTATCGGCCTGAATAACCCCGTCGATGCGCTGAACCGTATGGTCGAAGTTAAACGTGTTGTATTTCTCGTTAAAGACTTCCTCATGTACAGAAACGAGGATACCTACCCAAGATGACGGCATTGACAGAGGTCCAATCCGTCTTGGAATGTCCGTACTAATCTCCCGAATCAGAACATTCCATATCGCAACCCTAGCGTTCTCCGGCAGTTCCTCAAGGGTCAGACGTTGAGGGACTGGGGAGTATCCAAATCGTTGCGAAAAACTGAGTCCCATTGTCTCTCTCCTTATCGGTTCTGTGGCCGTTTTCCCGGGTACTGTTTCGTTTCGGCTGGGGCGTTTCCCGCCGGTGGGGATCGGCGATGCCGGTTGGAGACTGGCGGTCGTTTCCGCTGCGTTATCACCGCTCCGTCTGGGCGGCCTCCCAGGCGCGGACCCGCTCGCGGGCGGAATCGAACAGCCGCTCGTAGTTGCCGAGGCGGACCTTCTCGCTGGCGTCCGGATCGAGGCCGTCGAGGAGCGGACGCCAGACCTCCAGCGCGCCGAGATACGCGTCCGCATCCGTCGTGACCACCGAATCCGAGCCGAGCACGAAGCGTTCCGGCCAGGCGTTCACCATCGCGACCCACGCCGCCAGTCTTTCCGGAGGCCCCACGATCTGCTCGGCCACCACGTCCCAGGACAGGTCGAGGTAGAGGTGGTCCAGCCCTTCGTCGCGGAGGATCTCCTCCAGCAGCCCCACGTAACCCGGCGTCGGCTCCACGAAGCGGCCGAGGCCGGCGTGCGCCCAGAGGATCGTTGTTCCGGGATGGCGCCGGACCACCTCGATGAACGGATCGAAGTGCGTCGGAGGGGCGCCCTCGTGCGGGAGGATCACGTCCACGTCGTTGTGGATGAGGGTCAGGAGCCCGACCTCCCCCGCAAACTCCAGGATGCGGTCGAGTGCCGGATTGCGGAGGCTCGCCGTGTGCCCCACCGTCTTCGGGGTCACGACCTCCTTGTGGATCGAGAACTCTCCGATCCCCGAGAACACCCCCGGGTAGAGCCGCAGTACCCGGCGGATGTGGTCGGTCGCGTACATGTCGGTGGGGTTGAAGCCGGTGATCATGGGATCGAACCGCTCCTGCTGCTCCGCCGGCAACGCCAACACCGCCTCCGCCACCATCGCGTCGACGAACGGGTAGTAGTAGAGGGCGGCGTCCGAGCGCAGGTAGTAGTCCGGCGGGCGTTCCCCCGACTCGAACCAGTCCCACTTCTGCTGTAGGGGAATCCCCATCAGCGCGGCGCGCCCCACCCGGTCGCCCATCATGTCGAGGAACTCGGGGAGCGCCGTCTCCTGCTGGATGTAGTCCGTGGGGTGGTAGTGCGCGTCGTGGAATGTCGGCGGGGCCGGTGATTGGGCCGATGCTGGCGCGCCGTGAGCGAGCGGGACCGTGAGGAGAAGGCCCATCCGCCAAGAGCGCCACCCGATCCCGAGCATCCAGCGAAGCGTAACGGCTGACGCGACGGGTTACGGATAGCCTCTCCCTCCATGCCCTCCGGCGCGCCCCGCCTGCTGATCGCCGGAGAGACGTTCGAGGACCTCATCTTCGCGGAGCTGCCGCGCCTCCCCCGGCCCGGCGAGGAAATCCGGACCGACCAGTTCCGGCGGACCTTCGGCGGGGGGGCGCTCATCTCGGCGGCGTGGGCGCGGGCGGAAGGCCTGGAGGTGGACCTCCTCTCGGCGCTGCCTCCGCGGGTCGGCCGGGTCCTCGAGACCGAGGGCATCGGCTACCGCAATCTCCGCCGGCCGCGCGAGCCGCACGCGGTCACGGCCTGTATGTCGTTCGGGCCGGAGCGCAGCTTCGCGACGTTCAACGGGATGAACCGGGAACTCGAGCAGCGCATCTACGTCGCCCTCCGGCGTGCGGGGTCCACGACTCCCTTCGGCGCCGTGCTGATGGCGATGCCGCCCCGCGTCTGCCCGGCGTGGTCGGAACTCCAGACGGCCATGCGGCAGGTGGGCGAGACGGCCGAGATCTTCTGGGACTTCGGGTACGACGAGGACCTCCCGCGACGCGACGGTTTCGCCGAACTCCTGGAACAGGCCGCCGGCGTGTTCCTGAACGGCCAGGAAGCGAACCTCTACGACGGCCCGAACGGCTTTCTCCAGCGGGCCGCCGACGCCGGCACGCTGGTGATCGTGAAGCGGGGAGCGGACGGCGCCGAGGTCTTCGGACGCCCCGAAACGCGGGTCCCCGCCCCGATACCCCTCCGCGGGATCCGCGACACCACGGGGGCGGGTGACGCGTTTGCCGCCGGATTCCTGGCGCGGAGGCTCCGGGGCGGGTCGCTCGAGGAACAGCTCGCGGCCGGCAACGTCTGCGGGGCCCGCTCCGTCCAGCACCTCGGCGGGCTGCCGCGCCGGCCCTGGCGCCCGTGAAGGTCGCTCTTCTCGGCGGGGCCGGCCTGCGCAGCCCGCTGCTGGCGCGGGCGCTCGCCGGCAGCGGCCTCGGGGTCCGGGAACTCGCGCTCTACGACACGGACCCGGGGCGGCTCGCGGCCATCGCACCAGTCGTGGAGGCGAGCGCGCCCGGCATCCGGGTGAGCGTCAGCCGGACGCCGGACGCCGCCGTCCGCGGCAGCCGGTTCGTCTTCGCATCCATCCGCGCCGGCGGACAGGAAGTCCGCGCCCACGACGAGCGGGTTTGCATCGAGGCGGGCGTGCTCGGACAGGAAACGGTGGGAGCGGCCGGCGCCGCGCTCGCCATGCGGAACATCCCGGCGATGCTCCGCCTCGCCCGCGTCGTGGAACGGGAGGCGCCGGACGCCACCCTGATCAACTACACGAATCCCGCCGGAATGGTCACCGAGGCGCTCCTGAACGAGACCTCACTGGAGGTGGTGGGCATCTGCGACACGCCCGCCGAACTCACCGACCGGGTTGTGGCACTCCTCTACCTCGATCCCGCCGCCTGCTCGGTCGGTTGGTCCGGGATCAACCATCTCGGCTGGCTCACGGCGCTCGAGGAGGCCGATCCGACCGGCGCCTTCCCCCCGGAGAACCGCCTCGCGGACCTGTTCGGCGACACGGACCGCCTCCTGCGGATTCACCGCGACGGGCTCTTCGAGACTTCCGAGATGGCCGGGGCCATCCCCTCCGAGTACGTGTTCCTCCACCTCCATCCGGACCGCGCGATGGAGCGCACCCGCGCTTCCGGGACCACCCGCGGCGCGTCCATTCTCGGTCTGGAGGAGACGCTCTTCGCCGCGCTCGCGGCAGCCGGGAGTCCGGAGCAGGCGCAGACCGCCTACCGCGAGTTCACTCACGAGCGGGACGCCTCCTACTTCGGGATCGAGGCCCGCGCGGACGCCTCTCCACCCGGCGGCGCTCCCCCCGCCGACGGCCCGAGCGGCTACGACCGCATCGGCCTCCAGGCGATGGGGGCGCTCCTTGGGGACGGGCCGGAGGAGATGGTGGTGAACACCCGGAACCGCACCCCGCTCGGAGGGCCCGCGGTCCCGGAACTGCCCGCGGACGATGTCGTGGAAGTCGCGGCGCTCGTCGGGAAGCACGGCGTCGCCCCGATTCCCCAGCCGCCGCTGCCGGTTCCCGCCGGCGCCCTGCTCCGGCGGGCAAAGGCTGCCGAACGGGAGTTCGTGCGGGCCGCGCTCGCCGGGAATCCGGGTATTGCCGCCGAGGGGCTCCGCGAGCACCCGGCCGCCGGCCCCAAGGCAGCGCAGGTCTTCGACAGGCTCCGGACAGTCGCGGAGGAAGTGTGAGGGCGATTTCGCTACGATGCGGGTAGCCGTTTCGGGCGCTTGAATTCAGGCTGGAGAGCCCCGGAGCGGCGGGGATCCATCATGTTCCGAACGACCCGATTCCCGGCGCTGCTCGCCGGACTGCTCCTCTTCCTCCTCGCCGCACCGCTCGCCGCCCAACCGCCGCCCGATCCCGGAGATCCGTTCGGCGAAGACCCCTTCGGGAACCGTTTCGGGGAGCCGGACGCGGACGTGGACGCCCTGGTGCGAACCGCCTTCTTCTCGAGGAACAGCGCGCAACGGACCCGGGCGCTCCGCTTCCTGGTCGAACGCGACCAGAAGGACGTGATCCCGGCGTTCATCGCGGTGCTCCGCCTGCTGCCCGATGAAGACGGACGGCTGCTCGACGCCCTCCAGCGGCTTGCGCGGGCGAACATCCCCCGGGACTGGAAAGCCTGGACGGAATGGCAGGAGGACCACACCGAGATCCGTCCCTACCGCGGGTTCGTCTCGTTCAAGGCGGACATCCTCGCGGGGATCGATCCCAACTTCCGCGACTTCCTCTACCGGGGGGTGCGGCACCGGATCCGGATCGAGGAGATCGTCTGGGGCGGGGTCACAAAGGACGGCATCCCGGCGCTCGTGAACGCCGAGCAGATTCCGGCGGCGGACGCGACCTACCTCACCGGCCGCGAGCTCGTCTTCGGAGTGAGCATCAACGGCGACTCCCGCGCCTATCCGCTCCGTATCCTCGACTGGCACGAGATGTTCAACGACGTGGTCGGCGGCGTCCCGGTCTCAATGGCCTACTGCACGCTCTGCGGGTCGGGCATCCTGTTCGACACCCGGGTTCCCGGACGCCGGGAACCCTTCGTGTTCGGCTCCTCGGGGCTCCTCTACCGGTCCAACAAGCTCATGTACGACACGGAGACGGAGTCCCTGTGGAACCAGTTCACAGGAGAACCGGTGGTCGGCGAACTCACCGAGTCCGAGATCGTGCTGAAGGTCCTGCCCGTGGTGATCACGAGTTGGAACGACTGGCTCACCGCTCACCCGCACACCACGGTGCTCTCCCTCGACACCGGCTTCGACCGCGACTACCGGCCCGGACGGCCCTACGGGCAGTATTTCGCGAGCCCCGAACTCATGTTCCCGGTGGTGGTCCGGGACCGCCGCCTCGACCCGAAGGACCGCATCTTCGTGCTGCGCGACGGGAAGGCGGAGATGGCGTGGGCCCTGTCCCTGTTCGACGGCGGCGCCGCCCTTCACGACCGGGTGGGGACGCGTGACGTGGTCCTTATCGGCGATGCCGAGTTCGAGACGGTGCGCGCCTACGACTCCGGGGGACGCACGTTCACCGTGGTGGCGGACGATCCCGCCCACGTCGAGAGCGGCGGAACGCTCTGGAGCGTCACCGAGGATGCGCTGACCGGCCCGGAGGGCGAGACGCTGGTCCGGCTGCCCGGACACATGGCCTACTGGTTCGCATACCAGAGCTACCACCCTGGGAAGGCGGTGCGGACCGAGTAGGGGACTACTTACCCGGCTGCGAAACCAGGCGCAGGTAGGGCTTCGGGGCGCGCCACCCGTCCGGGTACTTTGCGCGGGCCGCCTCGTCCGAGACCGCCGGCACGATGATCACCTCGTCGCCGTCCTGCCAGTTCACCGGCGTGGCCACCTGGTGCGCCGCGGTCAACTGCATCGAGTCGAGCACCCGGAGCACCTCGTCGAAGTTCCGTCCGGTGGTCATCGGGTAGGTGAGGATCAGCTTGACCCGCTTGTCGGGACCGACCACGAACACCGAGCGCACGGTCATGTTGTCCATCGCGGTGCGCCCCTTTCCGCCGAGCGCGTTCGGATGGATCATGTCGTAGAGCTTCGCCACCGCGAGGTCGTCGTCGCCGATCATCGGATAGTCCACCGCGTGGCCCTGGGTCTCCTCGATGTCCGACTTCCAGCGCTGGTGATCCTCGACCGGATCCACGCTCAGCCCCATGATCTTGCAGTTGCGCTTCGCGAACTGCTCCTTGAGTCCCGCCATGTAGCCGAGTTCGGTGGTGCACACCGGAGTGAAGTCCTTCGGGTGCGAGAAGAGGATCGCCCAGCCGTCGCCGATCCAGTCGTGGAAGTTGATCGTGCCCTCGGTCGTCGAGGCGGTGAAGTCGGGCGCGATGTCGCCGATGCGGATTGCCATGGGGTCACCTCCTGAGGCTCGGGAGCGCCGGGCGCTTCCCGGCACGCCGGAACGATAGCCCCGCGACGCCCGCCGTTCGTGACACCCTTCCCCTCACCATGAGCAAGGCCGGTTCCGGCGACGGGCTCCAGCGCCGGATGGGGCTTCTCGGGGCCACCTCCACGAACATCATCGGGATGGTGGGGATCGGCCCCTTCCTGACCATCCCGCTCATGGTCTTCGCGATGGGCGGGCCCCACATCATCTGGGCCTGGCTCGTGGGCGCGCTCCTGTCGCTGGCCGACGGCCTCGTCTATGCCCAGCTCGGGGCGGCCCTGCCGGGGAGCGGGGGGCCCTACATCTACCTGCGGGAAGCGTTCCGGCCGTTCGGACTCGGCCGGCTGATGGCCTTCCTGTTCCTGTTCCACATCCTGCTGGTGGCGCCGCTCTCGCTCGCCGGCGGCGCGGTGGGCTTCGCCGACTACCTCGGCTTCTACCTCCCCGAGCTGACGGGGCTCCCGCACCACCTCGCCGCCGCCGGGGTGTGCGTGCTGGTGCTGTTCCTGCTCTACCGGAACATCGATTCCGTCGAGCGCCTCTCGAAGGCGATGCTCGCCCTCGTTCTGGCCACCACCGGCTGGGTGATCGTGGCCGGCCTCATCGAGAGCCCGGGACTGCCTTCGTTCATGCCGCCCCAAGGCTTCGACGCCAGCTTCTGGCCGGCGCTCGGCGCGGCCTCCGTGATCGCGATGTACAGCTTCGGCGGCTACAACCAGGTCTGCAACATCGCGGGGGAGGTGAAGGACCCGGAGCGCAACGTGCCGCGTTCCATCCTGCTCTCGATCGTGGTGGTCGCGGCGATCTACATCGCGATGACCACGGTGATGCTCGAGCTCATCCCCTGGCAGGAGGCGGAGGCGAGCCGCACGCTCGCCTCCATCTTCATCGCCCGGACGGTGGAGGATCCCGGGCTCGCGCAGCTCGCGGGGTCCGTCATCACCGCGCTGATCCTCTTCGTGGCGGTGGCCTCGGTCTTCGCCTTCGCGCTCGGCTATTCGCGGATGCCCTATGCGGCGGCGCGCGACGGGCAGTTCTTCGCCATCTTCGGCAAGGTCCATCCCACCCGGGGCTTTCCCCACGTCTCGCTCGTCTGGCTGATCGCGGTCTCCATCCCCTTCTGCTTCTTCAGCCTGGGAGAACTCATCAACTGGCTCATGCAGGTGCAGATCCTGTTGCGCTTCGCCTGGCAGTGCGTCGCCGTCCTGCTGATCGCGCGCTACCGGCCGGACATCCCCCAGCCGTTCCGGATGTGGCTCTACCCGATCCCGGCGCTCCTCTCGCTCGCGCTCTGGATCGCGCTCTTCTTCACCGGGCCACCCACCGGGGTCTGGTTCTCGCTGGGATTCCTCGGGCTCGGACTCGCCGCCTACTGGGTCTTCCGGAAGCGACAGGCCGCCCTGCCCTCGTCCGACTGAACCGGGTTGGCGGCCGGGGGCGCTACCGCCGGACAAGCTTGTCGTCCCGGTAGAACTCCTCCCGGACGGTCCCGTTTCTCATCCGGATCGTCCAGCGCCCTTCCCGCTTGCCGTCCACGTAACTCCCGCGAGCCGTCCCCGACCCGGGAAAGCGGTGGACGAAAGGCCCGTGCCTCTTTCCATCCACCATCGGGCCTTCCTCGATGCTGCCGCTCGCGTAGGTGAAAACCCAGGACCCCTGCGCGATGCCGTCTACGTAGGAGCCTTCGGCCCGGTCCCCGTCAGCCTCCCGGGCAACCCAGTGACCGTGCCTTCTGCCTTCCACGAACGGTCCTTCCTCGACGCCGCCCGCCCCATCGCGAAGGACCCAGACACCGTGTCGCTGGCCAGCCGCCAACGGCCCTTCCTCCCGGCCACCGTCAGGGAAAGTCAGGATCCACGGGCCCTCCTGCACGCCACGGACGAAGGGGCCCTCGTCGACCTGTCCATCGGCGCCGCGCACGACCCACGGACCATGGCGATCGCCGGACTCGAAGGCGCCCTCCTCGATCCGCCCGTCCGGCCAGCGCAGCACCCAGTGTCCCTCTCTTTCGCCGTCCACGTAAGCCCCTTCCTCCTCGTATCCGTCCGGGAACCGGTGGATCCAGGGGCCGCGACGCTCCTCGTGCGCGAGCGTTCCCTCTTCCTCCCGCCCATCGGGCCACCGGAAGATCCACTGTCCGCGGCGATCGCCGTCCACATAGGCGCCTTCCTCGATCCGTCCATCCACATGGTGGATCACCCAGTGGCCGTGACGTTTCCCTCCCCGGTACGACCCGCTGGCCTCGGCCTCCTGTGCCGTCGGGGACGCTTCCACCTGCGCCGGACGCCCACACAGCAGGAGAACCGCCGCCAACACGGCGGCGCCGCACGTCGTCGTGATCCGCATCGGGAATGACCCGCACCACAGGGTAGCAGCGGTCACGGCGGGCGGCAGGACCGCCCGCGTTGGCCGGTTTGTCCCGCATGAACGTCATCCCGGGCGACGGTGGGCGTCCCGTCGACTTGGGCTACCATCCCGCGCCGATCATGGGTAACGGACGCGGCGCCGCCTTCCACACGCGGGCCGGCTTGCTGGCGGGAATCGTCATCCCGCTGGTCCTGCTCGTCGGTTTCCCGGCGAGCGTCTGGCACGGAGAGCACGCGCACGAACACGAGTGCGCCGTCTGCCAATCCGGACACCAGTCCGCCGATCTCTCGATTCCGGTGGAGCTGGTCGCGTCCCGTGCCGGCGGACCCACCCAAGCCGAAGATGAGGTCCCGAAGGTCCCGTCCAGGCGCTCCCTCCGCCGCCCCGCCCGCGCTCCTCCCGCGTAGTTCCGCGAAACCGCCGTGCTCGTCCGTCGCTGAGCGGCGGACGCAGGGCCGGCACGCGCCAGCGGTCGCCCGACCGCGCGCGTCCCCTCGCGGCTGTCCCGTTTCCCGACGCCGTTCGGGAAGCCCTCAAGAGCGGGACCCGCCGCGACAGGCACGGCTGACGCCGGAACTGTCTTGCCGAGGGCAGAAATCGGGAGGAAACCATGTACCGATTCAAATTCCTTTGTTTGTTGGCGGCCGGCCTGCTGGCCGCCTTCACAACTGCGCCGGCCGCGGCGCAGGAGACCGGCGCCATCCGCGGCACGGTCGTTTTCGCGGACAGCGGTGCGCCGGTAGCGGGCGCTGCGGTCCGCATCCCGGCGACCGGAGTTTCCGCGACGACGGACGCCGAGGGACAGTTCGAGATCCCCGGCCTGGCCGCCGGCACGTACGAGCTGGTGGTGGAGCGGGGAGTGCCCGTGAGCGACCCGCGGACGGTGGAGGTGGCCTCCGGGGCGACCGTGACCGCCGACTTCGAGATCGTCGCCACCGTGCAGGAGCGGGTGCAGGTCACAGCGGAAGCTCCGGGCTACCGCGCCGAGAGCGCCGTCGTCGGCAGGATGCCGGTGGCCCTGCTCGACACCCCGGCCTCGATCCAGGTGGTGGGGCGCGAACTGATCGAGGATCAGGTCGTCGCCGACGCCGACGAGGTCTACCGCAACATCGCCGGCATGACCAGCTCGCCCTATGCCAGCGTCGTCGCTCGCGGCTTCACCCAGCGCGACTTCGTGTTCAACGGGGTGCGGGGGAATCCCTATGGGAGCCTCGGGGGCGACGTGAACAACTCCGGCTTCAGCGTCAGCCAGCTCCAGCTCAGCAACATCGAACGGATCGAGATCCTGAAGGGTCCGGCGTCCGTGCTCTACGGCTCCACCGAGCCCGGCGGGGTGGTGAACTACGTGACCGCCAAGCCCCAGGACGAATTCGGCGTCCGCGGCAGCGTCCGCTTCGGGCAGTACGGCCAGACCTACGGCTCGGCCGAGGTCACGGGCCCCCTCGGCGATTCGGAGCGGTTGCTCTACCGCTTCGCCGCCTACGGCAACGAGCGGGACAGCTTCCGCGCGAACGCCTCGATGCGGAACGTGCACCTCGTCGGGAACCTGGCGTGGCGGATCTCGGACCGGGCCAATCTCTCGTTCGAATACGAGAACATCGACCAGGATCTCATGGGGCACCGGCTGCGCGGCGTCCCGGTGGAACCCGACGGGACCTTCGTGACCGATATCACCTGGACCGCCACCGAGCCCACCGACTTCACGACGCTGGACGCCGACGTCTTTCAGGTGCGCTGGGACCAGGTGTTCGCCCGGGACTGGACCCTCGACGCCACGCTGCGTTACCTCCAGTACGACCGCGAGCAGGAGTACCACGAGCCGCGCGGGATCACGCCCGAGAACACCATGAAGCGGCATTTCCGGGACCAGACGCGCACGAACGACGACGTCTCCCTCGTGCTCAACGTGAACAAGATCGTGCGGGTGGGACCCACGGTCCACCGGCTGCTGTTCGGCGCCGACATGTTCCGGCAAGACCACTCGTTCCGCTACGGCCGCGCGCGGGACACCGGAGCCGGCGGGCCCGTCCCGAACCTCCCTCTCTTCCAGCCGCAGTACGGACTGAGCGGCGGCAGCGACTATGGCCTGACCGAAAGCGACTTCACCACCGACACCGCCGTCGCCCGGCAGCTCGGCTTCTACGTCCAGGACCATCTGGATCTGGGCAGCGCGTTCCACCTGGTCGCCGGCGGGCGCTACAACACCTATGACGACACCGGGTTCGCGGGAGGGAACGACCTCCTCAGCGAGGAGAGCGGCCTCACCGGCAAGGTGGGCATGGTCTTCAAGCCCGAGACGGCCTGGTCGCTCTACGGCAGCTACTCGACGAGCTTCAACCGGCCGAGCGTGCTGGCGCAGACGCCGAGCGCGAACGGGCCCCACGATCCCGAGACCGCGGTTCAGCTCGAGCTCGGGGCCAAGACGGAACTTCTCGACGACCTCTCGCTCACCGCGGCGCTCTTCACGATCACCAAGTCCAACGTGCTCCGCCCGGATCCGGACTACGGGCCGAACGGGAACAACTGGAACGCGGCTCTCCAGGTCGGCGAAGCGCGGAACCGGGGCTTCGAGGTCGAGTTTGTCGGCTCGCTCAGGCGAGGCTGGCAGGCGGCGGTGAACTACACCTACCTCGATTCGGAGATCGTGGAGGACACGAATGCGGATGCGGTGGGACAGCCGCTGCCGAACGCGGCGCCTCATTCCCTGGGACTGTTCTCCCGGATGGAGCTGTTCCGGGATACGGCCGCCGGACTCGGCGTGACCTACGTCGGCGACCGGATCGAGCCCTACGCGGGGATCGAGGCGCCGGCGTTCACTGTGGTGGACCTGTTCCTCTACCGGCAGCTCGGACGTTTCGCTGAGGTGCAGGTGAAGCTCGAGAACGCCTTCGACGCGGTCTACGCCACCAGTTCGCTCTTCTCGGCACGGGCGGGGAACTTCCCGGGACAGCCGCGCACGTTCTCGGTACTCGTATCCTTCGGCGGACTGCGATGAAACACCCGGCCGGAACGCATGCGGTGCGGCTGGCAGTCGCACTCGCACTCCTGCTCCCCGGCGCTCCGGCGCCGGGACAGGAGGCGTTCCGGCTCGGCGACATCACGGCGGAACCCGGGCAGGCCGTGTCCGGCCGCCTCGACGTCGCTCCCTCCGGCGGTGACGGGGGAACCTTCCTGCCGCTCACCGTCGTGCACGGGGTTCGTCCGGGCCCCGTGCTCACCCTGGTGGCGGGCATTCACGGCTCCGAATACGCGCCCATCCTGGCGATGCAGCGCCTGCGGCCGCTCCTGGACCCGGCGGAGATCAGCGGGACGGTGGTCCTGGTCCACATGGCCAACCTGCCGGCGTTCCTGGGCCGGACGATCTACTTCAGTCCGGATGACCGGAAGAACCTGAACCGACTGTTCCCGGGGAAGGCGGACGGCACCCTCAGCGAGCGCATCGCCCACGTGCTTACCGAGGAAGTCATCGTGCGCTCGAACTTCCTCATGGACATCCACTCCGGCGATGGCAACGAGTGGCTCCGTCCCTCGTACACCGGCTACTACGCCGAAGCGGGCGGCGCCGAGGTGATCGAGAAGTCCCGGCGGATGGCCATCGCGTTCGGCCTCGACCCCATCGTCGAGTTCAAGGGCGACCTAGATCCGAGCCGCGCGATCTGGTGCGGGTCCGCAGCGGTGGCCCGTGGCATCCCGTCCATCGACGTGGAGTCCGGCGAGATGGGTCTCATCGAGGACCGGACGATCGCTCCGATCGTGGACGGGGTGCTGAGCGTGATGCGGGATCTCGGGATGGCGCCGGGAGACCCCGACCCGACGGAGAACCCGCTCTTCATTCGGGAGCGCGCCTACGCGACCAGCGAACACGACGGCGTCTGGGAGCCGGATCCGCTGGTCAAGGCCGGCCAGTACATCGCGAAGGGCGCCCGACTGGGGGTGGTGCGCGACTTCCACGGCAACCCCCTCGCCGAGATCCGGGCGCCGGCCAGCGGAATGATGCTCATCCTGCTCGGGACCCCGCCGGTGAACCGCGGCGAGACGATCGCGGTGATCGCCCAGGTGGAGTGAGCACGGGGCCCGCCACGGCGGCGGGCGCCCAAGGCGTCATCCGCGGCCCTGCGGCCCGCTGTGCCGGCTGAAGCCGGCCCAGTTCTCCCGGTGGGGGCTCCAAGCCGGCGGCGCGCTACTTCATCCGGCGGATGATCGGCAGTCCCCAGAAATAGAGCGCGGTGAGGTCCACCCCGCGCGCGAGCAGCGTCGCCCACGACGCCGCGTACACCCCGATCATGTTCACCGGCTGGATCAGCACCCAGAGCACGAACAGGACCGCCGCCGTCTCGATGAGCCCGGCCCAGGTGATGGCGCGGGTCTCGGTGCTCCACACCAGCAGCGCCCGGTAGAAGGCGAGCAGCACCGAGAAGATCGGCATCGTGACCAGGATCTGAAGCGCCGGAACCGAGAGATCCACCAGGTTCGGAGCCAGGCCCGCGACGTGCTGGAACCAGAGCCCGGACAGCGGGGTGAGGGCCATGACCGCCTGCAGCAGGCACGCCCCCACCCCGAGGCCGAGAGCGAAGCGCACCAGCTTGTCGAACCGCTGCCGGCTCCCGTCCATGAAGGCGATGGCGACCTCCTGGAAGGAGAGCCCCATGCTGCGGAAGACGAAGGCCAGCGCCGCCACCACCGGGTAGGTGGCCAGCGATTCGAGGGCGAGACGCGAGTGGCCGAGGAACAGGTTGACGAGCGGGTGGATCGCGAGCGCGATCACCGAACTGACGAGCAGCGGGATGTAGAAGTGGAGGATCCTCGGCGTGGTCAGCGGCTCGCCGTTGTGGGGGGTGGCGAGCACTTCGCGCACGCAGTCGGCCACCATGAAGCGGGTGGCGAGGGCCTCGACCAGCACCGCGACCGAGAGCGCCGCCCCTCCAACGAGCGCTCCCGATATCGGGGCGTCGAAGAGCAGCCAGGCCGTCACCCCCATGCCCGAGAGCCGGATGGTGGTCCCGTAGGCGATCCGCCGGGTGTGGCCATGCCGGACGAGGAGTCCCTGGTAGAAGCGGCGGTAGCCGATGGCCGCCGGCCAGGGCAGGAGGACCAGCAGCGCCTGCCGGCTCAGTTCGGCGACCTGGGCATCGAGGCCCATCACCGTCTCGGCGATCCACGGATAGAGCGGGGACAGCGTCCAGGCCAGCATGAGGAGGGTCAGTCCCAGGTTCAGCGTGGCCCCGAACCGGCGGAGCGAACGGAATGCCTCCCGGTCCTTGCAGAGCGCGGTGGACGCGCTCAGCATCATGATGATCGGGGCCTCCAGGATCAGCGCGAAGGCGAAGGCGACCCCGAATGCCGCAAGGTTCACGGTCGCGTCGGGAAGGCGGGCCACTACCGCGGCCACCAGCAGCCCCTCGACGGACATCATGATCCAGGTCGCCGCCATCGGCAGCCACACCCAGAAGATGCGGCTCGTGGTGAGCGGCGCCCGCGGCGGGGCCGCCTCCGGGGTTTTCCCGAAGGTGGGGGTCACGCGGCGTCCCGGTCCGCCGTCAACGCGTCGAGATTCATCTCGCGGGCCAGCGCATCGGCAACCGCCAACCCTTCGCGAGTCGGTCGGAGGCAACCCGTCATCTCGTCACCCCTGAGCTCGACGAGGCCCCGTGCCCGCCATTTCCCGAAGAGCCTCCGGTTCGCCCGCACCACCGCTTCGCCGTAGCGGGCGGAGAAGCCCCCGAGCGGGAGGCCGTCGGTCGTGCGGAGGCGCAGGAACACCTCTTCGAGGGCGCGCTCGTACGGACGCAGGGTTTCGCGTTCGGCCGTAGGTTCCTCTCCGCGAAGAATCGCTTCCTCCCAGTGTTCGAACGCCCGCCGGTTCCAGAACCGCTCCCCTCGTTCCGGGGCGAAGGAATGGGCGGATGGTCCGACCCCGAGGTACTCCACCAAGCTCCAGTACTTCCGGTTGTGGCGCGAACGAAACTCGGGCGCCGTGGCGAAGTTGCACGCCTCATAGGCGGCGAAACCGCTCTCTCGGAGGGTCTCGTGCACCGCGTGGAAGAGGGCGCTCCCATCTTCGGAACGAACGGCGAGGGTCTCCCCCCGGGCCCGGCGGCGTCCGAAAGGCGTTCCGGGCTCGATGGACAGCTCGTAGGCGGAGATGTGGTTCACCCCCGGCAATGCGGCCATGGCGACGAGTTCTTCGCGCAGGGACTCGGGGGTCTGCCCCGCCGTACCGTAGATGAGATCGACCGAGATCCAGGGGATTCCGGCCTCGGCGAGCCGGGACACCGCGACCGCGGCATCCGACGCGTTGTGCGCGCGGCCGAGGAACCGCAGCCGGGACTCGTCGAGCGCCTGCACTCCGAGGCTGACGCCCCAAATCTCCTCGGCCGCCCACTGGCGGGCGAGTTCCGGGTCGTGGACCAGATCCTCCGGGTTGGCCTCGAGGAAAATGAACGGCGAGGGCGAAGCAAGGCCCCGCTCGGAAGCCGCCAACGCCACCTCCCGGAAGAATCCGGCCGGCGCGAGCGAGGGGGTGCCGCCCCCGAAATAGACCGTGTCCGCCCCGAGCGCGGCAGCCCGGAGCTCCAACTCCGTCAGCAGCGCGTGCCGGTAGCGATCGAGGCGCTCCGATCCGGGACCCCCCAGCGGAGTCACGGCGAAGTCGCAGTAGGGACAGATCCGCGAACAGAAGGGAACGTGAACGTAGAGCCCCGGAGCAGCCGGTTCCGGGGTTTCGGTGAGTGGGTCAGGCGAAAGCGAGGTCGAATCCGGGCGCTCGGTCACGCCGCCGGACTCGACTTCAATACTGCGACAAAGGCCGACTGGGGAATCTGCACGTTCCCCACCTGCTTCATGCGCTTCTTCCCTTCCTTCTGGCGCTCGAGCAGCTTCCGCTTCCGGGTGACGTCGCCGCCGTAGCACCTGGCGGTGACGTCCTTCCTGAGCGCCCGGATGTTGGTGCGGGCGATGATCTTTCCCCCGATCGCGCCCTGGATGGCGATCTTGAAGTTGTGCATCGGAATCGCCTCGGCGAGGCGTTCGCAGTAGCCGAGCGCCCGGGGACGCGCCTTTTCCTCGTGAACGAGCTGGCTGAGGGCGTCCACCCGCTCGCCGTTCACCAGGATGTCCACCTTGACGAGCCTGGTGGAGCGGTAGTCGAGCAGTTCGTAGTCGTAACTGCCGTAGCCGTGGGTCACCGTCTTCAGCCGGTCGTGGAAGTCGAAGAGGACTTCGGCGAGCGGCAACTCGGCCTGAATCTCCACGCGCCGCGAAGACAGGAAATTCATGCGGCTGGTCGCCAGGCGCCGCTCGGTCAGGAGTTCCATGACCGGTCCCACCGAACGTTCCGGAATCAGGATCGAAGCGCGGATGTACGGCTCCTCCGTGCCGTCGATGATCGCCGGGTCCGGGTAGTAGGCCGGATTCTCGACCTCGTGCAGCTCCCCGTCCCGGGTGCTGACCCGGTAGCGCACGCTGGGGGCCGACAGGAGCAGCGACAGCCCGTGTTCCCGCTGCAGCCGCTCCTGCACCACGTCCAGATGGAGGAGTCCCAGGAATCCGCACCGGAACCCGAACCCGAGGGCGGTGGAGGTTTCGCGCTCATACGTCAGAGCCGGGTCGTTCAGCGACAGTTTCCCGAGCGCGTTCTCGAGTTCGCCGTAGTCGTCGGTCGAGATCGGGTAGACGGAGCTGAACACCACCGGACGCGGTTCGCGGTATCCAGGGAGCGACGTTTGCGCGGGGCGCGCGGTGTCAATCACCGTGTCGCCGATCGCGATGTCCTGAATCCGCTTGATGCCGCAGATGGCGTATCCCACCGCCCCCGCGGAAAGAACATCCACCGGTTCCCGGCGGAGTCGCAGGAGCCCGACCTCTTCGACGACGTGGTCCGTGTCCCCGCGCATCAGGCGCACCCGGTCCCCGCGACGAATCTCGCCGTCCACCACGCGCACCAGCAGCACGACTCCCCGGAAGGTGTCGTACTGGGCGTCGAAGATGAGCGCCCGCAGCGGATCGGCAGGATCGCCGCCCGGCGGGGGAATCCGCGTGACGATGGCGTCCAGGATCTCCTCGATTCCCTCGCCCTTCTTCGCCGAGGCGAGCACCGCCTCGAAGGGGTCGAGTCCGAGTTCCTCGTCGATCTCCTCGCGCACCCGCTCCGGATCGGCGGCCGGCAGATCGATCTTGTTGATCACCGGAACCACTTCGAGGTCGTACTCCATCGCCACGAAGTGGTTGGCGACCGTCTGCGCCTCGACCCCCTGGGCCGCGTCCACCAGCAGGAGCGCGCCCTCGCAGGACATGAGCGAGCGGCGCACCTCGTGGGAGAAGTCCACGTGGCCGGGGGTGTCGATCAGGTTGAGCTGGTAGGTCTCCCCGTGCTTCGTCTCATGGAGGAGCGAGACGCTGTTCGACTTGATGGTGATCCCGCGCTCGCGCTCGAGGTCCATCGAGTCCAGCAACTGGTCCCGGAACTCGCGGTCGCTGACCCCGCCGCAGCGCTGGATGAGCCGGTCGGCGAGCGTGGACTTCCCGTGATCGATGTGCGCGATGATGCAGAAGTTGCGGACCAGTTCGATGGGAACCGGACCGCTGGTGTTGGGCAACGGTCAGGGACGAGCCGTGGGAACGAGGGTCACCTCGTGCCGTTCCCCGTTGCGGAGGAACACCACGGTGAGCGGCTCGCCGATGCGGGCGGCCTCCAGCGCGTTCATGTAGTCGTAGATGTTCAGGACCGGAGTTCCCGCGAACTCGACGATCACGTCGCCCTTCTGCAGCCCTGCCGTTTCGGCCGGGCCGCCCGCCATGACTCCACCGAGCAGCAGTCCCTCGATCTCGGTGGCGTACTCGGGGATCGTCCCGGTGTAGGCGCGCATCGAGACGCGCGAGGTTGCGGTCTCCGGGGCCCGCTCCACCTCGACGAACTCGGGGACCGGATCGCTCTCGGCGACCCGGCGGGCGACGAGCCCCGTGAAGCGGGCGATCCGGGCGAGACCCTCGTAGTTCAGCTTGTCGGCAGTGTCCGAGGGCCGGTGGTAGTCGGGGTGCGTCCCGGTGAAGAGGTTGAGGGTGGGGACGCTCTCGCTGTTGAACGCCGACGAGTCGGTGGGAAGGTAGGGGTCGTCGGAGAGGGCGAGGTCGAAGCCCCCCGGCACGTTCGCGCGCTCGACGATGCCGGGCCAGACGCTCGACGAGCCCATCGCCTGGACCGTCAGGCGGTTCTCCTCGAGCCGCCCCACCATGTCCAGGTTGATATAGGCCGCGAGCTGGTCCGGCCGGATCGCGTCCCGGAGGAACGCCCGGGAGCCGAGGAGGCCCGATTCCTCCCCGGACCAGAAGCCGACCAGCACCGGCCGCGCGAGGGGAGAGTCGGCAACCGTGCGCGCCAGCGCGAGCACCGCCGCGGTCCCCGACGCGTTGTCGTCGGCGCCGGGATGGACGGCCGGGGGCGCGTGGGGGTTCAGGGAGCCGCCGCCCCCCATCCCGAGGTGATCGTAGTGGGCGCCCACCGCGACGTAGGGCGGATCGAGGCTGCCGTCCGCCGCCGGGAGGATCCCGACCACGTTCGCGCCGCTGGTGGGCGTCCTCTCAAGGTCCACGGCGAGCGTGGCGAACCCCGGAAGCGGGAAGGACCCAGCGTCCACCTCGCCGGAGTCGAGGGATCGCTGCACCTCGGCGAGGGAGACCCCGGTCCCCGCGAAGAGCCGGTCACCGGCCGCCCCGTCGATGGAGACGGCGAGGATGCCCTGACTGCCCGGCGCCGAGATGTCGAAGCCGTCCGGCGCCAGTTCTCCTGCTCCTTCGGACCCGGGACCGGTGATCATCACCATCCCGGCCGCCCCCTGGTCCCGCGCCGCCGACGCCTTGGAGCGGAAATCGGCGTGGCGGTTCAGCACGGATCGCGTCTCGTCCTGCACGTCGTCCGGGAAATAACGGAGGACGACGACCACCTTGTCGCGAACGTCGTGGCCGGCGTAGCTGTCGTAGGTGACCCCGGCGTTTTCCGGAACCCGGATGCCGTAGCCCACGAAATAGAGCTCTCCCCGCACCTCCCCGGTTTCCGAGAACGCGAAGGCCTTCACCTGGTCGCTGCCGAAACGCTTGTGTCCTCCGGCCCGGAGCGAGGAGCCGCGGTCCTCCACTCCGGAGATGAACCGGAAGGGGATCCCGAGGCCGTCCTGGCCGGGGAGCAGCCGGGCGCCGGCGGCCTCCAGCTCGGAGATCAGGTAGCGCCGCGCGGTAGCGGCTCCCGGCGTGCCCACCGCGCGCCCGTCGGTGCCCGGTCCGGTGAGCGCGAGGACGTCGTCCCGGAGTTCCTCGGGGGTCTGGCCCGCGGCAGGGAGCGTCAGGAACAGCGCGAGCGAAAGGCTGACACCGGTCAGGGTCTGGTGGCGGCGATTCATTGGGGGGTCTCCGTGTGCTGGTTCCGGGAGGGCGCGGAGCGGAGCGCGGCGAGCGCCGCCCCGTGGTCCCAGTCAGCAAGGTAGATCTGGCCGCCTTCCCCGCCGTGGCGGGTGGAGGTCCAGGCGAGGCCCTCCCCGTCCGGGGTGGGGACCGGCAACCCGTCGAAGCCGTCCGTCGTGGTGATCCGGACCGGCTCCTTCTCACCGGCGACGTCCACCATGTACACCTCGAAGTTGCTGAATCCCAGCTTGTTCGAGGCGAACAGGACGTACTCCAGGGAGGGATGGACGTACGGCGCCCAGCTCATGGCCCGGAAGTCGGTGAGCTGGCGCTGGTCGCTCCCGTCCGGGTTCATGGACCAGACGTCCGCGACCAGCCCGTCCTCCGAGAAGCGCCGCCAGATGATCCGCGACCCGTCGGGGAAGTAGAACGGGCCGCCGTCGTAGCCGGGAACGTGGGTCAGGCGCCGCTGTTCGCTGCCGTCGGCGCGCATGGTCCAGATCTCGCCGAAGTAGGACGGATCGATTTCGGCGAGCCGGCTCTCCCGCTCCGAGAGTTCGTCCTCGAACATGCCCCGCATCGAGGTGAAGACGATCCACTGGCCGTCCGGCGACCAGCTTCCCTCCGCGTCGTAGCCCTGCGCGTCGGTGAGGCGGACGAGTTCGCCGTCCGAGCGCCGTTCCACGAAGACGTCCATGTGGGAGTCGTAGTCCCATTCGTAGCGGCGCTCCTGGCCGCTCTCCCGGAACTCGATCTCCTCCCGCTGCAGCTCGAGCGAACGGGGGTCGAGGTGGGTCGAGGCGAACAGGATGTCCCCGTTCTTCCCCGAGATGAACGCGCAGGTGGTCTTGCCGTGCCCCGGAGACACTCGGCGCACGTCGCCGGTTTCCATCGAGAGCAGATAGATCTGGAAGAAGGGATTCCCCGGCTCCCGCTCCGACTGGAAGACCATCTCCTTCCCGTCCGGGGAGAAGTACCCCTCTCCCGCGCGTCTGCCCTCGACGGTCAAACGGCGGATGCGGCTCAGGAACCGCGACTCGTCGTCAGCCCCCTGCCCCGCGAAGACGGGGCTGACCAGACCTCCGCCCAACGCAATTGGAAGTACGAACACGAGGCGGCCGGATACGCGCCGCAACGACTGGAACATGGGGGAAACGAGGGCTGCGAACCGGCCGGTCGGTAGCCGGTGATTGTACCGCGCACTCGGGACCGCCGACCTCCGGACGGCAGGCTGGCGGCAGGGTTGGGACCGCCGGCCGGTTCTCGCGGTAGCGGCCTTCAGACCGGCACCGCGGCCCGAAGGGCCACCAGACCGCCTGCCGCCGCTCTGCCCCGAGAACGCCCCCGACTACTCGCCTGCGTACGCCGGGCCGCGCAGCGCCCGGCCGGGGAGCGCGCCGGTGTACTCCCCCTCGTCCACTACCGGGGTCCCGTTCACCAGCACGTAGCGCATGCCGACGGAGTAGTGGAACGGATCCTCGAAGGTGGCCACCCCGCGGATTTCTTCCGGGTCGAAGATCGCGAGATCGGCGAAGTGCCCCTCGGCGAGCGTCCCCCGCTCCTCGAGGCCCAGGATCTCCGCGGGAAGCCCGCTCAGCTTGCGAATCGCCTCCTCCCAGGTGAGGAGACCCTCCTCGCGGACGTAGGTGCCGAGGAGGCGGGGGACCGTCCCGAGATGCCGGGGATGGACGAGCGGGGGCAGGTTGTCCGAGTCGAGATCGATCGTGCCGCCGTCGGTCCCGCCGGCCACGTAGGGCTTGGCCAGCACCTGGCGGAGCGTGTCCTCCTCGTTGTTCCAGTCGATAACGATGCCCCGGCCCTCCTGCTCGAGGACCACGTCCATGAAGACCTCCTCGGCGGGCTGGCTGCGCATCTCCGCCACTTCCTCGACGAGCTTGCCGTTGATCTCCGGGTCGTCAACGCCGAGCCGGACGCGGTGCCAGCCGATGTTCGCGAGGTAGGGCGGCTCGGTGACGAAGTCGCCGGCGATGCGCTCGCGCATCTCCGGATCGCGCAGCCGTTCGAGCATCGCCTCGACGCCGCCTTCCTGTGCCCAGGCGGGGATGTAGCTGCGCAGCCCGGTGATGCCCCAGGTGTAGGTGTAGGAGTCCCCGGTAACCTGCATTCCCCGGGTCCGGGCCTCGTCGATGAGGCCGAGGAAGGTGTCCGCCTCGGTGGAGGAGGTCGAGTTCAGGTGGAAGAAGTGGACCGGTGCGCCCGCCCGTTCTCCGATGAGGAGGGCCTCCGTGATCGCCTCCGGATCGGTCCCGTTCATGGTGCGGGCGTGGTTCGCGAAGATGCCTCCCACCGCGGCTGCCTCCGCGACGATCGCCGCGAGTTCCTCCGTGGACATGTAGATGTTGGGCACGTAGCTCAGCCCGGCGGAGACTCCGAACGCGCCCTCGGCCATGGCGTCCCGCACCAGCCCCAGCATCTGCTCGAGTTCCTCGCCGGTGGGCTCCCGGTCCTCATAGCCCATGACGTAGGCCCGGACCGAGCCGGAGCCGACGTAGGACGCCACGTTGATCGCGATCCCGGTTTCGTCCAGGTAGTCGAAGAACCCGCCCAGGGTCTCCCACTTCCCTTCCAGTTCCTCGGGCAGGCTGCCCTCGATCCGGCCGCCGCGCGGGCCCATCGACGTCGTCTCTCCGTAGACCTCGGTGGTGAGCCCCTGGAACGCGAATGAAGGCCCCTGGCCGCCGTCAAGCAGGCGCCGGAGCTCGGAGTGGCTGTGCATGTCGACGAAACCGGGAGCCACGTAGAGCCCCGTGGCGTCGATCGTTCGTTCCGCGTTGCCGCCGACGTCGCCGATCGCGGCGATGCGCTCTCCCTTGATCGCCAGATCGGTGACGACGCCCGGCGTCCCGGTCCCGTCGAAGACGGTGCCGCCCTGGATGATCAGGTCGTAATCCGGCGGCCCGCAGCCGAAGACGCACGCGGCGAGGACGAGCCCCGGAAGGGCAAGGCGCCTGGGGGCGCGGTTCCGGAAAGTCATCGGCGTCGCTCCCGGGAATGGGACCCCGTATCGGCGCGGTGAGCGAACCGCGACGTCAAGGTCCGGGTGAGGTCCGAATCTAGCACCCTCCCGACAATGGCGGGTGCGACATGCGCCGCGCGGAGCGCGGCGCGTGCCGGCTGAAGCCGGCGTTCCAAGCCGTACGCGTCACGCCGTGGTCGGGTCGCTGCGGTCGTTCGACCTGCCCAGGCCCGTGGCGATCGCCACCAGGATCACCCCCAGGAGCGCCCATGAATAGGCGTTCGCGAGCCCCGCTTCAAGGGCGGACACCCTCGGCACGCCGAAAGCCTCACCGGAGGCGGTCGCCGAGGCCGCGAGGATAGTCGGAATGAAGAAAGGCAGGAGAAACGGGTAGGTGCAGACGGTCATGTCCAGGAGGTTCGCGCGCCGGAAGCGCCCCACCCCGGCGCGCCTCCCTGAATCCCGGACCACATCGCCGACCGCGAGGATGGCCATCACCGAATGCGTGGTCAGCATCACGGCGGCGCTCGTCATGCCAAAGATGCCGAACTCCACCCTCCGCGCCGTCGGTGCGGCCCGCCAGGGCCCGCGCGCGCCAGCCAACCGGTCCACGAGACCTGCCTCCTGGGCTGCCCCCACGATCCCCATGAGGAGGATGGTGAAGATCACGATGCCGACCGCGCCCTCCATCCCGTCCAGAATGAGCCCGCGGGCCTGGAAGGACCCGGCGTCGATGTAGAGCAGGCCGGCGGGGGTGACGAGCCCCAGCGTCAGGGCCAGGGCCACCGCTACGGCCACCCCGGCGAAGAGGCTCTCCACCAGGCCGCGCCCCCGCCACAACATGAGAAACGCGGCCAGGGGCGCCAGCAACATGGGGAGCGCCGACGGGTCGCCCGCGAGCGCTGCACCCGGGACCACTTCCGTAGCCGGGGGCGCCTCGGCGCCGCCGAGCAGCGTCAGGATGAGAGCGGCGGCCAGGGCGGCGGGCAGTGCATAGCGGAGGCGGCTGCGCACGACCCCGCCCATGGGCGCGTCCTGGGTGGTCGCGGACGCGATGGTCGTGTCGGAAACGGGCGAGACGTTGTCCCCGAAGGTGGCGCCGGCCAGGATCGCCCCGATCAACGCGACCGGGCTGGCCTCGAAGACGCCCGCCGCGGGGTAGAGCAGCGGCGCGCAGATGAGGATCGTCCCGAAGCTGGTGCCGGTCGCGGTTGAGAAGAGGACCGCGACGAGGAAGGCCAGCAGGACGTAGCCGCCGCCGCTCACCCCCAGTTCGGCGCCCGCCCACACCAGGGAGTGGACGAGCCCGGATTCGCGCAGCACGGCCGAGAAGATGCCCGCCAGCAGCCAGGCCGCCACCATGAGCATGACGATGGGGCGCGACATTCCGCGCAGAGCCGCCGCGCTGTAGTCGGAGGCCCTCCTGGCGAGCAGGAGGCCGGCGCCCAGTGCCACGACCAGGACGGGCCACAGGCCGCGCTCGTCCGGCGCGCCGGAAAAGCCCAGCCAGGCGGCGCCGGCTGCGAAGACGAGGATCGGGAGTGCTGCTCCGGCCAGGCCCAGCCGGAAGGCGAGGGGCTGCTTTGGATGGTGGACCACACTTTATGATCGGGGATCGTCGCCGGAGGGTCCAGCGGCGTTGCCCGGATCGCCGCGAGGAGAAAAGTCAGATGCGTCAAGACGACAGGTTCGAGCTCTACGACCTGCGGGTGGAGGTCGTGGCCGGCGAGCGCGAGATGGTCTGCAACCACAGGGAAGGCGACTACTTCGAACTCCGGGGCGAGAACCTGTCCTTCCCCGCGGGGCAGAGCTTTCCGCTCTACCCCCTGGCGGCGCTCCTTCCGCTGCTTCCGGCCAAGCAGCGCCGGACCCATCCCAACGACTGGATGACCTCCGACGCCGAAATCGCCTGTCCGGATCCCCACTGTGGCGCCCGCTTCCGCATCACCCGCACCGGCACCTCGGCCTTCCGCCACAGCGAGGTGACTCGCGTTCCCCTCACGCCGCCGCGATGACGTTGCCGCTGCCGGCCAGCGGGCTGGTACGTGGCTGTTGGCAGTTGTCGCGAGGGCATGGGCCCGAGTGGAGCCGTGAGCGCGCCTTCGCCGCTCTCGACGAGGCCGCCACCCGGCCGGGGCCGCTCTTCCTGGACTGCGCCGACATCTACACGGGCGCTGAGCAGCTCCTCGGCGACTGGCTGGCGGCCCGGCCCGCGTCCGCCGGGCAGGTGGTCGTGTTCACCAAGTTCGTACCGGATCTGGACGCGCTAGCCACCATCGACCGGAGCTACGTGCGCGACATCGTCCTCAGGTCCCGTGACAGGCTCGGCGTCGAGGCGCTGGAGTTGGTCCAGTTCGCCTGGTGGGACCTCTCCCAGCCGGGGTGGCTGCGCGCGGCGGAGTGGTTGACGGAGCTCGCCGAAGAGGGAGTTGTGCGCAACATCGGGGTGACCAACTTCGACCGCGGCGCCCTCACCGCTCTCCTGGACGCCGGAATTCCGGTGGTCTCAAACCAGGTCCAGTTCTCGCTGCTGGACCGGCGGCCGCAGAAGGGCATTACGGACCTGTGTCTCCAGCGCAGCGTGACACTGCTCGCCTACGGGGCGCTCGCGGGCGGCTTGCTCTCGGATTCGGCCGGTGCCCCGGCGCCGTCGCGCTCGCTTGTCAAGTACCGCCTCATCGCCGACGAGGTGGGGGGCCGCGCGGTGTTGGAGCGGGCGCGCGCAGCCCTCGCGGAGGTGGCCGCCCGACACCGTTCCACCATGGCCGATGTCGCGGTGGCGTATGCGCTTCGCCAGCCCGCGGTCGGCGCGGTGATCGTCGGGCTAAGCCGAAGGGGCCGGGCGGTGGGCGCGCGGCGCCTGCGCCTCGAACCGGGCGACGAGCGGTCGCTGGCGGCGGCGGTTCCCCAAGAGGTGCCGGGCGAGGTCTTCGAGCTCGAGCGCGACCGGGGCGGCCCGCACGGCCGCATCATGAGGTACAACCTCAACCGGGAAGGTTCGGGGTGGGTACGGGGAGAGTAGGTGTGGCCTATTCCGCTCGAGCATCCACCAGCGGGCGTGCATCGTCGGGGATAGTCCCTGAGGGAACCACCTCCACGGCCGGCCGAATCTTCACCGCCTCCCGGATGCGGCCGGCCAGTCCGGCAGCGTCGATCGGGCGGCCGGGCGCGGCCTCGACCCGCACGGTGAAGACGTCCCGCGAACCTTCCGCGGAGACCACCGCCTGGTAGCGTGCAACGGTCCGCTCGGGCCCCAGGACTCCGGCCAGTTCGCGCGGATGCACGAACATTCCCCGCACCTTCACGCCCTCTCCCACCCGGCCCAGAAACCCCGCCAGGCGGGGCCCGGGGCGGCCGCCGGGACGCGGCGTCCGATCCCAGGCGGAGAGGTCGCCGGTACCGAAGCGCACCAGCGGGTAGACCTCGTTCGGGCTGGTGACCACGACCTGTCCCGGCTCCCCCTCCGCGGCCGGGCGATCGTCGCCGGGCACCAGCACCTCGACGACCAGCTCCGGGGCGACATGCCACCCGTCCTTTTCGGAGCACTCGTACCCGATCAGCCCCGTGTCGGCGGTGGCGTAGGCCTGATACACGTCCACCCCGAAGCCGTCCTGGAGGCGGGCGCGCAGCGAAGGCGGCAGCGCGGCGCCCGTCACCAGCGCGCGCTCGAACCCAAGCGGCTGGCCCGATTCCTCCGCCCGCTCGAGCAGGGTCAAAAGAACCTGGGGTATGCCGGTGTACCCGGTCGCGCCCGCGGCCAGGGCCGCGTCGATCTGGGCGGCGATCGCGCTCGAGCCGCCCGGAATCACCACGCAACCGACAGCGCGCAGTCCCCCGTCCAGCATCAGCCCTCCCGGGGTCAGGTGGTACGAGAAGCTGTTCAGCACCACCTGGCCGGGGCCGAAGCCAGCCACCTCGAGAGCTGTGCCCAGGCG
Organism: Acidobacteriota bacterium; assembly: GCA_009840635.1. Lineage (GTDB taxonomy): Bacteria > Acidobacteriota > Vicinamibacteria > Marinacidobacterales > Marinacidobacteraceae > Marinacidobacterium > Marinacidobacterium portitor. The sequence goes on along the minus strand of VXNL01000071.1, from coordinate 13,271 downwards.
CGAGAAATCCGCGCCCGTCCCCTGCGGATCGTTGATCGGCCCCGGTGAGCGATAAACCCGCGCCAGCGAAGCGAGCGGCGCCGCGAGCATCCCCCCGAAGGGCGGGTCGGCGGCCTGTAGCGCCGGCAGTTCGTCCTTGGCCAGCACCGGGATCGCCCGCAGATCGGCGACGCCGCGCACGTCCTCGGGCCGAACCCCGGCCCGCGCGAGACGCCGTCCGATCTCGGCGCTGTGTTCCGCCCCATAGGACACCGCGCGCGCCGCGATCCGGTCCTGTTGCGCGCTCCAGTCCGCGGCCGCGTGCCGGGCTCCCGTTCCCCTCACGACAGCCACCGCTTCCGCCGCCGGTAGTGCTTCACGTCCCGGTACGACCGGCGTCCGGCGTCGCCGAGCCCCAGATAGAACTCCTTGACGTCCTCGTTGGCCCTGAGTTCCTCCGCGCCGCCCTCGAGCACCACCCGTCCTCCCTCCATGATGTACCCGTAGTCCGCGACCGACAGGGCGATGCGGGCGTTCTGCTCCACCAGCAGGATCGTCGCGCCCTCCTCGCGGTTGATGCGCTGCAGAGCCCCGAAGATCGTCTCCACCAGCTTCGGGGCGAGGCCGAGCGACGGCTCGTCGAGCAGCATCATCCGCGGAGCGGCCATGAGCGCCCGGCCAAGCGCCAGCATCTGCTGCTCGCCGCCGGACAGGTAGCCCGCCGCCTGTGCCCGGCGGTCCGCGAGCGCCGGAAAGTACTCGTACACCTTGTCCGTTTCGGACTCGAGGCCCCGCCGGGCGCTCCGCGTATGACCCCCGGCGAGCAGGTTCTCGCGCACGGTCAGATGCTCGAAGACCCGCCGGCCCTCGAGGACCTGGAAGACGCCCCGTTCCACGATGCGGTGGGCGTCCATTCCCTGGATCTCCTCGCCGTCGAAGACGATGGTCCCGTCACTGACCTCGCCGTCCTCCACGTAGAGGAGCCCGGACGTGGCCTTCAGGGTCGTGGTCTTGCCGGCGCCGTTCGACCCGAGGAGCGCCGCGATCTGCCCTTCGGCCACCTCGAGCGACAGCCCCCGCAGCACCAGGATGACGTCGTCGTAGAGAACCTCGATGTTGTTGAGGCTCAGCAGCGGCGCCGCCTCCGCGCCCGTCATCGCGCCGTCCTCACCACCCCGGCGCCTCGACAAAGTCCGTGAACGGCGCCCACGTGCCTTCCTCGACCCGGAAGATGCGGAGCCCCTTCGATCCGCGGTGATCCGTGGGGGTGAAGGTCACGGGCGCTGTGACTCCACCCAGGTCGTAGTCGGCGAAGGTCTCCAGGGCGGCCTTGATGCTGGCCCCGGTCAATTCCCCGCCGGCCGCGAGCACCCGCCGCATTCCCTCGGCGAACGCCGCGAAGGTCCACCAGCCCTGCGTGTAGGCGTTGGTCTTACCCTCGACCGACTCGCCCTTCGATTCCAGATACTCGCGGATGACGCGCGTGCCGGGCACATCCACGCTCAGGGGCGCGTAGGGCATCGTTCCCATGAGACCCTCGGCTGCGTCCCCGGCCAACTGGATCACCTGGGCGTTCGAACACCAGTTCAGACAGAAGAAGGTGACGTCCAGCCCCAGGCTGCGCGCGTTCGTGAGAGCCACCGCCGCCGGCCCCGAAGTGTTCTGGAACACGACGTACTGGGCACCGCTCTGGCGGATGCGCGCGAACTCGGCGGTGAAGTCCACCGCTCCCCGGGGCATTTCGTAGAGGGTCAGGTCGATGCCCCGCGCCTCCGCGAACTCGACCCCGCCCTGCCGCGCCGGCGACAGCCCGAAGGGACTCGCGTTGTGCATCAGCGCGACGATGGGCGTCCCCCCGCCGTGGTTCTCGGCAATCCACTGGAGGGCGATGCGGAACTGGTCGCTGTAGGTCGTCGCCAACAGGAAGTTGTAGGGAGCCTCCGCCGGATCGCCCAGGCGATGCGAAAGGGACGCGGAACTGAACGGGATCTCGTCCTCGGCGATCCGCAGGCGCAGGGCCTCGGTGTCGCCGGTGCCCCATCCCATGAAGATCACCGCACCCTCGCCGACGAACTGGGTGTAGAGCTGCTCGGCGCGGTCCACCTGGTAGCCGTAGTCCTGGTAGATGAGGTCAATCGGGCGCCCTTCGATGCCGCCCCGGGAGTTGACCCAGTCGGCGAAGCCGCGCACCCCGTCGCCGTAGTCGGTTCCGACGTCGGCGGTGGGCCCGGTGAGGTCGAAGATCGCGCCGACCTTGATGCTGTGGTCGTCCAGGTCCGCGCCGCCTCCGCCGCAGCCAGCGCCCACGAGCATGACGCCGCCAAGCGCGACCATCCGTGTCGTATTGCTCATCCGTTTCCTCATTCTGCGCTCATGGCTGTTCGCCTTCAATTACCCGTCCCTCACCCGGCCCGGCTCTCGCCGCGCCGGTACGCGAACGGCCACACATGAAAGTAGTCCTTGGCGTTCTCCCAGAGTTTGGACAGTCCCCGGGGCTCGAAGATCAGGAACAGAATGATCACGATCCCGAACACGGCCTGCTGCGCGTAGGGGAGGAGCGAGGCCGCCTGGGGCGCGGTGTCCTGGATGGCCCGGCCCACGTTCGTGATCATCGCCGGGAGCAGCGTGATGAGCGCCGCCCCGAGGAACGACCCCCGGATCGAACCCAGGCCTCCCACGATGATCATCGCCAGGAAGACGATGCTGGTGCTCAGCGTGAAACGCTCCCAGGTGATGATGTTGCGGTGGAAGGCGATCATCGCCCCAGCGAGCCCTACGAAGAACGACGACGTCGCGAAGGCCAGCAGCTTGGTCCGGAAGACGTCCACCCCGATGACGCTTGCTGCGATGTCCTGGTCGCGCACCGCCTCGAACGCGCGCCCGATGCGGCTCCGCATCAGGTTGGCCGCGAAGAGCGCGGTCCCGGCCGCCGTGAGCACCGCGAGCCAGTAGAAGTTGAAGTTGGTGTTCATCCGGACGCCGAAGAGCACGGGGGCGGGCAGCACGATCGCCTCGGTGCCGCCCGTCACCGCGGTCCAGTTGGTCATTCCCCACTCCACGATCTCCTGGGCGGCGAGCGTGGCGATGGCCAGGTAGAGCCCCTTGAGCCGGAGTGATGGGAGCCCGAAGAAGGTTCCCGCGGCGGCGGTAACGAGGCAGGCGGCGAAGACGCTCGCGCCCCAGGGGACCCCGAAGTTCAGGGTCAGGAGACCCGCGGTGTAGGCCCCGATCGCCATGAAGGCGCCCTGGCCGAGGGAGATCTGCCCGGTGTAGCCGACGAGGATGTTCAAACCGATAGCCCCTACCGTGGCGATGGCCACCTGGTTCGCCAGGTCCAGCCAGTAGGGACTGGCCACGAAGGGAAACACGAGCACGAAGAGGGCGAGGATCCCCAGGCGGAGGCGCTGGAGGGGCCGCGGGCGGAGCCCCATGTCCGCCTCGTAGCGCGTGTGGAAGACGCCGCAGTCCAGGCTCACCGGGGGTTCCTCGCCGCGCTCATACGCGTTCGATGATCTCCTTCCCGAAGAGACCGTAGGGCCGGACCATGAGCATCAGGACGAGGACCACGTACGGGACCACCAGGTTGAGTCCGTGCCCCACGTAGAAGCCGACGTAGACCTCGAGCAGCCCGATGATGGCGCCCCCGAGAACCGCTCCGGCGATCGAGTCCAGTCCGCCGAGAATCACGACGGGGAAGACCCGGAGGCCGATGGACGCCACGTTGGGGCTTACTCCCACGATGCCCGCGAGCATGATCCCGCCGATCGCGGCGGACACCGCCGCCAGCGCCCAGGCAACCCCGAAGACCCGGGGAATGCTGATCCCCATGCTGAGCGCCGCCTGCTGGTCGTCGGCGATGGCGCGCATGGCGATGCCGTCCCGGGTATGGCGGAAGAAGAGCCCCAGCCCCGCCAGCACCGCGAGGGCGATTGGAATGGAGAGCAACCGCGCGGTCGAGAGCGTGGCGGGCCCGAGCACGATGTCGCCGGCGGGCAGGAACGAGTCGAAGGAGCGCGGATTCGGGCCCCAGATGGCGCCCGTGACCCCCCTGAGGACGGACGAGAGCCCGATCGTCACCATGATCATGGAGATGATGGGCTCGCCCACCAGGGGACGCAGCACCAGCCGCTCGACGGCGAGCGACACGGCGACCGCGAGCAGCAGCGTCACCGCCACCCCGAGGCTCCAGGGCAGGCCGACCTGCGCCACCCCGAAGAAGATCAGGTAGGTCCCCAGCAGGAGCAGGTCTCCCTGGGCGAAGTTGATGACGTCGCTCGCCTTGTAGATGACCACGAAGCCGGCCGCCGCGAGCGCGTAGATCATCCCGGTGCTGAGTCCGGAGACGGTCAACTGGAGAAAGATGTCCATGCCCGGTGCTAGCGGACGATTCCGTCCATCGTCTCGATGCGGAGCCGGTGCTCCACCGCCGCGGTGCGGCCGTCCTGGTAGGTGATCTCGGTGGCCACCGCGACCGAATCGCCGTATCCCTGGAGGGCGTCGATGATCTCCCGGAAGCGGCCGGCGATGTGGCGGCGCCTCACCTTGCGGGTGCGGGTCAGCTCCGCATCGTCCGCGTGCAGTTCCTTGTAGAGAAGCAGGAAGCGGTGGATCCGCGCGGCGGGCGGGAGTTCCCCGTTGACCTCGTCCACATGTTCGCGCACCAGGCGGTACACCTCGGTGCGGCGGGCGAGGTCGGTGAAGGTCGTGTAGGGAATGCGGCGGCGCTCCGCCCACTGCCCGGCGTTCTCCATGTCGATAGCGACCATCGCGGTCACGAACGGGGCTTCCGATCCCCCGAAGACCACCGCCTCCCCGATGTAGGGGCTGAACTTGAGTTTGTTCTCGACGAACTGCGGCGAGAAGTTGCTCCCGTCCGCGAGCTTCATCACGTCGGCCAGGCGATCGATCACCACGAGGTGGCCGCCGTCCTCGAAGTAGCCGGCGTCGCCGGAGTGCAGCCAGCCGTCCTCGAGGGCCTCCGCCGTCGCTGCGGGGTTCCTGAAGTAGCCCTGGAACACCGCGGGGCTCCGGCAGAGGATCTCTCCCTCGTCCGAGATGCGGATCTCGGTGCGGGGCAGCGGCGCGCCCACCGTCTGGAATCGGATGTCGCCGTCCCGATGCACCACCGAGATGCCGGAAACCTCGGTCTGGCCGTAGAGCTGCTTCAGGTTCACCCCGATGGCGTGGTAGAAGCGAAAGACGTCGGGGCCGAGCGCCGCGCCCCCGGTGTAGGCCCGCCGCACCCTGGCGAGCCCCAACTGGTCGCGGACGGGACGGAACACCGTCCAGTCGGCCAGCCGGTGGCCGACCCTTCGGACGAAGCCGACCCTGCGGCCCCGGAAGCGGGCCTCGGCGCCGGCGGCGCCCTGCCGCATCGCCCAGCGGTAGATCCAGCGCTTGAGGCGGGTCGTGTCCTCGGCCATGACCTGCACGTCCGACACCATGTTCTCCCAGATCCGGGGCGGCGACATCAGGAACGCCGGCCCGATCTCGCGGGTGTCCTGGCGCGCGGTGGCCGTCTCCTCCGGGAAGTTCACCGTGAATCCCGCCAGCAGGCCGCTCGCCACCCCCACCATCTGCTCACCGATCCACGCGAGCGGCAGGAACGACACGAATTCGTCGTCCGGGTACATCGCATCCACGCTCTGCAGTTGCGACGCCATGGCGAGCAGGTTCGCGTGCGAGAGCATCGCCAGCTTCGGGACGCTGGTCGTGCCGGAGGTGGTGCAGAGCAGGGCGGTGTCGCCGGGCCGGATTCCGGCCAATCGGCGGTCGAACTCCCCGGGCGACCCCGCATGGAGCGCGTCGCCGAGCGCTTCGACCTCCTCGAAGGACTTGAGACCCGGCGCCTCGTAGGCGTACATCCCGCGGGGGTCGTAATAGACGATGTGTTCGAGCCCGGGGAGCCGTTCCCGCACCTCCAGCACCTTGTCGACCTGTTCCTGGTCCTCGGCCACGATGACGCGGGCGTCGGCGGCCTCCAGGATGCGGGCGAGTTCGTCGGCGATGGCGTCCTGATAGAGCCCCAGGGGCAGGATCCCGGCGGTCTGGGAGGCCAGCTCCGCGATCACCCACTCCGGCCGGTTGTCCCCGATGATCGCGATCCGGTCGCCTGCTTCCAGACCCAGCTCCGTGAGCCCGAGCGAGAAACGCCGCACCCGCGCCAGGTACCCGGCCCAGGTGATCTCCTGCCAGATCCCGAACTCCTTCTCGCGCAGCGCAACGCCATCGGGACGGCCCGCCGCGTGGTGCGCGAGGAGCCCGGGGAGGGTCCCGGTCACGGCCCGTCCTCGCGGCGGCCCAAATCGTCCGCTTGCGTGCCGAGGTACGCATCGATGACGGCGGGATCGTTTCGGATCTGGTCGGGAGTCCCGTCGGCGATCCGGCGCCCGAAGTCCAGCACCACGACCCGGTCCGCGATGTCCATGATCACGTCGATGCTGTGGTCGACGACCACCACGGTGAGGCCCTGCTCCTCGTGAACGTCGAGGATGAAGCGCGCCATCGACTCCTTCTCTTCGGCGTTCATCCCGGCGGTCGGCTCGTCGAGGAGGAGCAGGTGCGGATCGAGCGCCAGGGCCCGCGCCATCTCCACGAGCCGCTGGTTCCCGTAGGCCAGGTTCCCCACCACGGCGCTCCGGAACGGCTCCAGGTTCATGAAGTCGATGACCTGCTCCACGTACTGGCGGTGCTCGATCTCCCTCGCGCGCTGGCGGCCCCAGTAGAGGCCGCCGCTCAGCACGCCGCCGTTCATGTGCACATGGCGGCCCAGCATCAGGTTGTCGAGCACGGTCAGGTGCTTGAAGAGCTCGATGTTCTGGAAGGTGCGCGCGACCCCCAGCGCCGCGATGCGGTGCGGCGCGAGCCGGTGGAGGGCGTGCCGCGCCCCGTCAGGACCGGTCAGCGTGATGCCTCCCGCCTGCGGGCGGTAGAGGCCGGAGATGCAGTTCAGGACGCTCGTCTTCCCCGCCCCGTTCGGCCCGATGAGGGCCAGCAGTTCGCCGCCCCGCACCTCCATGGTGAGGCCCGCAAGCGACGTCACGCCCCCGAACCGGAGGGTGAGGTCCGACAGTTCGAGGATCCGGTGCGGCAGCCCCTCCCGACGGGCGCGATGCCGGTGGACCGGCGTCACGGTTCCGTTGCTGCCCACAGAATCGAGCCTAAGCAGGTGTCCAGCGGAGAACAACCTCGCCGGCGCGCGCGGCGGACGCGCGCGTCGGTTCGAAGCCGGCGGTTAACGCTCGGGTTGCGGGCGCGACCGGTACTTCTCGTAGAGGCTCTGGTGCCGGTTGTCGAGCGAGACCGGAACCCCGTTCACGAAGACGTGCTCGACCTGGGTCCGGATCTCCAGCGGGTCCCCGTTCACCACGATCAGGTTCGCGACCTTCCCCTCTTCGAGGGTCCCGAAGTCCTCGGCCAGCCCGAAGAGCTGCGCCGGAACCACGGTGATCGCCCGGATCGCCGCCTCCTGCGGCAGCCCGTAGCCCACCGCGTGCCCGGCCTCGTAGGGCAGCAGACGCGAGTTCGAGGATCCGAAGGTGGCGAAAGCCACCGTCACGCCGGCGTCGTGGAGTTCTCCCGGGGTCGTGAACGGTTGATCGTAGGCCTCGTCCTCCTCCCCCGGCAGCCGCTGGGTGGGTCCCAGGATCACCGGGATCCCGTTCTCGACCAGGAGTTCCTTCACCTTCCACGCCTCGCTCCCGCCGAGCAGGATCATCCTGACCCCCTGTTCCTTCGTGAACTCCACGGCCCCGCGGATCTCCCGCTCGCGCTGGGCGAGGATCAGGAGCGGCATCTCACCGCCGACGACGGGCCCCAGCGCGGCCAGCCGGATGTCGCGTTCGCGGGCCCCGGCCTCACCGGCAGCCGCGTAGCGCCGCGCCGCGTCGAGCACCTCACCCAACTCGGCCACCTGCCGGTCGTACTCCTCCCTGGCTTCCCGGAACGAGCGCCGTCCCATGCTGAAGGTCGCCGGGTTGAAGGAGCGGGTCGAGAGCGTCGGCCAGGTCAGCACCATCCCCGCGGAGGCGTTGATGTCCATCTCCTCCACGGTCCAGCCGTCGAGGTGGACGATGGAAGCCTGCCCGCTGATCCCGGCGCCCCCGCCGCCGAACCCGCCCAGCCGGCCGGGAGCCACCACCGCATGGGTGATCCCGTTGGCGCGCGCCACCGGCAGGTGCTCGCTCGAGGGGTGGATCGCGGTGGCCGCCCGCAGGTGGGGGTTCATCTCCCCCAGTTCCACCGTGTCCACGGTGGCGCTGATGGCCCCGATTTCCGTCAGGCCGAGCTGGCTCACCGAGTCCATCATCCCCGGGTAGACGTCCATTCCCGCGGCGTCGATCACGGCCGCGCCGGCGGGCGCCGTAACGTCGGCGCCGATCTCGACGATGCGGCCGTCGCGGATCAGGATGGAACCCGACTCGATGGGCTCGGCCCCCTCGGCGAGGGTGTGGATCCGCGCGTTCTGAATGATCCAGGATTCCTCCTCCTGGCCGGCCGCACTCGCGCAAACGCCGGTCAGCGCCAGCGCGATCGCGAAACCGTTCCTGCCGACCCGGGTCATCGCCGGACTCCTTCCCGCGGTCCCCGCCGGGGTCCGCCGCGTCCGCCCGGGCCGCGCCCGGCGTCGGCCCCCTCGGAGAGCTTCGCTTCGAGTTCGGTGCGTTCGGCCGCCATCGCCTCCCGCATCGCGAGGTCCCGCTCGCGGCTGAAGAGCATCTCGCCGTCCACGAAAGTCATCTGGTTCACCGCGTAGGTGCTCAGCGGATGGCGGTCGAAGATGGCGAGGTCGGCGTCCTTCCCGGCCTCGATGGATCCGACCTTGTCGTCGATGCCGAGGTGGATCGCCGCGTTGATGGTGATCATCTTGAGCGCCTCCTCCTCGCTCATCCCGCCCCACTTCACCGTCTTGGCGGCCTCCTGATTCAGGTGGCGCGCCTCCTCGGCGCTGTCCGAGTTGATGGAGACGAGAATTCCCCGTTCGGTCATGAGGGCAGCGTTATGCGGAATCGCGTCATACGCCTCCACCTTGTAGGCCCACCAGTCGGAGAAGGTCGATGCTCCGGCTCCGTGTGCGGCGATCTCGTTCGCGACCTTGTAGCCCTCGAGCACGTGCTGGAGGGTGGCGATCCGGACGCCGAACTCCTCGGCGACCCGCAGGAGCTGCAGGATCTCGTCCTGCCGGTAACAGTGCGCGTGGACCAGCCGCGTCCCTTCGAGGACTCCGTGGCTTCGTGCCCGCCGTAGAGCACCGGCCGGATACCGAACTCCCGGGCGAGACCCACCATCCGGCGGACCTCCTTGTCGAGGGCAGCCGGCAGGAGCACCGCCTGCTCGCCCGCGGCGGCCGGCACGAGCGGCGCGAGCGCCCGGTCGTAGCGCGGCCGCGCCAGACCCGCCGGGTCCTCCTCGTACATCCGCCAGATCTCGGCATAGTGGGAGGCGTCCATGAAGAGCTGCCGCAGGTAGGCGAGCACTCCCATCATGGAACCGGGGAAGGAACGGAACCCGCGGGTCTCGAGCCGCACCATGACCGCCACATCCGGATCGAGCACCAGGTCCCGGGCGTCGTCCGCCGCGAGGTTCAGGAATGCAGCCCGGCCCCCGACGATCCCACCGCGGGGGGCGGTGACCGCCGAGGTGAATCCGGCGCGCCGGCGCGCGGCCATCCGGTCGTCGTCCGCCTGCAGGTCATCCGCTGCGAGCCGCCAGGAGAAGGTGTCCGGCCGGTCCTCGGGTCCGCGGGAGGGAGGCGGCCGATTGGCGGCCCCGCCCGGGCCTCCGGCCTGCCTGGCCTGAGGAGCAGCCGCGCCGAGGCCCAGATCGCTCAGCGCGGTGATGAATCCCGGATAGACGTGTTTCCCGGACGCATCGAGCCGCCCCATTCCGGCCGGCGCGTCGCTCCCCGCCTCCACCGAAACGATCAGGCCGTCCCGGATCACCACGGTGGCCTCGTCGAGCACGGTCCCGTTGCCGACGTGGACCATGCCGCCGGTGATCGCCCAGTCGCGCGGGCCGGCGTCGGCCACCGCGCGGGAGGAGAGCTGGGCGGCGCCGCTCGTCGCCACCGCCGCGACCAGCAGCACCGCAAGCGGTACCAGCAGGTGGCGGTCACGCCGCGGGGGGATTCGTTGCAACATGGCGAGCGAGTCTGTCCGAGCGACGGACGGCGGTCAACCGAGGCAGCGCGAGCGGTCCATCGGGGCCTCCGGGGCCCAGGCCCCCGCGTAAGATTCCGGCCGTTCCGTGCCCCGCTTCTACCTGACGACCGCCATCGACTACGTCAACTCGCCGCCGCACCTGGGGACGGCCTACGAGAAGATCACCGCGGACGTCATCGCGCGTTTCAAGCGGGGCGCCGGCTACGAGACCCGGTTCCTGATGGGGAACGACGAGCACTCGCTGAACGTCCGGCGGCAGGCCGAACGACAGGAACTCGACCCGCTCGACTACTGCGCGAAGATGGAGGACGTCTTCCGGGGCGTCTGGGCGAAGCTCGACGTCTCCTTCGACGACTTCATCCGCACCACCGAGGAACGCCATCGCCTGGGAGTGCAGAAGCTCCTCGAGGCCATCCGCGCCCGGGGCGGCATCTACGAGGGCACCTACGAGGGCTGGTACTGCGTCTCCTGCGAGGCGTTCAAACAGGAAAAGGACCTCGAAGACGACCTCTGTCCGCTCCACAAGGCCAGGCCGGACTGGATCTCCGAGAAGAACTACTTCTTCCGGCTGTCGGACTATCGCGATCGCCTGCTGGAGCTCTACCGCGAACAGCCGAGCTTCATCGAGCCCGAGACACGCCGGAACGAACTGACGAACGTGCTGGAGGCCGGGCTGCTCGATCTCTCGGTCAGCCGGCCGGGATCCGGTTGGGGAATCCCGGTGCCCTTCGACGAAGAGAGCGTGGTCTACGTCTGGTTCGACGCGCTCATGAACTACCTCTCCGCGACGGGGTACGGGACCGACGAGGAGGGCTGGAACGAGCGCTGGCCCGCCGACCTCCACATCGTCGGGAAGGACATCACCCGCTTCCACGCGGTCATCTGGCCGGCGATGCTGATGGCGGCCGGGGTCGCCATCCCCCGCCAGGTCTTCGGGCACGGCTTCGTGAACTTCCAGGGCGAGAAGATGAGCAAGTCGCTCGGCACCGCGGTGGACCCGCTCGAAGCGGCCGACCACTTCGGCGCCGATCCTCTGCGCCTCTTCCTGGTGCGGGAAATCCAGTACGGCCAGGACGGCGACTTCTCCTGGGACCGGTTCGAAGCCCGCTACGACTCCGATCTGGCCAACGCACTCGGCAACCTGGTCAGCCGCATCACCTCGATGGCGGGGCGCTACCGCGAGGGCCGGCTGGCCGCTTCGGCCCGCTCAAGTCTTCCCGAGATCTCGACGCAGGCGGTCACGGACTACCGCACCGCGATGGAGGAACTGCGGCTCCACGACGGCGCGGCTGCCGCCTTCCGGATCGTGGGCGCCGTCAACGAGTTCCTGACCGAGCGGGCGCCGTGGAAGCTCGCGAAAGACCCGGACGCCGGGGGTGCGCTCGACGAGGCCCTCTACGAAGCTGCGGAGGCGACACGCATCGCCACCGTCCTCCTCCATCCGGTGATGCCGCAGTCCACCCTCCGGATCCTCGAGCGGCTGGGCGGAACGAACGGCGATCCGATCCGGCTCGACGACGACGCCGTCTTTCAGGGCGGACGCACTCTCAGCACGCGTACCGGCGAGCCGCTCTGGCCCCGGCTCTCAGGTGGACGGTCGGGAGGCCGGAGCTAGCAATCTGCGGCACCCCGGGGGAAGGGCGGTGACGACCCAGGCGATCCCTTCCCTTTCGCGGAACTGGCTGATGGGGTTCCGCACCGACCTGGTCTGGATCATCCTCTCGGCCGCCGTCGGCTGGGCCTACCTGACGTTGATCCTGGGGGTCGGGTCCGGACTCGAGAATCCCATCCGGGACCCCTTCGCTACCCTCCGGGTCGGCGAGTTCGCGCTGCCCCTCAGCCTCGGGCTTGTGGTGGTGGCGAGCTGGGCGATCGTGCTCGACGCCCCGCACCTGTTCGCCACCCTGGCCCGCACCGTGCTGGACCCGGAAGAATGGCGCGTTCGCGGCGGGGTGCTGCTCGCCTCCTTCGGCTTCTTCCTGTTGGGCCCGGCGCTGATCCTGACGCCGCGCGGGCTGTCGTCCGCCGGGGTGCTCCCCGCCGAAGCGGCAACGCTCGGAAGCGTCGTCTTCCTGGTCTTCTTCCGACTCTGGGCCTACTACCACGTGGTGCGCCAGCACTGGGGGTTTCTCCGGCTCTACGTCCGCCGGAACCCGGCAGCGGAGGACGAAACCGAGGCCCGGCTGGACCGCATCGTCTTCCCGATGCTCTTCTACCTACCCATCGGGTGGTTCCTGACCGCACCCTGGTACGCGGCGAGCGGCATGCCCGAACTCGGGTTCGCCACCGAGATCGGCGGCCGGACGCTCGGCGCCTGGCTGCACGCGCCGGTGGGATCGCTGTGGCTTGTCACCCTGCTCGCCTACGCCGGCTTCCAGTGGCGGCGCTCGCGGCAGGGCATCCCCCGGAATCTTCCCAAGCTGTTGCTCCTCGCGGCCACGGTGCCGCTTCACGCCGCGGCCTTCTCGGCGCCGCTGCTGGTGCTCTTCGTGGTGCCCCTGGTCACCGCCGGGCACAACCTCCAGTACCAGCGCTTCGTCTGGGACTACGGGCAGCGCCGCTACCAGGCGGAACGAAGTCCGGCCGCCTTCTCCTTCTCGCACCCGGTGCTCTACCTCGCGCTCGGGCTCGCGTTCACCCTCCTCTGCTATCGGGGCCCGCTGGTGGCTTCCGTGAGCGGCCTGCTCGCGGGGTTCCTCGACGGATTCCTGCTGCCGTTCGCGGGTCTCGTGGCCGGGGCGCCGGGGAGCGGCGGCGGGAGCCTCGGGGCCGAAGTGGTCGGCGCGTCACTCCTCGGCTGGGCCATGCAGCACTACTACCTCGACGCGAAGATCTGGCAGGTCTCGAAGGACGAGCGGTTGCGGCGGGTGCTGCGGACGCCGCTTCCGGAACGGCCGTCCCGGTAAGGGCGGCGCCGATCACGGACCGTCGGCGAAACGCACTCTGCGGCCCTGCGGGCTGCGGTGCCGGCTGAAGCCGGCGTTCCAAGCCGTAGCGCCATAGGGGTTGGCGAGGTTACGACGTGGGGGGGGCGGGGGCGCCCGCCGGGGCGGGGGGGGGAGGAGGGTGGGGCGCGGGGGGGGCGGGTTGATTAAAAAAAAAGAAGCAACAGGAAACAAGGGAAAAAGGTTT